>CAUUCF010000001.1:0-168095 GCA_963543695.1 uncultured Gammaproteobacteria bacterium
GGAGGTCACACGGTAGGTGCTGGGGTCGTTACTAAAATTATCGAATAGGGTAATTATATATGGCAACTTTAGTAAAAAAAGGACAAAAAATTAGGATTAATTTAAGAGGTTTTGATCATCATTTAATCGATCGTGCTACTTGTGAAATTGTCGAAACGGCAAAACGCACTGGAGCACAAATTAGAGGCCCAATTCCTTTACCAAACCGAGTAGAGCGTTTAACGGTTTGTGTAGCACCGAATGGGGACAAAGATGCTCGTGATCAGTATGAGTTAATCACGCATAAGCGTTTACTAGATATTTTATATCCTACGGATAAAACGGTTGATGCTTTAATGCGTTTGGATTTAGCTGCGGGAGTGGATGTGCAAATTAGTGTTGATTAATTAATTGAATCATCAGAAGATTAGTGAGAGAAAAAAATGACGTTAGGTTTAATTGGAAAAAAATGTGGAATGACTCGTATTTTTACCGAGGATGGAGTGAGTATTCCTATAACGGTGGTTGAAGTACAACCAAATCGAATTGTACAGGTAAAAAATTTAGAAAAAGATGGTTATTGTGCAATTCAAGTAACGTTAGGTACGCAGAAAGTATCTCGTTTAAATAAACCATTGGTAGGGCATTATGCGCAAGCAAAAGTTGATGCTGGAGAAGGTTTATGGGAATTTGCGTTATTAGAAGAAGAAATTAGTAATTTTACCGTTGGTCAAGAATTGAAAGTGGATTGTTTTACGGAAGGTTCTTATATCGACATTACAGGTATTACGAAAGGTAAGGGTTTTGCGGGGGTGATGAAACGTCATCATTTTGCTGGTGGTTTTGCAAGTCATGGTTGCTCGGTATCTCATCGTGTTCCTGGATCTATTGGCCAAAGACAAACTCCGGGAAAGGTCTTTAAAGGGAAAAAGATGGCTGGTCATTTAGGAAATGTACGTAGAACGGTTCAAAATCAACAGGTTGTTAAAGTTGATTTACAACGTAATTTATTATTGATTAAAGGTGGTATTCCTGGTAGTGAAAGTAATTTCGTTATAATTCGTCCCGCCGTTAAAAAGAAAAATATTGCGAGGTAATCATGGAAATTAAATGTTTTGATTTTTCTGCAGGGCAATTATCTTCTTCAGTGATAGCTGTTAATGAAAAAGTATTTGGTTGCGATTATAACGAACCGTTGATTCACCAAGTAGTAGAAGCTTATCGCGCAGCTTCTCGGGCTGGTACGAAAGCTCAAAAGAGTCGTAGTGAAGTTAGTGGCGGAGGACGAAAACCTTTTAGACAAAAAGGAACAGGGCAAGCAAGAGCAGGAACGAATCGTAGTCCTCTTTGGCGAACTGGTGGGGTAACTTTTGCCGCAAAGCCGCGTAATTATGAGCAAAAAGTTAATCGTAAAATGTATCTTGTTGCGATGCGTTCTATCTTATCTGAATTATTAAAATCAGAACGATTATTATTAGTAGAAAAAATTGAAACAACGGGTAAAACAAAAGACTTTGCACGCTTATTAAAGCCGATTACGCAAAAAAGAGTGTTGGTAATTACAGATACCATTGAACGTAATTTGTATTTGTCAGTTCGTAATTTGCCTAACGTTTGGATACAATTAGATCACGAAATTAACCCTTTAGATTTAATTGCTTTTGATAAGATAATATGTTCCGTTGGAGCTTTGAAAAAAATTGAGGAAAGATTAGTATGATTAAAAATAAAATAAATCACATAATTTTAGCTCCATGTGTTTCGGAAAAATCATCTAATTTAGCTGGTATATCTCAGTACGTATTTAAAGTAGGTGATTTGGCTAGTAAAACAGAGATTATTCAAGCGTTGAAGATTTTATATAACGTAGATGTGCAAAAGGTAAGAATTTGTCATATGCACGGGAAAGTTAAACGTTTTCGTGGTAAAACAAGTGCTCCTAAAGGTTGGAAAAAAGCGTATGTTGCTTTATTAAAAGGACAAACAATTGATTTTGATGGGGTTTAAAAATGACAGTTATTAAGGCTAAACCTACTTCTCCCGGACGACGTTTTGTTGTTAAGGTAGTAAATAGCGAATTACATAAGGGTAGACCTTGTGCTTCGTTAATTGAAGCAAAGCAACGTGGTCGTGGAAGTGCTAGAAATAATTTTGGTAGATTAACAGTACGTCATCATGGTGGTGGGAGTAAGCGTTATTATCGAATTATTGATTTTAAAAGAAATAAAGATGGAATAGAAGGACGAGTAGAACGTTTAGAATATGATCCGAATCGTCGTCCTTATATTGCTTTAATTGTGTATGGAGACGGTGAAAGACGTTATATTATAGCGCCTAAAGGTTTAAAAGTAGGTGATAAAGTAATGTCTGGAGCGGGAGCTGCTATTTCTGTAGGTAATTGTTTACCTTTGATTGATATACCAGTTGGTACTGTGATACATAACATAGAGTTAAAGCCTTTTGCTGGTGCGCAGTTAGTACGTACTGCAGGTACTTTTGCTCAAATCGTTTCTAGAGAAGGTAGTTACGTAACGATACGATTGAAATCGGGGGAAGTAAGGAAAGTTTTAGCAACATGTAGAGCTTGTATAGGTGAAGTTTCTAACGGTGAACATAATTTACGTTCGTTAGGTAAAGCGGGTGCCCAACGTTGGCGCGGTGTTAGACCTACGGTTAGAGGGGTAGTCATGAACCCTGTTGATCACCCTCATGGTGGTGGTGAAGGGCGTACTTCTGGAGGTCGTCATCCTGTAACTCCGTATGGTAAACCGACGAAAGGATATCATACGCGTCATAATAAACGTACAGATGCGATGATTATTCGTAGTCGTCATCAAAATAAAAAGAAGAAGTAGAAGAGGAGGATAAAAGCGTGCCACGTTCAATTAGAAAAGGTCCTTTTGTAGATGCACATTTATTGAAAAAGGTAGAAACTACACGGAACAGTAAAGTAAAAAAACCAATTAAAACTTGGTCGAGACGTTCTATGATTGTACCGGAAATGGTTAGTTTAACTATTGCAGTGCATAACGGTAAAGATCATGTACCAGTTTTTATTACAGAAAATATGGTAGGACATAAATTAGGAGAATTTGCTTTAACTCGTACCTTTCGTGCTCATTCAGGAGATAGAAAGACGGAGAAAAATTAATAAAGTAAGTTTTATGAGAGAGTATAAAAAACTATGGAAATAACAGCGAAATATAGGCATGCGCAAGAGTCAGCGCAGAAAGTGAGGTTAGTTGCAAATCTCATACGTGGAATGAGTGTCGTACGAGCTTTAGACGTTTTAACTTATAGTACTCAAAAAGCCGCTTCTTTCGTTAAAAAGACTTTATGTTCTGCGGTTAGTAATGCAGAAAATAATGATGGCTTAGATCGTGATGATTTAATCGTTAGTAAAATTTGGGTAGATGAGTCTTTTAGATTGAAAAGAATGCATGCGCGTGCTAAAGGAAGAGGTTCGCGAATTATAAAGCGTTTTAGCCATATTACAATTGTACTTTCAGATATGAAGAGGAAATAAAATGGGTCAAAAGGTTAATCCAAATGGGATCAGATTAGGGATCGTACAAGATTGGAAATCTACATGGTATGCTAATACAAAAATGTATTCTACATATTTGAGTTCAGATCTTAATTTACGTAAATTTCTTTATGAAAAATATGATACTGCGGTAATTAGTAAAATACAAATCGAACGTCCTGCAAAAAGTGCGAAAGTTACTATTTTCGCGGGTAAACCTGGAGTAATTTTAGGTAAAAAAGGTGGGGATGTAGAATTATTACGTAAAGAATTAGCCCAACGTTTGAAAGTTCCGGTTTACGTTAATATCGAAGAAGTTAAAAAAGTAGATTTAGACGGTAGTTTAGTGGCAGATGGCATTGCAAAGCAATTGGAAAAGCGTATTTTATTTCGTAAAGCGATGAAAAGAGCAATGCAAATGGCTTTGAAAAGCGGTGCTAAAGGCATTAAGGTATGTGTGAGTGGACGATTAGGTGGTGCAGAAATTGCCCGTTCAGAATGGTATCATGAAGGAAGAGTTCCTTTGCATACTTTTAGAGCAGATATTGATTATGGTTTTGCTGAAGCTCATACTGCTTATGGAATTATCGGTGTAAAAGTTTGGATTTTCAAAGGAGAAAAGATTGGAGCTAAACTTGAAAATAAAAAAGGAGTAAATTCAGGGATTTCAGAAAATAAAGATAAATAAAATAATTTTGGGTTAAGAGTTTATGTTACAGCCAGCAAGAACTAAATATCGTAAACAATTCAAAGGTCATAATCGTGGTATTGCTATTGGAGGATCGACGATTAGTTTTGGAGAATTTGCGTTGAAAACGACAGAAAGAGCTAGAATTACAGCTAGACAGATTGAAGCTGCTCGTAGGACAATTACTCGTCATATTAAAAGAGGCGGTAAATTATGGATTAGAATTTTTCCAGATAAACCAATAACGAAAAAACCTTTAGAAACACGTCAAGGTAAAGGTAAAGGGGCAGTGGAATATTGGGTTGCTTTAGTTCAGCCTGGTAAAATTTTATTTGAAATTGACGGGATACCGGAAGCGTTAGCACGAGAAGCTTTTGCGTTAGCTTCGGCAAAATTACCGGTAAAAACAGTGTTTAACGTTAGGACGATAATGTAATGAAAGCTAGTGAATTAAGAAAAAAAACAAAGGCAGATTTACTGCAAGATTTAGAGGCACGCCGTATTGATTTGTTAAAATTACGAATTCGTAATAAGAATGTAGCTGTTGATGAAAGTAAAAAATTATCGACGCATATGTTTAAATCATTGAGACGTGAAATTGCACGAATTGAAACTGTATTAACAGAATTGAAGAATGTAGAGATGACTAATGAGTGAAAATAAAGTAATTAAAACATTAGAAGGAAAAGTAATTAGCGATAAAATGGATAAATCCATTATCGTTGCAGTAGTAAGGAAAATTAAACATCCTGTATTTGGTAAATACGTTAAAAAAACGACTAAATTTCATGTCCATGATGAAGAGAACATGGCTAAGGTTGGAAATGTCGTAGTAATTTGTGAAACAAGACCTATTTCTAAGACGAAAGCTTGGAAATTGTTAAAAATAGTAAAATAGTGGTGTAAATTACAAAAAGATTTGACTGAATGATATTTTTGTTTTAAATTCGATTGGCGATAAAAAAGAGGGATTCAAATGATTCAGATGTGTACCATGTTAGATGTAGCCGATAATAGTGGTGCTAAAAAGGTAATGTGTATTAAAGTTACCGGTAGTACGCGCAATCGTTATGCTAATATTGGAGATGTAATAAAAGTATCGGTAAAAGAAGCTATTCCAGATGGTAAAATTAAAAAGGGAGAAGTTTTTTTTGCGTTAGTAGTAAGATCTAAAAAGGGAGTGCGTCGCTCAGATGGGTCATTGATTTGTTTTGATGATAATGCAGTAGTTTTATTAAATAATCAATTGCAGCCGTTAGGTTCTCGTATTTTTGGACCGGTAACTCGTGAACTGAGAGGCGAAAAATTCATGAAAGTAGTTTCTTTAGCATTAGAAGTTTTATAAGAGCGGGTATTTAGTTATGCGTAAGATAAAAAAAGGGGATGAAATAATAGTTATTACCGGTAAAAATAAAGGGTTACGTGGTAAAATATTAAAAGTTCTAGAAAAAGGCAGTAGAGTTTTAGTAAATGGAGTAAATTTAGTAAAGCGTCATAAGAAAGCTGATCCGCAAACTCACAATAAAGGAGAAATTGTGGAAAAAGAGGCTCCTTTAGCTATTTCTAATGTACAATTATTTAATCCTAAAACTCAAAAAGCAGATCGTGCTTTTATAAAAGTATTAGAAAATGGCAAAAAAATACGTTGTTTTAAAAGTACTGGTGAAGAAGTAAAGAATTAATAGGTATATAAAATATGAAATCAAAGTTAGCTAAATTATACCAGGAAAAGATTATAACTGAGATGGTGAATCGTTTTGGTTATAAAAATGTGATGCAGGTTCCTAAACTATTGAAAATTACTTTGAATATGGGAGTAGGAGAAGGGATCGCCGATCGTAAAATTGTGAATAATGCCGCTGAAGATTTGACTAAAATTGCTGGTCAAAAAGCGGTGATTACTTTATCGCGTAAATCAGTAGCTGGTTTTAAAGTTAGAGAAGGATGGCCAATTGGTTGTAAAGTTACTTTGCGAAAAGAGCGTATGTTCGAATTTTTAGAAAGGTTAATTTCAATCGTAATTCCTCGTATTCGTGATTTTAGAGGGTTAAATCCTCGTTCTTTTGATGGTCGAGGTAATTATAATTTAGGTATTAAAGAGCAAATTGTTTTTCCTGAAATTGATTATGATAAAATCGACGCATTAAGAGGTTTAGATATTTCAATTACTACTTCGGCGAGAACAGATGAAGAAGCTAGAATATTGTTATTATCTTTCGGTTTACCGTTAAAGGAAATGAAATAAAGAGGAGATATGGCAAAGTTATCGATGATTGTCAAAGAGAATAAGCGCAAGGAGTTAGCTATTAATTCTCGTCGTAAAAGAGAAGAATTGAAGAAAATCATTAAAAGTTTAACTGTGGGATTTGAACAAAAAATGGAAGCAGTTAAAAATTTAAGTGAATTAAAGCGTGATAGTAGTAGTATTAGGGTGCGTTCTCGTTGTCAAATTTGTGGAAGACCGAGGGCCGTTTATAAGAAATTTGGATTATGTAGGATTCACTTGCGAGAAGCTGTAATGCGCGGTGATGTTCCTGGGGTTGTTAAAGCTAGTTGGTAAAAAGGTGTAAGTTTATGAGTATGAATGATCCAATAGCGGATATGTTAACTAGGATTAGAAATGCACAATTGCGTCATAAATCTAGTGTACAAGTGGCTGCTACTAAATTAAAGATAGCAATTGCTAATGTTTTAAAAGAAGAAGGTTTTTTAAAAGATGTAGTATTAGAGGATCAAGATGATTCCAATAATATTCAAGAGTTAACTTTATTTTTAAAATATTATAACGGGTTACCTGTTATTGATAAATTAACGCGTTGCAGTAAACCTGGTTTACGGGTTTATTGTAGTAAGAATGAAATACCGCAAGTAATGGGTGGAATGGGAATTGCTATTATTTCTACTTCTAAAGGGGTAATGAGTGATAGAAAAGCTCGAGCTTTAGGAGAAGGAGGAGAAGTAATTTGTTTTGTAAGTTAAAGAGGATTTAGAAGATGTCTCGTGTACCTAGGAAACCAGTTAGTTTACCTCAAGGGATTGAATGTATCATAAATGATGGTGAAATTATCGTTAAAGGGCCTAAAGGGACTTTAAAACATATTTTAAACGATGATGCTGTTGAAGTAAAAGTAGAGCCAACAGGAGTTTTTTTTAAAGCGACGAATGATATTTATCAAGCTCAAGCGGGAACGGTAAAAGCAATCGTGAAATCAATGATAGAGGGAGTAAATATCGGTTTTGTACGCAAATTACAATTAGTTGGAGTTGGATATAAAGCTCAAGTACAGAATAAAGTTTTAAATTTAGTGTTGGGTTATTCTCATCCTATTAACTACGTTATTCCGGAAGGAATTAGTATTGAAACTCCTACTCAAACGGAGATCTTAATTAAAGGAATTGATAAATATTTAGTGGGGCAAGTCGCTGCTAATATAAGAGCATACCGTTTGCCAGAGCCTTATAAAGGTAAAGGAGTTAGATATGAGGATGAAGTAATTATCTTAAAAGAGGGGAAGAAGAAATAATGGATAAAAAATTAATTCGAATGAGACGTGCTAAAAGAACACGTTGTAAAATAAAAGAATTATTAATGATTCGTTTATCTGTACATAGAACACCTCGTCATATCTATGCGCAGTTGATTGATGCTGAAAGTAAAGTTTTAGGTTGTGTTTCTAGTTTACAAAAACAGGTAAAAGAGCAAATTCCTTATGGGGGTAATATTAAAGCAGCGGAAGCAGTTGGGAAGTTAATTGCAATTTGTGGAAAAGGGTTAGGTATTACTAAAGTAGCTTTTGATCGTTCTGGATTTGGATATCACGGTAGAGTAAAGGCTTTAGCAGATGCAGCACGTTCTAATGGTTTGGATTTTTAGGAATTAAACGATATGATGACAGATAATTTAACGGTAGATACTTTAAAAGAAAAATTAGTATCGGTACGTCGTACAGCGAAAGTAGTGAAAGGAGGGAGAATTTTTGGATTCGCTGCTTTAGTTGTAATAGGGGATGGTAAAGGAAGGATCGGTTTTGGTTTAGGAAAATCTCGCGAAGTTCCGGCTGCTATTCAGAAAGCGATGGAACAGGGTCGTCGTAACATGGTAAAGATATCGATTAAGGAAGGTACTTTACAACATCCGGTAAAAGGTTATTTTGGAGCAACTAAAGTAATAATGTTACCTGCTAGTGAAGGTACAGGGTTAATTGCTGGTGGTGCAGTGCGTTCTGTATGTGAAGTCTTGGGTTTAAGAAATGTGTTATCTAAAAGTATAGGATCTCGTAATCCTATTAATGTGGTTAGAGCTACTTTAAAGGCGTTAACAGCGATGAAAACGGTTGAGCAGGTAGCGGCTAAACGTGGACTTAAGGTTAGTGAGTTAATTAACGATAAGCACCCTAATGTCACGGTAGAGGATAATACGGTAGCTGATGCATAATAAATTAAGCATTATTGGTGAAAAGGATGAAATATTTAAAGCTAAAGTTAGTAAAAAGTACTAATAAAAAATTGAAAAATCATAAAGCGTGTATAGCTGGTTTGGGCTTGAGAAGAATTGGGCATACAGTGAAAGTGATGGATACCCCAGAAAATCGTGGTATGATTAATAAAGTAAATTATTTGTTACAAGTAGAAGAGGCAGAATAAAATGTACCTTAATCAGTTGAAACCGGCATTAGGTTCTAAGAAAGAAAAAGTACGGGTAGGACGTGGAATGGGTTCTGGATTTGGTAAAACTTGTGGTCGTGGGCATAAAGGTCAAAAATCTCGTTCTGGATATAATAAAAAAATTGGTTTTGAAGGTGGTCAGTTGCCGTTATACAGAAGATTACCGAAATTTGGTTTTACTTCTAAACGCATTAGTACGGAGGAAGTGGCTTTACAAAAGTTAAATCGTTTTGTGGATGAGACGATTACGCTCGAATTATTAAAACAGCATCATTTGGTTTCTTCGAGCGCTAAAAAAGTCAAAGTTATTTTATCTGGAACGTTAGAAAACAAAATTGTTTTGTCGGGAATAAAAGTAACAGCTGGTGCAAAACAGGCAATTGAAGCATTAGGTGGACAAATTACAGAATAGAAAGGATGGTAATGGTTCGTCAGAAAAAAAATAAACTTAATAATAGCGGAATTGCTGAGTTAAAAAAACGTTTTTTGTTTTTAATGATCGGTATTTTTATTTATCGTCTTGGTTCTCATATTCCGGTCCCTGGTTTAGATCCGGTAAAATTAGCTAATTTTTTTAATAAAGAGCAGGCGGGTATATTGGGTTTATTCAATATGTTTTCAGGGGGTGCTTTACAGCGCTTGACGATTTTTGCTTTAGGGGTTATGCCGTATATTTCTTCTTCGATTATCATCCAATTGTTTGGAGTGATTGTTCCGGCATTAGAAGTTTTAAAAAAAGAAGGAGCTTCAGGTCGTAGAAAGTTAAATCAATATACGAGGTTAGGAACTCTATTTTTATCGCTTATTCAATCTTTAGGGATTGCTAAATGGTTAACGAGTGCCGGTATTGTTTTGCAACCGGGCTTGAGTTTTTATTTGGTTACCATTTTAACTTTAACGGCGGGAGCGTTATTTTTAATGTGGGTAGGAGAACAAATGAATGAACATGGGGTAGGAAATGGTATCTCGATGTTAATCTTTGCTGGGATTGTTTCTCGTTTTCCTACGGCTGTGATTCAAGTTTTAAATGAAGTTCGTCAAGGACAGATGCAAGTGATCAATTTCTTTTTACTAGTGGTCGTGATAGCCTTAATTACTAGTGCGGTAGTTTTTATTGAAAGGGGACAACGTAAAATTGTAGTTAGTTACGTCAAGAGACAAGCATATGGTGGTTATGGTAATACTCAAACGAGTAGTTTACCGTTGAAAATTAATATGGCAGGTGTTATTCCTCCTATTTTTGCTTCTAGTTTAGTTTTGTTTCCGGCTACTTTAGCACGTTGGTTTGGTGTGGCTAAAGGAATGGGATGGTTAAATACGATAGGCAACGCTTTACAAATGGGACAACCTTTGTATATGTTGATTTATGCTTTAGCGATTATCTTTTTTTCTTATTTTTATACGGCTTTAGTATTTAATCCTAAAGAAATTGCCGATAATTTGAAAAAATCAGGAGCATTAATTCCGGGAGTACGTCCGGGTGAAAATACTGCACAATATATTGATACGATAATTACGAGATTAACTTTTTTTGGAGCGATTTATATTACTTTAATTTCGTTAATGCCTGATATTTTGATGTATATTTGGCATATGCCTTTCCACTTTGGGGGGACGTCTTTGTTAATTGTTGTAGTGGTTTTGATGGATTTTATGGTTCAAGTACAATCGTATTTAATGACGGATCAATATGATTCTTTAGTTAAAAAGGCTAGGTTTAATAGAAGGTAGTTTTAATTAGGTGTATAAGTAAATGTATGAAAGTAAGAGCATCAGTTAAAAAAATTTGTCGTAATTGTAAAATTATACGACGTGGTGGGGTTGTAAGGGTAATTTGTAAAATAGCAAAGCATAAGCAACGTCAAGGGTAATTATTAGTTGAAACAATCTTAAAACGTGTTAAAATGCGTTAGGTTATTTTTTCAATGATGAGAATTTTATTAATATTTAGAGTGGAGTGTATTAATGGCGCGTATTGCAGGAATTAATATTCCAGTACAAAAGCATATAGTGATTGCTTTAACGGCGATTTATGGAATCGGTAGATCACGTGCAATGTGTATTTGCAAAGAGGCGAACATAAATCCAACTTGCAAAGTGAAGGATTTGTCGGAGCAGGAAATCGAAATTTTACGTTCATGCGTAGCGAAATTTACCGTAGAAGGTGATTTACGTCGTGAAATAACGATGAATATTAAGCGTTTAATGGATTTAGGTTGTTATCGCGGTATACGTCATCGTAGAGGATTACCAGTACGAGGACAAAGAACAAAAACTAATTCTAGAACTCGTAAAGGAAGGAGAAAAGGTGCGATTACGATGCCTAAAGCTCCTAGTAAAGGTTAATTTGTTTGAGTAAATTTATGGTAACACAAAATCGTACTACAAAGAAAAAGGTACAGCGTAACGTTTTAGATGCAGTAGGGTATATTAATTCTACTTTTAATAATACTATTATTACGATTACTGATAAAACAGGTAACGTCTTAGCTTGGAGTTCGGCGGGAGCAAGTGGTTTTAAAGGTTCTCGTAAGAGTACACCGTTCGCTGCTCAAATAGCTGCGGAAAAAGTTGGGAATACCATTAAAGAATTTGGCGTAAAGAACTTAGAATTATTTGTTTGCGGTCCTGGGCCAGGTAAAGAATCAGCTAGCTGTTCTTTGAATGCTTTAGGTTTTAGAATCGTTAGTATTACGGATAAAACTCCGTTGCCGCATAATGGATGTCGTCCGCGAAAACGTAGAAGATTTTAAACAATCATATTAAAAAATTATTAATTTGGGGATATTAGATGGCAAGGTATATAGGTCCTAAATGTAGATTATCTAGAAGGGAAGGTGTAGATTTACAGTTAAAAAGTGGAGTACGCTCTTTAGAATCAAAATGTAAGGTTAATGTTCCACCAGGGCAATTTGGAGATCATGCTGCGCGAGTAACTGATTATAGTTTACAATTACGTATGAAACAGCTGATTAAACGTTATTATGGAGTTTTAGAACGTCAGTTTAGTAATTATTATCAAGAAGCGGATCGTCAACAGGGGGCTAGTGGTGAAAATTTAATCCGTCTTTTAGAGTCTAGATTAGATAATATTGTTTATCGTTTAGGTTTTGCCGCTACTCGTGCGGAAGCGAGACAATTAGTGAATCACCGTTCTATTTTAGTGAATGGGAAAATCGTGAACATCGCTTCTTATTTGTTAAAACCTCAAGATGTTGTCAGCGTTAAAACCAAAAGCAAAAATCAAGCGAGAATCAATAGCGCGTTGAAAAATAAAACCGAGGTTGGGGTTGTTGAATGGTTATCGTTAGATGCTGAAAATAGAAAGGGTACTTATTTACGTTATCCTAACGTAGAAGAATATCCTGCTGAATTTAAAGTACATTTAGTTATTGAGTTATATTCTAAGTAATTGCGAGGGTTTATGTTTTATAATAGTTTGTTGACTCCTAAAGCTATTCAGGTTAAACAAATCGATGAAAATAAGGCAGAAGTAGTTTTGGAACCTTTTGAACGTGGTTTTGGGTATACTTTAGGGAATGCATTACGAAGAATTTTGCTTTCGTCCATGGTAGGTGCCGCTCCTGTTTCGGTAAAAATTAGTGGTGCTTTACATGAATATAGTAGTTTAGCCGGTGTACAAGAAGACGTTTTGAATGTTTTATTAAATTTAAAAGGGGTAGTGTTTAAATTACATGCGGTTGATGAAGTGGAATTGGTTTTATTTAAAGATGCTCCTGGTCCGGTTTTAGCTAAAGATATTAGTTTAGACCATACGGTAGAAATTATGAATCCGGAACATGTAATTGCGCATTTGTTACCAGGAAGTACTTTGGAAATGAGAATTAAAGTCGCTTTAGGGCGAGGGTACCGTTTAGTAAATAATAAACAAAGTACGAATAATGCAGTGGGAGAACTATTGTTAGACGCTTCTTTTAGTCCGATACGTAACATTGCGTATCGAGTAGAGAGTGCTCGGGTAAAACAAAGGACTGATTTAGACAAATTAATCTTAGATATAGAAACCAATGGAACGATTACTCCGGAAGAAGCGATTAAAGCAGCGGCTACTATTTTACAATCTCAATTAGCTGCTTTTGTGGATTTGCGCAATACGGAGAAAGAAGTTGAGCATCAAGATATCGAATTGGTTAATCCTTTATTAAAACGTTCGGTAGATGATTTAGAATTAACGGTTCGTTCTGCTAATTGTTTAAAGATTGAAAATATCTTTTTAATTGGTGACTTAGTGCAAAAGGAAGAAGCGGATTTATTAAAAACGCCGAATTTGGGTAAAAAGTCGTTAAACGAAATTAAAACTATTTTAGCACAAAATGGTTTATCTTTGGGTATGAAATTAGATAATTGGAATCCAAATCTTCCAGAAGGAAAAGATAAATAAAAATTTATACTAGTAGGTTATATATATGCGTCATCGTAATAGTGGTAAAGGATTAAGTAGAAATAGTAGTCATCGCAAAGCAATGTTTAAAAACATGATGAATGCTTTATTTAAACACGAATTAATTCGTACGACCTTAGTGAAGGCTAAAGAATTACGTCGTTTTGCTGAACCAATTTTGACTAGAGCTAAAGTAGATAATTTGGCTAACCGTCGGTTTGTGGCTCATAAACTACTAGATGAACAAGTAGTAAGTAAGTTATTTACGGTTCTAGGTCCTCGTTATCTACAACGTCAAGGAGGGTATTTACGTTTAATTAAATGTGGTTGGCGTCCAGGAGATAAAAGTTTAATGGCTTTTGTTGAATTAGTAGATCGTCCGATCGAAAATAATCAATAATTTGATGTAGGTTAATTTATTAATTGACTTATTTTTTAGATTATTTTATTTTTAAACACGTTCAATTGTAAGGTGAATCGTTTATATTAGATATAGGATTTTATGACAGCCAGTAATCGTCGTTTCATTAAAGATATAGTTTTATGGACAATAATCGTTTTGCTGTTTGGGGTTATTGTTTATGTTAATTTATCTTATCAAACGCTTTCTAAAACGATAAAAATATTTTTTTATTTAGCGAGTATGGCATTAATAGTTTTCTGTAGTAGCTTTACCGCTCACGGTAAACGGCTGTTTGCGTTTATTGCGCAAGCTAAAAATGAATTATTGAAGGTTGTATGGCCCTCTAAAGATGAAACGTTAAAAGTTACGTTATTAGTTTCTTTATTAGTAGTAGTAGCGTCATTAATTTTATGGTTAATTGATTTTTGTTTAATGAAAGTAATCGGTTTATTTACTTAAAATTTTTAAAATAATTATGGAAAAAAATCCAAAGATTAAATGGTATATTGTTCAAGTTGCTTCGGGAAAAGAAGCGATAGTGATGAATAATCTAAAAGATAAGATTCGTTTTAATAAAGTAGCAGATAAATTTGGAGAAATTATTGTTCCTACCGAAGAAGTAGTAGAAATGAAAGGTGGACAGAAGTACCGTAGTAAACGCAAATTTTTCCCAGGATATGTTTTAGTGCAGATGGAAATGGATGACGAAATTTGGCATTTAGTTAAAAATATTACTTGGGTACTAGGTTTCGTAGGAGGAAGTGGTAATAAACCAGTACCGATTTCCGATAAAGAGATGGATGAAATTCTAAACCGCGTGCAAGAAGGGGTAGAAAAACCAAAACCTAAAGTTTTATTCGTAGCGGGGGAAGTTGTTAGAATTGTTAGCGGTCCATTTGCGGAATTTGATGGTGTAGTGGATGTAGTTAATTATGAAAAAAATCGGTTGGTAGTATCGGTTTTAATTTTTGGTAGATCTACGCCCGTTGAATTAGAGTTTAATCAAGTTCAAAAAGCGTAGTATTATTAATAAATAACGAGGGAGCGCGTAGCGATTGAACCTCGAAGAGGTAAAAATGGTAAAAAAAGCAGTTAAGCAAATTAAATTACAAGTTAAAGCAGGGGAAGCTAATCCTGCTCCTCCAGTAGGTCCAGCTTTAGGACAACATGGAGTTAATATTATGGAGTTTTGTAAAGCTTTTAATGCACAAACTCAGAAGATGGAAAAAGGGTTGCCTTTACCAGTCATTATTGATGTTTATGCAGATAGAACGTTTTCCTTCGTCATTAAGACTCCTCCAGCGTCGGTGCTTTTATTAAAAGCCGCTAATTTAGAAAAAGGCAGTCCTACTCCGCATAGTAAAAAAGTAGGAAAAGTGACTTTATCTCAAGTGGAAGAAATCGCTAAAACGAAAATGCCAGATTTATCAGCGAGTAGTTTAGAAGCGGCGAAAAAGACCGTAATTGGTACGGCACGTAGTATGGGTATTGAGGTAACGGAGGTTAACAATGGCTAAAATTTCTAGAAGGCAAAAATTAATTTTGTCCACGATTGATAAAAGTAAAGTATATCATTTACCAGAAGCAATCGATTTATTAAAAAACCTACCGCCGGTCAAATTTAACGAAACCGTTGAAGTAAGTATTAGTTTAGGGATCGATGCTACTAAATCAGATCAGGTAGTGCGTGGAGCGGTGGTTTTGCCAAACGGATCCGGACGTAAAGTAAGAGTAGCGGCTTTTGTGCAAGGAGAAAACGTAGAAATTGCCAAAAATGCGGGTGCAGATATTATCGGTTTTGAAAATTTAGCCGAGCAGATTAAAAAAGGGGAAATTGATTTTGAAGTTTTAATTGCTACTCCGGATGCAATGCGATTAATCGGTCAATTAGGACAGATTTTAGGACCTAAAGGGCTGATGCCTAATCCGAAATTAGGAACCGTTATTACTGATGTAGCAACGGCAATTAAAAATGCTAAAAGTGGTCAGGTTACTTTTAGAGCGGATAAGGGGGGAATTATTCATTCTCGTTTAGGAAAATTAGATTTTACAAGTGAACAACTCGAAGGTAATTTAAAAGCTTTAATTAACGAATTGAAAAAATTAAAACCTGCAACGGCTAAAGGGATGTACTTAAAGAAAATAGTATTATCCAGTACTATGGGTCCAGGTTTAGTTTTGGAAATAACTGATTATCAATAAAATGATTTCTACGGAAAGAGGAATACTCTGACTGTTGAAGACTGTAGATCTCTGAAGAAGAGTTAATTAGTAGGGTTTTACTAGTCTACATAAACGGTGCCGTGGTAAAGAATTAAACGGCATTTTAAGGGGGGTACTGGATTATATTTTTTTTATATAATTGGTACCAAAGGGTCTTCTGTGAAGGCTGAAGGCTTTTTGAAGAGCTGATTTTAATGGAGGTAAAAAGTGCTGAAAATAGAAGATAAAAAATTAATTGTTAGTGAGTTAGCTGATGTAGTCAGTAAGGCAATTTCGGCAGGAGTTGCTGATTATCGTGGCTTAACGGTAGCTGAAATGGCTAAACTTCGTGAACAGGCGCGTCAACAAGGTATTTATTTGAAAGTAGTACGTAATACTTTAGCAAAGCGTGCTATAGCAGATAGCGAATTTGTTTGTTTAAACGAAGCTTTAGTAGGTTCAGTGTTCGTCATGTTTGCTGAAAACGAGCCGGGAGCAATAGCGCGTTTATTGAAAGAGGCAATTAAAGATAACGATAAATTGCAAGTTAGAGCGTTAGCTGTAGGGAATAAATTATTTACGGCAGATGCTTTAGAAGCAATTGCTAATCTTCCTAATCGGGAACAAGCTTTGGGTTGTTTATTATTAACTTTGAAAGCACCGGTTACTAAGTTAGCTCAAACTACACAAGAAATTTATGGTAAATTAGTCCGAACAGTGGCAGCTATTCGTGATAAAAAAAGTGCTTAATTATTGATTGAGGTGATTTATGGCAGTAACAAAAGATGAAATTTTAGAAGCAATTGCACAAATGAGTTTAATGGACGTAGTAGAATTAGTCAAAGCAATGGAAGAAAAATTTGGCGTATCTGCAGCAGCGGCAGTAGCGGTAGCAGCGGCACCTGCAGCTGGTTCAACTGCGGCAGTAGAAGAAAAAACTTCTTTTAAAGTAGAAATGACTAGTTTCGGCGCAAATAAATTGTCGGTCATTAAGATCGTACGAGAAATTACTGGTTTAGGTTTAAAAGAAGCTAAAGATCTAGTCGAAGGAGTACCTTCAGTTATTAAAGATAACGTAGCTAAAGATGAAGCAGAAAGTATTAAAGCTAAGTTAGTAGAAGCTGGAGCGACAGTAGAATTAAAATAGTTGTATCGTTTTTTAGGGTATTGAAAATTCTCCGTAATATTGGTTACGGAGAATTTTTGGTTTTGTGATAGATACCATACAAGTAACTGAGAGAGGAGTTGTTAATGATTCAAGATAGAGGTACTGCTGAAAATATTGATCGTCAATTATCTAGTATTGCTAAACGGAGGATACGTAAGAGTTTTGCAAAGTTTCCGGGCATGATTAAATTGCCGAATTTGTTAGCAATGCAATTACAGTCTTATCAACGCTTATTGTATGGTAAAGACCATAGTTTAGTTAGTTCTGGGTTAGACGCGGTTTTTAAGAGTATTTTTCCTATTTTAAGTATTACTGAAAATGCCCAGCTAGATTATGTTAGTTATTCTTTAGGGGAAAGTTTATTTAGCGTTCAAGAGTGTAAAAATCGCGGTTTAAGCTATACCTTGCCTTTAAGAATTAAATTAAGAATTGTGATCTTTGAAAAAGATAGTGAAGGAGCTAGCGTTAAAAACGCTATTAAGGAGATCAAAGAACAAGATGTTTTTGTATGCGATTTACCCATTATGACTGACACGGGTAGTTTCGTCATTAACGGGATTGAAAGGGTGATAGTTTCACAGTTGCACCGTTCTCCTGGGGTATTTTTTGACCATGATATGGGGAAAACTCATTCTTCAGGTAAATTACTTTTTTCTGCCAGAATTATCCCTTATCGGGGTTCTTGGTTAGATTTTGAATTTGACGTTAAAAATTGTATTTTTGCTCGTATTGATCGTCGACGTAAAATTCCTGCTACGGTTATTTTAAAAGCTTTAGGGTATTCAAACGAAGAAATTTTGGAATCTTTTTTTGAAACAGATTTATATTCGATTAGAGATCAAGCGTTTGTCTTGAAAGTGATTCCAGAACGGTTACGTGGAGAATTAAGTTTATTTGAAATTAAAGACTTACAAGGTAACGTGATTTTAGAAGCCGGTAAGCGTATTTCACAACGTCATATTGATTTAATTAAAAAAGCCGGGATTAAGGAATTAGTAATTGAGAAAGAATATTTATTGAAAAAGGTAATTGCTAAAGCGATTATTGACGAAGAAACGGGGGAAGTTTTGGCTACGGCTAACGCTCTCATTACTGAAGAATTACTGAACACGCTGTTAAGTCATAACGTTAAAGCTTTCGAAGTTTTATACGTGAACGATGTAAATCGTGGTTTATATATTTCGGATACTTTGCGGATCGATAATACTTCTAATCAATTAGAGGCTTTAGTAGAAATTTATCGTATTATGCGACCGGGTGATCCTCCAACGAAAGAAACGGTTACGAATCTATTTCATAATCTATTTTTCTCTCCAGAACGTTACGATTTGTCAGATGTAGGACGAATGAAACTAAATAGTCGTTTAGGTCGTAAAAATTTTAAAGGAGAAGGTATTTTATCGAAAGAGGATATTGTTGATGTCCTTAAAACTTTAGTAGCGATTAGGGATGGAAAAGATAACGTAGACGATATTGACCATTTAGGAAACCGACGAGTAAGAATCGTAGGGGAAATGGTAGAAAATCAGTTTAGAATAGGTTTAACGAGGATAGAACGTTTAATTAAAGAACGTTTGAGTATGGTAGAAGTAGATAATTTAATGCCGCAAGATTTATTTAACGCTAAACCCGTTTCGGCTACGATTAAGGAATTTTTTGGTTCTGGTCAATTATCGCAGTTTATGGATCAAAATAATCCGATTACTTCGGTTACGCATAAGCGTCGTATTTCGGCTTTAGGACCAGGAGGATTAGTGCGGGGAAGAGCAGGTTTTGAAGTACGTGACGTACATCCTACCCATTACGGTCGTTTATGTCCAATTGAAACTCCGGAAGGTCCTAACGTTGGTTTAATTAATTCGTTAGCTATTTATGCGCAGATTAACGAATATGGTTTTATCGAAACTCCGTATCGTAAAGTAAAAAATGGCGTTGTTACTAACGAAATTTCTTATTTATCGGCCATCGAAGACGAGAAGGTTTATATTGCTCAAGCAAACGTAGTTTTAGATGCCAACGGAAAATTAATCGGTAAATCTATTCCGTGTCGTTATAACGGGGAGTTTGTGTTGTCTAGTCCTGAGAACGTTAGTTACATGGATATCGTGCCTAATCAAATTGTTTCCGTAGCTACGGCTTTAATTCCTTTCTTAGAGCATGACGATACTACACGAGCTTTAATGGGTTCAAACATGCAAAGGCAA
Source organism: uncultured Gammaproteobacteria bacterium (assembly GCA_963543695.1). Classification (GTDB taxonomy): domain Bacteria; phylum Pseudomonadota; class Gammaproteobacteria; order UBA9339; family UBA9339; genus CAUUCF01. The sequence goes on from CAUUCF010000001.1 coordinate 19,238, forward strand.
GCAGTACCAACGATTCGTGCGGAAAAGCCGTTGATTGGTACGGGCATAGAGTTACAAGCTGCGGTTGATTCAGGGGTAGTAATTACGGCGAAACGAGGGGGAATTGTTGATACGGTTAGTGGTGATAGGATTGTCATTAAAGTTAACCCGAAAGAATCTGCAGACGAATTAGCGGGTGTAGATGTTTATAATTTGGTAAAATACGTACGTTCTAATCAGGGTACTTGTATTACTCAACATCCTTTAGTCAAAAAAGGAGACGTTGTGGTTAAAGGGGACGTTTTAGCTGATGGACCTAGTACAGATATGGGAGAATTAGCTTTAGGGCAAAATTTGTTAGTCGCGTTTATGCCTTGGAACGGTTATAATTATGAAGACGCGATTATTCTATCCGAAAAGTTAGTGCAAGAAGACCGATTAACGACAATCCATATTCAAGAATTAGTTTGTGTGGCTAGAGATACTAAATTAGGTCCCGAAGAGATTACGGCTGACGTACCTAACGTGAATGAAGGAGTGTTAGGTCGATTAGATGAAAATGGAATCGTTTATTTAGGAGCTGAAGTTAACGCTGGAGATATTTTGGTCGGTAAAATTACTCCGAAAGGTGAATCGCAGTTAACGCCGGAAGAGAAATTATTGAAAGCTATTTTTGGAGAAAAAGCTTCTAACGTTAAGGATTCGTCGTTGCGAGTACCTTCTGGAGCAAGCGGAACCGTGATTGATGTGCAAGTCTTTACGAGAGATGGTTTAGAAAAAGATTTACGAGCTAAATCGATAGAAAAGGCTAATTTAGCTCGAATTAAGGAAAATTTAGCGAGTGAATTTAAGATTAAAAAAGAAGCGTTGATCGAAGCGGTTAAGGAATTACTTCATAACCAGGTTTTGAAAAAAGCGATTGGCAATGTGCAGGCAGGAACAAAATTATCAAACGTAATTTTGAAGAATATTAATAAAGAAGACTTATTTAAAGTCGTAGTAGAAGATAAAGAAATTACGAAAAAAATAGAATTATCTGATAAACATTTTAAACAATTAGTTAAAGAATACGATAAAAAATTAGAACTAGAAAAGAAGAAATTGCAACAAGGAGACGATTTACCACCTGGAGTTTTAAAGATGGTAAAAATTAGTTTAGCAGTGAAACGTCGTATCCAAGTGGGGGACAAAATGGCCGGTAGGCATGGAAATAAAGGGGTAGTTTCGATGATCGCGCCAGTTGAAGACATGCCTTATATGGAAAATGGTCAACCGGTCGATATTATTTTAAATCCTTTAGGGGTGCCTTCTCGTATGAACATTGGGCAATTATTAGAAACGAATTTAGGATGGGCTGCTCGGGGTTTAGGTGAAAAAATCCAACAAATGTTACGTGAAAAACGTAGTCTTAAAGAATTAAGAGCGTTTTTACAACGCGTTTATGATTTAGGTTCGAATAACAAAGTGAATTTATCCGATTTTAGTGAGGAAGAATTACTAACTTTGGCTAACAATTTAGTAGATGGTGTTCCGGTAGCTACTCCAGTTTTTGATGGGGCCAGTGAAAACGAAGTGAAAGAACTTTTAAAGTTAGCGGGTTTACCTGAAAGTGGTCAAACTACTCTATACGATGGTCGTACTGGCAAGAAATTTGATTCACCAGTGACGGTAGGTATTATGTATATGTTGAAATTAAATCATTTAGTCGATGATAAAATGCATGCACGTTCTACCGGTTCTTATAGTTTAGTAACTCAGCAGCCTTTAGGAGGAAAAGCTCAATTTGGTGGACAACGTTTTGGAGAGATGGAAGTTTGGGCTTTAGAAGCTTATGGTGCTGCTTATACTTTACAGGAAATGTTAACTGTCAAATCGGACGATGTGGTAGGTAGAACTAAGACTTATAAACGGATTGTTGATGGAGATCAAAGTATGGAGGCGGGCATGCCAGAGTCTTTTAACGTTTTAACGAAAGAATTAAAATCTTTAGGCTTAGATATTAAATTGGAAAATGATTAATTAGGGGGCGTTAACATTGAATAAAATATTGAATTTGGTAAAAAAAGCTCATTCGGAAGGATTTGATAGGGTAAAAATTGGTTTAGCTTCTCCAGAAGTAATCCTTAGCTGGTCGTACGGGGAAGTAAAAAAACCGGAAACAATTAATTATCGTACCTTTAAGCCAGAACGGGACGGCTTATTTTGTGCCAAAATTTTTGGACCGATTAAAGATTATGAATGTTTATGTGGTAAGTATAAGCGTTTAAAACATAGAGGAGTAGTTTGCGAAAAATGTGGAGTAGAAGTAACCGTTTCTAAAGTAAGGAGATCACGGATGGGGCATATTGAATTGGCTTGTCCAGTGGCTCATATTTGGTTTTTAAAATCTCTTCCTTCTAGGATTGGTTTACTATTAAATTTAACGCTAAAAGAAATCGAAAAAATTTTATATTTTGAAAGTTATATTGTCGTTAACCCAGGACTGACTACCTTAAATAAAGGTCAACTTCTATCGGACGAAGAATATTTAAAAGCGCAGGAAGATTTTGGAGATGGTTTCGAAGTAATGATGGGAGCTGAAGCAATTCGTTACTTGTTAAGTGAAATTGATTTGCAAGCACAGGCTCAAGAAGTGAAGGAGGAATTATTACACGTTACTTCTGATACTAAAGTAAAAAAATTAACGAAGCGTTTAAGGGTATTAGAAGCGTTTTTAGATTCGGGTAATCGTCCGGAATGGATGATTTTAACCGTTTTACCAGTTTTACCTCCTGATTTACGTCCTTTAGTACCGTTAGACGGTGGTCGTTTTGCTACTTCAGACCTTAATGATTTATATCGTAGGGTGATTAATCGTAATAATCGTTTAAAACGGTTACTAGATCTTAATGCTCCGGATATTATCGTTCGCAATGAAAAGCGGATGTTACAAGAATCGGTAGATGCGTTATTAGATAATGGACGTCGTGGTAGAGCGATTACGGGGGCTAATAAACGACCTTTAAAATCTTTAGCCGATATTATTAAAGGAAAACAAGGTAGGTTTAGACAAAATTTATTAGGAAAAAGGGTCGATTATTCGGGTCGATCGGTGATCGTAGCGGGGCCAACTTTAAAATTACATCAATGTGGTTTACCTAAAAAGATGGCTTTAGAATTATTTAAACCTTATATTTATAGTAAACTGCAATTTAAAGGATTAGCATATACGATTAAAACGGCTAAAAAAATGGTGGATAACGAGGTAGCCGAAGTATGGGATATTTTAGAAGAGGTCATTAAAGAGCATCCTGTTTTATTGAATCGGGCTCCTACTTTACATCGACTAGGAATTCAAGCTTTTGAACCCGTTTTAATTGAAGGGAAAGCGATCCGTTTACACCCGTTAGTTTGTACGGCGTTTAATGCGGATTTCGATGGTGACCAAATGGCTGTCCACGTACCTTTGACTTTAGAAGCACAAACGGAAGCTCGTTGCTTAATGATGTCTACAAATAATATTTTATCTCCGGCTAATGGGGACCCAGTGATTGAAGCAAACCAAGATATCGTTTTAGGTTTGTATTATATGACTAGAGATAAGATCAATGCGTTAGGAGAAGGTGGAGTTTTTGCTGATATTCAAGAAGTGAAACGTGCTTTTGATACGAACCAAGTGGCTTTACATGCTAAAATTAGGGTAAGAATTGATGAATTTGATTTAGAAGGACAAAAAAATACTCGCTTAATCGAAACTACGGTTGGTCGAGCTATTTTATGGGAAATTATTCCAAAGGGTTTACCGTTTGAGTTAATTAATAAACCGTTAACTAAAAAAGTAATTTCTGCTCTGTTAAGTAATTGTTACCATTTATTAGGGACGAAAAGTACGGTGTTATTAGCAGATCACTTGATGTACATGGGGTACCGTTTTGCGACGGATTCGTCTGTTTCTATCGGAATAGATAACATGCTCATTCCTGAAGAAAAGAAAGAGATCATTACTAAGGCAGAATTAGAGATAGAAAATATCGAGAAACAGTATGCTTCAGGATTGGTTACCCAAGGGGAAAAATATAATAAAGTCATTGATATTTGGTCAAGGGCGAATGACGCAATTGCTAAAGTAATGATGGAGCATTTATCGGTAGAGTCGGTAGTGGATCGCGAAGGTAATGTCGTCACGCAAAAATCTTTTAACCCGGTTTTTTTAATGTCAGATTCTGGGGCTAGAGGCTCAGTAGCGCAAATTAGACAGCTAGCGGGAATGCGTGGCTTGATGTCGAAGCCAGACGGTACGATTATGGAGACTCCAATCGTAGCTAATTTTAGGGAGGGGTTGAGCGTATTACAGTATTTTATTTCAACCCACGGAGCTAGAAAAGGGTTAGCGGATACGGCGTTGAAAACGGCTAATTCTGGTTATTTAACAAGAAGGTTAGTAGATGTTACCCAAGAATTAGTAATTCGTGAAGAAGACTGCGGTACCCACGATTATATCGTGATGAAACCTTTAATTGAAGGGGAAGATATCGTTGAGTCTTTGGTAGAAAGAATTGCGGGTAGGGTCTTGGCGGAAGATTTGCTCGATTTTAGAGGAAACGTTTTAATTAAGCGTAATACTTTGTTAGGGAACGAAGAATTAAAAACGATTGAAGAACATGGCGTAGACCAAGTAAAAGTACGTTCTCCAATCACTTGTAATACTTTACATGGGGTATGCAGTAAGTGTTATGGTCGAGATTTAGCTCGTGGTCATTTGGTCAATATTGGTGAAGCTGTTGGTATTATTGCGGCACAATCGATTGGTGAACCGGGAACACAATTAACGATGCGTACTTTCCACATCGGGGGAGCGGTTTCTAAAGCATCTTCTATTAGCAGTATCCAAGTTAAATCTTCGGGAATGATTAGGTTTCATAATTTAAAGACGATCGCTCAAAGTAACGGTAAATCAGTAGTCGTTTCTCGTTCGGGAGAAATTTCGGTCATTGATTTAAATGGTCGTGAAAAAGAAAGGTATAAAATTCCGTACGGGGCAACGTTAGAAGTACATGACGAAGAGCATTGTATGATCGGACAAATGATTGTCGAATGGGATCCTCATACTAGACCGATTATTACCGAAGTAGCAGGAAAAATTAAATTCGTTGATCTGGTGGAAGGAGTCAGCATGCGTCGCCAAATGGATGAAGTCACGGGCTTAAGTACTATTGTGGTTATTCCAATGACGCAGCGTAATTTAGGGCATAAAGAATTACGTCCGATGATTAAACTAGTAGACGAAGAAGGGAAAGATTTATTTATTAGTAGTACTAATATGCCGGCTAGTTACTTTTTACCGGTAGGTGCCGTTCTGCATATTGAAGATGGGATGTTAGTAGCTTCTGGAGATATTATCGCGCGAATGCCGTTAGAATTATCGAAAGCGCGAGATATTACTGGAGGTTTGCCACGCGTAGCTGATTTATTTGAAGCTCGTAAACCGAAAGATCCGGCGTTATTAGCGGAAATTTCGGGGGTAGTTTCTTTCGGTAAAGAAACCAAAGGGAAACGTCGTTTATTAATTACGGGTGAAAATGGAGTAGTACACGAAGAATTAATTAATAAATGGTGTAACGTTAATTTATTAGAAGGAGAACAGATTAATAAAGGTGAACCTATTTCTGAAGGTCCAGCAGATCCTCAAGACGTATTACGTTTATTAGGGATTGACGTTTTAGCTAGTTACATCATTAACGAAGTACAAAGCGTTTATCGCTTACAGGGGGTTAAAATTAACGATAAACATATTGAAGTAATTTTACGCCAAATGTTGCGTAAAGTAATTATTAGTGACCCAGGAGATAGTAAATTATTAAAAGGAGAACAAATAGACCGAGTAATTGTAGAATTGGAGAACAAGCGATTATTGGCAGAAAGTAAGAATCCTGTTAAATACGAACGGGTGTTATTAGGGATTACGAAAGCTTCTTTAGCAACGGAATCTTTCTTCTCTGCGGCTTCTTTCCAAGAAACGACGAGAGTATTAACGGAAGCGGCAATTAATGGTCGCCGGGATTATTTGTTGGGGTTAAAAGAAAACGTCATCGTTGGACGACTGATTTCTGCAGGTACCGGTTTTGCTTATCACGCGAAACATCGAGAACAAAGGAGTGAAGCGGAACTAGCAGATATTATGAAGCAACAAGCGGAAGAAGCTTTAACTACGGCTTTAAGAGAAAGCGAAATTAGTAACTAGCTTAAAGATTAGGCGATCTGCGGTCATAAGTTTTTTTAAGTGACCGCAAAGATCCTAGGTTAAAATAAAATTTACTTTGTGATAGTGAACTTTTGATTTTTACTTTACTAGGGATTTTTAACGAAAGTAATTATACGACCGTTAATTTTCACGATTAAGTATCACTGAAAGTTAATAGGTAGTTTATAAGATAATTATCAATGTACCTCAAATGGGTTTTTCTATAAATGATATTCTTTAATTTTTTCCGGGTTTGGAGCTTCGCTCATGGAAATATAACAAGTTTTTTCGGATAAACAAACGGTACTCATTCTACATTCATCGCTCTTGGAATCTAAAACGTAACGTTCGTAACATCCTTCTAAACACCAATCTAACCATCCGGAATCTGCTTTTAATCCATCATCTATATAACCCGCAATAGTTATGCGACATTTTCCCCTACACGTAGCTACGTCGGTAACTTTACATAATTTTTTGGTTTCTTTATAAGGATTATACGTAAAAATATTACCGCCGGTAATTAAAGGTAAGCTTGTTTTTTGTTCACTAAGTAGTTTAATCATCTTTCTTCAGTTAAAAAATTTAATTTTTGAAGTGCTAAAATTAACAGGCAATTTACTGCTACGATAAAACTAATAAAAAAAACGTTGACTAACTGGAAACCAAAAATTTTACCGATTAACATAAAAGCTGCCGTACTCAGAAATTTAACGATCAGTCCTAAAATAAAAGCGCCGAGCGAAAGTCGAGCTAACTTAAAAAGGACAAGCAGATAAATTATTTGACCCGTAAAATATAGAATTTTTAAACCAAGTGACGGTAACCACTGCCAATAAAAAGCAATTACCGATAAAATAACGAGGAAAAAAGCTCCTGTTACTATTTCTCGTAAAGGGTTTTTGCTAATTCTAAAAAGCAGCATTAACGCACTTAGTAAAAGGATCAAGACCCACGATAATTTACGGCAAAAAAGAGGTACGTTAGAAAAACTATATAACCATTCAGTAGTAAATAATTGGTTAAAAAACAGGGTAGTTAACCAAAAGACGATACTAATTAATTGGGAACGTGTTGTTTTGGCCATATTAATATCCAAATTAAAAGTAAATTGAGGACGGCTAAACTAACCATTAATAAAGGTTGATTAGCCGTTTTTACGAAGGAAGCAAAAGGTATTTTTAAGTGAAGAATGATTTCTCCGATGGCAAAAGCATCAAAAGAAATTTTCGCTAAATTAAAAATGGCAACGAAGATTAAGCTGATAGCAATTATCGAAAAAACGAAGGGATTACCAGTTTTCGAGAGAAAAACTAAATGACCGAAAAAAGCACTTAACAAAAAAAAACGAATAATTTAGTAGGTACCTCTTTAATTTTACGCGTAAGGAAAATCGATAGCGTTATACAAGTTAAAATAACGCTAGTAAAAATTTCTATGTTTCCACAAGTAAAAAAAGGGGCTTTTTTTGGCGTCAGCTGTAAAAATAACGTCGAAGTGTTTATTTTAGATAAAAATAAAGCATAAAGAATAATTACGTATTGCAAAAGACAACTCTTAATTTTATAACGATCCATAAGGTAGGTTCATCATCATTTTCTTAATGCTAACATAGGAGAACATCCATAGTCAAACTAATAATTAGTGAATAATTATTAAGGCGTAAAATAAAAGTTGCTTAATCCTTAGTGGTTTTGTTATATTAAGAAAAATTCATTTAGAAATAAGTAAATGCGTATTGGATGGGATGAATACTTTATAAATATTGCTGAAGTAGTATCGACTCGTTCCACTTGTCCGCGGTTAAACGTGGGTTGTGTTTTAGTGCAGAAGTATTTAATCATTGCGACAGGTTTCAATGGTTCAATTCATGGTTTTGAACATTGTACGGAAGTAGGTTGTTTAATTAACGAAGAAGGAAGGTGTATTCGTACTTTGCATGCAGAAGAAAACGCGATTATTCATGCCAATCGCGATTTAATGAAAGGAGCTTTTGCTTATGTTACCCATGAACCTTGTGAAAAATGTACTAAATTGTTAGTGCAAAGTGGGATAAAAAAGATTTTTTTTAAACGAGCTTATCCAAATAAATGGAATAAATATTTTGTGAAAAATATTGAATTTATCCATTTAGACGGTGAACCTAAAAAAGGAATTTAATTACTTATGCATCGCTCTCTTAAAAAACAAACAATTTAAGACTTTTCAGTATTAATATCGTTTGATGAGCCTTTGATTTTTTTTAACGGTAAGTTACGAAAAAAACTGGCAATTAAGTATTTCGAAGAGCAGCCTAATTTAATTTTAACGCATTGTAGATAATATTCGACCGTCCGTGGCGAAATTAATAACTCATGAGCAATCATTTTCATGCTAAACCCTTTAGTTAACAAGTCAATACAATCTTTTTCTCTTTGGGTAATGGTAAAAGATTTTCCCTGTTTTTTGGCTAAATACAAATTTTGATTAATTTTTTTATACATAGTTATTTTTAATTAATTTTAAATATAAATAATGCTTTTTGCTGCAAATAAATAGGAGTGTTCGGTAAAAAAACGGTTTTATTAAGTCTAATTAAATAAAAATTTAAGATATGGCGTTTTAATTGGTCAAATATTAACTCGAATTTGTCTGATTAATGGTTGGATTTGACGAAGGGAAAAATAGCAGCAAAATGCTTTGTAGCTTTTAAAGGACGGAAAGGAACAGTAAACGAGTTTGGTCAAGTTAGCAGAAAAATGAAGGTGGCGAGTTATCTGGGACTGCGTTTTAATTTAACGAGTAGTTTTACTTCAAGGATCTTAATTGTTTCTGGTTAGTTATTTTTTAGCAAAAAAGAGAAGGAGATGGTTTAGGAAAAGCTAGTTTAATGCTGCCATAAATTCTAAAAAACCAAAAGGAAAACAAAATTCATTATATCGTTCTGTACCATAACAATGAGAAAGTTGATCTACCTATTTTTGAATTGATCCGATCATTCTTTTTTCGGGATAACCTTGGGCGCGAATTAAAAAAAGTTTTTAATTGAGGATTTAATCCTAAAAGAAGGCAGTTATTCTGACGTTATTGGTAATTTGCGGTAAGAAAAGTAATTTGAGACAAGGAAAAAGCGCTTTAATTAAGGTAAATCGCTATTGAACGTTGGAGGTAGTTAATGTTCACTGGACTTGCGGACAAATCTAAAGTAAGTGAGGGGTTTTTAAGAGCGAATGGTACTTTTTGAACAAAAATTGATATTAAATCGCTACGTATATTTAGGCTAGGGTGCGGAGATCATTTGGCGTCAGAATTTATACGCCAGTTATTTTGGGGAAAAAGAAGTTCTTTAGCTTTAAAAACAACGAAAGAAAAAGAGGATTGTGGCCGCTAATACTCCAGCGACAATATCGTCTAACATAATGCCGTGTAAAGATTTAATTTGATCTAGGTAGCTAATCGGGAAAGGTTTTAAAATATCTAAACATCTAAACAACAGAAAAGAGAGCAAAAAAGCTGACCAAGTAGTAGGGTAATAAGGGTAAAAACCAAGTAAAGTAATTGCTTGTCCCGCTATTTCGTCAATGGTGATCCAAGAGGGATCAGTTTTAGTTAAAGTAGCAGGTAAAGAAGCTAAGGCTAACCAACCCACCAGCGTAATAATACTAATAATAGCGATGAGAACGTTAAAACGAGCAAGGCAGCAAACTTTTAAAACGATAATCGTCGCTAAACTAGCGTAAGTACCGGGCATTTTAGGTAAGTACCCTATACCCAAGCCACTAGCGATTAACGATGAAATTTTCATGGTTTGATCAATAAATTGACTTTCTTTGGATCAATTCTCGTCATTAACGTTTCGAATTTATTAATTTTACGAGCCGTTAACGGTTGATTTAAATCTGTCCAAACGAAAATTTGTCCATCATTGAGTAATTTTTCACTTTTTTCGGCTAGTTTCGGTAAAATAGGTTTTAGAAAAAGGATCATTTGTCGGTATAAATTTAAACCTAAGCTAACTACCTGATGTAACGTAGAGGAACCTTGAGTTAAAGTCCAAGGTTTTGCCTGATCAATAAACTGGTTTGTTAAATCGGCTAATTTTAAAGTTAGTTTAATCACTAACGCAAAATTACTTTTTTCGTACGCTTGATTAACGGGTTCAATTAAAGCTAAACTAGCTTGCCAAAGTTCATTTTGGGGATCGATTGCAGCTAGTTGGTCGTTAAAATCTCGGGCAATAAACTTACTTAGCCGACTGGCAATATTGATAATTTTACCGATTAAGTCGCTATTGTTACGTTGTACAAATTCTTCTAAATTGAAATCTAAATCTTCAACGGACCCGTTTAACTTAGCAGCTAAATAAAAACGTAGGTATTCCGCATCAAAAAGATTTAAATAATCACGTGCTAAGATAAAAGTACCGCGCGATTTAGACATTTTTTCACCGTTAACGGTGAGAAAACCATGTACTTTTAACGCGTTAGGTAAGCGATAGCCAGCACTTTTTAAAATTGCAGGCCAAAATAGACCGTGAAAATATAAAATATCCTTTCCAATTACATGGTATAATTCAGTGGAACTGTCCGGTTCCCAATCTAGGTCGAAATTTAGTGCGTGTTTCTTGCTAAAAGCTTTAGCGCTTGCTAAATAACCAATGGGAGCATCAAACCAAACGTAAAAATATTTATTAGGTAAGGAAGGGATAGGAAAGCCAAAATAAGGAGCATCCCTAGAAATATCCCATGGAGCTAAAGGGGCCTTAAACCATTCCGTTAATTTACGATAAAGGGTTTCTGGTACTACGTTCGGTAACCATTCTTTTAGAAAAGTTTGATAATTAGCTAGGTTAAAGAAAAGGTGCTTCGTTTTTTTTAAAACAGGCGTTTCTCCAGACAAAGTGGAAACGGGGTTAAGTAATTCTAACGGATTATAAGAAGCACCACAACTTTCGCAATTGTCTCCGTATTGATCCTGCGCTCCACATTTTGGACAAGTTCCTTTTACGAAACGATCGGGTAAAAAAAGATTAATTTTAGGGTCGAAAGCTTGTTCTATTTCTTTCGTTAAAAAATCATTTTTTGCTTTAATACGATGATAAAAAGTATGCGTTAGTTCTAAATTTTCTGCTGAGTTAGTAGAATGATATTCATCGAAATTGATGTAAAAATCTTGGGCATCTTGCAGGTGAGGTAAACGTACTTTAGCGATTAATTCTTCTGCACTTAGCTTTTGTTTTTGGGCATTAATCATGATCGGAGTACCATGGGTATCTTCACCGCTAAAGTAATAACATTCTTCTCCTTTTAGTTTTTGAAAGCGAACCCAAATATCGGTTAGAATAAATTCTAAAATATGACCAAGGTGTAGATCACCGTTAGCGTAAATTAAACCTGAAGTGACAATAATTTTTCTGCGCATACGTTTTTACTGATAGATAATTTTAAACCATAAAATAAAACGGTTAGAAATACAAGTTATCAGATACTTTTTAAGTAAATTTAAAACGAAAACCATTAAAAATCTAAATCATCAAGCACTACTATTTCTTCTAAATGGTGATATTCGTTTTGTAGTTGCTCGATTTGTTTTAGGATTCGATCTCGTTTTTCCGTATCTAAAGTAATATGATCTACGTAGAAAAGAATTGCTCCGCGCGCGTCGTTGTTAATGCGGTCTACTGCACAATGGTGACTTTTGATATTACGAGCATGAGGGCAACACAGGTAATAATGATCCACAGGATTTTGCCAAGTGCGTTTGATTTGAATTTGAAATAACTGATTTTCTTCATTAGAGAAAGGTAGGGAGATATCTGTTTTTTTAGGAACAGGTAATTCGGTATAGATGACTTTATTGGTATATAATTCAGTCACCGTGATAAATAACTGTTGACCACAATAATATTCAGGTGAAGAAAGTAAGTGACCTTGTACTCCTTTCGGGACTAAAAACTGGTCATTCCCAAATAACTTTCTTTGGGCCGTTTCTCCGTAAGGTTCTCGACCAGAAACAATATGGTTGACATAACATTTTGCTGGTTTTCCTGGAGGAATTGCGTTTAAACTCACGAACAAGCGAAAGTCATCGTAGTTATTTTTATAGGTCCACATTAAGTCTTGCGAATGTTGATTACGGTAACCAGAAGGAACAGGAGTATTCATATCGTGGGCCATAATAAACGAATGGCAATCAGGATAAGTAACTACAAGGTTTGATAGCAAGTTATTGAGGCGATTAATTTCTTGCTCGATTTGGGTTAATTTTTCTACGTTTTGGATCGTGTTCGTCTTTACTTCGTATGGAGTAGGAGTCGTGATTTGATTAGCTTCCGTTTCGTAGGTTTTTACCCCATGGCCAAAAACTTGTAGTGTATATAATAAACTGATGGTGAAGACGATTTTTTTCATAGAGATCATTTTTTTTAAATACCGATATCATATAATAACGGAAGCTATAAAAATATGATGATCTATTACTAAGTAAATTATTTACAGTTATTTTTCAAAAATTTACTTTATTATTGTAATAACCTATAGACTTTGTCGTTAAGATCAATATAATAAAAATTCATTATTTATAAATTATGAATAACAGCGTTCCTAAATAAAATAATCATCTTCGACTGTTTAATATTTTGTTTGATTAAATAAATCATTTAATAAGCGTGTTGTAACTTTAAAATAATAATTCTCTTATGTAAGCATCATATAAGTGAGCCGTTATAATTTAAGTAATTGGTGCGATTATGAATTCAAGCGTTAGGTTATTAAATGCAAACGATATGCAATGCGTCGTAGGTGGTGGATGCGATATGAGTACGGATGAATTTTTAATAAAAACTACTATTGCGATAGGAGCTTTGGGCATAGTGGCTGGTGGTTTTGCTGCTGGCATTTTTGTTCCTGGTGATCCTACTCTTTTTTTAGTGGCATCTGCAATTACGTTTGTAACGACTACTGGTTCTCATCTTTTTGGTTACAGAAAATTAGATTATTGCGTGCTTACGAAAAATATGGCAACGGGTTTGTTTGGTGGGTTAATTGTTGCGGTTGGCGGTCATGCTAACATAGTAGCAAGAATACCAGAGATGCTAAATATAGTGTTCCCGCTAAATAACAATAACCGAGGATGAAAGCGTATTAAAGGCTAAATTATCGAACGATACCATTTTAAACTGCGGTAGCGCAGATAAAAAAGGAGGGTACAGATAATGGCCCAAAGGCCAAAAAATTGATAAATAGTTACGCTGGAAGATAAATAACCGGTTTTTAATAAAATAAGAGCCGGTAAGATAACGGTAGAAATTAAACTAGTTAAATTAGTTAAAACTGGGAATTTAGTATCCCCTCCAGCACTTAAAATTCCCCAAATAACGTTAAAACACGATTCTAAAAAAGTACTGACGAAAACTAAGATAAAAATCGTAGTTATTTCGTTTTTAAAAGGAATTAAATCAACGTGTAATGACGTTGCCCAATTTAAAATCGGGTTAAAAAAGTACCAACTAATCAAACCAATTAACCCAAAGAAAGTGGTAATCATAATTAAAAAACGGTGAAAAGTAATCTTAATGCCTTGTAAATTTTTTTGGCTAATCAGGTTAGCAGTAATAGCAGCAATGGCGCGGTTTAACGCGTCAGCAATAAATACTAAAAATAAATAAACGGATAAACCTAAGTTGTATAAAGTAGATTGTACGACCGGTAGTTTACCAACGATAATTTGGATGCTCCATCTACTGAGTAAAAGTAAAGAAATTCCTAATGCTGTTGGAAAAGCGATTTTAATAATTTTCCACATTAAATCGAATTGCAAACTACAATTAGTGCAAGTACCAAAATATTGACGATTTTTAGCGTTAAAAAAAACCGTACTCAAAAGAAGGACTTCTACAGCATGAGCAATGACCGTAGCTATAGCTGCGCCACGTACTCCCCAACGAAGAAGATAAACAAACCAAACGTCTAAAATTAAATTAACGAAACAAGCGAAAACGACGGCAATGGAAACGATCGTCGTTTTTCCTTGTCCAACAAAAAATCCGGCAATAGAGGCAGATAAAGTGGGAAGGAAAGCGAAGTAAAAAAGAATTTGTTGGTAAGTTACTCCGTCGGCATAAAAAGCAGCAGGTAAGCAATTTAAGGTTCTGGAAAAATAGGCCAAAGGGACGAAAAGAATTAAAGAAGCCGCTAAAGAAAAATAAATCATTTGCCAAGTTGGGCCAGCTAGTTTCTGGTATTGTTTATCACCGTTTAATTGACCAACGAAAATTTCGTTGAAGGAAGCCACGCAAGTAATAAAATAAGTAAAAATTAAAACGAAGTTACTACTGATTCCTACGGCGTTCATCGCAATTACCGAAGTTTTAGCTAAAATTAAACGATCCGTCACGATCATGCAGGAAGAAGTTAAAGTTACTAATAAAATGGGTAACGTAATGCGTATAATTTTCTTAAAAGAAGCATCAAGTTCTTGGTATAACATATTGAATAATCATTAATTAAGCTGATTAGATAGTATCTTAAACGGGTTAGAAAGTCGATAGTGATCAGTAAAAAACAAGGGCAAAAAAAATATTAATGAATTTTTACCGATTAGTTAATTATTAAGGCTTGAGTTTAAGTAAATTTGTTTTATACTGCTCTTTATGCGTGGTTGGAAAAATGTAGCTTTATACTTATTTAGTTGTTCTTTTGTCGGGTTAATTTTATTATGCCTGGTTAGTATTTACGCTATTTGGTGTCTGCCCCCGGTCGATCAATTAAGGGAAGTTAGTCTACAGGTGCCGTTAAAAATTTATACTGAAGATGGGGTATTAATTGGGGAATTCGGCGAAAGAAAACGTACCCCTGTTACTTTAGACCAAATTCCTCCTAAATTAATTTGGGCGGTCTTGGATACCGAAGACCGGCGTTTTTATGAACATCAAGGCGTTGATTTTTACAGCTTATTAAGAGCGGTGCGTTTATTTTTAACTTCAGGGAAAAAATCGCAAGGAGCTAGCACGATTACGATGCAAGTGGCACGTAATTTCTTTTTAAACCGTGAAAAAACTTTTATTCGTAAATTTAACGAAATATTATTAGCTATTAAAATTGATCATAATTTAACGAAAGAAGAGATCTTAGAATTATATTTAAATAAAATATACTTTGGGAATCGAGCTTATGGAGTTGCCGCTGCCGCTCAAGTTTATTACCAGAAAAATTTAGAAGAATTAACTACGGCCGAAATGGCCATGATTGCTGGTTTACCGCAAGCTCCATCCCGGGATAATCCTTTAGTTAATCCTAATGCAGCGATGAAACGCCGGGAACACGTTTTATTACGCATGTTAGAAAGTAACCATCTTTCAGAAGCTGAATATTTAGCGGCTTTACGGGAAGAGATCGTACCGGTTAAAAAAGAACTAGACCGGTTGAAAGCGCCATATGTAGCGGAAATGGTTAGAAATGCGTTGTTAGAAAAATTTGGCGAAACGATTTATGAGGCGGGAATCGTCGTTTGGACGACCATTAATTCTAAATTGCAGCAGAGGGCTAATCAGACCGTTTGGGAAGGAGTTTTAGATTACGAAATGCGTCACGATTACCGAGGTCCAGAAGGAAAATTGGAGGACGTTCAGCAACTATCTATGCACCAAAATTTAATCGTTAACCAATTAGAATTAGCCGTGGTAGAAGGTTATCAAGACGATACTTTGTTAGTATATCGAAATAACCAGGAATTAGTTAAAATTAAACCAAGCGGGTATCTTTGGGCTAAATACGAATGGGAGAAAGGAGATTTAATTCGGATTGTTTTTTATAAAAACGAATGGTTTGTGATCCAAATCCCTAAATTAGAAACGGCTTTATTAGCTTTAGAACCTAATTCTGGAGCAATTAAAGCTTTATGTGGAGGTTGGTTTTTAGAACCAGGGGGGTTAAATCGCATTACCCAAAGTGAACGTCAAGCGGGATCAATTTTTAAGCCTTTTGTTTATTCAGCGGCTTTAAATAAAGGATATACGTTAGCTTCGGTAGTCAATGATTCGCCGTTGGTTGTTACTACGGAAGGTAAAACTTGGCGTCCTCAAAATGATTCAGGACTATTTTATGGCCCAACTACGTTACGTAAGGCGATCGTGACGTCGAGAAATTTAGTTACTATTAGAGTATTGCAAAATATCGGTATTAGATACGCAAAACAATATTTACAAAAATTTGGCTTTAATAAAGCAACCGAGTTGCCTAATAATTTATCTTTAGCGTTAGGTAGTGGCAGTTATACTCCGTTAAAAATAGCGGAAGGATACGCGGTGTTTGCGAACGGAGGTTACCGTACAGTTGCTTATTTAATTGATAGAATTGATCGGTACGATTTAAAAGGGCAGAAAACGTTATTTAAAGCTAAACCGTACGAAGCAAAACTAACTGGACGTGGTCAGCCAGCACAACGGGTAATTGACGAAGCGAATGCTTATTTGATGAACGACGTTTTAAGAGGAGTGATTGACCAAGGCACGGGTAGACGAGCTAAAATTTTAAAACGAGAAGATTTAGCCGGTAAAACCGGATCAACTAACGATTTATTAGATGCTTGGTTTGTAGGGTATAATCCAGATTTATTAGCCGTAGTATGGTCAGGGTTTGATCAACCGCAGTCTACTCATGAATATGGAGCGCGTTTAGCATTACCGATTTGGGTAAAATTTATGGAAGAAGCGTTGCGATATTATCCTGTAAACCATTGGGTACGTCCAGAAACGGTAGTGACGGCAACGGTGAACGCTCAAACGGGTTTAACCGAAAATATTACGACTGAAAATGCTAACGTCGAAATTTTTATAACGGGGACCGTTCCCGAAGAGACAACGCGTTTCGATTATGAGGAGCTAAAAATTGATAACCGACAATTATTTTAAAATCTTACCTTTAGATAGTGAGATTTTAGGTTTTTCGGTAGCTAAAATTTTAATCGATGATTTAACTAACCAAACGTTGCCTCGTTATTTAGTCGATTTAAAACAACGAGGGGTGAAATTAGCGTATTTAGAAAATAACCAAAACTTAGAAAGTTACGATACTGATTTCGTTTGTACGATGAATACTTACTTGGTTAATTTAAAAACTTCTTTATTTACTAAAGCAGCAGCTGATATTTCAGAAGCGGCTTTAAAAGATTTATCCGCTTTACAAACGCTAGGTTACTCAATTTTGCTCAATAGTCGTTTCACAAAAGATCAGCGTTTCCCAAGGGATGCGGGTCAAGCAATTTATCAGTCTTGGATCTATAATGCTTTATATAAACAGGAAGCGTTAAAAGTGTTGGTTTATAAACGTAAGCAGAAAATAGAGGGTTTTCTAATTTTAAAAGGTCAATATCCGTTGGGGAGAATAGATTTATTGGCAGTGGACGAACAAGTGCAAAATCAAGGCATCGGTTATGCTTTATTGTTGACCGGGCAAAAAATTTTCGAACAATTAGGTTTTTTAACGGTTCAAATTAAAACACAAGCCGATAATTCATCCGCTTGTGCTTTATATCAAAAGAAATTAAAAGCAAAGCTGGTAAACATTACCGAAATTTACCATTTTTGGTTGTAAAGGTTTAATGTTCAGGGATTCTTTAATCATTGTCAGGTTAAATTAATAATTGGTTATCAAGGTAATTTTTGTTACATTATTAACAAATAATGAGGTAATTTTATGATGAAGGATCGCCTAACGCCGTTTTACCTATTCGAACGTTTAAACGCTGAAGAGCGGCAGTTTATTTTGCTACATGCGGTGACTAAGTTATATCAGCAACAGGAAAAAATCGTTTTAGAAGGGGAAGAGGGGCAAGAAATTTTTTTAATTTTAGCCGGAGAAGTAACTGTTACGAAACAATCGGCAGAACAAAAAACGGTTTATTTAAGTTCGTTAAAAACGGGTAATTTATTTGGGGAAGTAGGATTTATTTTAAATATGCGCCGTTCAGCAACGGTAACGGCTAAAACAGAAACGAAAGTGTTAGTGATCGATTACCGTCGTTTGGCTAAGGCGAACGAAAGTTTAGCAAAACAAATTGTGCAACGGTTATTATCTAGTTTAACACAATATTTATCTCGAAATGTCCATTGTCGGACGGAACAATGGTTAAAAAATTCACTGACTAGTTCTTCTGTAAATGTTAAGGTAAAAAAACCTAGTTCCATTTTAGTAATGTTAGGTTGGCGTTGGAAAGATATTACCCGGGAAGCGGTTTTTTTATCTAGACATGGTTTTGACGCTATTAAAATTTCTCCTCCTCAAGAATTCGTGGTGCGTCCAGGTGCTCCGTGGTGGGCAGTATATCAACCAGTTAGTTATCAATTAAGTAATTATTACGGGACGGTAGAAGATTTTATAGAGATGATCGACTTTTGTCATAGTTACAATTTAAAAATCTACGTTGATTTAGTTATTAACCACATGGGCGAATTTAAACCGGAAGCAGCGGTCAATCAAGGAACAAACGGAACGGAATTTAGTTTGTATCATTATGGCCCTTTAAACGAAGATCACGATTATTTTGAATACGATGATTTTTACCATTATTGTGCGGGAAGTAATAAACACATTCAAAACGAAGATTATAGTAGTTTTGAAGGTATTTGGCGATTAGAGCATTACGATTTTTTAAATCTTCCCAAATTAAATTTAACGAAACCTCATGTGCAGCAGGTTATTCGTAAATACGTACAACAATTATTATCGTTTGGGGTCGATGGTTTTAGAATCGATGCGGCTAAACACCTAAACATTCGTGCGGTAGAAACAATTTTTGAAGGGTTATATACACGGGATTATTACCAGCCTTATCTATACCAAGAATATTACGTTGGTTCGACGATGGGCATTGATTTGTATAGTTTTTTGGCAAAATATTTTCGTGTAGGAGCAGTAACGGCTTTTAAATACGGAGAATTTTTAGCAGATGCTCTTTTAGGTAGAAATAATAATTTGCAAAAATTGGTTGAGTACGCTTTTGGGAGTTCTTGGCTCCATTATCCAGAGGATCGGGCAATTACCGTAATCGATAATCACGATACGGAACGAATGATGGATAATATGTTAAATTTCCGATCGCCGAACAATAGTTACGTTTTAGCTTACGTGTTTATGTTGGCTTGGCCTTTTGGAATTCCTAAAATTATGTCTAGTTTCCGTTTTAAGAGTCATGACGATCCTTATCCGGCGAATTTCGTTTGGCAAAAGGATCGAAATACTTGTTTTGATCGGGATTCTTTATGGGTAGCTCAACATCGTTGGGAAGCCATTGCTAACATGGTTTTATTTCATAAGGTAATGCAAAATGCGTTGGGGGTGGTAAACGTTTGGGGTAACGGCAATCAAATTGCTTTTGCAAGAGCAACGGAACAACTTAAAGAAGCGGTGGTGGTACGAGGTTTTGTGATTATTAACGCGACGTCGGAACCTTTAATTCGTAAATTTAATACTGGTTTACCGGAAGGGGAATATTATAATTTAGTTTTAAGTGACCTAAATGCGGCACAAATTACTGGTCCTGTAGTGAAAGTAGAAAAATATGGTCACGCATTTATTGAAGTTCCCCCTTATGATGCGGTCGTTATCGCTATTAATTTTATTAAAAAATAAAGCTGCTTTTTGAATTAAATTTTTATTTTTTATAGTCGTTTTTTTGCTTAGTAAAAGGGGATCGTAATAAAAAGACCTAAGAATAATTTAAGAAGCAACAAATTTTTTATAGAAGGTCTAAAAGTAGCGTATGTGATTTTGTGACTGTTAAACTTTACGTGAAAAAATCGGAAATCTTACGTTTTTAACGAATAATTGATAGTTAACAACTTAACGGGGATAAAAGACAGTGGCTTGCATTAATTTGTTTATTTTTGATTTACTAAGTCGTTTTTCTGAGGAAGGAGATGAATTTTGGGGTTTGACGACGAACGTGATGATGGGGGAATAATGAAACTTCATACGTTTCTTTAAACGATGGATTTATTTTGAATTTTAAGTTGATGGAGCGTTTTTTCGTCAGATAACAGGCTAATTTTTCCTGAAAAAGGAAATATACCGATAAATTATTGGTGGAGCTAAGCGGGATCGAACCGCTGACCCCTTGCATGCCATGCAAGTGCTCTCCCAGCTGAGCTATAGCCCCAAACGTATCTAATTTAGCTTAATTAAAAAAAAATGCAAGTAAAATTAATACGGCTTAGTTTTTGAACTCGTTGCGATTAGTAATTTTAAGGAGTACGCAAAAAACGGCTATTTACTCTTGGCTTTTTTTTTGCCATTATAGGAGTCTATCTAGGACTTTAGTAGAGAACGAAAGACATGTTGAATTGCTTGAACGAAATGGTTAGAGGGGTTTTTTCCCGTTTAGGTTTTGAAGGGGAACCCATCGTTAAATTGGCTGATCCAATGTACGGGGATTACCAAATTAATGGGGTGATGGCTATTGCAAAAAAAACACGACAAAATGCTCAGATTTTAGCTAAAAAAATAGCAGAAAATTTACCTCAAAATATTGTTCAAGAAGCTAAAGTAGCTGGTCCAGGGTTTATTAATTTACGACTTAATGATCAATTTTTAATTAATCAATTAAACGAATGTTTACAAGTACCTGCTCAAAAATTAAAGGTAGTAATCGACTATTCTTCTCCTAATTTAGCGAAAGAAATGCACGTTGGTCACCTTCGTAGTACGATTATTGGAGATGCCTTAGTAAGAATACATCAGTTCTTAGGAAACGCAGTAATTAAACGTAACCACGTTGGCGATTGGGGTACTCAATTCGGGATGCTATTAGCTTACATGTCTACTTTATCTGCAGAACAAATTACGTTAGAATTAAAAGATTTAGAGAGCTTTTACCGCGCGGCTAAAATCCGTTTTGACCAAGACGAGCAATTTGTTGCGTTGGCTCACCATTACGTTCATTTGTTGCAACATAAAGAGCCTAAAATTTATGCTTTATGGGAAAAATTCATTCAAATCTCGATTGAACATTGTCAGAAAATTTATCGACGTTTACGCGTTAAGTTAGAAGAAAAAGATATTTGGGGAGAGAGCGCTTATAACGATCAATTACCGATCATCGTAGATCAATTGTTAAAACAACAAATTGCCGTTATTAATGAGCAAGCGGTATGCGTCTTTTTTGAGGAAGAAACGGGCTTAGCCAAAAACGGTCCGTTTATTATCCGTAAGCAAGATGGCAGTTATTTATACGCTACTACCGATTTAGCTGCTGCTTACGATCGGATTGATAATTTAAAAGCGGATTTAATTTTATACGTGATCGATGCACGTCAAAGTTTACATATGCAGCAATTATTTTGTACGTTAGCTAAAGCAGGTAAATTACAACGTACGGTCTGTCAACACGTTGCTTTTGGAATGATGTTAGGTGAAGACGGAAAACCTTTCAAAACTCGTAACGGAGGGACGGTAAAATTAGACCGTTTATTAGATGAGGCGGAAAAAAGAGCCTTAACTCTTTTAGAAGCACGGCACTGTCAAGTTGACAATTTAAAAGAATTGGCCGAAAAATTAGGAATTGCTGCGGTTAAATATGCAGATTTGGCTAAAAATCGGTTAAGTAATTACCAATTTGATTTCGATCAAATGTTAGCTTTTGAAGGGAATACGGCTAATTATTTATTATATGCATTAGTGCGAATTAAAAGTTTATTGCGTAAAACGGATCAACCAACTATTTCTGTAGCGAACATACAGATTACTAACGATTACGAACGGCATTTAGTTTTAAAATTATTGCTTTTTCGCGAGACGGTACAACAGGCAGCTAAAGAAGCTTGTCCGCATTTAATTTGTAGTTATCTTTATGAATTAGCGGGAATTTTTATGCGATTTTACGAACATTGTAATATTTTATCGGATAATTCACGGTTAGCTTTAACGCATACGACCGAAAAAGTTTTAAGTATAGGTTTATCGTTATTAGGAATTCCGTTAGTAGAGCAGATGTAAATGAAAAAATTTATTAAAATGCATAGTTTTGGAAATAGTTTTGTTTTTTTAATGCAACAAGATGTTTATAGCGACGTCATAACTAAAGAACAGATCGTGCAATTATGCGATTACCATTTTGGCATTGGAGCGGATGGGGTAGTTTTATATAATCAAAAACAAATGCGGATTTTCAATCGAGATGGTTCTGAAGCGGAAATGTGTGGAAATGCTACTCGATGTTTAGCGGTGCTTTTAGCGCGCCATATGCAACCGGTAGACTTAGAAACGTTAGCGGGCCAAGTTAAATTAGAACGTTTGGCTGATCAAGTACGGGTAACTTTAAATTTAAATAAGGTTCCGCGGATCATTCCGTTAAATCTCGGGGTAGAAGGTTATTATTTAACGGTAGGAGTCCCCCATTTCATCGTGTATTTAGATCGCCCGCAAGCTTTACATGCTTTAGATCAAATAGGGGAAAAATTGGCCAAACATTTTTATTTTCAAAATGGAACTAACGTGGATTTCGTCACTCGTATGGGAGAAAACGTTTGGGAACTTACTACTTGGGAACGAGGGGTAGGTTTAAGTCTTTCTTGTGGTACGGGAGCGATGTCGGTAGGATTTTTAAATGCGGTTTTATTAGGCTTACCCGAGGCGCTTGTGAAGTATGGTCCGTTTGAGGTGCAAGTACGTTGTATACATGATCAACAAGTTAGTTTAACAGGAGCTTTACCGCAAAAAGTAGCAAAAGGAGTGACATGTTTAATTTAGCCCTTTTAGAACAATTAGTGAACGTAGAAACAACGGCTGGTAAAGAGGATAACCTGCTTTTTTGGTTACAGCATTATTTCAAACAGGCACACGTTACTCTGCAACCGGTAGGTACCCGACATAATTTTTTAGTAACTTGGGGGGTGCCTAAAATTTTATTTTGTACCCATTTAGATACGGTTGCTCCTTATTTCCCTTTTAAAGTTGTGCAGAAAGGGGTCTTTACTGGAAGAGGAACTTGTGATGCAAAAGGGCAGATCGTCGCCCAAATTTTAGCTTGTGAAGCTTTGTTAAAACAAGGATACTATAATTTTGGTTGGTTGGGGGTCGTAGGAGAAGAAAGTAGTAGCGATGGAGCAAAAGCAGCAAATACGCAATTATCAGCAACAAAGCTAATTATCGTTGGAGAACCGACGGATAATCATCTAATTACGGCAACTAAAGGTACTTTTTTAGTAGATTTTACGTTTACTGGTTATGCCTCTCATTCGGGTTATCCTAAAGTAGACGCGATCGAACGCTATTTAACTTGGGCGGAACGTTTAAAGCAAGTTAAATTTCCAATAGACGCAATTTTAGGCGAAACTACTTATATTTTTAGCCATCTATCAACGAACAATTTGATGAACGTAGTGGCAGATCGTTGTAGCGGTCAACTTTTTTTCCGGACGACTTTTGCTACTCATCAGTTGTTAGCAACTTTATTGCCCGCTAAATATTCGGTGGCAGATCGCTTAGAAGGTCACGCGATGACAGCTCCGTTAAAATTAAAAACGTTCGCCGGTTTACCTTCCAAAGTAGCCGCTTTTACTTCAGATGCTGCTTATTTTACGAAAGTACCGAATAAAATTTTATTTGGGCCAGGTTCGATTTTAGATGCTCATACTTTAACGGAAAAAATTACCGAAGAAGAATTAAGGTTAGGGGTTGATCGTTTGGTTAAATTGTTTGCAATTGCTCAGCAGGAAAAGTTATGTTAGTCATGAAATTTGGGGGTACTTCTTTAGGCAACGTAGAAGCGATGGGCAGAACTTTAAAACGGATTGTGCAAGCTTTAAATCAGCAACAATCGGTACTAGTGGTAGCTTCTGCTTTATCGGAAGTTACTAATCAATTAACCAGCTTATCGTTAAAAAAAGATGTTTCGTTAGTTGAAGCGATCTTTAATCGGCATTTGTTGATGGCGAAACAGTTGGTTACGGATCCGGTTTTATTTGACCAATTTTTAGAAGATTTAGAGGATTTTTGTTGGGGTTTAAAACAAGATTTACGCGTTGAACGGGTAGAAGACCCTCAGTTAATGGCTAAAATTTTAGCTTATGGAGAATTAATTTCTTCTACTTTATTACATTATGCTTTATTAGCTACAGGACAAAGTAATGGTTGGGTAGATGTTCGGCATTTAATTCTGACGGATGATCATTTTTTAAGTGCAAAAGTGGATTTTCATTATTCGTTGCCTAGAATCAAACAAGCTTTACAACAAGCTTTTTATGGAGAACGTTTGGTGATTACTCAAGGATTTATTGCTGGTACGAAAGAAGGGATTACTACGGTTTTAGGTAGAGAAGGAAGTGATTATAGTGCTACTATTTTAGCTAGTGCGATAGATGCAGATGAAGTACAAATTTGGACCGATGCAGAGGGAATTATGAGTGCGGATCCTAAAATTTTACCTGCTCGGTTAATAGAAAATCTAACTTATGATGAAGCAAGTGAATTGTCCCTTTTAGGGGCGAAAATCATCCATCCGTTAACTTTACGGCCAGTAAAAAATTTAGGTATTCCGGTTAAGATTTTAAATTCTTTTAGCCCGTTGAGTTCAGCACTGAAGGGTACGACGATTCATTCTGGTTTAGGTAAAAAATTTTTTAGTATTAATTATCGTCGAGACGTAGTGACGGTACGATTAACGTTACAAGAGGGTACGTTGACGAGTGAAAGTTGGTTAGCTTTACGGCAACATAAAAACGAAGTTTATTTTTTTACGGTGGCAAACGAACAGTTATTAGTAGTGATGCAAAAACAAGTTTTTGAAAAAT
Organism: uncultured Gammaproteobacteria bacterium; assembly: GCA_963543695.1. GTDB lineage: Bacteria > Pseudomonadota > Gammaproteobacteria > UBA9339 > UBA9339 > CAUUCF01. The sequence continues at coordinate 44,200 of CAUUCF010000001.1, forward strand.
TAAATTTTAACCAAATGAAAGAATTAACTGAGGGAAAAGTAGAAAATAACGCGCTAATTTCAATTACGATCGGTGGAACCGATAGAGATTTAAGGCTAAACTTATTAAGTTATCTGGAACCCGATTTAGTCAACGTATCGGTAAAGGAAATTTATTTTTCGGTTTCTAAAAAAAGTATCTTATTGACGGTAATCGAAGAAAAGGTAGAAAGTACTTTACGATTGTTGCATCAACAAGTAGCTAAATATTTTGCTCATTAACGCGTACTAACCGATGGAATCAATTAGAATAACTTTACAAGCCCAAGCTGACCTTCAATATAAGCAATTTGTTAAGGTTTCATTGCCGGGAGTAGAGAATATAATCGGAGTAAGAGTCCCCTATTTAAGGAAATTAGCCAAGCAAATTTACCAACGTTACGGGATTGCTTTTTTAAATTTTCCTACCCAGTTTTTAGAAGAAGTCTTTTTGCAAGGCATGGTGATTGGGTTAACTGGTCAGGTCGAATATATAGAAGCTTTTATTCCAAAAATAACGAATTGGGCAATCTGTGATCTTTTCTGTAGTTCTTTAAAAAAGACAACAAATACTTATCCACGGTTAGTTTGGGCATTAGTTTGTAAAGTAATTCAAACGCCGCAAGAATATTTTGTTCGGTTTGGTTTGGTAATGATTTTAAATTATTTTGTAACGGAGGAATATTTAGCAACCATTTTTCAACTTTTGACGGTAATTACGTTAGAAAAGTATTACACTCAAATGGCAGCTGCTTGGTTAATAACGGAATGTTTGATTAAGTATCCAGAACCAACGTTCTGTTTTTTAAAAGATAAAACGTTAGAAAGCGTTGTCTTGAAAAAAACCGTGCAAAAAATTAAAGAATCGTTGCGGATTAGTCCGCTAAAAAAGCGACAATGGACGGAAGAAATACAAAAATTTTTGTGAAATCCCGCAAAGCATGGTAATTAATCGTAATTAAAGCGTAAATTTGATGCTTTTATAAAGGAATTATTGGTATAAATTTAAAATGGTTTGAACTTTAGTATTTCTTAGGGGAAAAACCTTTTGGAAAAGAAAGTTTAACCGTTGAGTTTTACTTTTAAGGGGAAGTAGAAGTTGAGGGTTTAACAAAAAGGGCAAGATTTGGTGTTAGCGATTCGTAAACTAATAATCAAAGGTACTAGATTTGACGAGCTAGTTAATTTTTTGAATTCAACAGGGGCATTGGATCGATTGGGTTACCAAAATGCCTAATTTCGAAATGAAGGGTAGGAGCTTGATTTTGCTGTCCGATACTGCCAATGATTTCTCCTTTTTTTACTTGCGCTTGTTCTTTTACTTTGAATTCTTGTAGATGTCCATACGCACTTAAATAATTATTTGCGTGTTGGATAATGATTAGCTTGCCGTAAGCCGTTAAACCGGTACCTCGGTATACTACTACCCCGTTTTGGGTAGCGTATACGGGATCTCCAAGTTGTCCCCCAAAATCTAAACCTTTTTGGTAGTGATCAGGTTCGTGAAAACGATGCTTTAATTTAGCTTTCGTTGGGTATAGCCAGGTTCCTTGATTAACTAAAAGGGGAGAGCGCGGAGCTTTTTGAAAAGGTTTGGTTTTAGGAGTAGATTGTACCGATGGAGGCGAGTTAAGGTACAATTTTGCCCCTTTTTTTAACGAATAAGGAGCGGATAAGTGGTTAATGTTAGCTAATTTTTGGACGTCTAAGTTGAAGTTCCAAGCGATGGAATAAAGGGTGTCGTTCGCTCGAACGATATACACGGCGGAAACGGGAGCAGCTTGCCAACCATCGATTACGGGAGGAACCGTTTTATTCGTACAACTGCTAAGGATAATTAATGAACTCAAAAAAAAGAAAGCTTTCATGATAAATGAAAAGCTTCTAGTGAGGCGGACAAAGAGGGCAAACTACTTTCGGCGGTTAAATCGAGGCGGATAGGGGAAATAGAAATTTTTTGGTGAGCAATAGCGTTAAAATCTGTACCGGGCCCAGCGATATTTTCGTCTCCTTCGGCACCGATCCAATAGACGTCGTTACCCCGTGGATCTACAGATTTAACCGCTTGTTGAGCTAAATGTCGTTTACCTAGTTTAGTTAATTCAAATCCTTGTAATTGTTGATAAGGGAGATCCGGAACGTTTAAATTTAAAATTAACCCTTGACGGGGTAGATGTTTATAAACTGCTTTGATAAATTTAACGGTTACTTTCGCTGCTGTTTCGTAATAATTAAGTGGGTGATGGCCTACTAAAGAAACGGCTAAAGCTGGTAAACCTAAATTTCCTCCTTCCATCGCGGCTGCCACTGTCCCCGAATAAAGGACATCATCTCCTAAATTAGCACCAGCGTTAATGCCAGAAACAACCAAATCAAATTTTGCTTTAAAAAGATTGCTGGTAAGTGCTAAGTGAACACAATCAGTAGGTGTGCCGGTAACGCTATAGAAACCGTTATTTAGACGTTGAATACGAACGGGGACTTGTAAAGTTAACGAATTACTAGCTCCAGAACGGTTACGATCAGGAGCAACTACGGTAATTTCGGCAATTTTACTCAAAGCATTAGCTAATACGGCGATACCGGTTGCATGTACTCCGTCGTCATTACTAATTAAAATGCGCATTAATCCCTCATGTTTAAATTTATGCTTTTTTCCGTTATATTGTAATGGAAATCACTATTTTTGCAATAATAAAAAGCAAGTAAATGGGTAAAAAAAACGGTTTTTTAATATTAAATGAAGCAGAGGTTCCAAAACAAGTTTTACGACGTTACTGGCGCTACGGGGATATAATTGCTGCTGCCGACGGAGGAGGCATGTGGTTATATCAGCAACGTATAGTCCCTAATTGTTTATTAGGGGACTTCGATAGCTTACCTAGGGAGGTCATAGATTATTTTAGCTCACAAGGGAGTATGATCAAACGTTATCCGTTAGTTAAAGATCATACCGACGGTTATTTAGCTTTACAATGGTTAGTGCAACAAAAAGTAAGTAAAGTTTACGTGTTAGGAGGAACCGGTAGTCGTTTAGATCAATTGTTAGGCTTTTTAAATTCAATGACGGCTTTTAAAATTCCAATTTATTACTTTACGGTAAATAGTACTGCGACTCTGTTAAAAGGGGAATATCTGATTAGGCATGATTTCCCAGTTAACTTTTCTTTGATTGTTTTAAAAAAGAGTATTATTACTTTAGAAAAAGTGGGTTATCCATTGCAAAATGGTTGCGTGAAAAAGCATAGTGATTTAACGATTAGTAATTTTATGTTAGAATCAGAGATGAAGTTAATTAGTAATCATCCTGTATGGTTTATTGGTTTAGGGTTAAATTTTACGTTTGAAAAATGTCGGTAGAGAAAAAACTGTTGCATTACGTTGGGCAAGCTATTCAACATTATCAGTTAGTCCAAGCAGGAGATCGCCTTTTAATTGGTTTATCGGGAGGAAAAGATTCTTGGACGCTCTTAAATTTATTTAGAGAATTGCAGAAACGAGCCAAAATTTCTTTCCACTTGAAGGTAGCAATCGTTGATTTTGGATTCGTCGATAATCAACCGTTAACTAATTGGCTAGAGGCGGAAAAAGTGGAATATGTCGTTTTAAAAGCTCAAATAGCTTTTGGTGAAGCGAATAGTAAAACTCCGTGTGTTTTATGTTCTCGATTAAGGCGGGGAATGCTTTATAGTTACGCAAGAAAACAACAATTTAATAAATTAGCGTTAGGGCATCATCGGGATGATTTGAACGTTAGTTTATTAATGTCGATTTTTTATAACGGGAAAATAGCTTCGATGCCCCCTAAATGGGAAGCTGAAGGGGTAACGGTGATTAGACCTATGGTTTATTGCCAAGAACAAGATATTATAAAATATGCCGCGTATAAAAAATTTCCGATATTATCGAGTAGGTGCCCTTTAAAAAATCGTTTAAGTAGCCGAGAGCAAGTAGGATTATGGTTAAAAAAACTTGCTCAAGAAAATCCTAAAATTGGTTCTAATATTTTACGGGCGATGCAAAATCTACATCCAGATCATTTAGCGGATCGTCGCTGGCATCCTTTTCATGAGGAGCATGGAAAAATTAATAGATAAATTATTTGACAGCCTAAAATAAAAACAATACACTGAAATCCGTTAGCACCCGTAGCTCAGCTGGATAGAGTACTTGGCTTCGAACCAAGGTGTCGGGGGTTCGAATCCCTCCGGGTGCGTTTTGAGGTAAATTATGGGATTATTTAAGTTTAAATTTTTTTTAACGATATTAATATTAGGGCTAACTTTGTTTTTTGGTTGGTTGCCTATTAGAAAAGAAAGAAAAAAAGATTATTTTGATTTAGCCAATTATTTTGCTTATGGTATTTTTTTAGGTACCGCCGTGTTTCATTTATTTACGGATGCGGTGGAACATTTTCGGGATTTTACTCGTTATCCTTATTTGTTTAGTATTTTTATTGTCGCCGGTTTTTATTTTTTGATGTTTGTGTTAGAAAAGTTTTGTGATGATGATCATGAGAAGAAAATGGCGGCTTATCTGCTAACGTTTTCTTTGTCTACACATGCTTTTATTGAAGGTTTAGCTATTGGAATTAACCAGGGATTTTGGGAAATAGTAGTGATTTTTTTAGCAGTATTTATCCATAAAGGGAGTGAAAGTTTTGCTTATACTGTTGCGTTAAAAAACTATCAGATACCAGTACCAACGATCAAAAAGCTAGTATTAATTTTTACTTTGATGACGCCGTTAGGGATTCTAACGGCTTCTGGTTTATTACCAAAGTTATTTGTGCAATCCGGTCATTGTTATGAAGCAGTTTTTAATGCGGTTGCTGCGGGGACATTTTTATATTTATGTGGCGAACATTTGGATTTTTCGCTTATTCGGCTCAAGCATAAAAAAGAGATATTTTGTTTAAGTATTGGTTTTTTGTTAATGGCATTATTGTCGATCTTGGTTTAAACGGTGTTAACGAAAACTTTGCTTGAGGAACTAAATTAAAAATGTTATTTATTGTATAATTTCGCCGACATAGCTCAGTTGGTAGAGCAACTGATTCGTAATCAGTAGGTCGGAGGTTCGAATCCTCTTGTCGGCACCATTTTTATTTTTTAATATGGCTTTAGTAGTAGTAATTTTAGCAGCGGGAAAAGGTAGTAGGATGAGGTCTGCTGTACCTAAAGTTTTACATCAGTTAGCAGGAAAATCGCTATTAAATCATTTGTTAGATACCGTAAGAGTTTTAAATCCTCAGAAAGTAGTGGTAGTTTATAATCAAGAGATCGTTAGAGAAACTGTGGATGATGCGTCAATTGTCTGGGCTAAACAAGTAGAACGTCAAGGAACGGGAGATGCGGTAAAATGTGCTTGTCAAGTGCTAGGTAATTTGCAGGCACAAGATCAAATCTTAATTTTATGTGGCGACGTTCCGTTAATCCAAAGTACTACTTTATCGCAATTGTTATCGTTGCCGAGTAAAATCAAAATTTTAGCGGCTCAGCTCGATAATCCTTTCGGTTACGGTCGGTTAATTTTTAATCCGCACGGCGATTTTTTAAAAATTGTGGAGGAACAAGAAGCTTCGGAGCAAGAAAAAAAGGTGCGAACGGTTAATAGCGGCATAATAGCTATAGAGTACCAATGGCTAGTACAAACTTTACCTCGCTTAACTCGCCATCGGAACGGGGAATATTATTTAACCGATTTAATGGCTTTAGCCGTACAGGAATCAATTAAAGTGCTAGTCCATTTTGCCCAAAATCCGTTTGAGGTTCAGGGAATTAATAATTTACTCCAGTTAAGTCAGGCAGAACGTTGGTACCAAAAAAATTTAGCCGAACAATTGATGTTAAAGGGTTTACAAATAAAAGATCCGGCACGATTTGATTTACGAGGGCAAGTTTGTTTTGGAGAAGACGTAGTGATTGAGCCGAACGTTTTATTGGATGGGAAAATTCAGTTAGGGAATGGTACGGTCATTGAAACGGGTTGTTGTTTAAAAAACGTTACTTTAGGAAACAACGTGAGAGTACGAGCTTATTCGGTGTTAGAAGAGGCAGTAATTGAAGATGAAGCGATCGTAGGTCCTTTTGCTAGGTTACGTGCAGGTAGTCATTTAGCAAAAAATAGTCGGGTAGGAAATTTTGTAGAATTGAAGCAGTGTAAGTTAGGTGAACAAAGCAAAGTAAATCATTTGACCTATTTAGGAGATGCTGAAGTTGGACAACGAGTGAATATTGGAGCGGGAACCATCACTTGTAATTACGATGGAAAGCTGAAGTCAAAGACGAAAATCGGAGATAATGCGTTTATCGGTTCAAACGTCGCTTTGGTTGCTCCAGTCGTAGTAGAACAAAAGGCTATCGTGGGAGCAGGATCTGTAATTACACGGCTAGTACCGGCTGATAACTTAGCTTTAGGTCGGGGTAAACAAGTGAATTTAAAGAAGAAAAATGGACAATAAAGAAATTATTTACCAAACTAGAATACACTGGGTCGTATTTGCGTTGCCCGTGGTGATGTGCTGTATTAGCGTAGCCTTTTTTAGTCGGTATAATCTTTGGGGTTCGTTAACGATGTTTTTGTTAACTGGCTTGTTAAGTATTAAGGCGGTTGCTCGATTTTTGGGGGACCAATATTTAATTAATAAAACGAAAGTTTTAATTATTAGGCAGTTTTTTTATCAGCGTTTAGAAGAGATTTTTTTAGATAAAATAGAAGGAGTATACGTTGGGCAGGGTTTTTTAGGTAGATTGTTAAATTATGGCACAGTAATTATTGTCGGTGTAGGAGGTAGAAAAATAGAGCTGACTTATAGTATTGAGCCAAATAAATTCAGAACGGCTCTAGAAGAGATTAGAGAACAAAATAAATAATTTTGAGGAAATAAGTGAATGAAAAAGATGTTAATTAGTACTGATGGCTTCGGAGAAATAAGAGTAGCCTTAGTAAAAGATAATTTATTATACGATTTAGAAATTGAAACAAAAAATAACGATTTAAAAAAAGCGAATATTTATAAAGGGAAAATTTCTAGGATTGAACCAAGTTTAGATGCGGTTTTTGTCGATTACGGAGCGGAAAAACATGGTTTTTTACCGATTAAGGAAATTGATCACAAATATTTTCAAAATAAAAATAGTAAAGATTTGCGGGACAATTTAGCTATTGGACAAGAATTAATCGTGCAAGTGGATAAAGATGAACGAGGGAACAAGGGAGCGGCTTTAACTACTTTTATTAGCTTAGCCGGTGCTTATTTAGTTTTAATGCCTAATAGTCCTAAAGTAGAAGGTATTTCTCGTCAAATTGATCATGAACATCGAGAAGCGTTAAAAGGTATTTTGCAAGCTTTATCCGTTCCTAAAGGATGCGGAATTATCGTGAGAACGGCTGGTTTAGGGCGTTCTTTAGGGGAAATCAAAAGGGATTTGCATGGTTTGTTAATGCGCTGGGAACAGTTGAAAGAATTAGCGGATCAACAAACGGCTCCAGTCTTGTTATACCAAGAGGGAAATGCAGCCATGAGAGCCGTTAGAGATTATTTAAGGCAAGAAATTGAAGAAATTTGGGTAGATCAAGAGGAACTATTTAATAAAGTTAAAGAATACGTTAGCAGTACTAAAGCCGATTTCGTGAAAAAAGTAAAATATTATCAAGGTACGAATTCTTTATTTAGTAAATATGGGATTGAGCAACAAATCGAAGCTGCTTTTCATCGAGTCGTAAAATTACCTTCAGGGGGTTCTATTTCGATCGATTTAACGGAAGCTTTAGTCAGTATCGACGTTAATTCAGCAAAGGCTACTTCGGGTAATGATATTGAAGAAACGGCTTTCCATATTAATTTAGAAGCGGCGGAGGAGATTGCTCGTCATTTAAGGATTAGAGATTTAGGCGGGTTAATCGTGATTGACTTTATCGATATGGCTTTGGTAAAAAATCAAAAAGAAGTTTGTAAACGACTGAAAGAAGCTTTAGATTTTGATCGTGCTCGGGTTAAAATCGGAAATATTACCCGTTTTGGCTTGTTAGAAATGTCTCGTCAACGATTACGTAATTGTTTAGGTTCAGTGGACCATATGGTATGTCCACGTTGCGGAGGAAACGGGAGCGTTAGAACGATTTTCCCCGTTACTGCTTCGCTTTTAAGAATGTTAGAAGAGAAAGTTATTCGACAACAAGACGGAGAAATTCAATTATACGTTCCTTTAGAAGTAGCGACTTATTTATTAAATGAACAGCGGGACAATTTAAATACCGTTATTAATAAAGCTCAAGTCAAAGTTACGGTGATTCCAGATGCCACTTTATGTTTACCTAAATTTTTAATTAAGCAGGTTAAAATCCAAGAAGGAGACAGTGTAAAATTGTTAACTAATAATCAACAAGAGGCGCACGATAGCGGCGTACCTGTCGTAGTGAGTGGGCAGATTAAAGAAATTTCTGGGCCAGAAGAAATTAAACTAATTAAACATTCTTTATTAAATAATTTAAGAAATTGTTTGATGAAAATTAAAAATTATTTTTTTAGGGGTAAAAAGAAGCAACCGTTAGTTAAGGAATTAAATAAAATGGATCATGCCGATTACAAAAACGATAAGGCGAAAAATCTAGTCGGTAAGGAAAAAAGAAAAAAACGAGAATTAGTTAAAATTAAAAACGAAAAACGAAATAATAATAAAGAAAATAATAACGACAATCATTTAGAAAATAAAAAAAATAAAACTCCAGTTAAAAGTCGTACTAAAACTAATATTAATCATGTTCCGACGTCAACGGTTCAAAAGGTAGAAATTCAACCAGAACTAAACGTTGAACCAAAATTAAGTTTAAAACCAGAGGAGAAAAAAGAAACAGACCATAATAGCGTCGAGGAAAGCCCAAATAAAAACGCGGCTAATAATTTTTATCGTGCTCGTAGGGTCGTAGAACCACTTTTAAACCAAGATAAAAAATTACCAGTAGTTTTACCGTCAACGGATGAAAACCAGATCAACGAAGTTTTAACGGAGCAAAATGACCATTTTGTAGCAAACTAAGTAACTTTTTGAAAATGAAACTTAAAATCGGGGTTTTAAAAGAGCCAGGGCAAGAACAGCGGGTTGCTTTAACCCCTTTAGGGGCAACTAAATTATTGCAAAATTACAACGTAGAATTATTAGTAGAAAACGAGATTGGAAACGGTAGTTGGTTAAAGGCGTTAGACTACGTAGGAGCCAAAGTAGTGAATAAAATCGTTATTTATCGAACGGTTGATCTTTTATTAAAAATTAATCCTCCTACGGAAGCTGAAATTAATGAATATCGCGATGGGTTAACTTTGGTAACGCAATTACATACCAAGATTAATTCTGCTTTGTTGCCTTTATTAGCGAAAAAAAAGATCAATTGTTTCGCGATAGAACGTATTCCCCAAATTCCTCGGGCTCAGAACGTTGATATTCTAGCGTTAGAATCGATGGTAATTGGATATAAAGCAGTGTTATTGGCTGCCAATTTATATCAGCGTTTTTTCCCTAGAATAACGACGATGTTTGGGAGTAATGTCCCGGTAAAAGTTCTGGTTTTAGGAGTCGGGAGTGCTGGGTTACGAGCGATTGCTACTGCAAAACGGTTGGGAGCTCAAGTTTTTGCGTATGACATTAGGTTAGAAACCAAAATAAAGGCAGAAGCTTTAGGCGCTGAATTTATTGATGCAGGCGTAGTGGCAGAAACCGATGCCGGTTTAGCGCGAACTTTGACCGAAATGGAACGTGCGCAGCAACAAACGGTGTTAGCAAAATATTTAGATTTTTGTGACGTCGTTATTGGTTTAGCTGGGATTAAAGGAGGGCAAAGAGTCCCTAAAATTATTACGAAAGCAATGTTTGCTAAATTAAAACCAGGTTCGATCGTTATTGACGTTTTAAATAAGCAAGGAAGTAACTGTGAATTAACGACGTTAGGTACTCAAGTAATTAACGGAGTAACTTTGGTAGGCGTCGATAATTTCCCGAGTGAATTAGCTAATGCTGCTAGTGAGCTATATAGTGAAAGCATACTTAATTTTGTAAAATTACTTTTATATCATGATACTTTAAATTTTAATCTTAAAGATGAAATATTAAATAATACTTTGGTAACTTACCGGGGGGATATTAGGATCTAGGAGGTTATTATGCATGAGATTAAAATGATTTACTTGTTAATACTGTCTTTTTTATTAAGTTACGAGTTGGTAATTAAGGTGCCGCTCGTTTTACAAGCAACGTTATTATCTAGCTTAGGGGTAGTACAAGGGATTGTTTGGGTGATGGCTATCGTCGTTTTAAGCCAAGCGGTTAGCGATTACGAAAAAGGATTAGGTTTTTTAGCCGTTACTTTTTCAACTTATCGCGTGTTAAGCGGTTATTTAGTTACGGTAGGTCAAGCTAAATTATTAGAACATAAGTAATGATATGTTTTTTACTAGACTAAAAGAATTATTCTATTTAACGGCTAGTTTTTTTTTGCTGTTGGGATTTAGGAACCTCGTTGCTTTATCGCGATTAAAAAAAGGGCTAAATTGGATCATGAGCGCTATTGTAATCGCGGGAATCACGGTTTTATTTAGTTATCGTGGGCATAATTTGGGGTGGATTATTTTGGCAATAAGCGCAGGGAGTTTAATGGCTTATGGTACTGCTGGTAAAGTACGTAATGCTCAATATTTACCGGTGATGGCTTTTTGTAATGCGATAGGGAGTGCTGCCGTCTCGTTAGTCATTTTATTTGAATATTTACAATATTTTATCGGGAATCGAGTCCATTTAACGAATTATTTAGCGGCTTTAGGTATTTTTACTAGTACTTTAGCTTTTGTGGGCAATTTTTGTCTTTGGCTGAAATTAAAAGATTGCTTTATACAAATTAAGTTTAAAAGGGATTGGGTTATTTATCACTTATTGTTAGGGATAACGGTTAGTTTAGCTATTCGATTACTTTGTTTTCCAAATTATTTATCGTTAATGTTTTTTTATGGTTTGGTTTTAGCTGATGGTTTTTGCATGTTAAATGGGGTAAAAAAAGCGGATTTAACGATTTTAGGGGCCTTTTTTAGTACGTTAACGGGAATTGCAACTTTAGCTAGTGGACTTTTATTAAAATTAAAATTAATCATTATCGGAGGGACTTTGATTACTACTGCTGGCGGAGTCGTAACTTACGTAATGAGTAAGACGAATAATCGTGCTTTATGGGGTATTTTATTTCGTTATTTAAAAAAGAACACCCCGGAAGGAAAAGAAAAAGAACTAACCACCGTAAAAGTCTTGCCAATCAATGATGCTGCAGCTTTTTTAAAATACGTTAAAAATGTGATTATTGTGCCAGGTTATGGGATGGCAATAGCTAAAGCGCATTATAAATTAGCCGAATTAGTTACTTTACTATTGGAGAAAAACGTTCAGGTGAAATTAGCGGTTCATCCTTTAGCGGGATGTACGTTAGGGCACATGAATTTGCTGTTATCAGAAGCGGGAATTCCAGACGATTATATCGTTGATTTTAACGTGGTGAACGAACAGCTTACGCAAACGGACGTTGTTTTGGTCGTTGGCGCTAACGATATAATTAACATTGCGGCTCGGAATCAAGGTAGCCCGCTTTATCAAATGCCTATTTTAGAAATTGAAAAGGCTAATCAAATATTGGTCATTAAACGAGGAAACGGACAAGGTTATTATCAAGTTCCTAATCCGTTGTTTTATAGCGAAAATTGTTATTTGGTATATGGCGATGCGCGGGTAGTACTTGACGAAATGATTACGGTGATAAAAAATGATTAGAAGATGGTGCTTAAGTTTATTATTTTGGAATATAGCTGTTGCTGCGGAAGTGAATTTAGAACCCAAGGTTTTAAGCGAAGAACCGACCGTTAACGTGGTACCTATCAAAGTAGCTCAAAACACGGTAACCGTTGAGGTTAAAGCTTTTACTAAAGGAGAAATACAACAAGCGATCATTAACGGGTTAAGTTTTTTATTGCAAGAACGTTTAACGGACCATACTTTGTTAGAAGATCCGAAGATCGTAGCGGCTTTAGCAAAACCGGAACGGTATTTAAAACAATATCATTATTTACGCAATGTTCCGGATCATAACGTGCTTAAAATACAGTATCGGGATAAGGAACTAGATCAGTTGTTGCGAGCAGTAACGCACGAAGTCGTCTTAAAAAGGACGGTTGATTTGTTATTTTGGTTGGTAATGCCTGCACAATTAGACCAGATTGTGAACGAAAGTAATTTACAACATCAAGCTTTAATTAAGCAAATTAAAGCTTCTGCTTTAGTTCAAGGCCTGAACGTTATTTTTCCGGTAGGAGATTTTCAAGATCAGCAATTTTTGCAAGGGAATGATCTTTTACGTTTAGATTTGGATAAAATAAAAAAAGCTTCCGAACGTTATCAAGGGAAAATATTGGTGATCGGTATTTTAGACCAAACTTTAACGGGTAAATTACTAATCTGGCAAAATGAACATTTTGAACAATTAGTTTTACAAAATAATTTAGAAATTTTATGGAAAAAAGTGGTAGAGCAGTATTTACCGGAACATGAAATAGCAGTAGATAATAAAGTAGTAACGTTAACGCTAACGATATACGGTGTACGTGATTTACAACAATATAAAGCGCTACAACAATATTTATTAAATTTAAGTCCCCTTATTAAGCAGACAATCCTTACTAGTATTGATAACCAAGCTTTAACGTTAAAGGTAGATATTATCGGTGGAGAGAAAACGTTACAAGTGATTTTAGAAGGACAAAAGAAGTTGAAAGTGGTAGATGCCGAGCAGTTAATTTATTTTTATGAAGCAATTAATTTTTAATTACAAATTAGCAGACGACCAAACTTTTACTACGTTTGAAGTTGGAAGAAATTTATGGGTTAAAATTTTTCTGGATCCTTCGTGGGGGCAGCAATATCGTTTAATATATTATTATGGAGCAACGAAAGTAGGTAAAACTCATTTATTAAAGGCAATTTATTCTTTTTTAACTAAAATCGGAAAAGAGGTAGTTTTTCTGGAAAACGTAGGGCAAATAGAATCGTTAAGCAAGAGAAAAGGACAAACTCGTTATCTCTTATTAGATAATTTTGTGTTATTACCGGAACAAGAAATTAGCTTTTTTAATTTTTTACGGGAAGAATTAGAAGGGGGGAGCCATTTAGTGATTGCTTCAGCTAAGCTGCCTCAACAAGTTTTTTTGCCTGATTTACGTTCTAGGTTAATGAGTGATTTAGTTTTCGAATTATTGAGTTTAAATGAACAGGAACGAATGGCTTGCTTAGTTAAGTGGTTATCAGCGAAAAATTTGGAAGTTACCCCTACGGTTTTTAATTATCTTTTAAATCACGTTAATCGAGAAATTAATTCTCTATTTAAACTAATTGATTTGTTGGATCAACAGAGTCAGATTACCGGTAAAAAGTTAACCGTTCCTTTCGTCCGCCAAGTTTTAAAAAATCATTTCTAATTACGTAAAATTACTTGCGGATTTATTACGAATAGTTTTTCATCACTGGTTCATTATAATATTCTTTATGAAAGGCTTTAGTTTATTAGAAGCGAACGTTGCTCTTTTTTTATTGGCAGTCTTTTTTTTAAATAGTTTTAAGGGCATGTTGAAACTACATAATCTCGCTGGTCAGCAGGGTAAAAATTTATCGTTAACTAGTGTATATTTAAATTATTTAGTGACTGATCGTTGCTCGGTTAATTATACTTGCGTTCGTCAAAATCACGTAGTGGTAATTTGTTCGTTGTTAAGTAATGAATGTCAAAATTTTTAAAAGGTTTTAGTTTATTAGAATTATTAGTGAGCTTGTTAATTAGTAGTCTCATTAGTACGATGTTATTAAAGTTATTTAACCAAACAAACGAATTTCGACGGCAGTTTCAAAAACAAGCTAGAGAGACGGAACAGATTATCAATACGTACCGTGTTTTACAGCGTTTGGCGTTAAAAGCTAATTATGGGTATTTCCGTCCTATGTCCGATTATCGACTATCGTCGTACGGAAAATTACGTTACGGACTTTTTTGTGATTTGGAACCTAAAAAAAAGGAAGTTCATTTAGCTAGTGAAGTTTTAAAGGTAGCTTTTTTAGAAGAACAAACGACCGCAGATTTAAAGAAAATGACCGTTTACGTGATCGCCGATTTACAAAGAGGAGAATATTTTATGAAAGGAAACCATTTTGCTTTATTCGATCGTTATGATGCTACGGTAAGTAAAATTTTTAAAGTATTAGATAGCGAATTATATCTTAGTTATGCGAACCGTGGAGATAAATATCCTACTTTGTATTTAGTAGAAGAATATTTCCCTCCGCAAGAATTGATTCATGAAGTTAAGCAATTACAATTCCGTTTTGCGGCAAATCCAGAACGGTTTGTTACGGCGGCGTTCGTTTCGGATTGGGATAAAATTAAATATTTAGAAGTTAATTTAACTTTACCAAAACGACAAATTCAATGGTTTTTTTGGCTAGAAAATAAGGGATGACCAGGAGCTTACGGTTGGAGAATTTGACTTTTTATTCATACTCTTTATTATGGGTACTATTAATTTTATGAGTAATAGGTGGTTATGGGTGGACCTTTGTGTTTTATCTTAGTATCGGCTTTAATAGCGATGGGGTTTGGAGTATTTTCGATCGGTTGGATTTTAAAACAACCGGCCGGTAATCAAAAAATGTGTGAAATTGCAGGAGCGATTCAAGAAGGAGCAGCAGCTTATTTAAAAAAACAATATTCGGTGATTGCGATCGTAGGGGGGGTACTATTTTTAGTTTTAGGTTTTATCCCTAGTATCGGTTGGAAAACCGCAACGACTTTTGCGATAGGAGCAGTTTTTTCAGGGGTTGCGGGTTTTATCGGGATGAATGTTTCAGTACGTACGAACGTTAGAACGACGGAGGCGGCTCGTTTACATGGTTTGCCGGGGGCACTAAAATTAGCTTTTCGTGGAGGTACGATTACTGGATTATTAGTCGTAGGGTTAGGTTTATTAGGAGTAGCTGGTTGTTTCGCTTGGCTAATAGATGGAAAAATTGATTTAGTTGAGGCTTTACATCCGTTAGTGGGGCTAGCTTTCGGGAGTTCTTTAATTTCTATTTTCGCAAGATTAGGAGGAGGAATCTTTACGAAAGGGGCAGACGTCGGAGCAGATTTAGTGGGTAAAGTAGAATCCAATATTCCGGAAGACGATCCTCGTAATCCAGCAGTGATTGCTGACAACGTAGGGGATAATGTAGGGGATTGTGCTGGTATGGCAGCGGATTTATTTGAAACGTATGTCGTGACCATTGTCGCTGCAATGTTATTAGGGGCTTTAACTTTTAGAGTAGGGAGTTTAGAAGCGATTTTTTACCCGTTAGTGATAGGGGGATTATCGATTATCGCTACGATTATTGGTTGTTTATGCGTACGTGCTAAAAAAGGACGTTCAGTTATTGATTCGTTAATGATCGGTTTATTAGTAGCCGTCGGGATATCGGTAGTAATGCTTTACCCTGTAACTCGTTGGTTGTTTAACGATGTTTCGGTCGTTGAAGAAACGCTAAATGTAGGTCGTATTTATGGTGCTTCGATTATTGGGTTAGTCTTGACGTTGATGATGGTTTATATTACTAAATACTATACCGCTAAAGAATATTACCCAGTTAAGCATATTGCAGAAGCTTCTACAACGGGACATGCTACCAATATTATTGCGGGTATTGCGGTTTCTTTTAAAGCAACTGGTTGGCCATTATTAGCTATTTGTGCTAGTATTTTAGCGGCATATTCATTAGCTGGTTTATATGGAATTGCGGTAGCGGCAACGACCATGTTATCGATGGCAGGGATTATCGTTGCTTTAGATGCTTATGGTCCTATTACCGACAATGCGGGGGGAATTGCAGAAATGTCGCAATTGCCGGAAGAAGTTCGTCAAGTGACCGATGAATTAGATGCGGTAGGGAATACGACCAAAGCGGTAACTAAAGGTTATGCAATTGCTTCTGCAGGGTTAGCGGCTTTAGTTTTATTTGCCGATTATACGAATGCGCTGGAGAATTTTGGGAAATTAGTTAGTTTCGATTTATCAGATCATTTAGTGATTATCGGCTTATTTATCGGGGGTTTGATTCCTTATTTATTCAGCGCTTATGCGTTGGAAGCAGTAGGAAGAGCGGCCGGGTCCGTCGTTAAAGAAGTTCGTCATCAATTTAAAACGATTCCGGGGATTATGGCTGGAGAAAATAAACCAGATTATTCCAGAGCGGTAAATATGTTAACTACTGCCGCGATCAAAGAGATGTTGCTTCCTTCTTTGTTACCGATCATTATTCCGGTTTTAGTAGGATGTTTTTTAGGCGCAAAAGCATTAGGCGGAGTTTTAATGGGATCGATTGTAACGGGATTATTTATCGCTATTTCGATGACTACTGGTGGTGGAGCTTGGGATAACGCTAAGAAGTATATCGAAGACGGTAATTTTGGCGGTAAAGGAAGTGAGGCCCATAAAGCGGCTGTAACGGGTGATACTTTAGGGGATCCATATAAAGATACTGCGGGTCCAGCAATTAATCCGTTACTGAAAATTATTAATATCATTGCGTTGTTGATTGTCCCTTTACTGTAGATTGTAGAAGTAAGGAAAAAAGGCGATTTAAAAAATCGCCTTTTTAATCAGCTATGGACGATGGTAAGGATGATGGTTAAGAATCGTAAAGGAGCGATAAATTTGTTCAATTAAAATTAATTTGGCCATTTGATGAGGTAGGGTTAGCTTCGATAACGAAAAAGATTGGTTAATTTGTTTTTGTTTTAATAAATTTAAATCTAATCCATCTGCTCCGCCGATTAAAAAAGTGATGCCAGCACTAATTTGTTGCCATTTTGCAAAGCTTTGGGCTAATTCGAAACTACTGTAAGGATGACCATGTTCATCTAGCGGTAAAATAAAATATTTAAAAGTCAAAGCTTTAGCGATTAAAATTTCCGTTTCAACGGTTTTAAACGTTTCAACCTTACTCTTTTTCCTCGCGATGGGCGGGAGATCGATGATTTGTATTTGGCAATAACTTTTTAAGCGCTGTAGATATTTATTGGTTTCGCTGTTTTGAATAGGATTACTAATGGTGATTAAATTAATTTTAAACATACCGTTAATGTGAATGAAAAAGAACGAAAAATCAACTGTTAAATAATGAACGAATTTGCCTAATGGGTTAAAAAGTTGTATTAATGAAGCATATTAATGGAAAATAAAATGGCTAGAATTATTATTAAAAATCAACCGCAAATCGAAAAAATTCGAGAAGTAGCTAAATTAGCGGTGCGTACTTTAGAACAAGTTTCTGCTTTAGTTCAACCAGGAGTTACGACTTTAGCGTTAGACCAATGGTGTCATAACTACATTACGAAAGAATTAGCTGCCATTCCTGCACCGTTAAATTATCATGGTTATCCTAAATCGATTTGTACTTCGCTGAACGAAGAAATATGTCACGGGATTCCGAGTAGTAAAGTGAAATTGAAAGAAGGGGATATTATTAACGTCGACGTTACCTTGCAAAAAGATGGTTATTTTGCCGATACGAGTAAAATGTTTTGTGTAGGTCGTTGTTCCGCTAAAGCCAAACATTTAGTAGGAGCAACTAAAAAAGCGTTATATTTAGCGATTAAGGCGGTTAAGCCTGGGGTGCCGTTGCACGTAATTGGTCAAACGATCGAAAAGTATGTGCGACCTTTAGGTTATTCGATCGTAAGAGATTATTGTGGACACGGAGTAGGGATTCGCTTTCACGAAGAACCTAACGTATTACATTATTACTGCGAAAGTAAGGTAATTTTAACGCCAGGTATGATTTTTACGATTGAACCGATGATTAATGAAGGTACTTATTTAACGAAAGAATTGAAAAATCATTGGACGGTAGTTACGGCAGACGGTCGATTATCGGCACAATGGGAACATACGATTTTAGTAACCGAAACGGGGTTTGAAGTATTAACGTTAAGGGACGAAGAAATAGCGGAATTTCAAAAAACATGAAAACATTAAAAATCGTTTTAGCTCAAACGGAAGCGGTTCCGGCCGATTTAGACGGTAATCTCGCTAGAATGGAAACGTTTTTAAAAACAGCAGCGGATTTAACGGTGTTTCCGGCTTTTAGTTTAACCGGCGCTAATTTAAAAGATTTGTTCGCTCGTACAGATTTCCAACGTGCGACCTACGAACGATTAATGGCTTTACAAACTAAAGTTACGCATCCGGTTTTATTAGCTGGAATTTTTGAACAAGGATTACAAATCAAATACGTTACGAAGCAAACCATCGTTTCTTTACCGTCTACGGCCATTTTAACTTTTAGAGGGCAACGTTTGGGATTAGGAATTAATCAATTTGTCGCTGCTGATTTAGCGATTAATTTGTCAGCTAGGTTTTTTCAAAAAGGAGATCAAAAAACGGTACCGCCTTTTTCAGCTTTAGAAGTTAATTTGGTTGGGGGTGCTGATGAATACGTATATTGTGGGGGTAGTAAAATTTATCAACGTGCCCAGTTGGTACATCAATTAGCTTATTTTAAAGCGCAACGTTATACGTTTATAACGTCAGATGAGACCCAACTGTACGAGGATAAAATGATTCGTTATCACGAACAAGCATTGTGCTATGCGGCTTTAGTAAGGGGGCTGCAAGATTACGTTATGCAAAATCATTTTGCGGGAGTTGTATTAGGTTTATCAGGGGGAATTGATTCTGCTTTAACGGCGGTGGTGGCGGTAGATGCTTTAGGGAGCAAACGCGTCAAAGTAGTTTATTTACCTACTCGTTATTCTAGTGAATTAAGTCAACGTCTCGTAGAGCAAATTTGTGACAAGCTTAAACTAAAGTTGCACGTTTGGCCGATTGAAGCGACTTATCAACATTACCAGCAAGAATTACAAAAGCATTTAGGTAGTTATGACGAGGTAGTAGATCAGAATATTCAGGCGAGAATTCGGGCTAATTTTTTAATGGGAATAGCGAACCAAGAACATTTATTATTATTATCGACGGGGAACAAAAGTGAATTAGCGATGGGTTATACGACTTTATATGGGGACATGGCCGGGGGTTTTAACCTTTTAGCCGATCTTTTGAAAACGGAAGTTTACCAATTGGCTAATTATCGTAACCAATTAAACACGGTATTTCCGACGGAAATTTTAACCCGTGATCCTACGGCCGAGTTATCTTTTAATCAAAAAGATCGAGATGCGTTACCTGATTATCAAACTTTAGATCAAATTTTAACGAGGTTAATGGCCGGAGAAAACGTTAATTCTATTGCGGTAAATTTTGATAAACCGGTGGTCGATTGGATTTACGAACGCTGGTTACGGAATGCTTTTAAACGAAAACAAACCGGATTAGGATTATTTTTTGCAGAAGAAAAACGGTTACCGATCACTCATCCTTTTCAAACAATTGATTTCTCAATAGATTAACGCTTGATTAATTGTTTTAAAAATGGTAGGTTGAAGGAACCTTTCACTACTCAAGAGACTATAATATGGATTCTAGTATTTTTGAGCTTTACAATTTTGCGATTGGTCCTTCGAGTTCCCATACAGTGGGTCCAATGCGGGCAGCTAAAGATTTTTTAGATCAAGCTTTTAGTAAAATTTCTATTGAAAACGTTGCGCAAGTTAAAGTCCGTTTATTTGGATCTTTAGCTTATACGGGAGAAGGTCACGGTACGGTGCAAGCTGTGATTGCTGGTTTAGCTGGTTTTTTGCCGGAAGATATTACTCCAGAAATTTTTCATAATTGTACCGAACAAGTTCGACAGCAAGGTAAATTATTGCTAAATCGTCAACGTGAAATTAATTTCCGAGTAGAAGACATTACTAAGCATTTTGAACAAATGGAGCTTTATCATCCTAATACGATGGTTTTTTCGTTATATCAAGAAGATGGGACGCTTTTATATGCTGAAGAATATTATAGCGTTGGAGGAGGAGCAATTAAAAGTAGGGCTAATTTGAATAAAAAAAGTCCTAAAGCCTTGAAAAATAAAGTTCCTTATGAATATTCGAATGCAGAAGAATTATTTGCGCATTGTCAAGCAAATGACAAGAAAATTTTCGAAATTATTTTAGCGAACGAATGTGCACAATTTAACACGAATTACGTAATGGAACGACTAGAGAAAATTTATCAAACGATGTTAAGCTCTATTGATCGGGGTTTATCGACTACCGGTTCTTTACCTGGGCCTTTAAAATTGAAACGTCGCGCTAGTAGTATTTTAGATCGGTTAAGGGGATTTACGTATCCTTCAGAAGAAGTTTTGTCTCACAATCATTATATGATGCATGGATACGTTTCAGCGTGGGCTTTAGCGGTTTCGGAAGAAAATGCGGCTTTTGGAAAGATTATTACTTCGCCGACTTGTGGTTCTTGTGGAGTTGTTCCTGCGGTTTTAAAATATTACGAAACTTTTGGTTGTAGAAACAGTTTGCCTACGCGGGAAAAAGTCGTTGAATTCTTAGGAACAGCCGCTGCAATTGGGATTCTTTTTAAAGAAAATGCTTCGATTTCCGGCGCAGAAGTGGGTTGTCAAGGTGAAGTAGGAGTGGCGTGTTCAATGGCGGCCGCAGCATTAACCGCGGTTTTAGGAGGTAGTTTAGCACAAATTGAACAGGCGGCTAAGATGGGAATTATCCATTTTCTGGGTTTGACTTGTGATCCTATCGCGGGTTTAGTACAAGTTCCTTGTATCGAAAGAAACGCGGTAGCTGCTAATCAGGCAGTTGAAATTGCGCATTTTGCTTTAACAGAAACTACTTTTAATCGTTCGGTTAATTTAGATCAAGCTATTTTAGCGATGAAACAAACCGGACTAGATATGAGTAATGCATATAAAGAAACTTCTTTAGCGGGCTTAGCTTTATTACAAAAGTTTGACGTTCATACGGGAGAATTATTAACAAAATAAAGAAAAATTAAATTTAAAATAACGTTACGTTAATTTCTTTGTGTTAAATTTTAAAGGGAATCATGGAATCATATTCTTGGGGTCTTGTGATTCGTAGTAAAGTACAATTTTTTAGAGGAAGATATGAAAAAACAACGTGGTTTTACGTTAATCGAATTGATTGTCGTAATTTTGATTTTAGGGGTATTAGGTGCTTATGCAGCTCCTAAATTTATGGGTTTGGACGTAGAAGCGAGAAGAAAGGTAATGCAGTCTTTAGAAAGTACCGTTAGAACAGCGAATGAAATGGTACATTCGATGGCTGTGTTGCAAGGGAAAGATGTAGGTGCTGATTATATTGTTACTCCGGACGAGGATAAAATCCGTGTAAATAATGGGTATGCGACAGCGGCAAGTATTTCTATATACAATGATAAAGGTATACTTAGTAATGCGGCTAAACAACTTGGAGATACTGTTTTCCGCAATAAATATCTAGGACATAAGAAAAAAGGTGAAAGGTTAGATGGTGGTATTGGGGCGGCAACGGAATTTGATGGTCAACAAGTAGATTTAACGTGTGAGAACGATCAATGTGTTTGGGCAGCTAGAATCCCTGACAATAGCCGTTGTTTCGTGTCGTATACTTACGATGGTAACGGTACTCCTGTAATTGACTCTGATTTTAGCGATTGTCAAGGTAGAACAAAAGCGGTAAAATAGTAAGTAAAGAAGGTATTAAAAAGGGCGATTTATTCGCCCTTTTTAATGAGGTAAAGGAGTTTTCTAAAAGCTTGTTGAGGTAATTGTTCCGGAAGAATGAGATAAAATTGGGCGTTTACGGTAATGGCAATGCAGCTAGGTAGTAAAAAAACGTTATTAATTTTAATTTCGTTTTGTTGTAGGAACCATCGTCGGTGTTGGTAAATTAAAGTAGTTTCTAAAAACCAATTTCTTTTTAAAAGCCAGTAATTAATCAAAAATAACCAAGGTAGTGGTTTCAAAAAATAGAGGAAGAACGGAAGGACAGTAAACGGTATTTTGCCAAGAATAGGTGGACGAAGGATAAATTTGTAGTATAATAACGTCATCTTTTTAATTAAGAGGTTATAAGAATGGACGTAAAAAAACTACTGGAAAAATTCCTAAAAATCGATAAATGGAAAAAATTATTAGGATTGCTGGCTTTTTATGGTCTTAAATGGTTGTTGGGTTTAGTCATTAATGTGATTACGGTGGTGCAAGCGTTGGTTTGGTTTTGGACCGGAAAACCTTTAGAAAAATTAGTGCTTTTTTCAGGAACTTTAAATGCTTATTTGTTACAAGTGGTTGACTTTTTAACTTTTAGAAACGAAAGTTTACCTTGGCCAATTGGTGATTTACCGAAACCGGGGGAACAATGTTACGAAGAAAAATAATTGTTTTTGATTGGGATGGAACGTTAGCTGATTCTGGACCAGCGGTTTTGGGGGCTATGCAACGGTTAGTTCAGGAGTACCGTTATCGAACTCTTACGAAAGAGGAAATTTTACAACATTTAGGGTTATCGATTAAAGATTTTGCGCGAAAAATTTTACGGTTAAACGAAGCTCAAATCCCTCTTTATTTAACACGTTTTTACCATCTTTTTGAATTAGAGGAACAAAAGCAAGATATTTTGTATGAAGATGCGCTTGAAGTTTTAAATTATTTTAAACAGCAGCAGTATTCTTTAGTTATTGCTACCAATCGTATTCGTCGTCGTTTGGACGCGGCTTTAAAGTTAACGCATCTCGAAAATTTTTTTGATTATACGGTAACGGCCGACGAAGCGTTAGATAAACCTAATCCTTTAATGCTTGAAAAAATAATGACGGCGTTGCAGTGTAAAAAAGAAGATTTATTAATGGTAGGTGATTCTGTTTACGATGCTGACTTTGCGGAAAACGGAGCAATTAGTTGCATAATTATTGATCGTCATGTTTATGATCCTGCCCTTTTTACGAAATACGCAAATTTACAGTTATTGCCGAATTTAAAAGCGATGCTGAACGTGGTACAATGAGTACTTATTGTATTGGAGACGTACATGGTTGTTATCGTAAACTTAATCAGCTGTTGGATAAAATAGCGTTAAATGCTACGGATCAGTTGTGGTTTACGGGTGACTTAATTAATCGAGGAGAAGATACACTCGGAGTTTTACGTTTAGTAAAAAAACACCGTAATTTTAAGGTCGTATTAGGTAATCACGAATTATACTGGTTAGCAGGTTATTATTGTCCCCATTTGTTTAATTTTAAAGAATTAGCTTTGCCGACTAACGAAAGGGAAGAATTAGTAAATTGGATCGCTAGTTGGCCTTTTTATTATCAAAACGATCATTACGTGTTGACGCATGCGGGGTTTTTCCCGTTCTGGTCGTTAACCGAAGGATTACAATATTTTGAACGATTAACTCAAACGTTGCGCACCGCAAAATTAGAAACGTTTTTACCTACTTTATTTAGTAAAGAGCAAACGGTTTTAGCTTATGCTACGAGTAATTTGTTTATCGCTGAAACGTTAGTACGTATGCGTTTTTGTTCTAGGTTCAAACAATTAAACCTAGAATTAACGGGTCATCCCAAAGAGCAGGCTTCTGCATTATGGCGACCATGGTTTGATTTTTTACCGCTAACTTTTCCAAAAACGATTTTATTTGGTCATTGGGCGGCTTTAAATGCCGAGGTCAATCATCCTCGAGTGATTGCTTTAGATACGGGTTGCGTTTGGGGTGGAAAATTAACGGCCTATTGTTTAGAAACGAAAAAATTTTATCACGTTTAAATTGCTAAAATCACCGACTTATAGCAAGGTAACTTTATTGCATTCGTAGCTTGAAAGTGATACTTTTGTTACGTATTTGAGGTTAAGAGGAGTGTTTGCTGTAATTGATAATTTAAGAATACACTATAAATGGGTAGGTCAAAAGCCAAAAACGGTTATGGTTTTACTTCATGGTTGGGGACAATCGATGGAATGTTTTAAAGACTTAGTGCGTGATTTACCTGATTATCGTTATTTATTGATTGATTTACCCGGTTTTGGCCTTAGTGCAACTCCCGCGCATTTTTTAACTTGTCAGGATTATGCACAATTAGTTAAAAAATTATTAGTACAATTACGATTAACGAATGTGATCGTTTTGGGGCATTCTTTCGGGGGTAAAATAGCTTGTTTATTAGCATTAGCAACGGAAGTAGTAACTAAATTAGTGCTAGTAGGAAGTGCTGGGATTATTTTACCTAAATCGCTTAAGTTAAGAATGAAAATTAGGTTAGCTAAATTATTAAAACCGTTGGCCTTTTTAAGGAAGCGCTCTCGTTTATTCATAGGTTCTCAAGATTACCAACAAGCGAAAGGAGTGATGCGTCAAATTTGTGTGCATACGGTAAATACTTCGATCGTTAATTTACTCCCTCATTTAAAATTGCCGGTATTATTAATCTGGGGTGACCAGGATCAAGTGACGCCTACCGGAGCAATTTTTGAACGATTCTTACCGAAAGCTAAATTAGTGATCTTACCGGGAGATCATTTCGTTTTTTTACAAGCTAAATCAGCTTTTTATCAACAATTACGTCTTTTTGGGACTTCGTTATGTTAAAATGGTTAGTCATTTTATTTTTCGGTGTTTTAATTTTACATGCTTATTATTATTTGAAACGGCTGCTCTATTTTCTCCAAATGTTGCAATTAAATAGCTATTATAATCAACGTTATTTAAAGTGGTTTTGGAAGAATAAAAAATCGTTGGTTCCTTTAAGAGAAGGTTTACCTTTTTTAGCTGCCGGCGGGATCGTTTTTCATTCTTTTTACCTTCGACTCTTAATTTTAGGGTTAATTTATTTGGAGCTTTGTTTAAGTTTACCCGCTTTGAAACCTAAAAAACCGTTAGTTTTTACGGCTCGAGTATGGAGATTATTTTTCGTTAATTTCCTTTTTTTAGGAATAACGTATACCGCGTTAATTTACCTTAGTTGGAAATTTGGGCAGGTAGGGTTAAATTGTACCATTTTAATTTTGGCGAATTTAACGGCTTGGGTACCAATTACTCTAGCGTTCTTAAACGGGTTAATATGGCCGTTAGAAAAGATAATTCAACGTTGGTACGTACGGGATGCTCGTCGTTATTTAAATCAATTAGCTACTTTAGAAACGATTGGTATTACCGGTAGTTTCGGCAAAACCACTACTAAATATTTACTATATGAATTATTAAAAGAGCGTTTTTATACGTTAAAAACCCCAGAAAGCTATAATACGTTAATGGGGATTACGAAAGTGGTACGAAGTAAGTTACGCCTAGCACATGAAAAATTTATCGTTGAAATGAGTGCTAAACAGCCAGGAGATATCAAGGAAATTTGTGATTTAGTACGACCTAAATTTGGTTTAGTAACGGTTATTGGGGAACAACATCTGGAAACTTTTAAGTCTTTAACTCAAATTCAAAAGACGAAAGGGGAGTTAATTCGGGCTTTGCCGGCAGACGGGATCGCTTTTCTTAATCGAGACGATCCTAATAGTAACGTTTTATTCCAGCAAACTAAGGGTAAAGTGGTCACTTTTGGATTTAGCAAAGATGCGGATTTTGCTATTGTTGCTCATCATACTTCGATCGGTGGTTCTACTTTTACTTTAAAAATTAACAACGAACTTTATGAATTTCATAGTAATTTATTAGGGCAAGCGAATTTATATGATTTAGTGGGAGCTATCGCTGTAGCTTATACGTTAGGAGTAGAAATGCAGGTGCTCAAAAACGTAGTGAAAAGTTTACGCACTCCAGCGCATCGTTTGGAATTGAAAAAAGTAGCACCAGAAATTTGGTGCTTGGATGATTCTTTTAACGCAAATCCGGTAGGGGTAGCGAATGCTTTATCGGTTTTAGAACAATTTACCGGGTTAAGAAAAATTATTGTTACTCCAGGGATGGTAGAGTTAGGGGTTAAAGAAGACGAGTATAACGATAAATTTGGACAATTGATTAGTCAAGTAGCGGACTACGTGATCTTAGTGGGAAAAAAGCAAACAAAAGTGATTTATCAACGGTTACAAGAACAACATTTTGATTTAGAACGTCATTGTTTCGTAGCGGCTTCTTTTCAAGAAGCGCGTCATCATTTAGAAAGCTTGCTTAAACCAAAGGATATTGTATTATTTGCTAACGATTTACCAGATACTTATTTAGAAGGGTAAAATTTTATGAGAGAAAGAATAGGAGTAATTTTTGGAGGTAGAAGTGTAGAGCATGAAATATCGATTATTTCGGCTTTACAAGTGATGAAGGCTTTAAAAAAAGCTGGATATACGGTCATTCCTTTTTACATTAATCTAGATGGCAGTTGGTTAACAGGGGAACGGTTATTAACTTTAGAACATTTTAAGCCTTTAACTCAGGTTAACGGTGATGAGGTCGTAGTAGATCTAGCGAAAGGTAAATTTTACCGAAAACGTTGGTACGGTAAAAGCTTAATAGAAGTAGATTTATTATTTCCAATGATACATGGTACCGGAGGAGAAGATGGTACTTTACAAGGTTTTTTAGAATTGATTAACGTCCCTTACGTGGGTTCAGGAGTTGCTGCATCAGCGATAGGAATGGATAAAGTTTTAACGAAAATGGTTTTACAACAAAAAGGGATTCCAACGTTAGATTATTTTTGGTTTATGCAAAGTTGTTGGTACCACGAAAAAGAGCAATTATTAGCAAAAATTAACCAACGGTTTGCTTTTCCATTAATAGTTAAACCGGCTATTTTAGGTTCTAGTATCGGTATTTCGGTCGTTAATAATAATGACGAATTAGAAGATGCTATCGATTTAGCCGTAAGTTTGTCAGATAAAGTATTAATTGAACCACAGGTTAGAAACCTACGAGAATTTAATTGTTCGGTTTTAGGGGAAGGGAAGGAGCTTTTAGTTTCTGAATGTGAAGAACCGTTAAAAACGGAAACGATTCTCTCTTATGCCGACAAATATTTAAAAACAGGTGGGAAAAAATTAACGGGTAAAATTAATCAAAATGGGCTTGAACAAGGGCGAAGAAATTTACCTGTTCAAATTGATCCAGAATTAAAAAACCAAATTCAACGTTACGCAAAAGAAGCTTTCTATGAAATAGCCGGTAGTGGCGTAGCCAGAATTGATTTTATTTGGGATGAAGATCGAAAACAGTTATATTTAGGAGAATTCAATACGATTCCTGGGTCTTTAGCCTTTTATTTATGGGAAGCTAGCGGGGTTAGTTTTGAAGCACTTTTAAAACGGTTGTTAGAACTGGCTAAACAACGTTTCGTGCGGAAAAATAGTTTAGTTACCCATTATTCTAATAATCTTTTTAGTTAAGTTTATGTTATTAGCTTTAGCTCACTATTTAGAATTTTACCATCGACATTTAAACGTTTTTAATTATTTAACGTTTAGAGCGATTTTAAGCGCTTTAACTGCTTTTTTAATAACGTTGGGTTTAGGACCCTTGTTAATTCGCAAGTTAATTAAAGCGCAACTAAGTCAACCGATTCGGCAAGAAGGTCCACAATCTCATTTAGTTAAATCGGGTACTCCAACGATGGGGGGAGTTTTAATGATTATCGCGATTGTTTTAAGCGTATTATTATGGGGAAATTTAAACAATCGTTATTTGTGGTTAATTTTATTGAGTTTAATTAGTTTTGGAGGCATTGGTTTTTACGATGATTATTTGAAATTAATTTTACATCAAACGAAAGGGTTAACGGCAAGGCAAAAATTGTTTTTGCAACTTATTTTGGCTTTGTTAGTGACTACTACCCTCTATTTTAGCTCAAACCAACAAACGGAAATTCAATTTTTTATCCCGTTTTGTAAAAAAATAGGGTTTCATTTCGGATTAATAGGATTTGTGGTTTTAACCAGTTTCGTAATAATTGGAGCATCTAACGGAGTGAATTTAACGGATGGGTTAGACGGTTTAGCGATTTTACCGATCGTGATGGTTAGTATCGGATTGGGAGTTTTTGCTTATTTGAGTGGGCATTTAAATTTTGCCAATTATTTGTTTATCCCTTATTTACCAGGTACCGGAGAATTAGTCATTTTTTGTAGTGCGGTATTTGGAGCAGGTCTTGGTTTTTTGTGGTTCAATACCTATCCTGCGCAAATTTTTATGGGAGACGTCGGTTCTTTAGGATTAGGGGCTTGTTTAGGAGTATTGGCCGTAATTGTTCGTCAAGAATTAATTTTGATGTTAATGGGAGGAATTTTCGTTTTTGAAACGTTGTCCGTTATTTTGCAGATTGGTTCTTATCGCTTGCGAGGTAAAAAATTATTTAAAATGGCCCCTTTTCATCATCATTTAGAATTAAGTGGGTGGCCAGAACCAAGAATTATTGTTCGTTTTTGGATTATTACTTGTTTGTTAGTGTTGTTAGGTTTAAGTACTTTAAAATTACGTTAATTATGAAAAAAAACGTCTATTGGATTAGTGTTATATGTTTATTTTGGGGGGTATGGGGGTGTAGTTTACACCGTAATTTAGTAGGTAATGAGCAATTAGTACAAGCTCGACAAGAATTAACGAAAATAACCGTTTTTTTACCGTTGAGTGGAAACATGCGTCATGTAGGAGTAGCTTTACAACAAGCGATTTTAGCCGCTCATTATCATTTCAATAAACCGATGGACTTAGTTTTTGTAGATGAAAACGGGCAAGATGCGGCACTATTATATGCAGAAGCGCTTTTAACGGGAACTAAATTAATTATTGGTCCTTTGTCTAAAAGTAAAATCGTAGAATTATTAAAAATGGAAAAATTTGAAGTTCCAATCGTTGCTTTAAATACGTTAGATCATTATCAAAAACATTATCGCAAAAATTTATATCAATTTGGGTTATTTCCGGAAGACGAAATTAAACAGTTGGCTAAACAAATTAGTTATTTCCAATTTCAACGGTTGGGAATGATCGTCATGGACGAAGTATGGAGTAAAAAATTAGCTACTCTCTTTCGAGAACACTATCGTTTACCGGTAGACGTCAATTTGTTAAGTAACAAGGAAAATTTTTCCGAAAAAATTTGTAGTTTTTTAGCTAGCGAAACCCAAGAATTATGTAACGTAAAAGAACGGATGAAGAAACGAGGTACCGATCAAGAATATTTAATGCGTCGACAAGATTTAAACGCCCTTTTAGTATTAGCCGATAATTTACAAGCACGTCAGATTTTACCTCTTTTACAATTTTATTATGCAGATAATTTGCCGGTCTTTGTGGTTTCTAATGTTTACGAAGGGGTAAAAGAAAAACGAGCGTTATTAGATTTAGAAGGGGCTTATTTTTGCGATATTCCTTGGAATATCCATTCTTCTTTATTATCCGCTGAAATCAAACCGATTTACCAACAAATTATACAAACTTGGGGTAACCAATATGGGGACCAGAATCGTTTGTACGCTTTAGGAGTAGACGCTTATTTAATTGCTTATCATTTTCACGATTTTTTAGTAAAAAAACAATTTAACGGTGGTACCGGTAAAATTTATTTAGATTCGTACAATCATTTTTATCGAGAATTAGTTTGGATACAAATCAAAAACAATCGTTTAGAAATTCAGTAACCTTAGGAGAGCAAATTGAAAACGGTGTAAGTAAATGGTTAATTAAACAGGGTTTAACTTTGATTACTAGTCGCTTTAGGACTAAAGAGGGAGAAATCGATTTAATTATGCAAGAAGGTGATTGTTTAGTCTTTGTGGAAGTAAGGTATAGAAAAGTTGGAAATTACGGTAACGCTTTAGAAACGATTGACCATCGTAAATGTCAGAAAATTATTAAGACTGCTCAATATTATTTGCAACAAAATGGTTATCAAGCGGTAGATTGTCGTTTTGATGCCGTCGTGATCACGGGAAAACGTTTCGAATGGATTAAAAATGCTTTCGACCTTGATTGTTATTGACGGATTAGCGATGAATTGATTGATACTTAAATAAAAGGTTTAAGTAAAGGTGGGAAGGTAAGAGATTAGCCGCGGTTTTTAAGTTTGATCATGAGCGGTAAGTCCCTTAGTTTATTTGGGAATTAACGTTATTTCTTTACAGCGATCGTTTTTATGACGTTACGGGTAAACCGATTTTCTCGGGGTGAAGGATTAAAACGAAAGGTTTAAATGAAACGCTGTAAAAGCGTTTCTATAGAAGATCCGATTTACGTTAAAGGTTTTTCAACTAGTTGAGTAAGATTAAGAGGTAGTTGGTTAACGAAACGTTTGATTTTAGGGGTAAGTTTACTCCAAAATAATTCTACTTTACCTAAAGAAGTAGCGTTATTTAGTAGATGTTGCTGATTTAGAACGGTTTCGATTTGTTTAATAGAAGCGAGCGTGGCATCTATGATCGGGATTTGATGGTGGTAAAAATTTTCAAAATGTTGTTTAATCCACGGATAATGGGTACAAGCTAACGCTAAAAGTTCAATCGTCGGTAATTGGTTAAGATATTCTTGTAAAGTGGCTGTTGGGTCTTGGAAATTTTCGATAATGGAAGCGAGTGTTGGGATCATTAGCGGATGCATCGTAACGGTAGTTTGCGGAAAGAATTGGTTAAAAATACCAGTTTCAATGGTACATTTAGTACCGATAAGCCCAATATTTTTTAGGGATTTTTGTTTGATTAATTCGGATAAGGTGGATACTAACGGATCAATAACGTTTAGAATTAAAGGATTTTGGGGTGTTTTTAACAACGGATAAACTGCCGAAGTAGCAGAATTACAAGCGATAAAAATTAACTTGACCGATCGGTTTTTTAAAAAAGTAACTATCTGCTGAAAAAAAATCATTAAGTTTGTTTTGGATTGATTACCGTACGGTAAATGTAAACTATCCCCGTAGTATAAAATATTTTCGTGGGGTAAAAATCGGTGTAAAGCTTCCACAACGGTCAAACCACCTAATCCACTATCAAAAATTCCGATAGGAGCATCCTGAGCAAGATTATTGTTTAAAGTCATATTGAATCTTTATTTTAGAAAGTAATTCTAGTACTCCGTTGGTTAACCAAAATTTACCTCCTACAGAATTGATTTGAGTTTCTTGTTCTTGAATATATAACGGTAATTTCGTAAAAGCAAATTTTTTTAATAAGTTTAATTGTAACTGATCGGTGTTAATTTGTAGGGCTTTTTTAGGACATTCAATCGTTACTTGTTGGTTTAACATGAAATCTGCTAAATTATTACTATCCGCTTGTTGAGCAGTAATTTGCCAAACTTGTTTTTCTTGATCTTGAAAATGGAGGATAAAAGGGCTTAAAACGTACCGTTGCGGTTTAATTTGGTAATGTAATTTTTCTCCCGCTAAATACCCGCTAAATCCCGACCAATGGTATTTAGGGTAAATTTTGACTTTTTGGCGAAAATGGATATCTTGTTCGTTTTTATCGCCTGATTCGGCGGTAATGATCCAGAGATTATTCTGTTGATCTTTAATTTCGAAACGGGGAACAGAAAAAGTGTATACTGCATCATGGCGTAATAAATTTTTAGCCCAAAAACGTTCCACGATGGTTCCGGTGACGTCAAATTTCGTGTAACGAATTTCGTTAAAATGCCACTCTTGTTTAAATTCTATTCTTTCGTGGTTTTGTACTTCCGTTTTTAGATAGCGAAGTAAGCCGTTACTAGTGATTAGCGTTACGATTAATAAAAAAGCCCAAAGCCAATTTTTAATGATTTTATACATTTAAAATTAAATCACTAATTTCTCGCACTGCCCCGTTACCACCATGGAGTTGCGTAATGTAAGTGGCTACTTTTTTTACGCTATCATGAGCATCTGGAACGGTAATGCTAAATTTCACTCTTTTTAAGAGCGGAATATCTCCAACATCATCTCCGATATACGCAGTATTTGCTTCCTCGATTTGCAACTGATTTTTTAACCGTTCATAAACGTCTACTTTGTTTTGGACGTTAAAACATAATTTAGAAATACCTAACTCGGTTAAACGTCGTTCAGTACATTTACCATCTCGACCTGAAATGATAGCTACTTGAACGTTATTTTTTAATAATTGGATAATTCCTTGTCCGTCCCTTACGTGGAAAATTTTTAAACTTTCTCCTTCAGAGCCATAATATAATTTACCATCGGTTAAAACGCCATCTACGTCCAAAATTAAGAGTTTAACTTCATGCCAGTTTTTTTTATCGTCATTTTGATCAAAAATTAATTTTTTATCCATAAATTCTTTGGCTTTGATTAATCATTGAGAGCCATTTTTAATAATAAAGGGAGCAAATCTTTTTTTTCACCCGTTTTAAAAGCTTGTTCAAAATTTAGTAAATTTTGCCACCAAGTTTTTATTTGAGTTAGGGTAACTCGATTACAACCCATTTGCAATGCTTTTTGTCTATAAAAAGGAATTTTCGCGTTTTCCAAGGTAAGGGTTTGGTTTTTTAATTCCCAAATTAAGCGTAAATCGTTTGCTAACCCCCAAAGGATTAACGGGAAATGGGTAACGTTATTTAAAGTTTGATAAATAACGGTTACTTGTTTAGGGTCCTTTTCCCAAATGGCGTTTAATAAATCGTATAAATCGTAAGTGCGGTAACCTAAAAACGATTGGATAACGTTTTTTAAAGTTAAAGGTGAGGGTAATAAAGGTAATTGGTTTAAAACTTGTTTAATCGTCAATAAATCGTTACCTAAATAATCGGTAATTATTTTTAACTCTGAATTAGATAAGCGTACCGTGGTATTGGCCTGTATCCAACGCCAAATTTCTGGCGTATTTTTAGGAGGCCAAAGGTCAACGATCATGCCGTTACTATCGAGCGTTTTCCACCATTTTTGGGTGCGGTGTTTTTTATCTTTTTTTTCGTAAAAAATGATTAAACGATGGTTTTGATCTAAATGCTTAACTAAGTCAGATAAAGCCTTTACTATTTGAGGGTTAGGAACTTCTAACCAGTACCATTTAATTATTTGATGCATCATTTGATCATCGATACTAGGTAAAAATTGTTTTTGTAATTGATACCATTCAAAATCAGCATCGAGATAAAAAGTGGTAATATTTGAATTGGGTAAAGGAGGAACAACCGTATGAAAAACCGTTTGAGCGAGTAAATCGTTACCGTATAAGAAATACAGAGAATGATTTAAATACTGATTAATTTGTTTTTCCTTAATTATCATGAAACGGGACAATAATCGTTTGCCAGATTTGTTTAGCCAATTGGTCAGCCATTTCCATTTTGATAATCTTTAATTGTTCAGAGTTTTCAAATAACTCGTTAGGTTGAGAATAAAAGCTGCGTTCTACTTTAAACGGAGGGAGCGTTTTGGTGAATTTGCCTTCTTTTAAAGTGACTTCGGCTTCGTAATAAGTATTCCACAAACGTGCTAATACGCTCGATTCATTATTATAAGCAATGGCTTTAAACGCCGCATCTACGGTAATGATTAACGGAGCGTCTTCAGAAATTTGAACGTTGGTTTGAACCAAACGACGCTTTAGTTGTAAAGCAAATTCGCTAAATTCGTCGTTACAAATTAACTGGCAACTTTGAAAATAAGGCTTCGCTAAATGAACAGGTTTAAATCCGCAACTGACGATCATTAAAAAAGGTATTAATAGGAATAGAGAGCTGATTTTTTTCACGTTTTATCCCGAAGTGATTACTAAATTAATTAATTTAGGGGTGACAATTATTTTTTGAAGTTTCTTACCCGCTAGGTACTTGTTAATTTTAGGTAAATTGAGGACTAAGTTTTCTAATTCTGACTGGGTTAAATGCGGATCTATCTCCAGTACGTCACGTAATTTACCGTTAATTTGAATGACTAATTTTTTCTTCTGGTTAGGTAACTCAATAGGGGTGGCTTGAGGCCAACTAAAATTGATTTCCCAGGCTAATTGCCGCCATAAATACTCGGTGATATGGGGAATAATAGGCATTAAAACTCTTAATAAAATACTTACTCCGTAACCTAAAAGATGGTCGGGACAAGTAGTCGATAAGAAATTAAATAATTTCATCGCTCCAGAGACTACCGTATTTAAATGGTAAAGTGCAAAATCCCGATTAATTTCGGCTAAAATTTGTTCGATTTGTAAAAGATTGCCATCTGCTTGGGATGGTTTATTGAAAGAATAGTTAGCTAATAACGGTTTTTTAGTTAAAATAAAATGGTATAGCCTTTTAATAAAACGATGAGCTCCTTCTACGCCCGCTTGAGACCATTCTAAAGATTGTTCAACCGGAGAAATAAAAAGCATGAATAAACGAACGGTGTCGGCTCCGTATTGTTCAATAATCTCCCGTGGTTCTACCGTATTCCCTTTAGATTTCGACATTTTAGCTCCGTCTTTTAAAACCATTCCTTGGGTAATTAGTTTTTTAATGGGTTCTTGACCAGATAAATAACCTAAATCCCTGAGTACTTTAAAAATAAAACGAGAATATAATAGATGTAAAACGGCATGTTCTATTCCTCCAACGTAAGTATCTACGGGCATCCATTGGTCAATTTCTGCTTTTTGCAAAGTTGGAGAAGCATATTTTATTAAATACCACGAAGATTCTAAAAAAGTGTCGAAAGTATCCGTTTCTCGCGTAGCGGGACGATGACATTGTGGACATTTGACTTGATAAAAAGTAGGTAATTCCTTTAACGGTGATCCTATTTTTTCTAAAGTGACATGCGGTAATTTAACCGGTAAATCTTCGGCTTTTACTAGACCACAGTGTGGACAATAAATGATCGGGATAGGGGTTCCCCAATAGCGTTGTCGAGAAATACCCCAATCCCGTAAACGGTAATTAATTTTAATTTGAGCTAATCGTTGTTTGGTTAAATCTTGTACAATCTTTTCAAAAGCATCGTCGGAAGATAAACCGTTATATATACCCGAATTAAACAAAAATCCTTTTTCAGTATACGGCGTTAATAACGGTTCATTGGAAGCGGGTAAAGATTTACTAATTACCGCTTTAATCGGTAAACGATATTTTTTTGCAAAAGCAAAATCTCTTTCGTCGTGGGCTGGTACCGCCATGACAGCCCCGGTACCGTAAGTCATTAACACAAAATTAGCAATCCAAATAGGGACCAGTTCGTGATTAACGGGGTTAATGGCCTTTAAACCTGTGTCGTAACCTATTTTTTCTACGGTGACTAAATCTTTTTCAGCAGTGCTTCCTTGCTTACAACGCTTTAAAAAATTAACCAACTTCTCATCTTTCGGCAATTTTTGTACGAAAGGATGTTCTGGAGCTAAAGCGATATAAGAAACGCCAAAAATAGTTTCTGGTTTTGTAGTAAAAACGGTGAGGGATTCGTTAGTATGATTAATGCCGAACTGGATTTCTACCCCTTTGGATTTACCGATCCAATTACGTTGCATCGTGACTACTTGAGGAGGCCATTCTTTTAAAGTATCTAAATCATTTAATAATTCTTCAGCGTAAGCAGTGATTTTTAAAAACCATTGTTCGATTTCTCTTCGTTCTACTAAAGCTCCTGAACGCCATCCTCGACCATCGATTATTTGCTCGTTTGCTAATACCGTTTGATCAACCGGATCCCAATTGACAAAAGCTTTTTGTTTATAAGCTAAACCTCGATCGAACATTTTTAAGAAAAATTCTTGTTCAAAGCGATAATATTCTGGATCACAAGTCGTTACTTCTCTTGACCAATCAAGATCGAAACCTAAACGTTTTAGGACGATTTTCATGTTTTGAATATTATTATAAGTCCATTCGGCTGCTGAAGAATGATTTTTTAGAGCAGCATTTTCCGCCGGTAAACCAAAAGCATCCCAACCAAAAGGTTGTAAAACGTCAAAACCTTGCATTTTACGATAACGCGTAATGGCGTCTGTAATAGTATAATTTCTAACGTGTCCCATATGTAAATTACCGCTTGGATAAGGAAACATGGCGACAGATAAAAACTTAGTTTTAGTGGTATTTAAAGAGGGGTTCTTATTTTTTGATTGTTCCCAAAGCGCTTGTTGCTCCTTTTCTATTGTTTTTAAGTCAAAATTTAATTCCATAAACCAAACTCGTCATCTACAAATACAAAATTATTCAGGTTAAAACTACGTTACTTTAGTAGTTAAAGCGTTCTTTTTTAGAATTATCACTTTAGCAAAAGTTATAAAAAAGGCAAGTAATACCAGCTAAACGATCAACGTTAAAAAGGAAAACGTACGATATTTTATCGTTAAGTAAATTTGCTCTTTTGAAAGGGGCTTGAATTCGGGAATGAACTAATTTAATATCTCAGCTGAATACTTTACGATTTGATTAAGCTATGCATAAAACGATTCAGGAAATTTTATTAGCGGCTCCCATTGACCAAAAGATCAACGTTCGGGGTTGGGTAAAAACGCGAAGAGATTCTAAACTAGGAATCTCTTTTATTAATCTTTCGGATGGTTCTTGTTTACAAACTTTACAGGTAGTAGTGCCTAACAATTTAGTTAATTACGAACAGGAAGTTTTGCGTTTAACTGCGGGATGTTCAGTAGAGATTAGTGGGGTTTTAGTAGCTTCACAAGGCAATCAACAATGGGTGGAAGTACAAGCAGAACAAGTGATCGTTTTAGGATGGGTTAGTAATCCAGAAACTTATCCAATAGCCGCTAAACGTCATACTTTAGAACATTTAAGAGATTACCTTCATTTACGGGTGAGAACGAATACGATTGGGGCGGTCATGAGGGTACGACATACGATTTCTATGGCGATTCACCGTTTTTTTAATCAAAATCGTTTTTTTTGGGTACATACTCCGATTATTACTGCTAGCGATTGCGAAGGTGCCGGAGAGATGTTTAGGGTCAGTACCTTAGATTTAACGAAAAAAGAGCAAAGTTATTCTCAAGATTTTTTCGGTAAAGAATGTTTTTTAACCGTTTCGGGGCAGTTAAACGTAGAAAGTTACTGTGAAGCTTTAGGACGAGTTTATACTTTTGGTCCTGCTTTTAGGGCAGAAAATTCTAATACTAGTAGACATTTAGCAGAATTTTGGATGGTTGAGCCAGAAATTGCTTTTGCGGATCTCAATGAAGATGCGGCTTTAGCTGTGGCTTTGTTAAAAGCAATTGCAAAAGCGGTTTTAGACGAATGTTCAGAGGAGATGGCTTTTTTTGAAAAGTATGTTGACCAAAATTGTATTGTTCGATTAACAAGTTTAATGAAAGATGAGTTTATTCATTTAGATTATCAAGAAGCCATTAAAATCTTAGTAGACGCTAAACAATCGTTTACGTTGCCGGTTAAATATGGAATTGATTTGCAAGCGGAGCATGAACGTTTTTTGACAGAACAAGTGATGAAACAACCGATTATTTTGAAAAATTATCCGAAAGAAATTAAAAGTTTTTATATGCGGTTAAACGATGATCAAAAAACGGTAGCGGCGATGGATCTTTTAGTACCTGGAGTAGGTGAGATTATTGGAGGAAGCCAGCGAGAAGAACGCTTAGAGGTTTTAGAGCATCGCATGCGAGAACTTAAAATGGACGTTAATTTATACCAATGGTATTTAGATTTACGACGCTACGGTTCAGTGTATCATGCGGGGTTTGGTTTAGGTTTAGAACGGATGGTAATGTATGTAACGGGAATTAATAATATCAGAGACGTAATTCCGTTCCCGCGTTACCCAAAACATGCAGAATTTTAAGTAGGTTATTTTTTATGTTCGTAGAGGAGTTAGAAAATTGTGCCGAGATAATTGGTAAACAGGAGTTACTATTAGCTTTAGAAAAACCACAAAAATCTTTAAGTATTAAATTTGGCATGGATCCAACGGCACCTGATTTGCATTTAGGACATACGGTAGTTTTGAATCAGCTGCGCCGTTTTCAAGAGGCTGGTCATTTAGTAAAAATCGTAATTGGGGATTTTACCGCTATGATCGGTGATCCAAGTGGTAAGAATGCTTTACGCCCGATGTTAACCAGGGAAGAAGTTTTAAAAAACGCGGAGACCTACCAAAAGCAAATCTTTAAGATATTACGTTCGGATCGAACAGAGATTTATTTTAATTCAGCATGGTTAGGTAAATTTTCGACGATAGACCTTTTAAAATTAAGTGCGAAATATACTGTGGCTAGGATGTTAGAAAGGGATGATTTTGAAAATCGTTATCGTCATCAAACGCCGATTGCTATTTGTGAATTTTTATATCCTTTATTGCAAGGATATGATTCGGTAGCG
Source organism: uncultured Gammaproteobacteria bacterium (assembly GCA_963543695.1). Taxonomy (GTDB): domain Bacteria; phylum Pseudomonadota; class Gammaproteobacteria; order UBA9339; family UBA9339; genus CAUUCF01. The sequence goes on from CAUUCF010000001.1 coordinate 82,446, forward strand.
TTGCGGTCGGACGTAGAAATCGGGGGAAATGATCAAAAATTTAACTTGTTAGTGGGTCGTGAGTTACAGAAGCGTTACGAACAAAAACCACAAATCGTCATTACCATGCCTTTATTAGAAGGTTTAGACGGGGAGAAAAAAATGTCTAAATCTTTAGGTAATTACGTTGGTATTGATGAAGAACCTAAAGTAATGTTTGGTAAATTAATGTCGATATCGGACGTATTAATGTGGCGTTATTTATCTTTATTAAGTTTTAAATCTAAGCAAGAGATCGCTGCTTTAAAAAAACAAGTACAGCTCAATTTAAATCCGCGAGACGTAAAGTTTGATTTAGCTTTAGAACTCGTAGAACGTTTTTACGATCGTCAAACGGCGTTAGATGCTAAGCAGGCTTTTATTGATCAATTTCAAAAGCAACAACTCCCAGAATTAATTCCGGAGCAAACGTTGACGGTTGATGCGGAAGTGAAATTAGTTCAAGCTTTAAAATTAACGCAGTTAACGGAAAGTTTGTCTGCTGCTCGTCGTTTAATACAACAAGGGGGAGTAAAATTGGATGGGATTAAAGTAACGGATATCAATTTAACCTTATCTAACCAACGAAATTATTTAATACAGTGTGGTAAACATAAATTTTTACGGTTAAAATTAAAGGAGCAAAATTAAACCGACGTAAATGATTTTAAACGAAATTATAAAAATTTTGTTTATTCTTTTGGCAATGGATTGCATTTTATGAAAATAAGTTTATACTACACTCTGTTTTTATTTCTAGAAGTTATCTTGTAATTTTCTTTGGAGCATTTATGCAAAACGAGGAATCATCGTTAATTAATAATACTGTCGATTATGAAGTTAAGAATTTAGAACAAAGTGAAAAAAATCAGTTGAATGAAAAGGGTACTAAAACGGTAAAAATACCGAAAAAAAATCCGGTAAAAAATAAAGATTTACCATTAATGGAACAGACCAAGGTTGAGAGTAATGTCGTTACGGATGAGCATCGTTTAGCAGAAGAGAATAGTAGTCAAACGGCGGGATCTAAAAATTTAAAAAAAGGTAGTTTTAAAGAAGCAGCCCCTCGGAAATTTTTTAGTAAAAGTAATACAACGAGTAGTACCGTACAGGATGCGGAAAAAACGGAACAGCAAAAAAAGGTTTTGTCAAAATTTCAAATTAACGATTTAGCAGAATTAAAAGTAAAAACTCCAGCGGAGTTGATGAACTTAGCTCAAGAATTTGGAATAGAAAACGTAGCACGGTTAAGAAAGCAAGAATTGATTTTTGCTATTTTAAAAGTTTTCATGCAACATAACAAAGATATTTATAGTCATGGGGTTTTGGAGATATTACCTGATGGTTTTGGTTTTTTACGTTCAACCGATAGTTCGTATTTAGCTGGTCCAGACGATATTTATATTTCGCCTAATCAAATCCGTCGTTTTAATTTACGTACCGGAGATACTTTAAGTGGTAAAATTAGACCCCCTAAAGATAATGAACGTTACTTTGCGTTGTTTCAATTAGAAAAAATTAATTTCGATACTCCCGAAGAGGCAATGCATAAAGTGTTGTTTGAAAATTTAACTCCTTTGTTTGCGAATCAACGTCTTAAAATGGAACAAGGAAATGGTTCTTCGGCTGATTTAACGGCAAGAATTATTGATTTAGTTGCTCCAGTAGGAAAGGGACAGCGAGGATTAATCGTTTCTCCGCCTAAAGCGGGTAAAACGATTATGTTGAAAAACATTGCTCATGCTATTACTGCTAACCATCCGGAATGTTATTTAATCGTGTTGTTAATTGATGAGCGACCGGAAGAGGTAACCGATATGGCCCGTTCGGTGAAAGGAGAAGTTTTAGCTAGTACGTTTGATGAACCAGCTACTCGGCATATTCAAGTAGCCGAAATGGCTTTAGAAAAAGCTAAACGTTTAGTAGAGCATAAAAAAGACGTTGTTATTTTATTAGATTCTATTACACGCTTAGCGAGAGCTTATAATACGGTAATTCCAGCTTCGGGGAAAGTATTGACCGGAGGAGTAGATGCTAACGCTTTGCAGCGGCCGAAACGTTTTTTTGGAGCAGCGCGTAATATTGAAGAAGGAGGTAGTTTGACGATTTTAGCGACGGCTTTAATCGATACGGGTTCTAAAATGGACGAAGTAATCTATGAAGAGTTTAAAGGTACCGGGAATATGGAGATTCACTTGAATCGTCATATCGCCGAAAAACGGGTATTCCCAGCGATTGATATTAATCGATCAGGAACTAGACGAGAAGATTTAATTGTTTCAGCGGAAGAATTACAAAAAGTTTGGATCTTACGGAAAATCCTCCATTCGATGGATGAAATTGCGGCGGCAGAATTTTTAATTGAAAGGTTAAAAACTTCTAAAACTAATTTAGATTTCTTTGCGGCGATGAAAAAAGGTTAAAATATGTGTGGGATTGTAGGGATTGCGAGTAACGCAACGAAAGTAGTTGGTTTATTGATCAATAGTTTAAAAACCTTAGAATACCGTGGTTATGATTCTACGGGAGTAGCGTTTATTGATGATCAGCAATTAAAAATAGTGAAAACAACGGGTAAAGTTAAAGATTTAGAACGATTACTAGCTAAACAACAACGTAACGACGCTTTAATCGGGATTGGACATACTCGCTGGGCTACGCATGGAGCAGTCAACCAAACCAATGCTCATCCCCTTTTCGTGGATAATCTAGCGATTGTTCATAACGGAGTAATTGAGAATTATCAAGCGTTAAAACAGCGGTTATTAGATAAAGGGGTCCATTTTACAACGGATACGGATACGGAAGTAATCGCCCAGTTAATTGTAGATTTAGTGCGTCAAGGAAACGAATTATTAACGGCGATTCAATTGACGGTTGAGCAGTTGGTGGGCGCTTATGTTTTTGCGTTGTTAGCTGAGGATCAGCCAGAAACGATCTATGCGGTTAAAAAAGGGGGCAATCCTTTAGTGGTTGGTTTAGGGAACCGAGTTAATTATTTGGCTTCAGATGTTCATGGTTTATTAGCGTATACAAATCGGTTTTTATGGTTAGAAGACGGTAACGTCTTAGTTTTAACGGCTCAAACGGTACAAGTATTAAACTGTCAAGGAAAAGAAATTAAGTTGCCAGAGAAACAAATATTTGCGGATCAAAACCTAACTAGTGATTTAGGAACATATGAATATTATATGCAAAAAGAAATATTTGAGCAGGCTACTGTTTTTACAAAGAACACGGACCACTTAACTTTGCCGGCTATTTTAACGAAATTTGGGGTTGGTTTTGAACAAATTTTGCCTCAAGTAAAAATGGTACATTTAGTAGCTTGTGGATCTAGTTATCATGCTGCTTTAGTCGCTAAATATTGGCTAGAACAAGTGGGAATTGCCGCTCAAGTGGAAATTGCTAGTGAATACCGTTATCGCCAACTGGTAGTTTTACCGAATACTTTATTTATTACTTTATCGCAATCTGGAGAGACAGCTGACGTAATTGCTGCTTTACATAAAGCAAAAACGATTAATTATTTAACTTATTTAACTTTTTGTAACGTAGCTGAAAGTACGATTGCTAGGGAATCTGATTTCGTTTATTTGATTAACGCAGGACCGGAAATCGGAGTGGCAACGACCAAAGCTTTTACCGCTCAGCTGTTAGGGTTATGGTATTTCACCCAATGTTTGCGATCGGAGAGTAATTTTACGACGGTTTTAAATTTACCTTCGTTGGCTAATCAAATTTTAACTTTAGATCGAGAAATTAGTGGGTTAGCTCGTTTGTTACAGTATTCTAACAGCGTTTTTTATTTAGGTCGGGGAGTGGGTGCTCCAATTGCGATGGAAGGAGCTTTAAAATTGAAAGAAATTTCGTATTTACACGCGGAAGCTTATCCGGCAGGAGAACTTAAACATGGTTCATTAGCTCTAATCGATAAGCAAATATTCGTGATTGCGTTGTTGCCGAACGATGGCTTACAAGAAAAAATGATCTCTAATTTGCAAGAAGTTAGTACTCGAGGAGGACAATTAATATTATTTGCGGATCAACGTTTAGAGAAGTTAATTGCTCGTGATTGGCATTATTGTTTAATGCCTGCAATGAGTGTCGATCTAGTACCGATGTTGTACGTGATAGCTTTACAATTATTGGCTTATCACGTAGCTTTTTTACGGGGTTTAAATGTAGATCAGCCTAGGAATTTAGCTAAATCAGTAACGGTAGAATAAAGAAATGCTTGCAAGTTCTTTAATTTTATGGTTACACTGATTGCCGAGAAGTGATTTATTTGATGAGGTAAGAGTTTTATGTTAACGGTTGAAGAAAGAGTAAAAGCAGTAATTGCAAAGAGTTTAGATATTGCTGATAAAGATAGTATTACGGGAAATTCTTCTTTTGTGGATGATTTAGGGGCTGATTCATTAGATTCAGTAGAGTTAATAATGGCGTTAGAAGAAGAATTTGGTACCGAAATCTCAGATAGTGATTCTGAAAAAATCGTAACCGTACAACAGGCGATCGATTATATCACGGAGAAGTTGGAAAAAGGAGAATAACCAAAGTTAAATTAATTGCTTAATATGAAACATCGTCGAGTGGTAGTAACAGGATTAGGTATGGTAACACCGGTAGGTGTAGACGTTGTTTCTTCGTGGCAAGCTTTGGTTGCGGGTCAAAGTGGAGTTCGCCGAATAAAAGCTTTTGATACTGAGCATTTTCCGATTAAAGTAGCGGCAGAAGTACAAAATTTTGATCCAAAAGCTTATTTTGATTTTGAACCGCGCTATGTTCGTAGAGGGGAACTTTTCGTCCAATATGCAGTGGCAGCTGCTTCTCAGGCAGTTGAAGATTCAGGTTTAGAAATTACGGAAAAGGAAGCTCCTTTGATAGGGGTATCGATTGGGGCAGGAATGGGAGGATTAACTTCTATTCAACGTAATCATGATGCTTTTAAGGCACGTGGAGTACGCGGCATTTCACCTTGGTTTATCCCTTACGGGATTACGAATATGATTCCGGGATTAGTAGCGATGAAATATCGTTGCCTAGGGCCTAATTTTTCGATCGTTAGCGCTTGTAGTACGGGTGCTCATAATATCGGTAACGCTGCTCGTTTAATCGATTATGGGGATGCGGATGTCATGATTGCCGGTGGATGTGAAATGGCTACCTCAGCGTTGGGATTTGGGGGGTTTGCAATTTTACATGCTTTATCTAATCGAGAAGTAGCACCAGAAAAAGCGAGTTGTCCTTGGGATAGAGAACGGGACGGTTTCGTCTTTGGAGAAGGGGCAGGAGTAGTCATTTTAGAAGAATACGAACATGCAAAAAAGCGAGGTGCTAAAATTTATGCAGAACTAGTAGGTTATGGGGCTAGTGATGACGGTTTCCATGCTACTTTACCAGAAGAAGATGGGTTAGGAGCTTATTTAGCGATGCAGCGTGCTTTACAAGATAGTCAATGCGAAACAAAGCAAGTAGATTACATTAATGCGCATGCTACTTCTACTTTAAAAGGAGACGTGATTGAAGTACGAGCAATTAAAAAATTATTTAAGGAGCATGCGAAACGGTTAATGGTTTCAGGAACGAAATCAATGTTAGGTCATTTATTAGGAGCGGCTGGAGCAGTAGAAGCAATTGTAACGATTCTAAGTTTACATCATCAAGTAATTACTCCTACGATTAATTTACATCATCCAGACGAAGAATGTGATTTAGATTTTGTTCCTTTAGTAGCGAGGGACGCTAAAATTAATTTAGCATTAAGTAATTCTTTTGGTTTCGGCGGTACAAACGTTAGTTTAGCGTTTCAACGGATATAAAGGTGAAATTTAAATTACCGTTGGCGTTGTTTGTGTTAGTTCTCTGTAGTAGTGCGGCTTTTTTTTTCTTCAGGGTTTGGCGTCAGCCGTTGAATTTGACGCAAACTCAAAAAATCATCATTACGGAAGGAATGAATGCGCAAGCAGTTTTAAAACGTTGCGCGCCGTTTATTCGACATCCTAAGATACTTCGTTGGCTTTTAACTTTAAATGGTTATCAAAAGCGTTTACAATCGGGACATTACTTAGTAGTACCAGGAATGACGGTAGCTGAACTTTTTAATCATTTTAAGTTAGGAAAGGAAATACAAAATAAAGTTAAAATTCAAGAAGGGACTACTTTTAAACAAATGATCCTTACTCTGAAAGGGGTTAACGGGCTAAATTATGATTTAGAAAATCTAGATGAAAAACAAATCATGGGTTATTTAAATTTATCAGGGATACACCCAGAAGGTCGTTTTGCTCCAGATACTTATTATTACGTGGCCGGTATGCTGGCTTCACAAGTTTTGAAAATTAGTTATTTAGCGCAACAACAACGGTTAGAGAAATGGTGGCATTTTTACCACGGAGAAAAGATTTATAAATGCGTTTACGAATGGTTAATCTTGGCTTCTTGTTTAGAAAAAGAAAGTCAATCTTTTGAGGAACAGCGGTTAATTGCGGGAATAATTTTAAAGCGGTTGAAATTGAGGATGAAGTTGCAATTAGATCCAACGGTAATTTACGGTTTAGGGGAACAATATCGCGGTAAATTAACGAAAGCAATTTTGAAACAACGAAGTAGCTATAATACTTATTTACGGTATGGGTTACCTCCCACACCGATTTGTATGCCGAGTGAATCAGCTTTAAAAGCAGCTTTACAACCTAATAATGATCAAGGATATTTGTATTACGTAGCTAAACCTGATGGTTTTCATCATTTTTCTAAAACTTATTTAGAACATCAGCAAGCAATTCAAAAATATTTATTAAAAGATAAAAAATGAATTATTTTTTTACGTTAGAAGGAATCGAAGGAGCCGGTAAAAGTACGGTTAAAGCTTTTTTTGAAGAATTTTTTAAAACGTACCGTTTACCTTATTTAATTACTCGAGAGCCGGGTGGAACGGTCATTGCGGAAAAAATTAGGAAAATTTTATTGGAAGAGCATCAAGAGCTGATGGTTGAAGATACGGAATTATTGTTATATTTTGCTAGTAGAGCGCAACATTTACACCGAGTAATTTTACCGGTTTTAAAGCAAGGAACGAACGTTGTGAGCGATCGTTTTACGGAAGCTACTTTTGCTTATCAATGCGGTGGTAGAGGGATAGCTTGGGAGAAGGTTGCTATTTTAGAACAATTAGTGCAACAAGAAGTGAGGCCGGATAAAGTTTTTTTATTAGACGTACCCGTAGAAATTGGTTTAAGTAGGATTAGAAAACGTGGTACTTTAGATCGGATTGAGCAAGAAACGGTGTGGTTTTTTGAAAAAGTGCGAGCCGCTTATTTGACGATGGCTAAACGGTTTGCAGATCGTTTTTGTGTTTTAGACGCAACTTCACCTTTAAAAGAATTAAAACGAAAAATTTTTCAACATTTAACTACTTTATTTAAAGTATAAACTAAGGGCGACTTGAAGATCAACCTGAAGTTTAAAGACTAAGGACTAAATGATATCTAAAATTTAAATATTTCGATTGATCTTTGAGATAAAAGCAAGTGATTACGTTAAAAAATCAAAAGCAGATTTATTTTATCGAAAAAACGCCAAAAATTATTTTCATTAACACGTCTTTTTATATTAAGATTTATTTATTCGATCAATAAAAAGGATAAAGAAGTTATTAATATGGATTAAATGTTTCGTTCGGTTAGTATATTGGTTTATTAGAACGTTGAATTATTTTGGTTTATTGGGTGCTTGGTTTCCCAAAGAAGATCAACAAAGCTGAATAATGATAACGAAATGGGAATTATCTGGAAAAATTTAATAAAAAGGTTATTTTTACGGATCAAGCAATATTATGGGAATTAAGGTTAAATAAATTAAGGGTAGGGAACTTGAAATATGTTCTGTGTATCGATAAAGCAGGAATACTAAGGTTTAATCATTTCGTTACGATCTGGTTAATTACCCGTAAAAAATTTGCTTTATTAATATGAAGCGTATTTAATTTTGGAGTAGTAAATGAAATATTATTAATCAAGCAAGTTGTTGGTGAAATCCAAAAGAGAATCCTTATTGTTATCGCAAACCGGATGTAGATTTGTTTACAGAGGTATATGGCGGAATATCGTAATCAGTAGGAAATTATGCGCGTGCTTATATGACGAATCTAGTATTATAGTTGGTTTAAAAGTTGCGGCGATGACCTGTCAAGCTTGGCTAATTCTAATAACTCTAATTTTCAGGTAGTAAAGGTAAGAAGGTGTGTATGCGTAGAGAGGATGATATAGCTTTGAAGAATGGGATAAGCATTAATTATTTATTTAGAGAAAATGCAACTAGATCGTGAAATAAATACTTTTGATGAAAAAATAGTTTAGAAAGGATTAATCGAATTAGTCGTTTAATTTTGGAAAATAGAACGGTACTAACTAGTAGTAAATAAATGAAGAAATAATTTCAAAAGGAACTTATCAACAAGTAATCGGCGTTAGATAAATTGACATTGTAACCGTTCAAGTAATGCATGCGGCAAAAGTAGGTACGAATGACTACGACAGATAAATCTTCCGTGCATACATTAAATAGCTACTTCGAACAATTAACTCCAAGTCAGTTAATGTCTACCTAGATGGTTTATTTTTAATAAAAGCAAACGATTTTACTTTTTTCTACAACAGCGATTTTCGTTAGAAAAAACGTAAATTTACGGCCAATACGCAATGGGTATTGCATCGTCTTTTAGAGTTATTAGTCAAAAGCGGATTAAACTATTAAACTACATCTCTTCTAAAGCTGGTTTTTTAGGTTCAAAAGAAGAAGGCATTTTCAGAACTTCAAGCAAGATAATACTAGCGGTGCTGATGAAATAAACCAGATAAAATTATACCTAAAACCAATAAAAAGACTAAAAAACGTCAGCAAAATAGTTTAACAAGCTATACAACACATAATTGGTAAATAAAATTGAAAAGGGGGGGAGGTCTTCGTTAATTTTAGAAAAATTAAATATCGATCTTATTAAGAATAAAAACGAAAAACCGTCAAAAGCTTTTCAATATAAGGGAATTGAAAATTGGGGATAATTTTGCCGTTAAGTATTACGTTCATGACTAAAATTCAACTACTAAGAAAAAATGAAAAGTTCGAGAAGTAAGGCTAGAAATTAAAAAATATGACGAGTTGAGCTCGGAGCGAAGAAAGGATAAAAATTGAAAGGTGTGGAATAGTTGCGGTCGTTAACGCAGTAAAAGCTTAGCAGATAAACAAATAAAAAATCCTTTGCGTTATAAAAATGATTGTCAAATAGATAAAAATTGGTTATTAATATGCATAACGGTAGTGAAATAAATTTAAAAATATGTTTAAGTTAATTCCTAAGGAAGAAAAATTCTTTGTACTTTATAAAGAATTTGGAGAAAAGATCGTTAAAGTGGCTTTATTATTAAAATCTTTAATTGATGATTTTACCGATTTAGAACGAAAAAGTAAGGAAATTAAAGAAGTTGAACATGCTTGTGATTTATTAGCACATCAATTAATTAAAAAACTAAACCGTAGTTTCATTACTCCTTTTGATCGAGAAGATATTTTTGCTTTAATTTCGGTCTTAGATGATATTGTAGATGTTATTGATTCTTCGGCTCAACGGATGATTTTGTATAATCTAGCTAAGACGACTGCCGCAGCTAAACAATTAAGTTTTATTATTTGGCAAGCTTGCGTGTTAGTGGCTAAAGCAGTAGATGCGTTGAAAGATAACCATAAAGTAATTAATGATTTATGTGTAGAAATTAATGCGTACGAAAAAGAAGCTGATCGAGTAAGAGCTGAGGTAATTAGCGATTTATTCCGTAATGAAACCAATCCCATTGAATTGATTAAATGGAAAGAAATTTACGAAAATTTAGAATTAATTACCGATAAATGTGAAGATGCAGCTAATATTATAGAACGAATCGTTGTTAAAAATGCCTAGTTTAGTTATTTTAATTTTAATTATTTGCTTCGCGTTAGTTTTTGATTACATGAATGGGGTTAACGATTCTGCGAACGCCATTGCCGTTTGCGTTTCTACCCGTGCTTTATCGGTAGGGTCGGCAGTTTTAATGGCCGTCTGTTTAAATTTTCTCGGAGCGATGATATCTACGAAGGTGGCCACGACGATTGGAACAGATATTTTACATATGGAAATGTTGAATCAAACTTGTATTTTATACGGTTTAATCGGAGCTATTTTGTGGTCTATTTTTACTTGGTATAACGGCTTACCTTCTTCTTCTACTCATGCTTTAATTGGGGGGTTAATTGGCGCAGCGATGGCTTCAGCAGGCATAGGTAGTTTAAAATGGTCGGGGATTAAATTTATTTTGATTGCGTTATTAGCTTCTCCCCTCATTGGGTTATTAGTTGGTTTTTGGCTCATGATTATTTTAATGTGGACCGTAATGCGTTTTCCCCCGAGCTGGTTAAACTATCATTTTAAAAAAGCTCAAATTGTTGCTGCTGCGATGGTTGCTTTTGCGCATGGTACGGCTGACGCTCAAAAGTCGATGGGCATTATTACGATGGCTTTAGTGAGTTATGGTTGTTTACATACTTTTAAAGTACCTTGGTACGTAGTTTTAGGTTGTGCTTTGGTTATCTCTTTTGGAACGGCTATTGGAGGGTGGAGAATTATTAAAACCATTGGACGTGATTTTGTTAAATTGCAGCCGGCGAATGGTTTTTGCGCTCAAGCTTCTACGGCGTTAGTTGTTTTAGGCACTTCAGCGGTAGGTTTTCCTTCAAGCACTACGCACGTTTTAACTTCTTCGATTTTTGGTATTGGTTTAACTAAACGCTTGTCGGCCATTAATTGGAAAGTGGCTCGTAATATTATTTGTGCTTGGACCATTACGATTCCTGCCGCAATGACTACTTCTTTTATTGTCGTAGCAGTGGTACGTGCGGTACAACAATTATTTTAAGCGGTAACGGCGTTTAAAAGAGGGGATGGATACCAAAAATGAGGTAACGTCCGTACTACGGAGAAAAAAGTTAATGCGTTTATAAATAGAGGAGGAGAGAGATGCGAAAATTAATGATTGCAGGTAATTGGAAAATGAATAAATCGCCTAGAGAAGCAGTTGTCTTGGCAGAAAAAATTAATATGCAGTTATCTAAAGATTTAAACGTAGAAGTAGTCATCGCTCCTACTTTATTGTCTTTACCAGGAGTTATACAACGTTTAGCAACGAATAAGGCGTTAAAAATCTATGCTCAAAATTGTTATTGTAAAGATGAAGGTGCGTATACCGGTGAAGTTTCGGCAAAGATGTTAAAAGCAGCAGCAGTTGAAGGAGTAATAATCGGTCATTCTGAACGTAGATCTATTTTTAAAGAAACGAATGCTTTAATTAACGAAAAAATTAAAGCAGCGCTTAATCATCAGTTATCGGTAATTTTTTGCCTCGGGGAAACTTTAGCAGAGCGTGAAAATGGACAGTTTAAAGCCGTGATTAAAGAACAATTGTTAGAAGGGTTAAGCGGAATTGAAAGTTTAGCATCCGTAGTAATTGCGTACGAACCAGTTTGGGCGATTGGTACCGGTAAAACGGCGACGCCAAATCAAGCAGAGGAAGCGCATCAATTGATTCGAGCATTATTGGCGGAACGTTTCAATGAAGCAGAGGCAGATCAGGTTCGTATTTTATACGGTGGTAGCGTAAATGCAAATAATGCGCGGCAATTATTGACCCAACCTAATATTGATGGAGCGTTAATCGGTGGGGCTAGTTTAAAAGAAGACGAGTTTCTTTCGATTATTAAAACCGGCAATCAATTATGAAAATTTTATGTGTAATCCCGAGTCGTATCGGTTCGACTCGGTTACCTAGAAAACCTTTAAGGATGATTCAAGGTAAACCGATGATTCAGTGGGTTTACGAACGAGCTTCTAAATGTGATTTAATTACGAAGACTTTAGTAGCGACAGATAGTAAAGAAATTGCCGAAGTAATTGAAAAAAACGGTGGAGAAGCTGTTTTAACGGATCAACAATCGTTTAATACCGGAACGGATCGGGTAGCGGCTGTAGCAGCGCAATATCCTGAAATGGACGTAGTCATTAATTTACAAGGCGATGAACCTTTTATTCAACCTAAAATTTTGAAAGAATTAGTAGCATGTTATTTAAACGGAGAGAATCCGGTTATGTCTACGGTTGCTTTCGCGTTAGAGCCTCGTTATTATATTGACCCTAACGTAGTAAAAGTCATCGTTGACCGTGACCATTTTGCCCTTTATTTTTCGAGATCGCCTATTCCTTATTTACGAGTGGAAGGACAACCTTTAAGTGCGTTCCCCGTTTATCATCATATGGGATTATACGCTTTCCGTAGAGATTTTTTATTAGAATTTACTAAAATGGTTCCGTCTCGTTTAGAAATCGCAGAATCTTTAGAGCAATTACGTGCGTTAGAAAATGGGCACCGTATTAAAGTGGCGATTACGACGAGCAAAACGTTGGAAATTAATTTACCCGCGGAGTTAGAAGCGGCTCAACGTTTTAAATACGTGGAACAAAATTAAGATGCTTAGAAAGGCAAAAATCGTTAGAAATTACGTACCTTGTGCTTTAAGTTGTCCGTTAGCTAATCCGATTCCTGAATGGCTAACTTTATATCGAAACGGCCAATTGGAAAAAGCATATCGGCTTTTATTAAAGACTAATCCTTTCCCAGCGATTTTAGGTAGGATTTGTTATCATCATTGTGAGAAGGTTTGTAATCGCCAGCAGTTAGACAATCAAGCGGTTTTAATTCATCAATTAGAAAGTAATTTAGGAGATTTAGCGTTTTTAAATAATTGGCTGCCCGTCGGCGAAACAAATCAACGTTCGCAAAAAATTTTAATTATAGGAAGTGGACCAGCTGGTCTAAGTGCGGCTTTTTATTTAAAGTTATTCGGTTATCAGGTAACGGTAGTAGAAAAAGAAAAATTTGCGGGAGGGACGATGTTATTTGGTATTCCCGCTTTTCGTTTACCTAAAGAAACGATTGATCAGGAAATAAAGCGGTTAAAGCGTTTAGGAGTAAAAATACTCAATGATTACGTAATCAAAGATTTTGCTTTAGAACGTCAAAAATACGATGCGGTATTTCTAGCGATGGGAGCTTTATTAGGGAAAAAAATAACCAATATTAACGTCAATCAACCTAACGTTTGGGATGCTATTACTTTTTTAAAACGATCTTTTTATGGTACTTTACCTGCTTTAGGGAAAGATTTAGTAGTATATGGTGGTGGTAATACCGCAATGGACGTTGCTAGAGTAGGGGTACGATTAGGTTGTAACGTGAAAGTGATTTACCATCGTTTCCGGGAGAAAATGAAGGCTTTATTAGAAGAAATCGAACAAGCAGAACGAGAAGGGATAATTATTACTTGTTTAAGAAGCATTGAAGGTTACGAACAAAAAACACTTACTTTACGCGTTAATCAGTGTGATGCTGATGGTACTATTCATCCTACTAGCGCGACGGAAACTCTCAATGCAGACCATTTAGTGTTAGCTTTAAATCAAGACATCGATATCGATTTTTTGAATCAAATTCCTCATCTTAAAGTGGAACACCAGCTGGTGCAAGTAGATAATAATTTACAAACTAATTTACCAGGCGTATTTGCTGGCGGGGATTTAATACAAAAAGAACGTAACGTTACGCTAGCGGTAAAAAACGGTAGACAGGCCGCTTATAGTATTAAGCAGTTTTTAGAAACTGATCAACCTCAAACTTTTACGAAACAAACTTTAAATGCAACGATACAAAACGAGAAAAATAATACTGAAATACCTTTGCTAACTGAAGCGCGTCGTTGTTATCGTTGCGGCAATTGTATCGGTTGTCAACGTTGCGTTAAAGTATGTCCTAAAGAAGCTCTTGTGTTACAAGAGCATAAAGTAGTGGCCGTTTCAGAAACACGTTGTATTGGTTGTGGTAAATGCGTAAAAGTTTGTCCGGTTAAGTTTTTACAATTAACCGAACAGTAATTAAAAATGGTTTAGTTAAATAAATACGACAGAAAGATCAATGGGATATTAATAAAATAATAGAGACAGCCATAATCCTTGTAAAAGAGAAAAAAATAGTTTGATACGATCAAAAGGACAGTAATCGTTGATAAAAGGAATATGGATAGTATTTTATCGTAAAAGCAGTTTGGTAACTAACGGGTAAGTTTCATGATTGAAAGGGATCTTATGTTGAAGGTTAATTAGCAATACAAGCGGTGGTTACCCTTGCTTGATGATTTAAGTCTTGGAACGTTTGGAGGTGGGTATAGTGATATTTACTAAGAAGCGTTTGAACTGCTTCTTGCTGATCGTAACCGTGTTCTAGGTAAATTTTACCGTTTGGGGTTAAGTAAGCGACTGCCGTTTTGATAATGAAAGCTAAAGAAGCTAAACCTTTTTGAGGAGCAACGAGTGCGGTTTGAGGTTCAAAACGAATTTCTCCTTTTAGATGCGGGTCGTTAGGGGTAACGTAAGGAGGATTAGCGACGATGACGTCAAATAATTGCGCGTTTACATTTTGAAACCAATTACTTTGTAGCCAATAGATATTATGGATTTTTAAGGCAGTAGCATTAGTGATCGCGATTTGTAGGGCAGACCAACTTAGATCAAGAGCGGTAATTTGCCAACGAGGTTGATGTTGAGCTAAACTGATGGCGATAGCTCCAGAACCAGTCCCTAATTCCAATAACTTGATAGAGGGATTAAGGTTGTCTGCTAAAATTTTTTCGATTAAAAGTTCGGTTTCTGGCCGAGGAATTAAAACGTCTGGCGTGACGATAAATTCACTTTGCCAGAAACTTTTTTTGCCGATTAAATAAGCAATAGGATAGCCCCGTAATCGTTTTTGAGATAGCTGACGATATTTAGCTAGGAGGAGAGGGGTAGGTTCGTAACGATCCAGTAGGTATAATTTTTCACGCGAAACGTTAAGGAGATAACTCCATAGTATTTCGTTTTCTAAAGGAGGTAATTGAGCGTTATATTTTTGAAACCACATGCCATTCTCCAGGTTTTAAATTGTTTAAAGCGTAAGGACCATATTGCGTTCTGATTAATCGATTAACTATTGCGTGATAATGGGCAAAAATTTTACGAATTTCGCGGTTTTTCCCTTCCCGTAAAATACAAAGAGCCCATTGATTACGACCTTGTTTAGGTAATAACGTAATTTGCATAGGAGCATAGTGGATACCGTCGAGCGTTAAGCCTTTTTCGATTTGTTGGATCGCGTTTACGCTAAGTTGGCCCCAAAAACGTACGCGATAATGTCTTTCCCATTGACTGGTTTCTGCTTCATGAGCAAAATGGTTATCGTTGGTTAGTAATAACAAACCTTCCGATTGCAAATCTAAACGTCCAACGGAAATAATTTTAGGAGGCAACGCCTTCTTTAAAGCTTCAAAAACCGTAGGTCGGCCTTGTGGATCGTTATGGGTGGTGATTAACCCTCGAGGTTTATAGTAGAGCCAAATTTTTTGTTCTTGTTTGTGCGCTAAAGATTTAGTGATACCGTTAACGGTAATCTTATCTTGAGCGTTAATTTGATAGCCTAAAGTACGAATAATTTGCCGATTAACTTGTACTTTACCGGCCGTGATCCAACGATCTCCTTCCCGTCGAGAACAGAACCCTAATAAACTTAATGCTTTATTTAACCGAACGTTGTTTTCCATAATGATTAAAAATAAAATTTATCGTATTTTAGAAAAAGCTTTTTGTAAAGAGTGCTAATGAAATTCGTAACGATGAATCAAGAGATCAATACGTACGTTTAGAAAACGTTATTTAATCTTTGATTTAATAAAGTACTTTGAGTAATTGATACAAGCTGCTATGTTTTTTTAAGCTAAAAATGGTGAAATTACTAAACGATTTTTATAAAGAGGAAATAAATGAAAAGACAAAGAATTGAGAATTTAAAGCAAATTGGCGGGGGATGTTATTGCTATTGTCACACCAATCCTTTTAAAGCTTATAGACCTTATCTTTTTGTAAAAGAAGTTGGTAGTGATGATGAGTGCGTTAGCTTATGTAAAACAAGTAGAAAATTGTCGTATTTTGGTTATAGTGGTTGTTCAGACAGATCGTATTCTAGTTATTCAGAAGATCCTTTACTCGATGAGAATAATAGGTTAATAAAATCTAATTTTATAGTGAGTATTTAAATATAATGCGAATGGGATGGTTTTTTAAAAAGTAAAAAATACCCGGCATAAAGCGTCAAGTTATATTTTAATTAACGATTTATTGAATTATTTATATGGTTAAATATAATAATATTTACCTAATGAAAGTGCCGTAGAATACTAAAAAATTTTTTGAGGAAAAGAAAATGAAGAATTTAGCAACTAAATATTTAAAGCAGATTAGTGGTGGATGTTATTGTTATTGTTCTACTAATCCTTTTAAGGCTTATAGACCTTATCTTTTTGTAAAAGAAGTTGGTAGTGATGATGAGTGCGTTAGCTTATGTAAAACAAGTAGAAAATTATCGTATTTTGGTTATAGTGGTTGTCCGGATAGTTTATATTCTAGTGCTTTAAAAAATTCTTTATTGGATGAAAATAGTAGGTTAATACAGCCTAATTTTATAGTAAGTATTTAAATATGATACCAAATGGGGATAGATTTTTAAATAAATTATCGAAACTAATTAATATTATTAAGGAATATAGAGATGGTAGAGGTGGTTTTTTACCTACCCAAAGTGGCATGTTAATTGAAAGGAGATTGAATCTGTTTGAAGTTAATAAAAAAGAGCAAGGAGAAATAAATTATTGTGTAATTAATTTGAATGATTTAGGTGATTTATTTAATGGGATATCGGTAATAATTTTCGATAATAAAACAACGTATTATTTATGCGGATTTGAAAAAGAAACAGAACAACGAATTATCTTTTGCGGCAAAAAAGATGAAAGAAAAGATTTAGGTTTATTGTTAGATGAAAAAAATTCATACGGCAAATTTCTAGTGGATATAGAATATCATGACTATAGTCCTAAAGAGGTGGAAAAAAATTTATCAGATGTTGAAGGAATAATTACTGGACTGATTGAGGGTATTTTTAGGAGATATGCAGAGAAACAAAATGGTAAAGAACAACCTTCAAAAACAGAACAAGATGAATTTTTTGAACCATTCGTTATTTTTTGTATATTCAGTTATGAATGCGCTAGAAATCCAGCTTTAAAACATATAGTTGAATATATATTTGGTGTTGGTGCAGAAATAAATATTCGAGTTATGATGGAAGTGATTCGTAATTATAGTAAGATGTCATCTTTAGGAGATATTTATAGTAATTTAGTTTTATCATGGCAAAATTTAGGTTATGCATCATTTAATAATTATATTATAAAGCATGAAATCAAAAAAGAAACTATTATAGGGTATAAGGATAAGGTTTTTTATTATACTTTCTGTCGAATGCATACTTTGTATGAGTATGCGAGGTTAGAGCAGGTAACGAATCAAGAAAATGCTCAATTAAGTGAGATCTTTGGATTAGATAAAGCAAGGATCGATGCTTTATTTGATTTTGGTGATCCAAGTTTGAAAAATAATTTAAATTGCCTTATTTTGATAGAACTTTTTTTACACGTTAAATTTATATTTCCTAATGGAAAATCAGCCAAAGAGATAATTAAATCGTATACGGAAAAAGAATTTGACCATAAAATATTTATTCACCCTTTAATGGAATTAATGAAAATGGAGTGGGAACAGGGGAAATTATCACATTTTGATGGTCATGAAGAGTATTCTGAAGAACAGAGACAAAAGGAACGTTTTAACATCGTTAATGTTTTAGCTAGTTTAGGTGATCAAAATTGTAAAATCTATTTTCGTAAAAGATTGCCATTAGCTTTAGATGCTAGTAATAATACCTCAACGACGAAAGATTCATCTAAGCAAACTTTAATATTATGGGATCAATATTTTTGTGAGATCATTTGTAATATCAAAGAGATAGCGAAGGTTATCTTTCCTAATTTAGAAGATAAATTAAGAGAAAAAGAAGTAGCTGTAAATTTAAAAGAGAAAATATACGATTTGTTGATTTCATCTTTTCTGGATCAGTTTTCCACTGATAATCAAACAAGATTTAATATCGCTTCATTAAGAAATGGACTTTTCTGTAGAACTTTCTCCCATGAACATATTTTGTTGAGGGAAGCCATCGAGATTGAAAATAATCTTGATTATTATAATTTACTAAATAAAAAAATCGTTACTAGCTCTGAACAAGAACAAGAAACACTACGGCTGGAGATTTCAGGTGCGTCTTTGGTTAAACCATAATAACTAAAAGGATAAAATTTTCTTAAATTTAGCTGATTTGGGCATGGTTTCGCCATTTCTATAAATGGTGGTAAAAAAAATACTACCAATAACGGCGGATATAAGCTATATTACCTCGAGATGTGATTGTAGTATTTATAATACTGAATAATTTTACGAAAAGGTAAATGCATTGTGTATAATTTAGAAATAAAAAATTTAAAAAAGATCGGTGGTGGATGTTATTGTTCTACCAATCCTTTTAAAGCTTATAGACCTTATCTTTTTGTAAAAGAAGTGGAGAATGATGATGAATGTGCTAGGCTATGCAGAACAAGTAAAGAATTACCCTATTTCGGGTATAGTACTTGTTTGGATGTTTATATTCTAGTTCTTTAAAAAATTCTTTATTGGTCGAAAATAATAGGTTAATAAAGTCTAATTTTATAGTAAGTATTTAAATATGATACCAAAGGGGGGATAATTTTTTAATTAGTTTGTGTTTTCTGTTTTTTGCTGTCATGGTGGCCAAGGTACTTCTGATCAGTTTAATTGAAGACCTTGAAAAAAAGTAAAAAATACCGGTAAAGAGGTTCTGCATAAAATGTATACTTATCTTTTACTCAGCAATTTATTGAATTATTTATATGGTTAAATATAATAATATTTACCTAATGAAAATACCGTAAAATACTAAAAAATTTTTTGAGGAGAAGAAAGTAAAAAGTTTAGAAATGAAAAATTTAAAACAAATTTACGGTGGATGTTATTGCTATTGTTCTTTCAGACCTGCGAACCGTGAACCTTATCTATTTATAGGAGAAGTAAGCAACGGTCAAGAATGTGATAGATTGTGTAGAAGTAATATAAATTTACCCTATTTTAATTATAGCTTTTGTTTAGAGTATGCATATTATAGAGATTTAAAAAGATTTTTATTAAACGATTGGCTCCTTTCTTAGGGAAGGATATTTGTATAGGTTATTGAGATAAAGCATCTTAGTTGTTACGTAGTTAACTGAAAAGTGGCTAATCATTGGACAGAAAATTGTGGTGAACTACTAAGCGAAAAGGGGAGTGAAAAGAGGGAAATTTTTTGAGGTCATGTTATTTCTTGCCATGACGGTACTAACGGAAAAAATAACCCTAAACGTATCTTATTAAAAGATGGTTTTAAAATACGTTGGTAAGTAAATAACTGAAGGCGATATTGATCTAATAAAAGAGGAATTTGGTGCACAGCGGTGGTTTTATAATCGATAATCCACCAAGTGTCGTTTTCTTTAAAACATCGGTCGACCACGAAAAGTTGTTTACCGTTGCTAATTTTCCATTCTTGGTGTTGTTCTGGCCGAGGTTTTAAAATCCATTGCGCAATATTAGTTCGTAAATTTGTTAACAATTGTTGCCGTAATGCTTCGATTTTTTGAAAGTCTAAATGGAAAGTGTGGGTAAGATGTTCCCAATACCGGTTCGATTGCTGCGTGAGGTAATTAAAACCATGCGTAGCTATTTCATATAATAAATGATGAATTAATAAACCGATACAACGTGCGTTTTCGGGTTCAAAAGACCATTGGTATTCCCAACGTTTGAAACCGTTAATTTTTTCAGGCAAGGGAGGAACAAACTGGTAACGCATCGGTCTTAAATGAGTAGGTTGTTGATGCTCTTCGCTTTCAGGAAAAGCAATTTCTGTTTCCCATTGTTGTTCCCATACAGGGGCGAGTAAACCAAAAAAACTATTACTCTTAATTTTGGTGCCGGAGCCAATTAAGAATAATTTATTTTTAGCTCGCGTACATCCTACGTATAATAAACGAGCTTGCTCGTATCGGTTTTTAGTTTGGTTTAGGTACTGTAAATAAGTATAAGTAGGTTGATCAGGAACCGTAGGATCGTAAATACCGACTAATAATTGATTGATGCCACGTTCAGAAATCCTTTCCGACCAATTAATTAATTCGTGTTCATTAGGTGAACTACTTTGGTTCATACCGGGAATAATTACTTCGTTAAATTCTAACCCCTTAGCTTTATGAATCGTCATAATTTGGAGTACGTCGGAGTTAGTATTGAGTTTAGAGATAAAACGTTTTTTAATTTTTTGTAAAAATAACGGTAAATTTAATTCTGTTTGAGTAGGTAAACAATTAAAAATTTGTGCGGCGATTTTCTTTTCTAAAGTTGAAGGTTGAGGATTTAAACGTAAGCAGATTTTAAAAATTAAAGTGGGCCAATCCATAATCCTAATTTGGTTAACGTATGGTTTTAAACTGACTATGAGAAAATTTAGGCGTGATTGGCTGTTTACATCGTTTAAGGTGGTATGTTGGATTAATTGCCAACAATTAGGGTCATTATCCCAGTTAATTTGGGCTAAATCGATAGCAGATAAGCCACACCAGGTAGAACGTAAAAGGGCAATCCAAGCTAATTGGTCCGTTAAATCAAATAAACTACGGATTAAACTAATTAAATCGCGTACGGTTTCGTTTTCGGTAAGATTAATTAATTCAGATCCTTGGTAAGGATATTGCCGTTCTTCTAGTAAATTTAATAGCGAAAAGAGGTGAGATCGAGAACGTACTAAAATGGCTCTAGAACCTTGCGCGGGAGTTTGGAGAATTTGCCAAATCGTTTCGCTTTCGTCTCGTAAAGAGCCGTTTTTTAAAAATTTAACGGTTATAGTACCGCTAAGTGATTGAGTGGCTACGGATGAGGTGTAAGGAATCGCTCCCAAATTAATTACTGGAGTTTCAGGGAAAATGGGGCTAAATACTTGATTAAACCAATTAATCAACACGGGGGAAGAACGAAAATTTTCCGTTAGCGTTAAAGCATTTATAGCAATTAAATCGTTTTGCTTAGCTTTTAAAAATAGCCCTACTTCTGCTCCTCGAAAGCGATAAATAGATTGCATTGGATCACCAACTAAAAAGAGCGTTTTAGCGGGATTTTCTCTAAAAGAAGTAAGTAAATGGTTGATTAGTCGATAATGAATCCAAGAAGTATCTTGAAATTCATCGATTAATAAGTGTTGAATGTGGTTCGTCCAACGGTATAAGAAAAATTCTTGTTGATCTCCTTCTAAAGCATCTAAAGCTTTAAGGGTTAACGCTACGTAATCAAAAACGTTATGTTCTTGAAAATAAAGTTGTAAATGCGCTAATAATCTAGGTAAAAAACGTAATAACTCCGTTAAAATCTGATTTTGATATTCAGAATAGGGTGAGGGAGCTAAAATGATCTCGGTAAGTAACGGTTGTAAAGGGGGAGTGATTAACGCTTTTAAATCTTGTTTGAGTTGTTTAAGGAGCGGTTGATTTTTAGAGTTAACGGTATAAAAACCTTGTTCTTTAGTCCAGGTTTTACGTACGGTATAATTTTTAGTAAGGCAAAAATGGGCAAAATTTTGTAGGTCTTGAAAAGTTAAATGATCAATCGCGGTGTTTTCTAGCCAATTAAGCATCCAAGGAGGAAGATGATCATTGATCGTTTGAAGCTCATGCCAAATTTTTTTAAACGGGAGAAAAGAAGTTTTTAATTCACGGTGAAGGTGGTGTAAAATTTCTGCTTTTAAATTTTGAATTTCTTGGTTAAAAAAATCGGTATTATTGGGCAATAAATGGTATGCCCATTGTTCTCGTTTATTTAATAATTGAACTAAAAATTGTTCGATTAAATGGGTTTGATTATCGAGATGAATCCTTAAAGAAGTGAAAGGATCTTCAGCTAGACAACGTTTTACTACCTCTAAATACGTTAACTGAAGCGTATCTTCGTCTAATAATTCCCCTTGGGGTTTAACCAAATTTTGGATGAAAGCGTCTAGGGTTTGAATTTTTAATATTTGAGGATTACGTAAAATGTCGTGACGTAGTTGAGTTGGTATTTGATGCGATTGTTGTAACGCATTGACAATGCGATGACGCATTTCGTTAGCGGCTTTTTTAGTAAAAGTTAAAGCGTAGATCTGGTCTGGTTGCCGGGTGTGTTCTAATAATTTTAGATATCGATTAACTAATAGACTAGTTTTACCGGAACCAGCTGGAGCTTCTACGATAAAAGATTGGTGGACGTCAAGAGCTCGAATGCGGGGATTATTAGAAAGCATCGTAGACAATCGTTCCTAACTGATAAGGTTCACTTGAAGTCCAAAAAAGAGGTTCTAATGCTTTATTTTTAAAGTAATTATCTTCTTGGAGTGAAATGGTAGAATTTCCACTGATCGTTAATTGTTGTTTCGTGAATAAATAACCGACCAAGTTAGATTGGTGAATAGTGCAATTATGTTCGACGAGGATTAAATCAAACGGTACGTTATGTACCTCTTGAATCGTGAGGGAACCTTCAACCTGTAAAATGATTTTTCGATGACTTAAGTTTTTACTAATAGCACTGGTAATGGTTAAATCGTGGGGACAGCGGATCATTAATAATGCTTCGTTGTTGATCGATGCTTGGTTTTCAGCTAATTCGACTAGTTGATCGATGCTAATTTCCCGCTCGTTAAGGTCAATGACCTGATGAACATTGAAGTTGATTTTAGAAAAATCTACCTTTTGCAAACCATGATGAAACCAATCGGGATTACTAACCGTGGCGTAATCCTTGATTAAAGAGCGATCCGCTGATTCAAACTTAATTGCCGAGTTGACGAAGGAACGATTTTTTTGAGCGAGCAGTAACCAACTTCCTGCATAGGTATTTTGATCTACTCGTTGAATCGTTAAACTTCCTCCTGGATTACTAATCTTTTCAGCGATCACTACAGGAGTTTGATAAGTCGGATATAAATCTTTTTTGTACAAAATGACCGTAGCCTGGTTAACGAACTTTTGCAAACTTTCGTTCAGCGGGATATTTTTGGGCGCCGTTGGATTGGGCATAACGGAATAACGAGTGTCTTGAGTTTTTAATTGAAGACGACATAAATTTAAAATAGTTTTTTCATTGTTTAAAATTACTTTGTGGGGTGGAATAGTTTCAATAGTGAAATATTTATCACCATATTGATCGATTTTACCTAAGATTCGCTGTTGCTTTTGTGTGATAATTATCGGCCCTTTGTTGATAATTTTTACTTTCGCTGCTTCTTGCGTGTTAAAGCTTAAAACGTTTTGTTGGTGAGGTTTTAAGGAATAAATAACTAACGGTTCGATATGTGTATTAACGGTTAATTGAGGCTGCTTATCACGAGGATGATCAATTAAACGGTACTGCCTGGTATTTATATCATAATCGTAAAATTGATTATACGTCGTTTTAGGACAGGTATACTGAATTCGTTTCGTTTGGTTTTTAACGAAGGAATCTAAACGTGATTTTGCTTGATACCTGATTTTATACATTGTAATTTGGGTAGTGTTGCGCAAAAAAATTGGGAAAATGATGGCGGATAAAGTACCGATCATTAAGAAAATGATGATTGTATTAAACATTAAAAAACCGTGTAAAGGGTGTGGCTTTTTCATAAATACCGTTTATTTTTCTCTAAATAAATTTTCACAAAGGACGTACCTAGTTCGGTAGGCGTTATGAGGTTGATCTTTAGGTTTGATTTTAATTTCCCATAAATTACGAAGTTCGGGTGTTAAATGCACCGGGTTAATACGGACCGTATAATGATCTAATTTAGCTAATGTTTTTTGATCAAGGGTGATCTCTTTTTTTTCTAAGTCGATTTGGAAAGTTTTTAATTGTAACGTTTTTGACGACGTAAAAACTATTCCGTTAATTTCATGTTCGTTAACTAATTTTAGATAACAAGCTTGTTTTAATAACGTGGTGATCGTATCAAAAAGCACGTTCATTTCGTAGTTTTCGTTATTAATTTTTTCGGTCAAGAAATATTGCTTAAAGCCGGCATAGATGAAATCAGAGGTTACGCCCATAACGATCCCTACAATGGTCAACGTGACGATTATTTCTAGTAAAGTAAATCCTTTTTGTTTATTTGGGTACTGTTTCCACATCTGAATATTCCAAAGCAACTAGAATGGTATCGTCCTTTTTGGGGTGTACGGTAATTTGGTGTAAACCAACCGTGGTAGTAATTTTGTAAGGAGTATCCACGGTTAGTTTTTCGCATAAAGCCAAATTTTGGCTGTTCGTTTTTAAAATTTCAGCGCAACTGATGGCTAAATCGATCGCTCTAGTTTCAGATAATAATTTAGGGGTGTTTTTATTGAAAGTTAAATAAACGTTTAAAAAAGCCGACATTAAAAAACCAATAGCTAGAACGAAAAAGATAGCTTCGACTAAGGTAAATCCAGCGTGTTTAGTAATCTTGCTCACGTTATTCTCCTTTTTTGATTTTAATAATTTTCCCTTCTGATACTAATCGGTTTTTAATCTTAGCGTATTTAACGTGACTTAAAGTGATTACTGGAATACCGTCGTTTGACGGGTATTGTAAGTATCCTGATGGCTTGATGATTAACTGGTTTACTGGAGGATCAGTTTTTGTTTCAGGAGTTAATTCAATGACGACGTCATTGGTAAGCGTAATTTCTTTCGTAACGGATTGATTCTCGTCTTTCCATGCAGCTAATAGCGAGTTAGCGGTTTGTTGCGTAAGCGTTATTTCCAGGAAAGCATTTTGGGATAATTCCTGTAGAAGAATTAAATTAGAACGTAATTTTTTCGCTTGAGTATAAACATTTTGAGTAGGATAGAAGTTTACATTGAAACGAGTTACCGCTATTCCAGATAAAATGCCTAATAATAATAAGACGATAATTAATTCCAATAAAGTAAATCCGTGTTTTTTCATAAAATTAATTACTAACATATTATCGTTAAAAAGACAAATTTTCATCGGTTAAACGATAAAAAAGACTTGCATATTTAAAACGAATCAGTATTATTTTAAGCGTTTATTGATAACTGTTTAGGAGAATAATTTAAAGTATGCCAAGTATCAGAATTAGAGAGCATGAATCTTTCGATGGAGCTATGCGTCGTTTTAAACGCGCATGTGAAAAAGCTGGTATTCCAGGGAAATTACGCCAAATTGAATACTATGAAAAGCCAACAGCTAAGCGTAAAAGAAAGCGTTCAGCGGCAATTAAACGTCAACAAAAGCAACAATTAATGCAACAAAAATTAGGTAAATAATTTTTGATTGCGAAAGGTTTATATAAGTAATTAATTACAGCGTAAATTGATACCTAGATCATTTATTGAAGATTTAATTGTTAAATGTGATTTAGTAAAAATTATTGGAAGTCGTGTTAAATTAAAAGCCAAAGGGGGAAAATATTTTGGAGCGTGTCCTTTTCATAAGGAAAAAACCCCTTCTTTTGTTGTTAATACGAAAGAACAGTTTTATTATTGTTTTGGCTGTCATGCTCACGGTAATGTTTTAGATTTTATTATGCATTTTGAACATTTAGATTTTAAAAATGCAGTGGTTTACTTAGCTAATTATTTAAATTTACCTTTGCCTCTTCATGATGCGTATCGTCTTAAACAAGAACAACAAAGAAAAGGATGGCTAAAGATTTGTCAAGAATTAGCTCATTATTATTATCGTCAAGTTGAGGGTAATTTAGTAGCACAACGTTATTTAGTCCAAAGGGGGATTAACCAACAAAGTAGGCAAAATTTTTTAATTGGTTACGCTCCCAATAATTTTTATTTAAAAAAATGGTCGCTACAACACCAACAAGCTTTAGAAACGCTGGGCCTATTAAATTTGAAAGGAAATTATCCTCGTTTTCGTGGTCGTTTAATGTTTCCAATTAGAAACGAGTTAGGTCAAGTCATTGGTTTTGGGGGAAGAATTTTCCAAGGGAAAGAAGTTAAATATTTAAACTCTCCCGAAACGCCTTTGTTTCATAAGCGAGATGAAGTGTACGGATTATATGAAGCTAAAAAAAATAGCGTTTTAGACGAACTCATCGTAGTTGAAGGTTATTTAGACGTAGTTAGTTTATTTCAATTTCAAATTCCTAACGTGGTGGCAACTTTAGGTACTGCAGTTACTCAGTCACAGCTTCGTAAAATTCTTCGGTATACTAAGAAAATCGTTTTTTGTTTTGACGGGGATTTAGCGGGTAATGAAGCGGCTAAACGAGCAATGCAGTTGTTATTACCTTTAATGCAAGAAGAAATAGAAGGAAGTTTCGTTTTTTTACCCGTTCACGAAGATCCTGATTCATGGGTACGTAAATTAGGAACGGAACGGTTTAAAGATTACTTGAACAAACATAAAAAATCTTTAATTGAATTTTTAATTACGACGTTAAAAGAAAACGCCAACATAGCTAGCCTCGAGGGTAAAATTAAATACGTAAATAAAGCTCAAAGTTTACTTAAAGAATTACCTAACGGTTGGTTTAAAAATTTATTGTTAGAACAAATAGCGGCAGAAATTAACGTTTCACCAGATCAAATTGCTGATGTAGCGGCGTTTCAGCAGAAACAAGAATTGCTTGATGAGCGTAAACCATTACCAATCACTGAAGTGCAAAAGAAAATTTTGCAACTATTGGTTTATTATCCCCAAATTTTATTGAAGTTAACGTCGACGCAACAAAATTATTTAGATCAGCTCGAAAACGAAGTATTTAAACGTAGCTTAAGGATTTTAAGGCAAAATGTATCGTTGACCGTAGGAGAATTTTTAGAATACTGGAGGAAATATAATTTTGATTTGAAAGAGGTGATTACTAAACCACTGTTAAATGAAGAACAAGCTTTAGCCGAAGTGGAAACATTAATCGAATGGTTAATGAAGACTCAAAAAACAGAGACTATCGATAACCTAATACAGCAATTATCTCATAGCACCGATCGAAGTGAACGGCTTATGTTACAACAAATGATCTATGAGTTGAAAATTAAAGGGAGTAGAGAAAATGGTAGAGAAAACTGAAAATTTAGAA
Organism: uncultured Gammaproteobacteria bacterium; assembly: GCA_963543695.1. Taxonomy (GTDB): domain Bacteria; phylum Pseudomonadota; class Gammaproteobacteria; order UBA9339; family UBA9339; genus CAUUCF01. Next base: position 109,686 of record CAUUCF010000001.1, read on the forward strand.
AAGGATAATAAGATAGAAGCGTTGTTAAATAAAGGGAAAGAACAAGGTTTTTTAACTTATGGAGAACTAAACGAGCATATCGATCAAGAAATTACCGATGCTGAACACCTTGAAGATATTATCGGGTTACTCAACGAAGAATCGATCCCTCTTTATGACCAAGAACCTAACGATCAATTTGAATTTAAAGTAGAAGAGGATTTAGTCAGTAAATTAGATGACGAGGTAGGGAGAACTACGGATCCGATTCGAATGTATATGCGTGAAATGGGTAGTGTAGCTTTATTAACTCGAGGAGGAGAAATTGCTATTGCTAGAAAAATTGAAGAAGGAACAAAGGAAGTGTTAGGGACATTGGCTACTTTCCCAGGAGTGGTGACTAGAGCTTTAGAAGAATATGATAAAATTATCGAAAATGGGAATAGACGGTTACAAGATTTAGTTTTGGGTTTTTTTGAACAAGAAGAAAGCGAAGTGCATGAAGAGCTCAAACTGATCGAGGAAGAAGAATTTGAAATAGAACTGAATCAATATATTAATCAAATTAATAAGCGCGCAGAGGAAGAACGGAAGAAATTAGAATTATTAAATTTAAATAATACCGAAGAAAAAGAAAGCGAAGAGGATTTAGATAATAATGGTAATAGAGAACAAGAGTTTTTTGATGACGTAGAAGATAAAGATTACTTGGAAGAAGAAGACGATATTTTTAACGTGGGTCCTGATCCAGAAGAAATTCATAAACGTTTTTTAGTATTGAAAAACGTTTATTATGGTTACGTTTTAGCCAAAGAAAAATATGGGTTACAGCATCAGTTAACCAAAAAATATTTTGATAAATTAACTAATTGTTTTGCTTCTATTAAATTTTCTAGTAAAGAATTAAGAGGTTACATTAACCGGTTACATCAAGTAGTTAAAAAAATTAGTGCAAGTGAATTAGTGATGGCGGATCTTTTAACGAAAGCTAAGTTTAAACGAAGTGATTACTGTAATTTTTTAAACACCCAGCCTTTAAAAGAAGGTCAATACTTAAAAAAGTTACAGCAGTTACCACATGACTCCGATAAGCTTATTCTTTTAATGCCTGAACTAAATCGGGAAATAATGCGGTTAAGGTTAGTAGAAGAAGAATGCGGGGTAAATTTACAAGAAATTAAATTAGTAGATCGAATTATTACGAAAGGAAAAAATAAAGTACAACAAGCTAAACAGGAGATGATCGAAGCTAATTTACGTTTAGTTATTTCGATCGCAAAAAAATATACGAACCGAGGGTTGCAATTTTTAGATCTCATTCAAGAAGGGAATATCGGCTTAATGAAAGCAGTAGATAAGTTTGAGTATCGCCGTGGATACAAGTTCTCTACTTATGCTACTTGGTGGATTAGACAAGCAATTACCCGTTCAATCGCCGATCAAGCGCGTACTATCCGTATTCCAGTTCATATGATCGAAACGATTAATAAATTAAACCGTATTACTCGGCAAATTATTCAAAAGACGGGGGTGGAACCTACCCCAGAAGAATTAAGTCTTAAAATGCAAATTAGTGAAGATAAAATACGTAAAGTCTTAAAAATTGCTAAAGAACCTGTTTCAATGGAAACACCGATCGGAGATGAAGATGATACTCATTTAGGAGATTTTATTGAAGATAATAATACGCTTTCTCCTTTAGAATCGGCTACTCAATTGGGTTTAAAAGAAGCAACTAACGACGTATTAGCTTCGTTATCTCCTCGAGAGGCTAAAGTTTTAAGGATGCGTTTTGGGATCAATATGAATACCGATCATACTTTAGAAGAGGTCGGTAAACAATTTGACGTTACTAGAGAGCGCATTCGGCAAATTGAAGCTAAAGCGTTGCGTAAATTACGTCATCCTAGCCGATCAGAAAAATTACAGAGTTTTATAGAAGATTAATTGTATGACATACCAAGCATTAGCTCGTAAGTGGCGTCCCCGTAATTTTGAACAGATGGTTGGCCAAGAAATGGTAGTAACTTGTCTTAAAAACGCTTTAAATTCGGGTCAATTACACCACGCTTATTTATTTACCGGTTCTAGAGGAGTAGGTAAAACTTCGATCGCTAGGATTTTTGCAAAAGGGTTAAATTGCGTGAAAGGAACTACGTCAGAACCTTGTAATCAATGTATCAATTGTCAGGCTTTTAACGATCACTGTGCCGTAGATTTGTTAGAAATAGACGCTGCTTCTAAAACAAAGGTAGAAGATACTCGAGATTTATTAAGTGACGTACGTTATCCCCCGGTACAAGGCCGCTTTAAAATTTATTTGATTGATGAAGTACATATGTTATCTAGTCATAGTTTTAATGCGTTATTGAAAACTTTAGAAGAGCCTCCTCCGTACGTGAAATTTCTTTTTGCTACGACTGAACCTGAAAAGATTCCGTTAACGATTTTATCGAGGTGCTTAGTTTTTAATTTACCATTGGTAGAAACTTCGCTAATTCAACGACACCTCGCTAATTTATTAACTAATGAAAAAATTGAATATGAAGAGGAAGCTTTAGCTCTTTTAGCCAAAAATGCTGCAGGGAGTGTGCGAGACGCCATTAGTTTATTGGATCAAGCTTTAACTTATGGTAAACTTAGCGTAGAGAAGGTTAGCCGTATGTTAGGTTGGGTAGACCGACAAATATTAGATCAGTTAGTGGCAGCGTTGGTGCGCCAAGAAAATAAAGCCGTCTTAAAAATAGCGGAGCTTTTATACCGAAAAGGTTGTTTCTTCGATAAGATCTTAGATGCACTTTTAGAGAAATTGTACGCGTTAACTTTGGAACAATTTGGTTATATAACTCCGGCAACTTCGTTAAGTCAGGTAGCGTCTCCAGAACAAATACAGCTTTTGTACCAAATTGCTTTAATTGGTAAACGAGATTTGCCTTTTGCTCCAGATTATAAAATTGGTTTTGAAATGACTTTATTGAGGATGTTGCATTTTCAACCGGTGAGTAGTTTCCCGTTAGCTAAGTCGTTGTCGGAAAAGCCGCAACAGGAAAGTAGCTTTGAATCACTTGAGGATGATTCAAAGACCAATTTAGAAGCATTATTAAAATCGGATGCTTTAATCATTAATAAAGCTTTATTAAAACATGAAGAATGTACGGGTATTTTAGAGACGTTGGTTAAACATAGTTGTTTTATTATGGGTAATGCTGAACGGGATTTAGTTTGTCAAATAGATTCTCCGTTTTTTCCCTTATTAAATCCACGCTACCAAACTCATATTGAAAATTTGCTCGCTCAGCAGCCGTATGGTCATCAGCTTAAAGTGCGTTACGTGAGCGGTAAAAATTTAAATACGATCGCTAGTTTGGAAAAAAAAAGGGATGAAGAACGTCATTCCCTTCGGCAAAAACAGTTAACAGAAGACCCTAATTTACAAAATTTTCTGCGTGAAATGGACGGTGAAATCATAGAAAATGAACGATTCTAAGTTAATTTTTTAAAATTTTTCCTGTGAATAATTACTAGGCTGTCTTGCCAGGTGAACCCAGTTAAGTCTTGTTAGTATTGTGTTTTTTGTAATTATCATATTATTAAGCAAAATAGTTATTTTGTAAAATTTACGGTAAACTGTAAGAAGAACATTGAATAAGTAAATAATTAATAAAAAATAATTTTTAATCAATGTGAAATTAAAGTAAGTTATTAATTATAAAAGGTAATTTGTGCGATTAAAAAATAATTACATTCCTTGTAATGTGGTTTATCAGATGTTGTTACGCTTAATTTATCGATATAATTTTTCAACAAAGGAATTAGCGGAAAAATTAAATTTAACTCAAGGAGAAATTGAAGACATTTTAACAAAAAAAGCTATCCGTAAAAAACTAGCTTCTAAATTAACTATTCCCCTAACGGAATTATATTGTAAATTACATAATTAATATCGACAATCTGTTTTATTTGGTGTCGAGAAAGTTAGTTCGTAAATTGACTTTTTTATATAATAAGGTAGAATATCGAAGGATTTGGGCGATTAGCTCAGTTGGTAGAGCAGCTGACTCTTAATCAGTTGGTCCAGAGTTCGAGCCTCTGATCGCCCATCTTCTTTTCGGGTATTAAGCTATCTTTTAAAAAGAGTAAAAATAAGACTAATTTCTAAGTTGAGAAGAAGATAAATCGGGAGTTACTACGTCTAACCAAATGATTTTACCGTTAACCGGGGATGAATGGTGAATTTGATGTTCAAGCAAGAGTTTGTGAGCGGAGCTGGTCCAAACAACGTTAGGGCGGTTAACGACGATTAGACAAACGTTTTGCCAAATTTCAGCAGCACGATACCAAGAAGGGAAAGTTAAGAAACTGTCTAAACCGAGAATTAAACTTAGAGAAGCCGCATAGTTTTTTTTGAAATACTGAACGGTATCGTAAGTATAAGAAGGGGTATGATTTTGCATTTCGTATTCCCATATTTTGAAATAGGGGGTGTGTTGAAGAGCTTTTTTTATTCTAGTTAAACGTTCACCGTTAGAATAAAAAGTTTTCGTTTTAAACGGAGATAGAAAACACGGGGTAAACCAAATTTCTTTTAAACGTACGTGTTGATAGGCTTGTTGAGCAGCAATTAAATGGCCTTCGTGGATGGGATCGAAACTGCCACCGAAAAGAGCGATATGATCGGTTTTTATCATTATTCCTTTGCTGGGTTAATTTCTAACTGTAACAAATTAGCATTAGTAATCGGAGTAATTTGTTTTATATCGATCAGGTGAACGTTTTTACCACGTTTTCCTAGGGATTGTCGGTATTGGTTAACTGCTATCGTTAATTGTCCTTTAGTAGTATTTGCCTGAAAGACGTCTGCCCAATTAACTAATTTAACCACGGATAGTTTTTCTTCTTTATTTAGGTTAATTAACTTAACTCCTTTGCCTCGGTTAAGAAGAGGAATGGCTTTTAAGCTAATCACGGAGATTTTACCGGTAGAAGTAAGTAACATTAAACCTTCAAAATTTTGAATCAACATCGGTTCTAACGGTAAATAATGGGCGGCTATTTTTAAAAAATTTTTACCTTGACGGTATTTCGTAATTAAATTTTTAATCGGGCTGATAAAACCATAACCTTGTTCGGTGGAAAAAAGTACTAATTGATCTAGCTCGCCAAGTACTAACCAAGCCGCAGGAGTTTTTAGGTCTAATTTAGCACTTAATGGTTCTCCTAAAGTACGATTAGAGGGTAATTCTTTGGTTTTTAAGGTATAAATTTGTCCACTTTGGTCTAACACGATAGTAGGTTGCTGTAGTTTACCTTGAATCATTTGCTTTAGATGATCCCCATTTTTATATTGCACTTCAGGATAATTATTTTTACTTAACCTGATCCACCCTTGTTCAGATAAAATTACGGTCACTGGTTCATTAGGGACATCTTTTTCTAGATTTAGCAGTTTTGCTGATGGACGAACTACTAGTTTAGTTTTACGTTCGTCTCCGAACTGTTTAATTAACGTTAATAATTCTGTTTTAATTAATTTTTTCGGATTCAACAGAAAATTCTGGTATTCATTTAATTTTTTTTGTAGTTCGCTTTGTTCTTGTTTTAATTTCAATTCTTCTAATTTAGCTAAAGCTTTTAATTTTAGTTCTAAAATAGCGTCTACTTGATTTTCGTTCAGATGAAAACGTTTCATTAAGGTATTTCGAGGTTGATCCGCTTCTCTAATAATCCAAATTACTTCTTCTAGAGCATTAAAGACGATTAATAGGCCATTAATGATGTTGAGCCGTTCTTTAATTTGGGATGAACAAAAGGTTAAACGTTTAATTATCGTATTTTCACGATAATCAAGCCATTCGGCTAGAATTTGTCTTAATCCTTTAACTTGAGGACGTCGATTTAAACCAATCATGTTTAAATTAATATGGTAATTATTTTCTAGCTGAGTTTTGGCAAAAAGGTGAAGCATCATCTCGTCTAAGTTAGTTTTTCCCTTAAAAGATAAAACTAAACGTACTGGGGTTTGATGATCAGATTCATCCCTAAAATCTTCTAACGTCGGTAGCTGTTTAGTTTGCATTAAATGGGCCAGTTGTTCTTCGATGCAAGCAGAAGAAATTTGGTATGGTAAACTGGTAATAATGACTTTTTGGTTTTCTATGCGGTACGTGGCTCTTAATTTGATGGTTCCGGTACCATTTCGGTAGATATCTGCTAATTCTTGTTGGGTATTAATAATTTCTCCACCGGTAGGAAAGTCGGGAGCAGGAAGGTACGTTAATAGGGTTTCTAAAGCTACTTCAGAGTTTTCTAATAGGGCGATGCATGCTTTTAACGTTTCGGTTAAATTATGAGGGGGGATGTAAGTTGACATTCCTACTGCAATTCCCATCGTGCCGTTCAGGAGGATGTTAGGTACCTCCGCAGGTAATAAAATAGGTTCTTTTAAAGTACCGTCAAAATTAACTCCCCAATCGATGGTACCGAGCTCTAATTCTCTGAGCAGTAAAGTAGTATAATTAGCTAAACGGGCTTCGGTGTAACGCATTGCGGCAAAAGATTTAGGGTCATCAATGGATCCCCAGTTACCTTGTCCTTCAATTAAAGGGTAGCGGTAAGAAAAATTTTGTGCCATTAAAACCATCGCTTCGTAGCAAGCAGTATCTCCGTGAGGATGGTATTTACCTAATACATCGCCAACCGTACGAGCAGATTTTTTAAATTTAGCCGTATTTTTTAACCCTAATTCAGACATTGCGTAGATAATGCGTCGTTGCACAGGTTTTAAACCATCTTCTAATCGAGGCAAAGCACGATCTAAAATGACGGACATGGCGTAATTTAGGTAAGCTTCTTCGGTAAATTTTTTCAGAGAAATCTGTTCCATATTAACTTTAATTTTTTAGCGTTGTTTTCAAAATAACAAAAATAGGAAAATTTTGCACAATTATTATTTTAAAAAGACAAGCAAGACAAGTGAAACAAAGGGTGAACATTTAATTTTTATCGAGGAAAGAAAGGCGAACGATGCATTCTCCGTCTTGAAGTTTAATTTTTAAAGTAGGTTGTTTTTTTAATTGGTTTATTTTAGAAATAATTTGATTGTTTTGAGGATTGAAAAGTAAACTAAATCCCCTTTGTAAAGGATGAGTAGGGTTTAAAGCCGTTAATTTAGTATTTAGAAGGTAGATTTTATTTTGTTGCTGCAGAAAATAACGTAAGATTTTTTGTTTTAAAAGGTTATTTAAGTTTTGTAATCGTTGCCATTGTTGGGTAATGATTTGGTAAGGATTTTTAAGGCGATGAGCGAGGAGGTTAATTTTTTGCTGATGATTTTCTAGTTGTAATTTCGTTTTTAAAACGAGCATTTTTGCTATTCGAGATAAATTCGCGTTAATATTTTGGTATTTTTGCATGATTAATTCTGCAGCTGCAGTAGGGGTGGGAACTCGATAATCGGCAACGAAATCGGCGATGGTAAAATCTGTCTCATGGCCAACTGCACTGATAATCGGAATGTTAGAAAAACGGATTACTTGGGCTAATTGTTCGTCGTTAAAAGCCGATAAATCTTCGGTACTTCCTCCTCCACGGGCTAAAATTAGTAATTCACATTCGTTGCGTTGATTGGCTAAATTGATGGCTTGGATGAGCTGTTTAGTCGCTTCTTTCCCTTGAGTTAATACTGGGTATATAAAAATTTTAATGGCGATTTTTAACGTAGACAATAAATCTTTAATGACGGCGCTTTGAGGTGAAGTAATCAATCCTAAAGTTTTAGTAAACGTAATCGGCCGTTTGTTTGCTTGATCAAACCAACCTTGTTTTGCTAATTTATTTTTTAAGAAAAGAAATTGTTCGTAATAAATGCCTGCGCCTAATAACTTAATATGATGGACAATGAGTTGAAAATCCCCTCTAGGTTCGTATAAAGAAACGGAAGCAGTAACGAGGACATTGGCACCATTAGTTATTAAAAAATTAGGAAGAAACGATTTAAAAAGTACAGCCTTTACTTGAGCTTTACTGTCTTTTAAAGTGAAATAACAATGTCCAGAGGGAGAAAAAGTAAGATTGGTAATTTCACCTTCTACGAAAATCGCTTCGAACGTATTTTCTAGATAACGCCTTGTAAAAGCAGTTAGTTCTGAAATTTTAAATATTTTTTTAGCTAACATCATTATTAATCTATAATAATTAGTTTCTTTAAAAAAGAAAGTGAAAAATCGCTTTCTCGAGAAAAAAATACTTGACCATCTATAATTTCACTGCTATAAGAAATAAGTATTAAGTGCAAATATAGAGTAGGAGTAAAGGAGATTTTTATGAATAAAAATGAGTTGATTGATGCTATTGCTGAGAAATCAGAATTGTCTAGAGTAGCAGCTGGTCGCGCTTTGTCTGCCACGATTGAAACAATTGTGAAAGCTTTAGGGCAAGGTGATAGTGTTACTTTAGTTGGTTTTGGTAGTTTTTTAGTTAGCCAACGTAAAGCTCGTGATGGTCATAATCCGCAAACGGGTGAAGTGATGAAGATTCCTGCGATGAGGATTCCTCGTTTTCGTCCTGGTAAACTTTTAAAAGAGGCCGTAAAATAGTTTTTGTAAGGGTACTTAGCTCAGTTGGTAGAGCATCGCCTTTACACGGCGGGGGTCAGGGGTTCGAGTCCCTTAGTACCCACCATTAGTGTTAGATTAATTAGAGGAGGAGTGGTAGTTCAGTTGGTTTAGAACGCCTGCCTGTCACGTAGGAGGTCGCGGGTTCGACCCCCGTCCACTCCGCCATTTATCTAGAAGTTATCTCTGAAAATTTAGTTCGTTGATTTAGGTTTGTTTTTTATTTCGTTCCAAACAGTTATCTATACAATAATTTTTGGTATTTTATTTGATAATCTGTTAAGATAATTAACGTCGTTGCGATTAATTGACGTATTTATATTGAAGTTATTTTTGAGCTTATTATAAAGGTTGAAAGGAGAACAAGATGGAGCAAATCAGCAATAACGGGATTAATAAAATTGTCGAAAAAAAAGAACATAAGGGGATTAAAATCTTGATCTTCATTTTGTTGATTATAATGGCGTTAGACTGTGGAATTGAACCATACGTCAAAAGAAATTTAAATGAAGCCGGGAAAGTTTTCGTAGAAACGGGCCATTTATTTAAATTTTTGTGGAACGCAAAAGGAAAAAATAAAAATAAATTGGTATCGATCAATCAATCATTATCTTTTGAAATAAAAGAAGATCAAGCTTTTGAAACAAGTATGGGTAGACAATATTGCCTAAACTTATTAAGTAGTAATGACGCTACTTTAGTAAAGCAATTGCAAACGAAAGTTCAACGATTAGGAATCTCGGTTGACGTTAACCATGCTTATAATCATTATTTGGTAATTGCTGGACCTTATAGTAATTTAAGTACAGCTAGAGCGATTAAAAAACGGTTGTCAGAACATCAAATCGATAGTACTTTGGTGGTGCAGAAAAAAGAGAAAACAAACTAAATTTGTAATTTCTAGTTATTAATCGTTGTTGAAATGTTGTACGAGTTTTAATTGCTTTGCCTTGACCATCCCTAAACCAATGAATTGGTTTAAATAGTATAGCTTTTTATAGCCGTCGGTGGAGCAGAAGTTTGTTTGAAAACCAGTTTTTAAGTGCAGGTACGTTTGATCGTTTAAGTTAATCGATTCTTGTTCGGCAAAAACTGTTTCTAACGGTAAAAGATGGTGAGTAACATCGGTAGTTTCTAACGTTTTAAAATCGACCATTTGGTTTTCAGTTAACGCCGCAATCGCAGTTCTTCTTAAACGATAAACGTAGGCTCCACAATTTAGTTTGTTGCCTATGTCTTCAATTAAGGTACGAATGTACGTACCTTTACTGCAACGGACAGAAAGTTCGAAAAAAGGGGGATTAAAAGTCAAAATTTCCAGTTGGTTAATCGTGATTTCGCGAGCGGGGCGTTGGACGTTTTTCCCTTGTCGAGCTAAACGATATAGCGGAATGCCTTGTTGTTTTAAAGCTGAGTACATTGGGGGTATTTGGAGTTGTTTACCTAAAAAAGTATCAATAGTTTTTTTAAAAAGATCGTAAGATAAATTTTGCCATGGTCCGCCAGCTATTTCTTCGGTTTCTCGGTCACCGCTTGCGGTCGTAAAGCCGAGCTTGCCCGTCACTAAATAACTTTTATCAGCATCTAATAAATATTGGACGAATTTAGTAGTTTTACCTAAGAATAAAAGTAACATTCCGGTAGCCGCTGGATCTAAAGTGCCTGCGTGTCCAATTTTTGTTTGAGTTAATCTTTTAACTTGCTGGACAGCGTAATTAGAACTCCAACCGTAAGGTTTATCTAAAATAATAATGCCGTTCATTTACGTTACTTGGTTAATTAGCTGTTGTATTTTATTTGCACGTTCTTCCGTTTGATCGTACTGAAAAAGGAGGAGTGGAGTTAGCCTTAAATTTAAGCTAATAGCGATTAAATGTCTTAAATAAGGTTGTTTTTGGGTTAAAATTTTTTGAGTATTTTGCTGCTCTAAAGGGTCTAGGAGATTGTAGTAGATTTTAGCCGTTTCTAGCCGGTTAGATACTTGGACGTCGGTGATAGAAATTTTTGTAAATTGTTCTCGAATCAAAATTTCACCTAAAGTACGTTTAATTGCGGCTGCTACTTTTTGTCGCTTTATTGAACTAACCATAAAATACCTTTTTTCTTCTTAAATTATACTAACGAAGTTTAGTTAGCAAGTTCTTTACTGGGGGTTATTATTAACGTACTGGAGAATGCCCTGAGCAATTTGGAAAGCTATTTGGTTTTGATAATTTTTGTCCAGTAATTTTTTTTCTTCTTGTTGATTAGAAATAAAGCCCGTTTCGATTAATAACGACGGTATTTCAGGAGCTTTTAGCACTAAAAAAGCAGCTTGTTCTACTATTTGACTATGTAAAGGGGTGATCTTTTTAAGGTTTCGTAACAGATAATTGCCGATCATTAAGCTGTTTTTAATCGTTGCCGTTTGAGCCAAATCTAATAAAACGGTTTTCACGATTAAGTCTTTATCTTGTAATTCTCGACCTAATTCAGATTCGTTTTCTTTTTTAGCGATCCATCTCGCGGTTTCACTAGTAGCTCCTTTCGGAGAAAGGGCAAAAATAGAGGCGCCTTGAGCCTGACGATTCCAGTGCGCATCGGCATGTATCGAAATGAAAAGGTCGGCTTGATGCTTTCTAGCGATTTGGAGTCGCTGTCTTAAAGCGATAAAGAAATCTTGTTCTCTGGTAAGAAAAACTTCAAGGTGACGTTCTTTTTTTAGGTAAAAAGCGATTTTTTGAGCGATAATAAGGTTTAAATTTTTTTCTAACGTTCCTCGGACGCCAACGGCTCCAGAATCTTTTCCACCGTGTCCTGGATCTAAAACGACCGTAAATTTTTTAGCTTTGGGCGGTTGGTTTAATTCTAAAACTACGTTTTGCTTACGGGGATTATCAAACTGATTTTTATAGATTTGTTCGGCTATTAATGTTCCTAAAGAATCGCTTTTCGTGATATCGAGAACTAAACGATCGGGATCTGTTAGGTAAAAAGAGCGTAATTCGATGGGAGTTTGAAACTCTAAATCACAAATTTTAGCGTTAAAATGGAGATTCTTTAGTAAAGAATGAGGAGCTATTTTAGGAGGTTGCTGACTAATATTAACCGTTTCTGGAAAAGTTAACTGCCAATGTTGTAAAGATATTTGCTTGAGTAGCGGTTTTTGTTTAGTTTCAAAAACAATTCTGGTGCTATCTTCTTTGGCGGAAAGACGATAAATAATCGTTTCCCCTTTGATCGAAGTGCTGATAATGATTAAATAAAAAATGGCTAGGTTTTTAAACCATTTCGAAAACATAAAACCAATCCTTAACTGACAAAATTTATAATACTGGTAATCAAGCTAAATGTAAATAATCTACTCCGAACGTAGTTGAAGGCAAATTATTTAAAAATGCTTGTGTTGGAACTTTTCTTTAGTTAAACTATTATACGAACGTTGAAAAGAGGGAAGGGAAATTATGAAAGTATATGAATCAGAAAAAGTTGTTCTCAAAGAAGAAATGATGAATACTTCAGTGGAGGTTATTCGACAAGGATATTTTTTATTGGGATTAACGTTATTATTTAGTGCGATAACTTGTTTTCTAACGTTAACTGGATGGTTGCCATTAATTATGAATGGTTTTCTGGGTATTATTTTATTATTCGGTAGTTTATGGTTAGCGCAAGCGTATAGCCATTCTAAAACGGGTTTAATCTTTACTTTTATTTTTACAGGGTTAATGGGTAATTACGTTGCTCCGATTTTAGCTTATTATTTAAGTAATTTTACGAATGGGTTTGGTTTAGTGCTGGGTGCGTTATTTGGTACGGCTGGAATCTTCTTTAGTCTATCTTTATACGTATGGATTAGTAAGAAAAATTTTACTTATTTATACGGTATGTTATGGGTTGGTTTATTAGCAGCATTTGCCATTTCATGTTTAAGTTTATTTTTAGGTTTAAATTTTATGCAGGGGGTCATTTCAACGATCATGGTGATTGTTGCTTCTGGTTTTATTTTGGCGGACACCAGTTTGGCCATTCACCGAGGAATTCATAACCCCATTTTATTAGCGGTTAATTTATACGTAGATATTTGGAATTTATTTTTACATTTATTGCGTATTTTATCGATTTTTGCAGGGAAAGAAAAATAAAAAAAATTAATAAGGAGATTGTGATACGGATATGAATAAATTTCTAAGTTTAATGATGGGTTGTTTGCTCCCTTTTTTGATAGAAGCAGGGGAATATTCAATGCCGTCGTTAGGTAATGATCTAGTAGGAGAGAATTATGTAATCGAAGTGAAAAAAGGAGATTCTCTAACGAATATTAGGCAAAAACATGGGGTTAGTTACGAAGAGTTGTTAGCCGCTAATCCCGAGATTGATTTTTATAAATTAAAAATTGGTCAGAAGGTCATGATTCCTAAGCAATTTATTTTGCCTGTTTTTAGAGAAGGGGTAGTAATTAATGTTCCGGAATTACGGATGTATTATTTTACGGGAGGAAAAGTTTATACGTTTCCGGTGGGGTTAGGTCGAGAAAAATGGCGTACTCCGTTATTTGTTACTAAGGTAGTGAATAAGAAAGCTGATCCTAGTTGGCATGTACCTAGTAGTATTCGCGATTATGTTTATCAAACTACCGGAGAGAAATTACCAGACGTAGTAGCTCCTGGTCCTTCTAACCCACTGGGTAAATATGCGATTTATTTAGAAGTAGGGAGTTATTTGATCCATGGAACTAATCGTCCGTCTACCGTAGGAGCATTCATTAGTTCGGGTTGCGTGAGAATGTTACGTGCTCCTTTACAGTTTATTTTTAACAAAATTAAAATTGGTACCCCGGTTAGAATTATCTATTATCCGGTTAAAGCAGGATGGTTAAACAATGACTTTTATTTAGAGGTACACAAAGAGATTAGTTATTACGAAAAAGCACAAGAAAACGAATTAAATAATTCGGATACGAAGGAAATTCTAGAACAGGCGATGGGAAATACTCCAGTTAATGTAGACTACGAAGCTTTACAAAAAGTGATCAAAGAACAATTAGGTATGCCTACGGTAATTGGGCATCGTTAGTATGGTAAAATGAGTGAATTAGGTATGTTTAAGAGTTTAAGTGATAAATTAAGTGAAATAATTCGTAAAATTTCTGGTAATGCTAAATTATCGGAAAATAATATCAAAGAAGCATTATCTGAGGTTAGAACTGCTTTATTGGAGGCTGACGTTTCGTTTAAAGTAGTTAATCGTTTACTAGAAAAAATTACTGAAAAAGCGTTAGGGCAAGAAGTTTTAAAAGATCTTAATCCAGGCAATTTATTTATTAAAATTGTTTATGATGAAATCGTCAATATTTTAGGTGTAGGAGAGAACGCGTTAAATTTGAAAGTGCAGCCGCCCGTTAGCATCTTATTAGTGGGGTTGCAAGGATCAGGAAAAACGACGACTGCGGCAAAATTAGCGCAATGGTTGCAGCAACAAAAAAAGAAAAAAGTTTTGTTAGTTAGTCTAGATGTTTATCGACCGGCGGCTCAAGAGCAATTATCGATTTTAGCCAATCAGATCAAAAGTGGTTATTTTACTTTAGCAAGCCAGGATCCCTGTGAGATTGCTAAATTAGCTTTTCAAGAGGCGAAACGTCATTTTTATGATTGTGTTATTTTTGATACGGCTGGTCGTTTACAAGTTGATGCGGCAATGATGGAGGAATTAAAGCAAATTTGTAAAATAGTGCAACCGGTTGAAAAATTACTAGTGATGGATAGTATGATCGGTCAAGAAGCTAGTTCAGTATTTACCGCGTTTAATGATTGGATAGATATTACCGGTTTTATTTTGACTAAAGTAGATGGGGACGCGAAAGGTGGTGCTGCTTTATCTGTTAAATTTTTGACTCAAAAGGCGATTAAATTTATTGGAACGGGTGAAAAATTAGACGCTTTTGAACCTTTTTATCCGGATCGAATTGCTTCTAGAATTTTGGGGATGGGTGATATTTTAACTTTAGTGGAAGAAGCGTATGCTAAAGCGGATCACGAAAAAGTAAGTAAGTTAGCTAATAAATTACAAAAAGGGCAGCATTTTGACTTTGAAGATTTCTTAGCGCAATTACAACAAATGAAAAAAATGGGAGGCATGAATAAAATTTTAGAAAGATTACCGAACGTTGGTAATTTGGCCCAAATTAATCAAGTTCTTGACGATGGTTTTTTTAATAAAATAGAGGCAATTATTAATTCCATGACTTTTAAAGAACGTCGTTTCCCAGCGTTTATTCGTGGTTCACAAAAGCAAAGGATTGCTAAAGGTTCTGGTACGCAGATAGCAGACGTTAATAAATTATTAAAGCAATTTGAGCAAATGCAGAGAATGATGCAGAAGATGAACAATTCTAAATTGATGAAATTAATGAATTTTTTTAAAGGTTAGGCGATGAGTTTGTTGCGTATTGAACATTTACAGAAAAAATTTGCCCAAAAAATAGCAGTGCGTGACGTATCTTTTGAAGTGAAGAGTTCAGAAATAGTGGGTTTATTAGGACCTAATGGTGCAGGTAAAACTACTAGTTTTTATATGACTTTAGGTTTAATTTTAGCTGATCAAGGAAAAGTTTTTTTAGACACTTTAGATATTAGTAGAAAAAAAATTCATGAACGTGCTAAATTAGGGCTAGGTTATTTACCTCAAGAATCTTCTATTTTTCGTAAACTAACGGTTCAGGAGAATTTATTAGCTATTTTAGAATTGCGTTATAAAACAAAAAATCAATGTTACAAGGCAGCGATGCAATTAATGGAAGAATTTAGAATTGTCCATTTAAAAGACCATTTAGGATTGAGTTTATCTGGAGGAGAAAGACGAAGGGTAGAAATTGCGAGAACGTTGGCTAGTGACCCTAAATTTATTTTGCTAGATGAACCGTTTGCGGGTATTGATCCGATTTCGATTATAGATTTACAAAAAATTATTGTCCATTTAAGTAAACGTGGAGTGGGTATTTTAATTACTGATCATAACGTACGGGAAACTTTATCGATTTGTCATCGTGCGTATATTGTCAATAACGGAGTAGTGATGACGTCTGGTAGTGCGAAAGAAATTTTTGATAATGTGGCGGTACGAGAAACTTATTTAGGAAATGAATTTAGTTTTTAATTAAAAAGGGAGGAAAAGGATGCAAATTCAAATTATTGGTTGTAGTTCAGCTAGTTTGGAAACGTTAATTAACAAGAAATTTCAAAAATTAATCAAATATAACGAGCAAATTAACGAAATTAAAGTCACTTTGACCGTGGTGAAAGAAGAACATAAAGCTACGGCTCTTCTTTACGCGGAGGGTGAGTTTTATAGTGAAGCTGTTTCTGATGATATGTATAAAACGATAGATTTATTAGTAGATAAATTAATTAAACAACTCAATAAAAACCGAGAAATGCGTCAAAAATAGGAATATTTTAGTAGGGGCAAGGGTTGTTTTATAAAAGGAGGTATGTTAACGTTAGAAAGTGAGTAAGGTTATTGAAATGTGGAAAATAGTATTATTATTAGGTAGTATTAGTTTAGTGGCATGTTCTTCAGCAACGAGAACGACAGAGCATCCTGGCAATAGGGAAGCGGTATGTAGAACAATTAGTAGAAATTTAAATTTAAATCGTACTGAATCTTTAGGAATTGGTCATACTCCTTTAACGGAACAGGGCCATTTAATGCAGGAATATCAACAAAATCATTGTGAAGATTTTGAAGGAAATTAATTAAAGCCGAGGTGGTGAAATTGGTAGACACGCAAGCTTCAGGTGTTTGTGAAGTAATTCGTGGAGGTTCGAGTCCTCTCCTCGGTATAATTAGCGTTCGTAAAAAATGAAGATTATTCCAGCTAATTTTGAAACGAGTACCAATGGGAGTAAACAAAAGGTTTTGAAGCGTTTAAAATTAGGCGATTGTCAATTTGGACAGTCGATTAATGAAAAAGAGAGTAGTGTTTGCCGTTTAATGCTTCAAATTACCGGTAAGCAATGTGTTTTTATTTTAAAATACGGTTTTGGGGTAGCGTTTAAAACGAACTTCATGATCACCGCTAATTTAAAGAAAAGGTACCGGTTTTTAAAGTTACGGGTAGGGAAAATTTTAAAGCAATGGTTACCGATTGGGTTTAACGATAGAAAGGTTATTTATGGCTAAATTATATTTTTATTATTCTGCAATGAATGCAGGTAAAAGTACTTCTTTATTGCAGTCTAGTTATAATTATCAAGAAAGAGGCATGGATACTTTTTTATTAACTCCTAAGTTAGATAGTCGCTTCGGCGTTAAAAAAATTACTTCTAGAATTGGATTACAGAAAGAAGCTAATGTTTTTGACCATACGACCGATTTGTACGTTTTAATTAAACAACAGCAAGAAAAATGTGCTCATTTAAAATGTATTTTGGTCGATGAAGCACAATTTTTGAGTGAACAACAAGTAAAACAACTTGCTTTTGTGACGGATGATTTGAATTTACCGGTTTTAGCGTACGGGTTAAGAACCGATTTCCTTGGGAATCTTTTTGAAGGTAGTATGTGGCTGTTAGGTTGGGCGGACCATTTAGTTGAATTAAAAACGATCTGTCATTGCGGTAGAAAAGCGATTATGAATTTAAGAACAGATCAGAACGGTAAGGTTTTAAGAGCAGGGGAACAAGTATTGATTGGAGGAAACGAATGTTATACCGCCGTATGTAGGAAACATTTTCGTTTAGGAATGATAAGATAGCATTTTATGAAACGACGAATTATCGGTTTAATATTATTCAGTAGTTTTTTGACTTTGGCTCAGGCTCAACCAAGTGAGTTAGCTGAAAAGGATTATGCTGGGTATTATCTGGGTTTACAATATGGGCTTTTAGATTTTAATTACGCTCATTCTGACTATACCAGGGACGTTAATAGGGTTAATAAGGCTTTACGTTTTACGGTACAAGGTTATTTAGGATATTCATTTTCGAAATATTGGTCATTAGAAATCAGTTATCAATATTACGGGCATCCGCGTTTTGAGAGTGGGGTAGAGAAACAGTACCTTTTGCAGCAAGGCGGTCATTTAGTGGCTAAGTTAAATATACCGTTAGCTAATAATTTTAGTACTTATTTAAAAGGGGGAGCGGAATTAGTATTTCGATCAGCTTTAGAGTCACGGAACGGGAAATTTACGGAACATGCTGCCGATTGTCATTTAGTACCGGTAGTGAGTGGTGGGATCTGTTATTGGGTTTCTAAAGAGTTGGGATTTGATTTCAGCGTTACTTCCAGTTGGAAAGTAAGTGATTTACCTGCGATGCAAACTTACGCAGTTGGTTTTATTTATCGGTTTTAATTATGAATTGTCCTTTTTGTAATGCAGCGGATACTAAGGTTTTAGATTCTAGGTTATTTTTAGAGGGTAAACAAATTAAGCGTAGAAGGCAATGTTTAATTTGCGAGAGTCGTTTTACTACTTACGAGATAGCAGAGTTACGTTATCCATTAGTTATTAAAAACAATCAAGCAAGAGAGACTTTCAGTGAGGAAAAATTACGTAACGGTATTTATCGAGCTTTACAAAAACGCCCAGTTACTGAAGAAATGCTTGAACAAATGATTCAAAAAATTTTAGATCAAATTAGAAAATTAGGGGAAAAAGAAATTACTTCTTTTAAAATAGGGGAGTTAGTGCTACAAAATTTAAAAAATTTTGATCAAGTCGCATACGTGCGTTTTGCTTCGGTATACCGTAGTTTTAACGACGTTGAGTCTTTTACACGAGAAATTCAAAAGTTAAATAAAAAAGAATTATGAAATTATATATGCGTCGTAAAGCGAGATCGTTATTATTGCAAGCTTTATATCAAATAGAAATAGTTAAAAATCCGGTTAACGAAACTTTGCAGCATTTTTTGCAGGAGGCTAATCCTAAAAAAGTGGATTGTCGTTTTTTTGAAGATGAATTATTAGGGATTACGAACAAGCAAAAAGAATTAGATAACGTTTTTATCCGCTTTTTAAACCGTCCGATCGAGCAATTAGACATCGTAGAATTAGTTATTTTAAGGATCGCCGTTTATGAAATTACCGTGGCGTTGATTCCTTATAAAGTAGTAATTAACGAAGCGTTAGAACTCACGAAAAAATTTGGTGCAGTGCAGGGATATAAATTTATCAACAGTGTTTTAGATCAAGTAACTCAATTTAATGGTTTGAAAGAAGATAAAGGTTAAAATATGAAAAAATATGGGTTAATGTTTTTAGGATTGTTGGTCCTTGGTTGTTCTAGTTTAGATTTTAGTCCGGAAAGATATCAAAAGTATTCGGCTAAAACTTTATTAGGTTTTGGGGATAAAGAATTTGATAAAAAGGAGTATCTGGATGCGATTAGGTATTACGAAGCTTTAGATGCTTTGTATCCTTTTGAAGCGGAAACGAAAAGTGGGCAATTAAAATTAATAGAGGCTTATTATCAAGAACATAGTTACGATTTAATGTTAGCGACGACTAACCGTTTTATTAGGTTATATCCGCAGGAACAAAATTTAGATAAAGTGTACTATTACCGGGGGTTAGCGCATTTAGAAAAAGGGCGAACTTTTGGGCAACGGTTATTTAAAAGGAATTTAGCTCACATCGATTTAGACGGTTTTCGTTTGGCTTTCCAAGATTTTTCCGTAGTGGTTAATAGGTATTCAGGGAGTAAATTTGCAAAAGACGCTAGACAAAAAATGTTATTTATTCGTAATTTATTAGCAGAACAAGAATTGGATATAGCTAAATTTTATTTTGAAAGGGAAGCATACGTAGCAACGATTAACCGAATTCGAGTTTTATTGAGAGAATATGATGGAGCTAAACAAATAGAAGAAGGTTTAATCTTGATGAAACAAGCTTACCAACAATTGGGTCTAACGAACGAAGTAACGGCCATTGATCGTACGTTAGAGTTAAATTTTAAAAAGCACCAATAAGATAAAATATTTGACATTTTATACAAATGTTTTAAATTTAGTGGCTAAGATTAGTGGAGAAAGAGTATGGTTCAAAAAAGTCGAGTAACAAGATCGAAAAGGGGAATGCGTCGTTCACATAGCGCATTAAGTAGTCCAGCAGTAGCTATTGATAAAACTACTGGTGAAACTCATTGTTTTCATCATATGACCTCGTCAGGTTATTATCGTGGAAGACAGGTCGTTTTACCTAAACAACCTAAATTAAAAGAAAACCTTGATGAAGAACATTCCGAAGAATAGAATGAAAATTGCTATCGATGCTATGGGCGGGGATATTGGCTGCAAAGTTACGGTCCCGGCAGCTTTAAATGCTTTAGAACGTCATAAAAATTTAGAACTAATTTTAGTAGGGGACGAAGAAGCAATCAAAAGAGTTTTATCTGCAGATGAACGTTATAAAAATAACGATACTATTATTAATCGTTTAACGATTAAACATGCGTCTCAACAAATTTTAATGGATGAATCTCCTTCGCGGGCTTTAAGAAGTAAAAAAGATTCTTCAATGCGGGTGGCGATCAATTTAGTAGCTAATCATGAAGCAGAAGCTTGCGTTAGTTCTGGTAATACAGGGGCGTTAGTCGCTATTAGTCGTTTCGTCTTGAAAATGATTCACGGGGTTTCTCGTCCAGCGATTTCGACTCATTTTCCGACAATTAACAAACGAAATAATACTAACGTATTAGATTTAGGAGCAACTATCGAAGCTAAGGCTAAAGATTTAGTAGAATTAGCCATCATGGGTTCGGTTTTATCTTCGGTAGTAGATAAAGTTGAGCAACCAAAAGTTGCTTTATTAAACATTGGCACGGAAGAAATTAAAGGTAACGACCAAATTAAAGAAGCGGCTAACTTATTAATGAATAATCCGCACATTAATTACGTTGGTTTTATCGAAGGGAACGAATTATTTAAAGGGGAAGTGAACGTTGTGATTTGTGACGGTTTTACCGGAAACGTAGTCTTGAAAACGATTGAAGGAGCGATGAAATTAGTTAGTTCGCTCTTAAAGAATAGCGTTTTAAGTAGTATCATTACGAAAATCTATGCTTTTCTTGCTTTGCCCTTGTTTAAGCGAATGTATCGAGAATTGGAGCCGAATAAATATAACGGTGCTTCGTTAGTGGGTTTAAACGGGATCGTCGTTAAAAGTCACGGAGGAACCGATATTAACGGTTTTACTAATTCGATCGATAAAGCGGTTATTGAAGTACAAAACAGAGTTCCTCAGCGAATTCGTGCGAAAATTGAGGAAATTATACAAGATAGCCAGAGCGAAGGAGAAAGTTAATGGATTACGCGGTAGTTTTTCCTGGACAAGGTTCTCAAAAAGTAAGTATGGGATTAGAAATACTTCAGCAAAGAGAAGTGGTCGATCCAATTTTAGAAGAAGCGACTGATCTTTTGAAATTAGACGTAAAATCAGCTTTTCAACGAAGTGATTTAATTAACGATGCTAACTTAGTGCAACCGTTGCTGTTAACGGCAGAAATTGCGTGGTGGAAAGTTTTACGCCAGTTTCAATTACCTTCGCCGAAGTTAATAGCAGGGCATAGTTTAGGAGAATATAGTGCTTTAGTGGCTGCCGAATGCTTATCTTTTGAACAAACTTTGAAATTAGTAGTCCAGCGTAGTTTCAGAATGAATCATAGTACTACGCCTTTGGAACGTAAAATGGGAATGTTAGTGGTTATCGGTTTAGAACAAAGATCGGTTACGGCCATATGTACCGAAGTTAATCGATTGCAGGGAGAATATATCGCCATTGCTAATTTAAATAGTGAACAACAATTTGTATTATCGGGTTATTTATCTAGTTGTAATTTAGCTACGGAGCTTGCCAAAAAAAATAAAGCTAAATTAGTTAAATTATTGCCTATTCAGGTAGCTTCCCATTGTTTATTAATGAAAGAAGCAGCTTTAGCTTTTTCGAAAGATTTAGTACAAGTTTCTTTTAACGAACCGAAGATTCCGGTTTTTTCTAACGTAGACGGAGCACTGCATACCTCAGCTAGTGAAATTAAAAAATTATTAGTAGATCAGATGTTTAGTCCGGTTAATTGGAGCGAAATCGTTAAAAAATTAGAGGTTAATTTAGTATTAGAGTGTGGTCCGGGGAAAGTATTAGTTAATTTAATTAAAAGAAGCCGACCTGAAATAAAAAGTTGGAGCTTAAGCGAAAATTTATTAGAAATACAAGAGCAATTTCATGAATAAAAAAATAGCGGTAGTAACGGGAGTTAGTCGTGGAATCGGTTTAGCGATTGCTAAACACTTGGTAGGTTTAGGTTTTTGCGTATTAGGTATTTGTCGGCAACAGGTCGATCAAGATTTATTAAAAATGTTAGTTCAATCGGGTGGTCAGGGATTTAGCGTAGATTTAAGTAATAAGCAACAAATTATCGATTGGTTTCAAAATTTACCTGCTCATTGGCAGAGTATTGACGTTTTAATTAATAATGCGGGGATTTGTCGAGATAATTTAGCTATGCGGATGTCTGATGACGAATGGGAACAGGTCATTAATACTAATTTAAACGGTATTTTTTATTTAACGAGGTGTTTTTTAAGAGCAATGTTAAAAAAACGCTATGGTCGGATTATTAATTTAAGTTCCGTCGTGGCGTTTACAGGTAATTTAGGGCAGGCTAATTACGTAGCTGCTAAAGCTGGTTTGGTTGGTTTTAGTAAAAGTTTAGCTTTAGAAGTAGCAAGTCGTAATATAACCGTTAATTGTATTGCTCCTGGGTTTATCGAGTCAAGTATGACTAATCGTTTAACCGAAGCACAAAGAACGGCAATTTTAGAAAGGATTCCGATGAAAAGAGCAGGAACGCCAGAGGAAATTGCTAAAACCGTAGAGTTTTTAATTAGCGATGCAAGTAGCTATATTACGGGATCAGTCTTGCATGTTAACGGAGGATTGGCTAATATTTAGTTAGGTATGAAGGAGAGGTACCGAAGTGGCCATAACGGGACCGACTCGAAATCGGTTAAGGGCTCTTAGCTCTTCGTGGGTTCGAATCCCACCCTCTCCGTTTTTTATAATGTCCGGAACGTTGAGTGGATATACTTTATAGTAACTTCGATTTCTAAATTCTCTCTTCTTAAAGAAAGAAAAACGTTAATATAAGAACATTTTATCGAAAATGAACATTAAAAATTTAAAAAGATTTTTTTCAACTCAAAAAAGGGGCGATAATCAATCTAAAAAGATTACTCTTTTCGGGACCCAAATGAGGGTAAACAATCAAAAATTAGAAAAAATAAAAGTGGGTATTATTGGGTGCGGGGTCATTGGAGGAGCATTAATAACTTGGTTAGAAAAACATAATCCCAACGTAGTCATTTTAAAAGTGGATCCGCAGAAAGGATTTAAAGATGAACTTTCAAAAGCTAATCTCTTTTTTATTAATATTCATTTGCCTTCTGAAAAAGACGGAAGTCAAGATCTAACGATCCTAAAAAAAATCATAAGAAAATTACCAAAGCGACCAATATTTATTAGAACTACCGTTTTACCTAATACTTGTGATGCGTTGGCTGCAGAATTTAATCGAGAAATTTATTTTATGCCAGAATTTTTAAGAGAAAAAAATGCAAATGACGATTTTGCTATTCATCCGATGATTTTTTGTGGTTACGCTGATTTATTATCTAAAATTTTCGTTGGTAAAAAATACGTCGTTATGTCTAATCTTGAAGCAGAGTTAACTAAATACGCGTATAATGTTTTTGGAGCGCTAAAAGTTACCTATTTTAACGGTATTTACGAATTAGCTCAAAAATACCATTGTGACTACGAGCATATTCGTCGGGGCATTTTGTTAAACGGGTGTATCAACGTTTCACATACGATGGTTCCTGGTCCTGATCGACTTTATGGTTACGGTGGGAAGTGTTTTCCAAAAGACGTGAATGCTTTCGCTAAATTTATTAAAGGTAGTCAACTCGAAAAAATAGTAGCATTGTTACCTGAAATTAACGATCAGTACCGAAATCAATAATGCTCCTTAAAGTGGTGGGGAAGTAATGGTTTTAGCTACAAAAAAGAAAATTAATTTTTTAATGAAGATGGTTTTAAAATTTTTTAATAGGTAAAAAGGAAGCTTTGGGATCGTCAATAAAAACAAACGTGGATATTTTAATTCTTTCTGGTTTTTGTTATACTTCTGATAAAAGAATAATGATAAACTAATGAAAACATTAATAATAGGTGGTGGTGCAGCGGGAGCTAGTGCAGCTGCGCGATTAAGGAGATTAGACGAAAATCAGGAAATTTTAATTTTAGAAAAAACAAACGAAATATCTATTGCTAGTTGTGGTTTACCTTATTATGTTTCAGAGACAATTCAAGAAAGAGCAAAAATGCTCGTTTCTAACCCGAAAAAATTTAAAACTTGGTTTAATATCGACATTCGCTTAAATACTGAAGTAGTATCTATTGACGCGGTTAATAAATACGTTGAACTAAAAAGTACGGAAAAAATTAGCTATGACCGTTTAATTTTAGCGCTTGGTGCTAGTCCGATTATACCATCGTTTAAAGGGGAAAATAGCGATAAAATTTTTACTATTAAAACTTTAAAGGATGCGGATCAAATCAAAGCAACGATTAAAACTACCTGGGTTAAAAAAGTAATAGTTGTAGGAGGAGGTTTTATTGGCATTGAGATGGCAGAAAATCTGGTTAAAATGGGTTTAGAAACGACCATCGTTGAACTTGGGAAACAGATTTTAACTCCTTTAGATATGGAAATGGCCGCATTGGTTCAAAAAACCTTGATTAAGGAAGGAGTCCAGTTAATTTTATCAGATGAGATAGTTCAGTTTAACGAGCAGCAAGTGCTTTTGAAATCGGGTAAATTAGTTGATTATGATTTAGTTATTTTAGCCATTGGAGTAAAACCTGAAATCAAACTAGCGGAAAAGGCAGGCTTAAAAATTAATCATGGGATTATAGTAGATCAATTTATGAGAACTTCAGATCCTAGTATTTATGCCGCCGGTGATGGAGTAGAAGTGCAAGATTGGATTAGCGGAAAGAATACTTTAATGCCGTTAGCAGGTCCTGCTAATAGACAAGGGAGAATCATTGCCGATAATATCGGTGGGTTGAAATCAACCTATAAGCAGTCGTTAGGGACTTCTGTTTTAAAAGTTTTTAATCTAACCGTGGCCAGCGTAGGTAATAACGAGAAACAGTTGCAAGCCCGATTAATTCCGTATTATAAGACTTACACGGTTACTAGTTCACATGCTAGTTATTATCCTAATGCAACCCAAACGTTTTTTAAGCTGTTATTTTCACCTGAGGGGAAAATTTTAGGGGCTCAGGCAATTGGGATGGAAAAAGTCGAAAAGAATATCGATATAATAAGTGCAATAATTAGAAAAAACGGTACAGTGCAAGATTTAATTGATTTTGAACATTGTTATGCTCCTCCTTATTCTTCAGCAAAATCAGCTATCAATATTTTAGGGATGACGGCTGATAATATTTTACACGGTTACCTTAAACCAGCGTATTTAGAAGATTTAACGGATGCGTTATTGATTGATGTTCGATCTAAAAAAGCGTACGCAATGGGAACCATTAAAACCGCCGTTAACGTTCCTATTGATCAAATACGAACACGTTTTCATGAAATTCCTACGAATCAAAAAGTAATTTTGTTTTGCAATACGGGTTATACGAGTTATTGCGCGTTAAGGATATTACAACAAAAAGGCTTTAAGAACGTTTTTAGTTTGGTCGGGGGATTAGAATTTTATAAAGCAACCGAGAAAGGATAGCGAAAATAGCTAATCGTTGCATTAATTAAAGGACGTAGTTAAAAACTGTTCTATAAATGAGTCGTTTTTACTTAAATCGTAAACTTAAGAAGACAAAAAAACTACCGGCAGCGTTTATTATAACGGTATAGCGAAAATTGTAGTTTTGCTAGCTTCAACTGAAATTTCTGTTTTTTGGTACATCTGGCTGAAGCAAGTCACGGAGAATTAGGGATGTTTGCCGGAAATGACGTAATGGTTGTTATTTCAAGCAGCGGTAAATCAAAAGATTAATTAACCGCTTAAATTTTTGTAAACGCTTTGGAATTTGGCTAACGGTCATTACTAGAAATTCTTAAAAAACTAGCTTACTGATGTGTGGTTGAAAATACCTAATAACGGCAAAGCTTTTTCCTTAGAATTAGCGACCATGGGTTCTACAATGGTATTTTATAGTGACGGTTTAACCGCGAGATTGAAACGGAAAAAATTGATTTTGCTTTTTAAAAGGAGGCAATCATAAAAATGATTTAGTTTTTTAAATTTTAACTTAAAAAGCGGCTAACGTTACGGCTAAGTTATTTTTATTTGAACTAAAAATTAAAGAGACAACATTTTAAAAATGGATGATCCACTAAAATGAAAGGGGACTTTATTTAAAAGCAAATGAAGCATAGTTATTTTAAGCATAACGATTATTTTTCAATGATAAATGTAAGAGAGGCGTTAAAGTAAAGTTGCTAACGTTTTACTAAACTTTAATAGCCGTAGGTAGGGATCTATGTGATGGGCAAAATAATTTTAAGAGAAAGATGACGTTAGCATATTTAAACAATAACCTTTTTTATTGGAAACCTAATTCGTTATTGCCGAGTTTTTATCTAGCAAAAAATTACTCGTTCATTTGGGGGAAGAAACTAAATTTAGTAGAAAATAAATCGATTATTAACCTAGCAAAATGTATCGCGTTTACTACTTTAATTATACTACGCCATGGTTTAACAGGTCGTGAATATGGATTACGCCGATCGGTTTGTTTTTTTCTGTAATAAAAAGATTAGTAATTTTTTTATCTTGCATGATTTTAATGGCTTCGGAAGCGAGAACGTCTTTTGAAATTGTTTGAGGGTTTTGATTCATAATTTGACGAGCGGTTTGATTAAAGATTTCGGCAGTCAAACAGCGTCTTAAATCACCATCGGTTAATATGCCTGTTAAATCACCGTGATGATTTACAAAACCCACACAACCTAATCTTTTGGAAGTCATTTCTAAAAGTACTTGTGGCATGGTTGCATTCTCACTTAAGATCGGCATTTCCTTTTTCGTATGCATGAGGTCGACTACTTTATTTAAAAGGGCACCTAGTTTACCACCTGGATGCCTTAAGTTAAATTCTAACGGTGTAAAACCTTTTCTTTCGATCATAATTGCGGTTAAAACATCACCTAATACTAAAGTAGCCGTTGTGGAATTCATCGGGGCTAATCCTAGGGAAGAAGCTTCACCGTTATTCGGTATTTTTAACAAGACATCGACAGCTTGACCTAAAGCGCTTTGAGGATTTTGGGTAATGGCAATTGACCGAATTCCAAATCGTTTACAATAATTTAAGATGTTAATTAATTCTTTTGATTCACCGCTGTTTGAAATAGCAATCACCACGTCATTTTCGGTAATCATCCCTAAATCTCCATGACTTGCTTCGGCAGGGTGTACAAAAAAAGCAGGAGTTCCGGTCGAAGCTAATGAAGCGGCGATTTTTTTACCGATATGACCAGATTTACCGATCCCCGTAATAATAACTCTACCGGTGGTTTTTTGCATTAGGTCCAAAGCTTGAGTTAAGGAAGCGTCCAAATTATCTCGTAATTGAACAAGCGTTTCTATTTCGCGATCAATTACTTGTTGAGCACATTCTAGATCTAAGGCAGTTCTAGTTTTTTCAGTTTCGGTAACAGTCATTCTTTTTCCCTCGATGTAAAAATTCGCCTTTCTACCGATTAATAACGTAAGAAGGCGCAACGTAACCAATTATTTTAAAAATTATTAAGGATCTTATGAAATTACCTGGTAAAATTTTAAATGATTAGCTCTTTACCAATTTCATAATGATCGTCTAATTCTAAAATACCTTCGCTAACGATCGGTAAACCTAACTCTTGAGCAGAACATAACATTCCAAACGACTCTACCCCTCGTAATTTGGATTTTTTGATTTTCCAATTATCTGGTAATACTGCTCCAATTAGGGCTACTGCTACCCGTAATCCTACTTTTACGTTATTAGCGCCACAGACAATTTGTAGAGGCAAATTTTGTCCTACATCTACTTCACAAACGGAAAGATGGTCCGCATTTTCGTGCGGAACCACTTTTAAAATTTGTCCGACTACTACTCCCGTAAATTGACAATTTTCCATCTAAGCTGCTTTGGCGAGTTGAACAATGTGAGCAAAAACGGCTTTATCGTTTACCGCTAGTTCAGCTAATATTTTACGATCTAAAGCGATCTTTGCTTTTTTCAAACCAGCCATGAATTGGCTATAAGAAAGGTTATGTTGATTAGTGGCAGCGTTAATTCTAATAATCCATAAAGCTCGAAATTGGCGTTTACGTTGTTTTCGACCTTGATAAGCATATTGCCCTGCTTTAATCACTGCTTGTTTAGCAGTACGGAACACTCGGCTACGAGCACCGTAATAACTTTTTGCGTTTTTTAAGATTTTTTTATGTCGTGCTCGCGCTGTGACTCCTCGTTTTACTCTTGGCATATTCTAGTACCTACGAATTAATTAATAACATTTTTACTGCATTTAAGTTGCTTTGGTTAACCATTTTACCTGCGGTTAAGCGTGCTTTACGTTTGCTATTTTTTTTAGTTAAAATGTGATTTTTCATCGCGCAACGATGTTTAAAAGCACCACTCGCTGTTTTTTTAAAGCGTTTTAAAGCACTGCGATTTGTTTTTAATTTTGGCATTTTACCCTCTATTACTTACCTTTACCTGGAATAACAACCATGCTTAATTGCTTTCCTTCAATCTTAGGAGCTTGTTCTATTACTCCATATTTTAGTAAATCATTTTCTGCTCGCTTTAAAATTTCTACCCCTTGTTCTTGATAAGAAATTTCTCTACCGCGAAAACGTATAACGAACTTAACTTTATCACCATCTTTTAAAAAAGCAATTGCTCTTTTTATTTTTACTAAATAATCTCCTACGTCGGTTACCGGACGCATTTTTAATTCTTTAATCTGAACTTTTTTAGCTTTATTTTTTTGTTTTTTACTTTGCCCAAATAAATATTTGCCAAAATTCATGATTCTACAGACGGGAGGATTAGAATTAGGCGCAATTTCTACTAAATCTAATTCCGCATTTTCAGCTTTAGAAAGAGCTTCGGCAATGTTTACAATGCCTAGCTGATTACCATCTTTATCGATCAGGCGTATCTCTTGAGCTGTAATTTCTCCATTAATGCGAATTTTACTTTTTTTACTAACAGTTGGCGCTCCTCTGCTATGACGCGCATAAATACGTGGATTAATATTTACCTCCTAAACTATATTTTCTATTCGTGGCTATTATGTCAAATAAACTATGGTTTATCAATCCCTATTTTTAAATTATTTGCAATGATTAATGCTCTTCAGAATGCTTTAGCAAAGTTTTTTAAAAAAGTAGCATATTTTTTTAAATATGTTTTAATAAGCATTAGTATTTTTATTGACGATAAAACTAAAGTGGATGATCAGATTTGGGAACGTTGCTTAAAACAATTAACGAATAAAATTTCAAAACAACATTTTAATACTTGGCTACGACCAATTCAGGTGAAGCGTACCGATAAACGTTTAACCCTTTTTATGCCTAACGCGTTTATAAAAGAGTATTTTGAGAAAAATTTTAGCGAGTTAATTAATGCTTGGTTTGCCAAAGAAGCTCCAGAAGTGAAATTAGTTTTGAAAATAGGTAATTTAGATGATTACGTAAAATTACTGAAAGAACCGACCGCCAATCCTAAAAGCAATAAGTTAAATCACGGCTTAAATAGTAATTTTACTTTTCAAAATTTTGTAGAAGGAAAATCTAACCAATTAGCTAAAGCAGCCGCTTGGCAAGTAAGTCAAAATCCTGGTGGTTTATATAACCCTTTATTTATTTACGGGGGAGTAGGTTTAGGAAAAACCCATTTAATGCAGGCGGTAGGTAACGAAATGTTAAAAAATCATACGGAAGCTAAAATTTTGTACGTACATTCAGAACGGTTCGTTTCAGACATGATTAAAGCCCTGCAGCGGAACGCTATTAGCGAATTTAAAAAAAATTACCGTTCTGTAGATGCGCTTTTAATTGATGATATTCAGTTTTTCGCCGGTAAAGAACATACTCAAGAGGAGTTTTTTCATACTTTTAACGATTTATTTGATAAACAACAACAAATTATCATTACTTGTGATCGTTATCCTTCCGAAGTAGAAGGTTTAGAACACCGTTTAAAATCAAGATTCGGTTGGGGCTTAACGGTCGCCGTGGAACCACCACAATTAGAAACGAGAGCCGCTATTTTGTTAGAAAAAGCAAAATTTTTTAAAGTGAAGTTATCGGAAGAAGTAGCTTTTTTTATTGCTAAGCATATTCGTTCGAACGTTAGAGAATTAGAAGGGGCATTGAAACGAGTCATTGCTAACGCGACGTTTACGAATTTGCCTATTACTTTAAGTTTAGTACAAGAAGCGCTAAAAGATATGTTAGTTGTTCAATCTAAAGCGGTCACGATTACAAATATTCAGAAGCAAGTAGCAGAATATTATAAAATTAAAATTAGTGATTTGATTTCAAAAAAGAGAGTGCGTAAATTAGTAGTTCCTCGACATTTAGCCATGACTATTGCTAAAGAATTGACGGACCGTAGTTTAATGGAGATCGGTAACGCTTTTTCTGGTCGGGATCATACGGCGGTCATTCATGCGCAAAAAAATATTCGCCAATTAATTGAACTTGACGTTGAATTGGCAGAAGATTATCGTAACCTTATAAGAATTTTATCAGCATAACTTTTTAAAATGGCGGAACGGTTATTTTTTGATGGCAAAAGTTATTTTTCTGCTTTAATTGAGGCAATTGACCGCGCTCAAGAAACCATCTTGTTAGAAACCTACATTTTTAATTTTGATTCGGTGGGGCAGGCGATTATTCAGGCTCTATTAAAAGCCGCTAGTAAAAAAGTTAAAGTGCAAGTTTTAATCGATGGAATGGGTAGTTACGAAAATGCTTATAAAATTATCAAAGCTTTATCTCCTGCTTGTCAAGTCCGGATCTATCGTCCTTTGCCATGGAAATTAAACCATTTACCGTATGCGACTCCTTTTTGGGAATTAAAAACTTTCTTCAATATTAACCTTCGTAATCACCGAAAATTAGTGTTGATTGATCAACGGTTATTGTTTACAGGGAGTTTTAATATTACGGCAGAACATGTAGATGATGTCGTCCACGTAGGATGGCGGGATACAGGAATTTGTTTAGATACTTTAGATTTAACGGAATTAAGTAAAATTTGTCGTTTAACTTGGCAAAATAGAAATATTAAATATTCAGAAACTATTCGTGGTTTTTTTAAAGCAGTTAAAAACAATTTAACGATTAGAATTAACAGTACTTGGTATCGACGAAGGATTTTACATCGAGATCTATTGAACAGAATCAAAAATGCAACGCAACGTATTTGGATTACTAACGCTTATTTTATCCCCGACAGCGCTTTATTAAAACAATTAATTGCCGCGGCGATGCGAGGAGTAGAGGTGAAAATTTTACTGCCTTCCCGTTCGGATCTCTCTTTCATGCCGTGGACGTCCCAAACTTTTTACCATAAACTTTTAATTGCGAAAGTAAAAATTTTTGAATATTTACCTTCTATTTTACACGCTAAAACTTTAATTATTGATGATTGGATGACTATCGGGTCTAGTAATTTAAATCATCGTAGTTTATTACATGATCTAGAGTTAGACGTAGTAGTCCAAACGGAACAAGCGAAACAAGATTTAGTGCGACAGTTTGAAAAAGATTTGCAAAGAGCGGTAATTATTCATTTAACGGATTTAAAGAAACGTTTATGGTACCAAAAATTAGTAGGAGAAATTTTGTTACGTTTAAGGTATTTAATGTAGGTTATAAAAAGGTTTAAAAATGAAACCGTTGGTTATCTTTACCGGTGGAGGAACAGCCGGTCATGTAATGGGAAATTTGAGTATTATTCATACTTTAACGAAGCAACCGGTTAAAATTGTTTATATTGGTTCTAAAACCGGCATAGAAAAAGAATTAGTTTTAAAGCAAGCAATTACTTATTATGCTATTTCTACCGGGAAATGGAGACGTTATTTTAGTTTTAAGAATTTAACCGATGGCCTTTTAGTTTTGAAAGGAATGGTTCAGAGTATAAAAATTTTACGTCGTTTACGTCCTAAAGTCGTCTTTTCTAAAGGAGGTTTTGTTAGTTTTCCGGTAGTTTTAGCGGCTTGGTGGTTGAAAATTCCAATCATAATTCATGAAGCTGATTTAAATTTTGGGTTAGCGAATCGACTCGTTTTAAGGTTAGCGGATAAAATTTGTGTTAGCTTTTCAGAAACGTTACCTGATGGTGCTAAATATAGCGATAAAAAGTTAGTAACAGGTTTGCCTTTAAGGGAAGGTCTTTTTAAGGGTTCTAAAGAGCGTGCTATCCAATTTTTTAAATTAACCG
This sequence comes from uncultured Gammaproteobacteria bacterium, assembly GCA_963543695.1. Lineage (GTDB taxonomy): Bacteria > Pseudomonadota > Gammaproteobacteria > UBA9339 > UBA9339 > CAUUCF01. The sequence continues at coordinate 141,803 of CAUUCF010000001.1, forward strand.
AGCAAATGCCGGTTTTATTAATTATGGGGGGTAGTTTAGGAGCGAAGCAATTGAACGAGGTGGTGAATGAACTTTTGTCGAAATTAGTTAAGAAATATCAAGTGATTCATCTCCATGGCAAAAATTTTACGCCGATTTTCCAAGACCATCGCTATCATCCCTATGTTTTTTTAAATCAAGAAATGTTTGACGCTTTGGCGATAGCTGATTTAGTAGTTTCTCGTGCTGGAGCTAATAGTATTGCAGAATTATTAGCGTTGAAAAAGGTAACTCTTTTAGTACCCTTAATCAAGGGTAGTCGAGGCGACCAATTGTTGAACGCTAGAAAAGTAGCGGCACAAGGGTATGGTTTACTTTTAGAAGCATTATCTAGTAAAAATTTAAATTTGGCGTTAGAAGAATTAGAACGACATCGAACGGTTTTTCAGCAGCGGTTAAAAAATTATCGTTTTTTGCCTGCAAACGAGACAATCGTTAACTTATTAGTTTCTTATTTTTAATTTTTTGAACGTTTGCAAGGAAAATTTGGTGATGTATTAGACAATATATTTAAAATTTGATATAAAAATAATAAAGACTAGAAGAGTTGTCTATTTATGGATATCAAAGGGATTCAGAAATTAATTGATTTGGTTAAAAAAAATAACGTTGCAGAGCTAGAAATTTCTCAAAATGGAGAGATGGTACATATCGTTTTAAACTCTACCGATAATACGGTTAAAAAAGGGGAGCCAACTGGTTTATCGGTTAATAATAGTGACGTAAAAAATAATACATTAACCGAAGAAAATCACGAGTTAAAAGTTCCTAGTAATCGAAAAACAATTAAGAGTCCGATGGTGGGTACGGTTTATCTAGCTTCTTCTCCAAACGAGTTGCCTTTTGTTCACAAAGGGAAAAAAGTGAAAGTGGGGGATACTTTGTGCATTATTGAAGCAATGAAAATGTTTAATCGTATTGAGGCAGATCAAGAAGGAGTGATAGTGGATATCTTGGTGCAAGATTCTTCACCGGTAGAATATGGACAAATTTTATTTGTTATCGAATAATGTTTAAAAATGAAAAAAGTATTAATCGCTAACCGTGGTGAAATAGCGTTGCGGATTTTAAGGGCATGTCGAGAATTAGGTTTAAAAACGGTAGCCGTTTATTCAGAAGTAGATCGTGATTTAGTACACGTGAAATTAGCTGACGAAGCCGTATGTATTGGTCCGGCTGATCCTGGAAAAAGTTATTTAAATATTCCGGCGATTTTAAGTGTTGCAGAAATTACGGGAGTAGATGCGATTCATCCGGGATACGGTTTTTTATCGGAAAATTATCAATTTGTTGAACAAGTAGAAAATAGCGGATTTATTTATATTGGTCCAGATAAAGATACGGTTAAAACGATGGGAAATAAAGTACAGGCACGTCAAATTATGGAGCAAGTAGGAGTGCCTTGTATTCCAGGTAGCGGCGTGTTAGAGGATAATTTAGACCAAAATAAAAAAATAGCGGAACAAATTGGTTACCCGGTCATTATTAAAGCGGCAGCCGGTGGCGGTGGCAGAGGGATGCGTGTGGTGTTGAAACCTGAACAATTAGCTATAGCCATTAAAGAAACTAGTTTAGAAGCAAAAAATTCTTTCGGTAACGGGGACGTTTATTTAGAAAAATATTTGTTGAATCCTCGACATATTGAGGTGCAAATTTTAGGTGATGGGCAACAGAACGTCTTGGTAATTGGAGACCGGGATTGTTCGATTCAAAGGCGTAACCAAAAAGTGTTAGAAGAAGCTCCGGCGATGGGTTTAACTGACCAACAAAGGGCTTTTTTAAAGACGATTAGTATTAAAGTTTGTAAATATTTAAATTATCGTGGCGCAGGGACTCTCGAATTTTTATTTGAAAACGATGAATTTTACTTTATTGAGATGAATACTCGTGTCCAGGTAGAACATCCGATAACTGAAGCTATTTCTGCGATTGACCTAGTTAAATGGCAATTAAAAATTGCGTCCGGGGAAAAATTGCTAATTAAACAACAAGATTTAGTATTAAGGGGACATGCTATCGAATGTAGAATTAATGCTGAAGATCCGCAGACTTTTTTCCCTTCTCCGGGAAAAATTAGTGAGCTGCATTGGCCCGGAGGACCAGGTTTAAGGGTAGATTCTCATTTGTATCGTGGTTATGAAATTCCTACTCATTATGATTCTTTGTTAGGTAAGATGATTAGCGTAGGCGAAACACGGGAAGAAGCCATTTTAAGAATGCAAAATGCGTTGCGTGAGGTAGTAATTAACGGAGTAAAAACAACTATACCAGTACATCAGCGTATTTTAGAAAATCATCAGTTTAGGCAACAAAAAATAGGTATCCATTTTTTAGAAAACTTGCTTGTTAAGCAAGATTGAGTTAAAAGTGGTTAAAATTATTTTATAAATTTAGTGGATTGAATGATAGAAGAAACACAAGAACGAAAAAGGCCTTTTTATTATAAACGTTGGTTTTTTTTAGTATTATGGTTATTGGTTTTAACCGTATGGATCAGACATTCAATGCGAGTACCTGAGCAACCAGAAATGTCATCTAATTTATTGTTAAATGAGGAAATTATTCCGGTTTCCGCGGAAATCGGTGATGAAAATTTCGGTGCGAATGAAGCCTTTTTAGAAAAGAAACCAGATACAGATTTAAAGAACGAGGAAGAAGCCGTTAAGGTAATTGTAGCCGATCGGGCGAATGTCCTCCCTAAAGAACTTAAAAAAGAACCAGACCAAATTTTAAATAAAATTGAGGGTAAAATCGAAGTAGGAGATTCTTTTGGGCTTTTATTGAAACGTTATCGAATTAAAACGCCGCTAGTAGAATTATTAAATGCCGAAAAAGGGGGAGTCTTAAATCGTTTGCAAGTTGGTCATAAATACCTTTTAGAACAAGAAAACTTAATGTTAACTCGGGTCGTTTACGAAGTAGATGATTTAACTACTTTAGAATGGGTTAAACAAGAAGAGGGTTGGGTCGTTAAAGAAACGGTTTTAGTACCGATTGAAGAAGTAAAAACGGTTACGGGAAAAGTAGATAAATCAATTTATTTATCGGGTAAAAAATTAGGAATTAGCGCTCGTTTAATTAAACAATTTGTAGAAGCTTTTGGTACGCAGCTCGATTTTACGAAAGTAACGGCTAACGATCAGTTTACGATTATTTATAAACGTTTTACTTTGAACGGTAAAATAGTTAAACCCGATGAAATGTTGGCGGGGGAAATAGTACATCGCGGCGAAACGTATCGTATTATTGGTTTTGAAGATAAAAATAAAAAAATGAGTTTTTATACGCCCGAGGGCAATAGCGTTAAAAGTTCTTTTTTGCCGTTTCCTTTAGCTCACGTTGATAGAATTAGTTCTCGTTTTGATTTGAAACGTGTCCACCCTATTTTAAAAAAAGTACGTCCGCATTATGGAGTAGATCTAGTAGCGAAATTAGGTACTCCGGTTTTAGCAACGTCAGACGGTAAAATAGAGTTTAAAGGTTTTAAAAATGGTTATGGACGAGTTGTTATGATTAAACACGGTCCGATTTATACGACTTTATATGCTCATTTGGATCGATTTGCGGCTCAGATTGCAGCAGGTAAAACGGTGCGTAAGGGCCAAGTAATAGGTTATTTAGGAAATAGTGGTACTTCTACTAGTCCTCATTTGCACTATGAAGTACGTGTGAATAATGTACCGAAAGATCCTTTAAAAGTAAATTTGCCTCGGGAAAAGAAAATTGCTAATCACGATCGAGAGCGTTTTTTAACGTTAGTAAAATACTATGAACAGATTTTGCAAGAAAGTAGTCCAAAAAGGGCAGAACACTTTTTCGTATTAACGGATGATTTTAATTACAAGGATGAACAAGATGAAAAAGTATAACAACGTTTTAATAACGGTTTCTTTAACCGATCAAGAAGACGAACAGCTGATTGATCGAGTGATTAATTTGTTGAATCCTGGTTATCAGATCGCTTTAATTCGTGTAATCGAGACTATAGGAAATTTAGGACAACTAATAAATTGTGGCATGAAAGAGGGGGTATTAGCCAATACTTTAGCTTTAATACGAGAAAAAATTCAGAAATTACGGTTAAGATATCGTTTACCAAAAAAAGGTTGTTTCATTCGAGTTGGGAATGTTAAAGACGTTATCATAGACGTTGTGACAAAATTACAGTCAGATTTGATCGCGCTAGGTAATCATTATAGTTTTTTATGGAACGGATTTAATTCGATTACGAATCAGGGATTAAGCGATACTTTTTGTGACGTATTGGCTATTAGAGTTCAAAATGAAAATGAGGTAGGTTAAAAATGATCGACGAAAATCGTAAACAAGCGTTGCAAGCAGCTTTATCTCAAATTGACAAACAATTTGGTAAAGGTTCGGTGATGCGTTTAGGAGATAAAAAAGCGCTTAATGATATTCAAGTAGTTTCTACTGGTTCAATAGGGTTGGATTTAGCGTTAGGAGTAGGTGGTTATCCGCGAGGAAGGATTATTGAAATTTATGGTCCAGAATCTTCTGGTAAAACGACGTTAACTTTACATGCGATTGCGGAAATTCAAAAGCAAGGTGGGGTAGCGGCTTTTATTGACGCAGAACATGCGTTAGATCCGGTATATGCGGAACATTTAGGGGTACAAGTGAACGACCTCTTAGTTTCCCAACCTGATACGGGGGAACAAGCTTTAGAAATTGCGGATATGTTAGTGCGTTCTGGAGCAGTAGACGTAATTGTCGTTGATTCGGTAGCTGCATTGACCCCAAGAGCGGAAATTGAAGGTGAAATGGGGGATCAGCATGTAGGCTTGCAAGCTCGTTTAATGTCCCAAGCATTACGGAAGTTAACCGCTAATATTAAAAAATCGAATACTTTAGTAATTTTCATTAATCAAATTCGCATGAAAATAGGGGTAATGTTTGGTAATCCGGAAACCACGACGGGCGGAAACGCGTTGAAATTTTATGCTTCGGTACGTTTAGATATTCGTAGAACGGGTTCAATTAAAAAAGGTGATGAAGTTATTGGTAATGAAACCAGGGTAAAGATCGTGAAAAATAAAGTGGCTCCACCTTTTAAAACGGTAGATTTTGAAATTATTTATAACCAAGGAATTTCTCGAACCGGTGAATTAATAGAATTAGGAGTAGAAGCGGGGTTTGTTGGTAAATCGGGCGCTTGGTATGAATACGATGGCGAGCGAATTGGGCAAGGTAAAGAAAACGCAAGGGATTATTTTACGAACCATCCGGAAAAGGCTAAACTCTTAGAAAATAAAATTAAAGAGCGTTTTTTAAAAAATGGTAGCAACGGAGTTACTTCAGAGGATAACAACGTAAAAATTGATTCTGATTTTGATGAGTAAAGACGAGGTGATCATACAGCGGATAGATAACCACATCATGCGGTGGTTATCTAGGCGTGAGTATAGTGTTCAAGAATTAGTTAGTAAATTAGTTAGGAAAGGTTATAACGTTCAATTGTCCCGTTTGCGGGTAGAACGGTTTAAAGTTCAAGGTTGGCAAAGTGACGAACGTTTTGCTGCTAATTTATGGTCAACGAGACGCAATCAACGTTATGGTTCACGAAGGATTATTGCCGAGCTACGTCAAAAAGGAATTAGTAAAGAGGTAATTGCGGGAATTATTGACGATTGTGAAAAGATTGATGCTGAAATTATAAGAGCGTTAATTCTTAAAAAAAAGGGGAACCTTTACAGTTGAAAGAATTACGGTTTTTAGTTCGTAGAGGTTTTAGTCAACAACAAATCGCTCAGTATTCTCATAATGCTGTTTAGTAAAAGGTAATTTTTTGCGCTTAAAATTTTTAAGAAAAAAGTTTAATTTTTATTGAAATAGCAAGTTAGTTCTTAATTAGTCAAAAAAAATTAATTTAAAAATAAATCAATACGGTATTTATTTGATTATCAGGTGTTTTAAATAAATTCCTCATTCGGTATGACGATTAATAATAAAAAATTTCAGTAATTTTTACTTGGTTACTTATCCGAATGGTCTTAAATTGGCATTTAATTTAAAATTTTTTAAAAATTTTAAATTGTAAAATGAACAAAGAGAGGATTTGTAAAAAAGTCACGGTAGTACTGATTTTAAGTAGTTTGATTTTAAATAGTTGTAGTTTTGATAATGACTTAATTAAAAAAGAACCGAATGAAATTAATGGGTTAGCAGAAGAAAAAAGAGCAACGAATTTAACCACTGATCCGTTGATTGTTAATGATTTTCCGTACGAAGTTGAGTCTAATGTAATTGCGCCGTTTCAATTAGGGGGTAAAGCAATCAATCCTTATTTAAGTTTTACTTTTAATCGATATTTTCGAAATCATTTTCGTTACGGTGGGGAATACCGTTTATTTATGCCTTTAATACAAAATCAAGATCAGATTTTATTTTGGGACTTAAGGCTATACGAAACTAATCGGTTAGAATTTAATTCTCATTTTGGGTTTCGATACGGTAAAGACTTGAAAAATTTGTGGGGTTTGTATTTAGGATTTGATTACCGACAAGGGCAATTAAGTAACTACCAACAGTTAGTGTTTGGAGGAGAAATTTGGTATCAAAGTTGGTTTATCGGAGGAAATTATTACCAGCCCTTTTTTAAGACCAAGCGCGTAGTAAATGGTGAACAAACTTTTTATGAAACCGTTTTATCGGGGGGAGATTTAACTTTAGCAAAGGAGTTTAATTCTAAGTGGTCAATTTGGTTAACGGGTTATCATTTTCAACGAAAAAGGGAATATTTAACCGGTGGTCGAGGAAGAATTGAGTATAAATGGTTTAATCGATATACCCCAGTTACTTTTTCATCAGAAATACAAAAAGATCGACGAGGTTGGCAATTTAATTTGGGATTACAATTGAAGTTGGGGCACTTTAATAACGACGGTAATCATGGTGGGGAATTAATTAGGCGAGATCCAGATATTATTTTAATTGCTCGAAATGGGGAAATTTTGGTCGATAATCAGGCAAGCTTCCATACGCAACAAAACGTTGAAACTCAAAAGTTATAATATTGGCAAAATAATTTGGGTAATTTAACCGAAGAAGAATTATTAGAATATCAAAATTTTTTATTTGAAAAATTAGGGATTAACGATAAAACGCAACTTTACCAGAGAAAACGGGAAATCGTATTAACGTGCCATCCGGATAAAACTAAAGATCCTTCAAAATATCAAGAATTTACTCGTTTTATGAAGTTTTATGATCTTTATCGGGAATTAGAAGGTTTTCAAAGACAAAAAACCAATAAACAGTTTAAGCAAACGGAAGTGTTGAATTCGCCAACGAAGTTACTTACTGGTGATCAACGAGTTTTAGAACGAAATAAAGAAGGTTGTTTAGTTTTTCAAAACGAATATTTTAAAAGGGTAAATGAACGTAATTTGATTAAAATTTCTGAATGTTTAGTTAAATATCCAGAGATGATTCCTGAATTCGCAAAAAAATATTATCGGCAGTCCAATCAAATTCCTTCTTTATGGTTATTACGTTCTTTTGAACAGTACCATGTTCTTGAAAAAAACCTTTTTTTACCGAAAAAGGTTAGTGGTGAAAAATTTAGTAATTATTTATTTTTAATTGATAAATTACCAAAGTCTTGGTTAAATTATGAAACGGAAGACTTTCTGTTATCGGCTTTTTTAACGACAGATTTAAATTCCCAATTAGTCATTCAAAACGTTTTGAAGCGTTTAGGTCATGAGCAAAAATTATTACCGTTACAAAAATGGAAGGATTGGTGGGAAAAGAACGAACAAAACGTTAATATCGTTTTGGAACAAACGGATTTAGATTACTACGCTAATTTTTACGAAACCGTATTAGAAGGCCATAATTTATTAGATTACCAAAGATTAAAAGAACGAGTGGTTTATCCATCGCAACGGCCGGATTGGTTAGTAAATTTTTTAAATATAGCGCGTACAGTTAACGTTTCTTTTGCGCAACAGCAAGTGTTAAGCTTTACGTTAGAGGAAGAACGTAAACGACGTGCTTTTTTAGAAAAAGCTCAATTAACGTGGATAGAACATTATTATTCGTTAATCCCTTTGAAACAGTTAAGCGAATTAAACTTGTATTTAGACTTTTTAGAATTTTTCCATCTTTCGGAGCAAGTTTGGCGTAATTATTTGGGGAATAATCAGGCAGACGTTGTCAAACAACAGCAATTGTTTTTATTGAAGAAATGGGTTTTCCCTCGGTGGAATTTGGACGTCAAAATTCAACAAGAATTGGAATTGTTTTTAGATAACGAATTACCTTGGGAGACAAAATTACGTTTTTTAATGGTAGATTTTAACCGTTTGCAACAATTATTAGACGTAGTTATTTATTTAAATAATTATCGTAGTTATTTAGCTTTTTGGGCATTAGAAGATTATACCGGTAAAAATTTAAGAGCGTTATTAGAAAAGCCGTTAAACTTAACTTTAGAAAAGATACAGATTTGGTTGACATCGGTAAAACAGGGAGCTTTTTTAAATCCGGAACAATTTTGGGAACAATTTGTACAATTAAATGGTCATCAGGAAAAGATTATCGCAATTAGTAAACCGGTTTACGAAGAAACTAAAAAAGCTTATCAACTCTATCCGACTTTAAGATTGGAATCTTTTGAACAACACTTTCCAAACACTAGTTTAAAAAATAAGCCCCTTGCACGTTGGCAAGTACCTGGTGATTTAAAAGCATGTTTATTAAGTTACGGAGGCAGAAAAAACTACGCTAATTGTTTAAAAAAACAACGGCAGAATAACGATTATTATCGCTGGTTTCAAGAGGTTAATACCCAAACTTCACTTTTAGAACGATTATTAGTAATGATTGAAGCGGGAAAATTGAAATTTGGGTATATTCCTCATTTTTCCCAGTTATTTTCAGCGGTTTTACCTTTATATTTTGATAAAGGTAGTTTATTACAAATTGGTACGGGGGAAGGAAAATCTTATATCATTGCATTACATGCCCTTTTAAGAGCTACTTATCAAGCTAAAGTAGACATATCGACAACGATACCGCCTTTAAGTAAAAGAGATGCTGAAATGTATGCACCTTTTTTTGCAATGTTCGGTTTAGTAGGGGGTGAATTAAGTTGGAAAGTATGGCGAGATTTAGAAGTAGAAAACGATCAACCGGAACGAGAAAATCGAGACTTATACCATAGTAATATTTTATATGGCGATATTGAAAGTTATATTGGAGATGATTTACAAGATGTTCATTACCATGATTTACGGAGGAGTCGTCCATTTGATGGTGTGCATATCGTTGATGAAGTAGATTATTTATTTTTAGATCGTAATGATCATGCGGTGATGATCGGGAACAAATTTCCAGGACACGATAGTTTTCGTTTATTGTTTATCGATTTATGGCATTTTACTAATCAGGTGCTCAATACTTTAGAAGTTAACGATGAATTTTGCGCACTCAGTAATGAGAACGAAGATTATATTGAAGATCATAACCAATTATTTAAGGTATTAGTTAAAGTTAGTAGTTTATTTCAGAATCAAACGCAGGTTCCGGTAGAAGATTGTGAAAATTGGTTATTTAATACGTTGACCGAACGCTTATTGTACCAAGGGACGATTTTATTACCTCAACATTTACATTCGTTTTTACAAAGTCAGAAAACTACGTTGATTAATAATTTAATTAATGCTTTTTATTTAGAATCGTATAAAGATTTTCTCTTAGAACGACGAGATGGTTTTACGACGTTAGAACCTATGGAGTTATCTACCGGAATCGAAATGGAAAAAGTGCGTTTAATAGGGGGATTACATACTTTTTTGTCTTTAAAACAAAACATTTTATTGCCGGAAGAAACGATTGTCAGTTTAGAAGAAACTTACGCTTATTATTACCGAAAATATCAAAAGTTGGTTGATTTAAGTGGAACTTTAGGAACGACAAGTGATTTAAAAATATTTCGAGAAATTTACAATTTAGAATCGATAATTATTCCTGCTTTTATTAGTAAAAGGGTAGTTTCTTTACCGGTTATTTGGGCTAAAAACGAGCAAGAATGGTATTTAAAAATAGCAAGAGAAATTAATTTTTATCATCAAGCGCACCGAACCGTTTTGGTAATTATGGAGTCGATGCAAGAAGTGATGAATTTAGAAAATTGCTTATTACAGTCGTTTCCGCGCATAGGTAAACCAATTTTATACGTTAATAGTAAAAATGATGAAGATCATTTAAGTAAACAATTAGCTGAACGAGATATTGTACTTGCGACAAACTTAGGAGGCAGAGGTACTGATTTTAAATTAAGTTACGTTTCGACCGTATTGGGAGGAGGACATTTAATAAAAACTAAGCTTTCGGCTAACAGAAGAATTGACGATCAAGCTATTGGTAGGGTAGGGCGTCAAGGTCAACCTGGTAGTTATCAATTTATTTTAAATTTAGCAACGGAATTAAGTGATGAAGCTTGCGAAGTACCGGAGCAAATAGAAAATGATCGTATAGCCGCACAGAATTTATACGATTGTTTATTTGATGTTAGAGAACAATTAGCGGAGAAAAATTATAAAGCTAATTTAGAGCAATTCAACTGGTTGCAGAAAAAACAGCGCTTAAGAGAGTTAAGAACCGAAGAAGAAAGAAATTGGTTGATGCCTTTTTTGCCGAACTTAAGTTTTGGTAAGCCAAGTAAAGAACTATTTGAAATTGGGATTTTTTTAGAGAAGGAGCGTTTATTTGCTAATAACGGAGATAAAAAAGTAGACTTGACCGATGAGGTTTTGAAATTGCGTCAAGTAACCTTCAATAATTTAAAGAAAAAAGTAATCGATACTACTTATTTATTAAATTTTTATGATGATCAAGTTTTGCGTTTCTTATTGATTAAACACGGTTTTAGTAAAGTTTTCGGGTTAGACTTTTATTTAGCGTTACAAAAACAGGTTGAACAACAAATAGCTATTAACGTTAATAAAGAATTAGCTGATTATTCGCCAGAACAAAAAGACAAATATTATACTTTAATTTTATTACGAGTTTTATTGAAAGAAATAGCTAAATTTGTCGATAACACGTTTGTAGAACGCATTTCCTTGCAAATCAAAGATAAGAGTCAACAGCAAGTTACGCAAGAAACGTTGTTATTGCATTTAGTTTTTCAAACTTGGTTAGAAAAAAACCAAATGTCTAGCAGACAGTTGCTTAAAAAGCAATTGGATGAAACTTGGAGTATTTTTGTTGCTAATTTAACGAAGCAATTTGTACCTGAAGAAGCTATTAAATCATGGGTAGATCAAAAAAGAAATTTTTTACAAAAAAACCAATTGTTAAATAACGCTATTTATTATCATCAATTAGTTGAATATTATCAACATACTTATGATCCTTTAGTGGAAAAATTAAATTTTTACTATTGGACGCTAATTGCTGATGTGCCTTATCAACAAAGAATTAATTGGTGTCAAAAACAGAGTTTAACGTTAGAGCAAGACCATTATTTAGCCTGGATTAGGATTCTGTCTGCTGCTCGCTACGATTTAAATCAAGATCAACAAGGATTAAATAAAGATATTAAAGAAAATCAGGTCAAAATTAACGAAGCAAAACAACGTTTTGTACAGCAATTAAATTCGGTAATGGACGGTATTAGCTATCATTTAGAATTTCATAAAACTGCTTTATTAGAAATAGCTGCTCAGAACCAAGAAGAAGTAATTTTTCATTTATCTTTTATTAATCGTTTAAATCAAATTTATCAATTATGTCAAAATGATTTAATTTTAGTTAGGGATAGTAAGAAAAATGAAAAAGTGTTGTTTAAAATAGAGGACACTTTTACTGCCCAACCTTTAAATTTAACGAATATGGCGTCTAATTTAGGTTTAGATTATGACGTAACAGCCGTACCAGAAATTACCGAACTTTGTGATCGACAGTTAAAAGATAACGGTTTTCAGAAACACGTCTTATATAAAGTTAAATTACAATCAGTTTTGTTGAAAAAATTAGGTACTTTAGGAATAGGGGTATTAGAAATGGTTTGTGGTAGTGCTTTATTACCGTTTTCCAAAGTACTTGGTTCGTCATTAATCGTTAACGGTATAGATACTACGATAAACGTTTTAAATGCGATGATAGAAGGTAAAGATTTTAGTTTTAGAGAGTTAGCCATTAATAGTTTATTAAATAGTATGGTAAATTATGCTAAATCCTTATTATTCAGTTTCCTTGACCGATTCAGTTTAGGAAGAAAGGATAAAAGCGATCAAGCAGACCAAACCGAAAGTATAAAAGAAACAATTTTTGGAAAAATTCGTAGTAAAATTAACGATTTAGTGACTAATATGGCTTTAGATTATTTTAATAAACAATTAGTTTTAAGAAAAGATTGGATGATTAAAGAGGTGAAGGAAAATATCAATAAAATTTCGGAACAAAATAGGGAAATTTTAAATAGAATCGTAATGTTAGATTATTTAAACGGTAATCATTTGATGAAACAACATTTCGAACAATTAAGTTTGGACGCTATAAAGCAGTTAGCTCAAGATTATTATGCCGATAATTATCGCAAAGTAATAACCGTAGGGAATAATAGAAGGCAATTGAAAGAATTGATTGATCAAGTAGAAAAAGGATTAAGTAGTCAAAATTATGTTGCGCGTTATTACCAAAAAACGTTAGAAGATTTAGAACAACAATTACCTTCCCTGCAACAATTATTCGATAAGTTTTCAAGTCAACGTGCCGTAGAAAAGGGGATATCGATTGAAGATCGATTTAAACAAGCAACGTTAGCCGAAATACAAATAGAATTTGAAAATCGGCTTCAAGAAGAATATCAAGCGCATTTTATGACGATGCAAGGTTGGTTAAATAATTTGGGGACGCAGTTCACTTTAAGTGTGCAGCAAAGTTTAAACAATAACTTTAAAAAATTAGAGTTAACTTCTGCTCATTTACTGGTAGACAGTATTCAGCAGTACCATGTTGAACAAACTAAAGTTAAACAAGCTCAGGCGGCGAAAGAAAATATCGAAATATTAAAGAACGTCAATGAACCAGTTAATCAACAGAATAAATTTAAGAAAAAGCCTGCCGAAGTGAATAAAAAAATATTAGATAAAAAGCGAAAACAAAGTCCTAGAAAACCTAAAGTTTCTCAACGAATATTGATCAATCATGCGTGGTTATACGATGAAGTTTTCCCGAATAAATATCCTGAACAAATAGAAGTTAAACTTGACGATTATGAACAATTTGCATTAAAAGAACTATTAAAATCGGAACGTAGTGCTTTTTTGACCGAAGAAGAGCAGTGGCAAAAGTTTAATTTATTAATAAACCCGGTATTAGTACCAATAGAACAAGATGAGCCCTTTTTTAAAAAAGTGAGTCATCAGGTAGAATATATCGGTAACCTTAATGACATTAAAAGTATTAACGAATATTTAAATAAACCTTTTGAAGATCATTATTTTCGTGTGAATAATGCCAAAGAACTAATGGATAAAATGCCTCCAAATAGTTTAGTGATCGGAGAAAGACCTTTACATGGGCGTAAATTTCAAATTAAAAATCCAGATTCACTTACGAAATACACTACGAAACTAAACCGTAATTGGCGAGTGCTTCACCGTCAAATTTTTTATATTGATGATGACGGAAAATTACACAATATAGGGTTACGTAATAATAAGGATCCTCTTTTTGAAGAAGATTTAAGTATTATTTCTGAGTATCGTTTCGGTAAAATAGCAACGAACATCGCTAATTTAAAACAGCTTACGGATGAAGCGGTGCAACGAATTAAGAATCAAAAGAAACCTAAAATGAAGTACCATTTTTTTAATTTTAATTGTCAGCATTTATCCGAAGAGGTAATTACTTTTGTTCTTACGGAAAATGGTACTTCATATACGCCTTAAGATTTTTAAATTTTAAGGCGTAAACCAACTACTAGATCAACTCCATTAATGCCGCCGTTTTTAACAGTACTTTGTAAGAAAGTTACCCATTTATCGTTATAAGTTTTTTGTACTCCTGCTCCGTATTGAACGTACGGCTTTAACGATAGAGCCGTTAATTGTTCTTGATTCAAGATAAAGTTCGTTTTTTTATCAAGGAAATTCCAAACCATACTCACCGTCATATAAGGTTGCCAGTTATTTTTTAAATTAGCAATGAAGTTAATTTCAGGGATTAACTGCATAGTATGTAAAGGACTGGATTTAATATTTACTTGAGCAACATGCGTATAATTAAAATTATTGATAAAGATGTAACTAATGAATAAAGAAGGCTGAACGATTAATTTACCTTGATTTAGTTCAAAATTATAACCGGTTTTAGAGGCTGCACCAGCGGTTAAAGTAGTACAAACGTCTTTACCGTATTCGGTATAAGAATGTCCTGCGCTAGTAGTAGTAGAGAGAGTTAAGCCGCTAAAGAAATTTCTTTTGTATAACGTACCAGTGATTCCTAAAGAACCTCCTAGTTGATCCATTTGAATGCCGCTATAATTCTGATGGGAACCATTATACCCGATAAAAGCCGACAATAATCCTTGGTATTCGTTACCTAGATCATAGAGAGCAGTATCTCCTCCGATAAAAGATCCGTACGCCGTATTAGCAACGCGATAGTGATCATTTAGGCGAATAGATTGGAAAGAAGTATACGGTTTAATCCAAAAAGATGGGGATGACATACTGTTAGCTCCTCCATTATGGACAGTTTTACCGTTACTCAATTTGGAATGAAGGTTATATTTGGTATATCGTTCCATATGGAAGAAACCGGCCTGTAGAGCTTCTAATTGTACGAGTAAACCTCCTACTTGAGTTGATATGCTGGCAGACATAGTTTCTGGACTAGATTTATCAGGTTGTTTCGTAAAAATTAATTCTCCATCTGTTCCGTACGATACTCTATATTGGTGAGTTTCGCCGTTAACGATTTTCGCTTCGTCGCTTAAAATGAGATGTTTCCTATTTCTTAGTAAATTATTAGCGATCCTTATTGGAGTATGTATTTGATTGGTATCGCTCAATAGGTTTAAACTTTGTTGGTTAATGAGCAAATGACCGTGTTCAGTAGTATTGATTTGTTCTAACACTTCAATAGTGTCAGCCTGTTGGTTGGCTAAATCGATATCGACGTTAAAAAATATTTGGCCGTTTAAAGTTAAATCGTTGAAAGTTAATTTTTGGAAATTAAAACTATCGCTATTTTTGAGCTTTTGAAGAACAACAGTATTACTGTGCCGAGCTTTTCTTGTGTTTTGAATAGATTCAAGGTCCTTTTGTAAATTAATTACAGTTTTATCAGAAAAAGTTCCTGTGTTGAGTTGAACGGAGCTATTATTTGCTTTAAATTCTCCAGCTTTAATTACTAGGTTACCGTTAGTAAAATTAGGATTATTCGTTGCAATAAGCGCAGCTGAACCATTTTTAATTAAAAAACCGTCACCATTTAATTTTTTGAAAAGAACATCGTTAGGTTCATCGTTGGTAATTTCTAAAGTAGCGTTTGGTTGAATTCGTATTATGTTACTATTAATGAAACTTTGATTGGTAACGTTACGTTGTAAAGTACCTTTTTCGATATAGAAGCTTCCGTTAAATCCGCTAAAAATTTCATCATTACCAATCAGTGCTAAAGTACCGTCTCCTTCTTTATAAAACTTCGTGTTTTCAGATCCGGCTAGTTGTTTAAAAGTATTGGTATAATCTTTTTGAATATCAACGGTTAATGACGAATTTCCCGAAAGTTTAATCGTTCCGTTAATAAAAGAAGAATTTTGGTCATCGTTGAACGTGTATTTTACGGAACCGGCTTGGATATTCAATTCTCCGTTAAAATTGATGTTGTTACCAGTAAACGTTAAGGTGCCATTTCCATTTTTATTTAATGTTCCTTCTCCAGTAAGATTGCAAATTTGATCCGGATCGTTGTTTTCGAATTTTAAATTTCCATAAAGGTAAACTGGTCCCGTAACGAAATTATTGCTACCAGATTGGATATATTGTACGGTACCGTATGTTTCAATATAAAAGTTTCCATAGAATTGATTATTAACGCCACTTAAAACTAAATATGCGTTCTTTTTTACTGAAACTGCTGGATTGGTACTTTCATTATTACTTTTTATTCCACTTAAGATCTGTATTTTATTTTCTTCACTATCGAAATTACTTCCGTTAGTTTTTTGAAAGGGGTTTAAAGTTAAATAGCCATCGTTTAAAAAGATATCATTTGATTGGTTATTTGCAGCATTATTCTTAAAAATTACACCCGATTGGATTTCAAGGTCTTGTTTGTTGACATATAATGCTCCACCTTCCGTAGTAGCGTAATTATTTTTAAATTCTGTATTTATAAGGGTAATTTTTGATTTTTGACCAACATAAATTGCTCCACCATAACCATATTGAGCAATAGCTTTATTATCAGTAAACAAGGAATTAATAATTTTATTTCCATCTTCGTTTCCAGCAGAGTGATAGAAATAAAGAGCACCCCCATAGGCGTGCTCTTTAGCTTGTGCTACATTTCCTGTAAAAGTAGTTTCTTCAATATTTCCTAAAAAGATATTGGCAGTCTTGTTCTCGTCATTACTAATGAAAATTGCACCACCGTAAGCATCTTTTTCGTTAGCTTTTGCTGTATTTTGGGTAAATACAGATTGTGTTATATCTCCGAAAAATATATCTCCTCGTTCAATTTCTGGACAGCCAGAAGAGATCGCTCCTCCGTGGGCGTTGTTAGTTTCTGACGTAATGGTATTATTTTCAAAATTAGATTGATCGATATTTCCTATTCCTTCGTTATAAATAACTCCTCCATAAAGATCAGCATTAGTAGTAATTTCATTATTTTGAGCAATGATCTTGGTAGCGTTTAATAATGAATTTTGATGATCGTTGTAGAGACTACCTTGAATATGGATTAAACCTCCTCTAGCTTCATTAGTCGTTGTGTTGATTTTATTATTCGTAAAATTAGAATTTTTAACCGTTATATTACTACCATTTCTAAATCAATTAATCCCCAAACTCTATTTTGATCATTCTGTTGGCTGCTGGTGTTAGTGATCACTATTTTATCCAAAGTAGCTTCAGTGTTTGAAGCTAGATTGATAATCCCTTTTTCGTAATGGTTAAAATTCTGAAAAGTCAGATCAGTGATAGTCATTTGTGTAGAATTTAAAAACCTATAAAATTGCTTGTCGCAACTATTATTTTCACAGTTAATGACGATATGGTTTTTTTCTTTTCCTTGAAGTTGAAGATTATTTTTATTTTTTAACGTGCTAATCGTATTATATTGACTGTTTAACGTGATGTCTTGTTCAACGGTAATTAATGAATTAGGTTGATATTTTTCGGCGTTTACTAAATCACTGGCGGTATTTATTGATACGGAAGTTGGTTGAGGAGACTGAGCGTAGGCTAAGTTGTTAACAATAAAAGAATAGACAAATAAAGTCGTTGTTAAATAAGGGTGATTAAGGTTTTTTATAAATTTGCTCATATTTAAATTATCGTTTAATTATCATATTAAATTTATATAATACTACATCTCCTTTTTTTTACAATTTTTTTAATTTGATCGATTTTAAATTCACTCGATCTTTACAAATTTAGAGGTTGAATGCAGCGGTTTATTTAATTTATCGTTTTAGTACGAATAAGCTTGACAAAAACGAAAAGAATTAGCAATAATTTTGATAAAAAGCTGGGGGTGAACATGTTAGATCCTAAATATTTTCGTACAGAGTTAGAAAATACTGCTAGACTTTTGTTAAAAAGAAACGTGCGTTTGGATGTCAACCAAATTAGAAATCTAGAACAGAAACGTAAAGAGTTGCAAACGCAATTGCAAGAATTGCAAAATTTACGTAACGTGAAGTCGAAATTAATTGGCCAAAAAAAAGGGGAGGAGCAGCTCGACCAACCACAAATAGCAGAACTTAAACAATTAAGTTTAACTTTAGAAGCTAAACAACAAGAGTTTAAGGCGACGATGAAGTTGTTAGAAGATCTTTATTATACTACTCCGAATCTACCCGCTTCTTCAGTGCCGGAGGGAAAAGATGAAAACGATAACGTAGAGGTGCGTCGTTGGGGAACCATCCCTTCGTTTGATTTTACACCATTAGATCACGCAGCTTTAGGTAAGCAATTGGCGATGATGAATTTTGAACTAGCAGCGAAAATTACCGGGACTCGTTTTGTCGTGTTATTTAATGATTTAGCTAAATTACAACGGGCATTGATTAATTTTATGTTAGATATTCATGTGAAGGAACATCATTACCAAGAGGTATATGTTCCGCATTTGGTAAACGAACAGAGTTTGTTCGGTACGGGACAATTAGCTAAATTTAATCAAGATTTATTCCATATTGAAGGAGAAAGCAAGTATTCTTTAATTCCTACGGCGGAAGTACCAGTGACTAATTTAGTTCGGGACGAGATTTTGGAAGCCAAAAATTTACCGTTGCGATTTGTAGCGCATACTCCTTGTTATCGAAGCGAAGCTGGTAGTTACGGTAAGGATCTATACGGTATGATTCGGCAACATCAATTTGAGAAAGTAGAACTAGTTTGGATTACGTTACCTGAACGTTCGTATGAAGATCACGAAATTTTAACGCAACATGCTGAAGTGATTTTACAACGTTTAAATTTACCTTATCGAGTAGTTTGTTTATGTAGTGGAGATTTAGGTTTTTCGGCCGCTAAAACTTACGATTTAGAAGTTTGGTTACCGTCACAAAATCGATATCGCGAGATTTCTTCTTGCAGTAATTTTGAAGCTTTTCAGGCTAGAAGAATGAAAACTAGGTATCGATTAAGAAATGGGGCTACGGAATTGGTACACACGTTAAATGGTTCTGGATTAGCGGTTGGGCGTACGTTAATAGCGATCGTCGAAAATTATCAGGATAAAGAAGGTAATGTTCGTATACCAGATGCATTAATCCCTTACATGGGTGGGCAAGAAGTAATTGTTTGTAAATGAGATTAGCTACTAAATATTTAGTATATGAATTATTAAAAGTTACGGTAGCAGTTACTTTTGTCTTATTGTTTATTTTTGTTAGTAATCAATTCGTACGTTTTTTAGGTTCTGCTGCTTCAGATAATTTATCCGCTGAAGTAATTAAGTGGATTTTATTGTTACAGATCCCGACTTTACTTTCTTTAGTTTTGTCGGTAGCTTTTTATTTAGCAATAATTTTTGTATACGGTCGATTATCCGCCGATAATGAATTAGTAGTTTTACAAACTGCTGGATTTTCGTTTCGTAATTTTACGAAAATTAATTTTTTTATCGGAACGGTAATTGCAGTTATTATCGCGCTACTTACTTTTGGAGTGAATCCCCGTTTACATCGTCACATCGAATGGCTATCTAAATCTACTCAATCAGCTTCTTTGATTAAACCTAAACGGTTTAATTACGTGGGCAAAGATCATCAATGGTTAGTATACGTTGATCATTATGATTTATCGAATAAGAATACGTTTCGTAATATTTTTATTAAGCAGTTAAACGATAAAAATAATTGTATAATCGTGGCTAAAGAAGCTAGAGTTTTAGATAAGAACCATTTAGTGTTATCTGATGGTAACCAATATTGTGGTTATTTTAACCAAACGGCCATTGAACATTTGAAATTTCAAAGTCAAAATTTTTACATAAGTCCTCCTAAATTTATTGTTCAAAAAGAAGCTGGTAAATCTAACCATGAATTATGGGTAAATCGTAAACTATTCAAGGGTGGAGCGGAAATTTTTTGGAGAGTTTCTCCGGTAATCATGGTTTTTATTTTGGTATTGTTATCAACGGCTTTAGGCATTTTACCGCCTCGGAAAAGTCGTTATAGTACGATAGGTTGGGCGATTTTAGGTTACGTATTTTACGCAAACGGTTTATTTGTAACTAGAGCGATGTTACAAAAAGGGACTTTATTTTTTAGTTATCAAGCTTTTGATGTTCATTTTTTGATGTTAGGGATTGCAACGTTAGTTTATTGGTGGCAAAGGAAAAAATGGTAATTATACGAAAGTATTTAGCTAAACATATTTTTTATTATTTTGGGTTAATCGCGTTATTATTGTTGGGTGTACATTTTGCTTTAGAAGTTTCTTACGAAATTGGGAATATTGGGCAAGGTCATTTTGGCATTAGAGAAGCTTTATTTTGTTCGTTACTATATTTACCGTACGATCTCTATACCTTTGCTCCCATAGGAATAATGTTATCGGTCTTATGGGCTTTTAGTACTTTAAAGATTAATCAAGAGTTGATTATTATTCGGTTAAACGGTTATTCAGTACTACGTTTATTGAAGGAAGTTACCGTTTTTGCTGCCGTTTTAGTTGGAGTCTTATTTTTTTTTGGAGAAGAAGTTTCCCCTAAATGTTTAGTATTAGCTAATCGAATTAAAATTCAAGCCGTTTATGCGGGTAAGTTAGCGGTTACCGATGAAGGAAATTGGTTAAAATACGGGAATTATTTTTTAAATTTTAAGCAAATTGAAAATGATCAAATCAAGCGATTATTTGTTTATGAAGTTACTGAATCTGGTGAAATTAACGGGGTATATCAAACAGAAATGGCTCAAATTAATGAGCATAATTTAACCTTATTGGATGTAAAAATTGCTAGGATAAATTTAGAAAAGATTGAATATCGTTATTATTCACAATACCAAATCCCGGTTAAAATACCTAAAAAAGTAGGTAAAAATAAAAGTATTCAAAAGTTAAAAAAAGATGCTAATCAGTATTCGTTAAAAGAATTGCGGAATAATTGTAATGAACGTCGTGATTTAGGATTAGATTATTTAAGGGAAGAAGTAATTTATTGGCAGCGGATTTTTACTCCTTTAGCGATTTTAATCATGGCTTGGTTAGGTACGTTATTCACTCTAAAAAATGAGCGGGGAAAAACGGCCGCTTATTTATTGTTAGGTGTTATGATTAGTTTTGTATACTATACTCTAACTCAAATGGCCGGTTATATCGCCGTGGTTTATGGGTATCCTACTTGGCTTTGTACTTTATTGCCTTCGATAGGAGGGTTTATGGTAATTAGTTATTTATTGGTTAAAAATTAACTGGTTTTTGATCCTTTCCAAGAATTACCTATCGTGATATTGACTTTGAGCGGTACTTTTAAAGGAATGACTTTTTCCATCGTTTCTTTGGTGATGGTTTGTATTTCAGGGACAAGGTGATCTGGTACTTCTAGTAGTAATTCATCGTGAATTTGTAAAAGTAGATGTACCGATTGAAATTTAGATAGGACCCGGTTTAAATTAAGCATGGCCATTTTAATGATTTCAGCAGCGCTTCCTTGAATACCTGCATTAATAGCTAAGCGTTCAGCAGCGCTTTTTAGATGATAATTTTTAGCTTGAAGATCTGGTAGATAAAATTTTCGTCCTAAAAGAGAGGTAACATAGCCGTTTAATTTAGCAAAGAGTTGAATTTCTTCCATGTATTTTTTAACGTTTGGAAAACGGTCAAAATAAAACTTCATGTAATCTTTAGCTGCTTTTAAAGGGACTCCTAAACGTTTAGCTAAACCAAACGAAGACATGCCGTAAATTAAACCGAAATTGATGGTTTTTCCTTTTTGACGTCCTATTTCTAATGGTAAATGAGCAAAAATTTCTTTAGCAACTAGGGCGTGTAAATCTATTTCTTGTTCGTAAGCCTCGATCATTAAAGGATCGTTTGCTAAATGGGCCATAATCCTTAATTCGATTTGCGAATAATCGGCCGATAGAAGTTTTGTATGCGGCGGAGCGATAAATAATTGCCGAAATAAACGACCGTTTTCGGTACGAATCGGAATGTTTTGTAAATTAGGATCGGAAGAGGATAACCGACCAGTAACGGTAACAGTTTGGTGAAAAGTAGTATGTAATCGGTGATTTTGATCTAGTAATTTCGGTAGAGGATCTAAATAAGTAGATTTTAATTTAGCTAATTCTCGATATTCGAGAATTAAGGGAATTAACGGGTGAAATTCTTTAAGTTCTTCTAAATTCTCTTCAGAAGTAGAAGGTTGGCCTTTAGGAGTTTTTTTAAGAATGGGTAATTTTAAATTTTCATATAAAATTTTTTGTAATTGTAATGGTGAGTTTAGGTTAAAATAAGGAATTATTGAGAAAATTTTTTCATTAATCATGTCAATTTTTTTAATAATCTTTTCGTTTAAAAAATTAAAATAAGTTAAGTCAATCAAAATTCCTTTTTGTTCCATTCGGAACAAAATTTCGCTTAAAGGTTGTTCTAGCGTAGTCAGTAATTGATACTGATTATCGTTTAAAGGTAATTTCTGGTAGATTTGCCAAATTGCCGATGAAAAGGTATTCATTTGGTATTCAATACCTAAAAATTTTTTAATTAATTTTTCTAACGTAATGTTGCCGTTATTAGCGTTAATAACGTAATTTGCTAAATTTAAATCAATAATTTTGGTTGGTAAATTTTTAAAAAAAAATAGCGTTTTTTTTAGGTCAAACGTAATTTTAACGCTATTTTTTTGAGCTAAAATTTGTTGAATGAATTCAAGATTTTCCGTAACAAAAACTTGATTTTCTACGGCAAAAGTAACTTGTTGATTAGGTAAAATGTAAAAGGCAAAAAGGGGAGCACCTATTAAAAATTGACCGTCATTTTGTAATGTTGGTAATGGTGGAGTTTCTAATTCGTTAAGCCACGTTTGAAAATGATAACGCCGATATAATTCTTTTAAAGTAGTTATGGCCGGTGGTTGTATGACTAAATCTTCTAACGATAAATTTAGCAATACGTCTTTTTTTAAAGTAACTAATTGTCTAGATATTTGAAAAAAAGGGATAGCTTTTTTTAAATATTCACGGACTTTACCGGTAATTTCGTCTTGATGTTGAATTAAGTGATCGAGGGTACCATATTGGTTTAACCATTTAGCCGCAGTTTTAGGACCTACTTTTTCTACTCCTGGAATGTTATCGCTGCTGTCTCCGGTTAACATTAGGTAGTCTACAATTTGATCGGGACGTACCGCAAAATGTTCCATTACGGTTTGAACGTTAAAACGTTGATTAGTCATCGTATTAATTAGCGTTACTTTTTCGTTCACTAATTGGGCTAAATCTTTATCTCCAGTGGAAATTAAAACTTCCCAATTTTTTGCTAAGGCTTTTTCCGTAATGGTAGCAATAACGTCATCGGCTTCAACCCCTGGTTCAGAAATTAACGTGAAACCTAGGGCAGTAATTAATTCTGGAAAAGCTTTTAATTGAAAAATTAATTCTTCAGGTAGAGCTTTACGGTTAGCTTTATATTCATCGTATAATTGATGGCGAAAATTTTTACTAGGATGGTCGAGGATTATAGCAAAATAATCGTAAGTTTCTTCGTTAGCTAATTTACGTAACATGTTGATGCAGCCGTATAAAGCACCAGTAGGTTCACCTTTTTGATTAGTAAGCGCAGGAAGGGCATGGAAAGCACGATACAAGTACGAAGAACCGTCTACTAAAATGATTTTAGTCATGTTATTATATAATGAATCAAGTCTAGTACGGTGAATTATGCAACAGCTAACGGCGATTTTCAATACGTTAGAACAATTAAAAACGGAAGAAAAGAAATCTTTTTTAAATGATTATCCGCCATTTGCAAACGAAGATTATCGATTAGCAAGGAGTTTTTTACTAGCTTACCAACGTAACGAAGATACGTTTCGCACCTATCGCCGGGAAATGGAACGTTATTTACAATGGTTATGGGTAATCAAGAAACAATCGTTATTAACGGCTAAACGGGAAACCATAGAGGAATATTTAAGTTTTTGTCAAGATCCTCCTGCAACTTGGATTGGTAAACGACAAGTAGCTCGTTACCTTTTGAAATCAGGAACCTTAGTTCCTAATCTTGATTGGCGACCCTTCGTGAGGGAATTACCTAAACTTAAGATGCGCAGTAAAGCCAGAAAGGATTTTTTATCTGAAACGGCTTTAAAAATTATCTTTGCCGTTTTAGGAAGTTTTTACACCTTTTTGATTCAAGAGGAAAAAATATTTTATAACCCAGTAGCGGTGATTAAACAAAAAAATAGTTATGTTAAAGTTAAAACGGGAAGAGTAATCCGTCGTTTGTCTCCTTTACAATGGCAATACGTGTTAAAAGCCGCTCACGAATTAGCTGATCGTGAACCTATTTTTCATAATCGTACTCTTTTTATCGTTGAAGCTTTATACGGGATGTATTTACGAATTTCTGAGTTAGTGGCTAAACCACGTTGGGTACCACAAATGAAAGATTTTTATCGGGATGCTGAAGGTAATTGGTGGTTTAAAACGGTTAGTAAAGGGAATAAAGAAAGAGATATTTCCGTTTCTGATGCGATGTTAGATGCTTTTAAAAAGTATCGTTTATCTTTGGGATTATCAGCATTACCTTCACTAGTAGACAATACTCCATTAATTCCTAATTTTCATCGTACTGGTGGAATTAGTGACCCGCGTTATATTCGTAAACTGGTACAACAATGTTTTGATTTAGCCTACGATTTGATGATTATAGAACATCCGGTTTATTTAGCTGAAGAATTAAAAATTGCTACTGTGCATTGGTTACGCCATACCGGTATTTCTGATGACGTTAAATTTCGTCCTCGTGAACATGTGCGTGATGATGCCGGTCATAGCTCTAGTGCTATTACCGATAAATATATCGATGTGGAAAAAAGGGCTCGTCATGCATCGGCTAAAAAGAAAACTTTTTGAAAAGCTTGTAAATTGATGTTAATGATACTAATATATTTAATATTAATTTAATTATATTATATTATTTTATGTCAATAAACATTTGGGAGAATCGTGGGTTAAGTATCGATAAAGAATTAAGTACTTCGGATCGTCAAAGAGAGATTAATTATTTGTTATCTAGTGGGGGTAATTTCATTAGTATTATTAACCCGCAAGAGATAAACAATCAACAAGAGGAACGGGTAATTAAGGTCGATAATTTTGGAGAAATTTTAGATTATGGATTCATGTTAAATGCGAATACTATAGCTCATATTGACCAAGAAGAAGCAATTAATCGGGTGGTAGATGCTTTAATTGCTTTAGTTGCAGAAAGACATTTTCTGGCAGAAATTAATAAGTGTTCGATTAAAATGGGAGAAATTTTTTGGTTAAAAATGCAATTACAGAATTTAATCGTTAGCGGATTTAGTCCCAGTGATCAATTGAAAAATCGTTTAGATAAACTAAAAAAAATGGTTGGTAATAGGAACCAAGAAAACATGGAAGAATTAATTTTTCTAACCAAAGAAAATCAATAAATAAAATATTCGTGATAAATAATTATTTTAACTACTCAAAATAAAAGATAAAGCGGGTTAAAAATGTTAGTCAAAAATGCAAAAAATTCCCTTATCTTTTGCAGATTTGTTGATAAATTTTCCTACGTTTGATGATAGTCGATAATGATCTGAAATTTTTAATTTTTTGATTACATTAAAGAGGGATTCAATAATTACTAATTGAAAAAATATTGATTTGTTCATTTTATTTTTTAGCGATTAAAGAGTAGATTTTAGTCTTTTTTATGTTTAAAATAAACGTTAATGTTATAAAAAAGGATTAACATGTTAAGGAAACCGTTACCGATTGGGGTAGATGATTTTAAAGAAGTAATCGAACAAAACTATTATTTTGTCGATAAAAGCCTGTTCATCAAAGATTTATTAGATAAACAAGGGAAAGTTAACCTATTTACCCGTCCTCGTCGGTTTGGAAAAAGTTTAAATTTAAGTATGCTTCGTGCTTTTTTCGAAGACGTAAGGGTTTTTCAAAAAGATAATACCGCTTTGTTTCAAGGTTTAAAAATCCTGGAAGCAGGAGAAAAATATACGCACGAATTAGGACGTTATCCGGTGATTAGTTTATCGTTAAAATCGGCGAAACAACCGACGTTTGAATTAGCTTATCAGATTTTAGGAGAAGAAATTAGGCGAGAATTTATTCGTCACCGGTACGTTTTAAATAAACCTTCAAATCATTTACCGGCTTATCAAGCGATGCTTGAAAATCGAGCTTCAAATGCTACTTTATCGACGAGTTTAAAATTATTATCGGAAGTATTACGCGATTACCATCAACAAAAAGTAATTATTTTACTGGACGAATACGACGTGCCGTTAGAAAACGCTTATTTTGAAGAGCAACATGGAG
>CAUUCF010000002.1:0-107191 GCA_963543695.1 uncultured Gammaproteobacteria bacterium
TAAAAAGCAATTCGTTTTTACGCGATAAATGATGTAACCTAAAATGTAATTGTTTATCTAAAAAATCAAACCATAACGTCTTCTGTTTAGCAACAAAACTTAACCCATCTTCATTCCAAACAAAATATTCTCTTTCTTCCGGAACCACCGTAACCGGTTCTAATAAAAATAATTCTTCTTCGATCCAATGATCAGCTAAAATTAAAATTTTCACTTACTTATAATTTTTGACCACAGGTTAAAGGAGAAATACCTAAATAAGTAGCAACCGTTTGCCCAATATCTGCAAACGTATCTCGCTCCCCTAAAGCACCTTGATAACCGTTACCATACAATAAAATAGGTACTTGTTCTCTAGTATGGTCAGTACCTGCAGCAGTCGGATCACATCCGTGATCAGCAGTAATAATCAATAAATCCTCCGACGTTAATAATGGCATTAATTCTCCTAATTGCTGGTCAAAAAACTCAAGGGCTTTACCGTAACCCAACGCGTCTCTACGATGACCATATAATTCGTCAAAACCAACGAAATTAACGAACACTAATTCATCATGCTGCGGACATTCTCTGACAATTTGTAATACGGCTTGCCAAGTTTCTTCCAAACGATGAACGTCAAAATGTCGCGAAATTCCACGATGAGCAAAAATATCGGCAATTTTACCTACTGACGTTACTTTTTTCCCTGCAGCTACTAAATGATCTAATAACGTATTCCCCGTTGGTGCTACTGCAAAATCACGTCGATGGTTCGTACGTACGAAATGGCCCTTAGCATCTTTAACAAAGGGTCTAGCAATTACCCTCCCAATCCGATAAGGTTTAACTAATTCAAAAACTACTTCGCACAAATCATAAAGTTTACCTAAACCGAAAGTAGTTTCACTAGCGGCAATCTGAAAAACACTGTCTGCTGAAGTATAACAAATAGGTTGCCCCGTTAATTCATGCTGCACCCCTAAACGATTAATAATTTCAGTTCCAGACGCACGTCCGCTACCTAAAATTCCTGGTAAACCAGTTTTTGCTAAAATTTCTTCTACCAATTTCGGCGGAAACTGATCTCCAAAATAACCCCACTTAAATAAAGTAGGTAAACCTGCTATTTCCCAATGACCGCTAGGAGTATCTTTACCCACACTGATTTCGTTAGCTTTTGCAAAGGCTCCAATTAAATTCGTTTCGTCATGTCCATCCACTAGTGCATTTAACCCTAAATGGCGTAAATTAGGAATTGACAAGTTCATTCGTTCTCGAATATGTTGGTAAGTATTACTACCTTCGTCACCAAAATTGACCGCATCTTTAGCATTGCCAATACCGAAAGAATCCATCACCAAAAGAAACACTCTTTTCATAAACAAGCCCATTAATTTTTAATACGTTCTACTTTTGCTCCTAATTGCGATAATTTCTCTTCTAATCTTTCGTATCCACGGTCAACATGGTAGATACGATCAACTACCGTTTTACCGTTAGCAACTAATCCAGCTAAGACCAAACTAGCTGAAGCCCTTAAATCTGTAGCCATTACTTCTGCACCGGACAAACATTCTTGTCCAAAAACCGTAGCAATATTTCCGTGTAAATCAATTCTGGCTCCTAAACGCCTTAGCTCCTGAACGTGCATCATACGGTTTTCAAAAATAGTTTCTTCAATTACTCCGGTACCCGTTGCTACACAATTAATTGCTAAAAATTGTGCTTGCATGTCGGTAGGAAAACCGGGATAAACTTTAGTGGTTACGTTAACAGCTTTAGGACGTTTACCTTTCATATCTAACGAAATTGAATCTTTATCAATAACGATTTCTCCACCCATTTCGGTAAATTTTTCTAAAACAATCGTTAAATCGCTCGGCACTACTTTTTCTACTCTAACTTTACCTTTACTAATCGCCGCAGCCGCTAAATAAGTTCCGGCTTCGATACGGTCTGGCATGATCGTATACGTCCCCCCCTTCAATTTTTCTACCCCTTCAATTTTTAAAGTAGGAGTACCAATACCGGTAATTTTTGCCCCTAACACGTTTAAAAAATTAGCTAAATCACAGACTTCCGGCTCAATCGCCGCGTTCTCTAAATAAGTAATTCCTTCTGCTAAAACCGCAGCCATTAACAAATTTTCCGTACCGGTAACCGTTACTAAATCCATCGTCACTTTATTCCCGAATAATCGCTTTAACTTAGTTGTTCCGGCGATGTAACCATCTTTTAAATCAAAAATTACCCCTAATTTTTCTAAGCCTTTTAAATGTTGATCAATAGGACGTACTCCAATTGCACAACCGCCTGGTAAAGAAACTTTAGCCTGCTGATAACGTCCCATTAAAGGCCCTAAAACTAATACCGAAGCACGCATTTGTTTAACTAAATCATAAGAAGCTTCAAAATTATTTATTCGACTCGCATCTATCGTTAAGCTGTTCTCCGCAGTCCAAACAATTTTAGCTCCTAAATTTTCTAACAATCGTATCGTAGTTTCGACGTCATGCAAACGAGGTACGTTATGTAAAACTACGGTTTCATTCGTTAAAATAGTAGCAAATAAAATTGGTAAGGCTGCATTTTTAGCTCCCGAAATAATCACCGATCCGTTAATCGGATAACCACCATAAACTAATAATTTATCCATCGTTCATTACCCAAGAATTATTGTTTGGCTTGTTTTCTATATTTTGTTGCTTTTCTTTCTCTAAAAATTCAATCCGCTGTTGATAAGCACGTTGAACCGTTTTAATCCGCTGTACATCATCCGGGTTTAACAATTGTATTGCTTCAACCTGAACCATCACCGCTCTTAAATCTCGGATCATTTTCAAAAACGCATTTTCTATTGTTCCCCTTAATTCAATTCTTCCTCGCTCAAATTTCGCTAAAATTTCATTACACTGCTCTAATACTGAAGACAAATTGAAATTTTCACCTAAGTTTCTTGCTTGATAATCTTTTAACGAGCAACATAAATTAATTTTAAAATCCGAATAGTTCGTAACGTTAAGACCCGCATTACTTAAAATTTCCTTTTTATTTGCAATAATCACCGGTTGATCTTCCAACAACCCAGTTAACTCCAATTCGTTTAAACGAATCGTTCCGTTTTGCGCTAAAAAATTCCTGATTTCCTCAGCAAAAGATCTTTGATAATTTTCCCAATTTTGATCTTGTTCTGCAATTAAATTATTGAACGCATCTAGTTTAATCTGTTCTTCTAAAGTTTCTAATGACACTCGCGTTGTTTTCAATGTTTCTAAATCACCGTTTAATAAAATCGTATCGTTATCATCCCCTAACACCTCACCGTAATCTTCTTTCAATTTTGTTGATACTTCTAAGGTTTGAACTACACACTCAATGCACTCTTTAAAAAGGGAATTTTTATTAGCTAAAATTTTTACTGCTTGATCAATATGATACAGTACGTTAAAAGATAAATAGACTATCTTATTAGGATGTTCTACCGCCACTTCTATTTGTTTCTCTGAAATAAATTGAGGAATTTTTAAATCACTTACCCAAACATTAGTCGTAGACAATTTTACAATTTCTCTAAATAAAGCTGGTATTTTATCTTTTAAAAAATTTATCCTGATTACCGTATCACTATTTACAAATTTATCCATAATTAAACCTTCCTCAAGAAAAATACGATACTTCCAATTACTAAAATTAAAAACAAAATTAAAAAACCTAACGCTAAAAAACTTTTAGAAACTTTTTTTTCGGTAAACAAATCAGGCGACTGTTGCAGAAAAAGCAACAGTCTAACCATGATTAAAAGTAATATTAAAACATAACCTATCTTGCCTAAAATACTCATTGTGCTTGTAACACGAATAAAGCATCAGACTGATATGGATCACTTGGCTCTTTTTCTTCTAAGATCACCATTTGTTCCCCCACCTTCACTAAGCCTAATTCTTTTGCTTTTTCAATCATTGCAATTTTTAAGCCTACACAATCACCTTGGTATTTAAAATTTACCGGAATAACGTTACGGTATAAAATTAATTGTCCCAATATTTGCTCGTTTTCCGTTAAAGCAACAATTGGCAAATTAGCGTTTTCACGCGAAGCCCATAACGGCATAGTTCCATTATTCGTTAAAATTACCATTACTTTCGCTTTCACTTGATTAGCCAAATCAACAGCCGCTTTTGCCATTAATCGATCGTTACCGATGGTTAAACCGTCTATTGACGGATAATAAGTAGCACGAACTGATCCTTTTAATAAAGTTTCAGCATTTTCACATATTTTAGCCATCGTTTTAATTACCAATGCCGGATGATCACCCGTTGCTGATTCCGCAGATAACATTACCGCATCCGTACCATCCCATACTGCATTTGCAACGTCTGAAACTTCAGCACGTGTTGGCACCACGTTATGAATCATCGTTTCTAACATTTGCGTTGCCACGATTACCGGTTTACCAATCATTCTCGCGTATTCTAACATCAATTTTTGCGCAGCAGGAACTGCTTCATCTCCAATTTCTACGGCTAAATCTCCACGAGCAACCATGATTCCATCCCCCGCCTCAATAATTACCTTTAAATTTTCCGGTTCAATTGCTTCAATACGTTCTATTTTGCTAATTACTTTTGCTACCCCACCTGCTTCTCGAACTAAACGTTTCGTTTCTAACACGTCTTCAGCTGATCGTACAAAAGAAATCGCTAAATAATCTACTTTCAAACTAACTGCCACTTTAAGATCTTCCCGATCTTTATCCGTTAAAGCTCCAGCAGATAGTCCTCCTCCTTGGCGATTAATTCCTTTATGATTAGATAAAACACCACCTACTTGAGTACGACAAAAAATTTTATTTCCTTCTACTTTTTCTACTACTAAAATAATAAAACCATCATTCAATAGTAACACGTCCCCTACTTTAACATCCTTAGGTAGATCCTTATAATCGATTCCAACCTGCTTTTGATCCCCTTCTTCTTTAGGTAAATCAGCGTTTAAAATAAACGTATCCCCTACGTTTAAAGTAATTTTACCTTCTTTAAATCTAGCTACTCTAATTTTAGGCCCTTGTAGATCTCCTAAAATTGCAACTGGTTTACCAACGCTTTTAGCTGCACGCCTAACCGTATCGACTAACGCCTGCTTTTCAGCAGTAGAACCATGAGAGAAATTTAAACGTACGACGTTTACCCCCGCTTCAATCATTTTTACTAACTCTTCAAAAGAACTAGAAGCCGGACCTAAAGTTGAAACAATTTTTGTTTTTTTCATATTATATTTTCACCACGCATTTTTAAAACTTTGACTGCTGGTAACTCTAAACCTTGTAAATACTCTAAGAATGCTCCACCAGCAGTTGAAACATAAGAGAAACGATTTGTGGCTAGCTTAAATTTTTCAATAGCAGCTACCGTATCACCGCCACCGGCTAAAGTAAAAGCCTCTGCTTGAGCAATCGCATTAGCTATTGCTTTCGTACCATTACTAAATTCATCTAGCTCGAACATTCCTAAAGGACCGTTCCAAATAATAGTGTTGGCCCGTTTTACCATCGCGACTAAATTTTCAATCGTTTGCGGACCGATATCTAAAATAATATCGTCATCGCTAATTTCCGTTACTAATTTAATCACCCCTTTGGCCGTTTCACTTATTTCTTTAGCCACAACCACGTCGATCGGTAATGGAATAGAGACGTTCAACTTTTGAGCCGTAGCTAAGAGCTCTTTTGCTTTGCCTACGAAATCTACTTCGCAAAGTGACTTTCCAATATTATAACCTTGAGCTAATAAAAAAGTATTAGCAATTCCTCCCCCTAATAAAAGGAAATTAACTTTCGTTAAAAAATTTTCTAATAACTGCAATTTCGTTGACACTTTAGCTCCACACGTAATAGCCATTAAAGGTTTACGAGGCATTTCTAAAGCTTTTGACAACGCTTCAATTTCTTGTGTTAATAAAGGACCAGCTACTGCTATTTTAGCAAATTGTGCCACTCCATAAGTAGAAGCTTGAGCACGGTGAGCAGTTGCAAAAGCATCCATAACGAAAATATCACATAAGTTAGCCATTTTTTTAGCTAACGTTTCATCATTTTTCTTTTCTCCAACGTTAAAACGGACATTCTCTAATAATACTAATTCCCCATTTTCAACTGCTACTCCATCCAACCAATCTTTTTCTAAACGAATCGTTTTACCAAACTGGTTACTTAACCAAGCGGCTACCGGTTTTAAAGAAAAATTTTCGTCAAATTCCCCTTCTTTAGGTTGACCAAGATGAGACATTACCATCACTTTAGCACCTTGATTAACCGCTAACTGTAAAGTAGGTAAAGAAGCGAACAAACGTTTTTCACTAGTGATTTGCCCGTTTTTAATCGGAACGTTAAAATCTACCCTGATTAAAACCCGTTGACCACGAAGATCAACGTCTTGCATTTTTAATATACCCATTTTTTCATCCAATTATAAACTTAACCAATATTTATTAACGTCTAACATTCTGGTAGAAAAACCCCATTCGTTATCGTACCAAGACAATACTTTTACGACGTTTCCTAAAACCTTAGTTTGGGTAGCTTCAAAAATAGAAGATAAAGCTACGTGGTTAAAATCTTGCGATACTAAAGGTAAATCATTGTATCCTAGCACTCCTTTTAATTCTCGTTGTGAAGCTTCTAACATCAACTGGTTAATTTCTTCTTTCGTCGTAGTACGTTTAGCTTCAAATACTAAATCTACTAACGAAACGTTTGCCGTTGGTACTCTCACCGCAAATCCATCTAATTTACCCGCTAATTCCGGTAAAACTAAACCTACTGCCGCTGCCGCACCCGTTTTAGTTGGGATCATAGAAAGAGCAGCTGCCCTAGCTCGACGTAAATCTTTATGGTAACCGTCAATTAAAACCTGATCATTCGTATAAGAATGAATCGTCGTCATTAACCCCGTCACAATTCCGATTTTAGCTTGCAATACTTTAGCCATTGGAGCTAAACAATTGGTCGTGCAAGAACCGTTAGAAATTACTTGATCTTGGCTTGTTAATATTTCGTGATTAACCCCATAAACTACCGTAGCGTCTACTTCTTTACCTGGCGCCGAAATCATTACTTTTCTAGCTCCTGCTTGAAGATGCGCCATTGCTTTCGATTTTTCGGTAAATTTTCCAGTACATTCAAAAACAATATCGACCGCTAATTCTTTCCACGGTAAATCCGCAGGATTTTTCTCTGAACAAACCCTAATAACGTCTCCATTAACAATTAAATTATTACCCTGAACACTTACTTCGCCTTTAAAAGGACCATGAATCGTATCATATTTCGTCAAATGCGCATTAATCGCCGCATCTCCTAAGTCATTAATTGCAACTACTTGCATCTCTTTACGATAACCTTCTTCATAAATAGCCCGTAAAACATTACGACCAATTCTTCCGTAACCATTAATTGCAATTCTA
This sequence comes from uncultured Gammaproteobacteria bacterium, assembly GCA_963543695.1. Taxonomy (GTDB): domain Bacteria; phylum Pseudomonadota; class Gammaproteobacteria; order UBA9339; family UBA9339; genus CAUUCF01. The sequence goes on from CAUUCF010000002.1 coordinate 7,447, forward strand.
ATTGTCATATCTATATTCCTCCCAATTTTTATTAAAAATTTTTGTTAATATTTGTTCTGGCGTAAAACCAAAATATTGAAATAGCCGTTGTTCTGGTGCCGATGCTCCAAAAGTGTCTAAACTAATTACTTGACCATCTTTAACGTATTGGTACCAGCTTAGTCCGTTACCCGCTTCAATCGCGATTTTCTTTGCTCGATGCGGTAAAAGTTTATGACGATATGCTTTGGTTTGCTGATTAAAAAGCTCTTGCGACCAAATAGAAACGACCCTCACTTTATAATTCTGAGCATCGAACAATTTGGCCGTTTCATATGCTAAACCCAATTCTGAACCAGTTGCTATTAGAATCCATTCAGGATTATCACTATTCTCCCACAAAAGATAACCTCCTTTTGCTATTGCTGAGAATTGTGACTGGTGATAAAGATAACTAAAAACCTTTTGTCGAGATAAAGCTAAAACCGTTGGCCCGTTATATTCCAACGCTTTTTGCCAAGCAATTAAAGTTTCAACGCTATTACCTGGTCTAAACACTTGCAAATTAGGAATCGCTCTTAACATCGTTAAATGTTCTATTGGCTGATGAGTAGGACCATCTTCACCTACGCCAATTGAATCATGGGTAAAAACGTAAATTACCTTCAATTTCATAATGGCAGACATTCGAATGCCGTTTTCTCCATAACCCGCAAAAACTAAAAACCCTCCTCCATAAGGGAGATATCCTCCATGTAAAGCTATCCCGTTCATTATAGCAAACATGCCAAACTCACGTACGCCATAATGAAAATAACCGATTTGACCACTTCGTTTTAAAACGGTAGGAAACAAATCTTGCGCCTGATTAGGTCTAGTAAGATTAGACGGAGTTAAATCAGCCGATCCACCTAATAAATTTGGTAGGTAGGTAGATAAAAAATTCAAAGCTTCGAAAGAAGCTTGACGAGTAGATAACGCAAGCTTTTCGTTATTAATTTTATTTAAATATTCTTTAAAAACTTCTTCAGGAATAAGAACTTTCCCCTCTAAGTACTGCTTTAACATCGATGCTTTCTTAGGGTACGCTATTTGGTATTGATCCCACAATTGCTGCCATTGCGATTCTAGTTGTTCCCCTTTAGCTTTTAAATTATTTAATTGATACACTTCTTCAGGAAGCACAAAAGGAGGATAAGGCCAATCTAAAGATACGCGCATTTCATCGATCGTCGCTTGATCTAATGGGGCTCCATGCACTTTCGCTTGGCCCACTAATTTACATCCGAAACCAATTTGCGTTTTACAAATCACCAAAACCGGTCGGTCACTTTTTCTGGCTTGTTCAATGACCGTTTTGATCGCAGACAATTCTCCATTACCACCACAACTTAAAACTTGCCACCCATAAGCTTGAAACCGTAAGCTAACGTCGTCTCGACACCAATTTTTAACTTGTCCGTCAATCGAAATACCGTTATCATCCCAAAAAACGATTAATTTCTTTAAACGATGCGTACCAGCTAACGAAGCTGCTTCATGAGAAATACCTTCCATTAAACATCCGTCTCCGACAAAGACGTAAGTATAATGATCGATTATCGGAAAATGAGGTTCGTTAAATTCTTCAGCTAACCATTTCTCTGCTAAAGCCATCCCTACTCCGTTAGCTAAACCTTGTCCTAAAGGACCAGTCGTCGTCTCTATTCCCAAAGCTAGGGCATATTCCGGATGTCCAGGAGTTTTACTATGTAATTGCCTAAAATTAGCTAAATCTTCTATTTTAATATCAAAACCGGCTAAATGCAGTAAACCATACAATAACATAGAACCATGACCGTTAGACAAAACGAAACGATCACGATTAATAAACCGTGGATTCTGAGGATTAACGTTTAAAAATTCTCTCCATAAGACGACGGCTACGTCTGCCATGCCTAATGGCAGACCAGGATGCCCAGATTTTGCTTTGCTAATCGCATCAACAGCTAAAAATCTTAACGCTTTAGCCACCAAATCCATAAATTTCTCCTAAGTTTAATTTCATACTACTTGAATTACCTCTAAAATGCAACTTTGCCTCTTTGCTTCATTAACCAATTTTTAGCATGTTCAATACTCTCAAATAAGCTACGTTTTGGTGACCAACCTAATTGCGTTCGGGCTAAACGATTAGCCGCTACTAAGACGGCTGGATCCCCCCTTCTCCGTCCCTTTATTTCTAATAAAATTTTATTTTTAGTTACTAACTCGACTTGTTCAATAATTTCTTTTACGGAATAACCAGTTTGCGTCCCTAAATTAAAAATCGCCGATTTTTTTTCCTTAAATAAATACCGTAAAGCTAAAAAATGGGCTTCTGCTAAATCTTCTACGTCAATATAATCACGGATACACGTTTGATCACGAGTAGGATAATCGTTACCGTAAAGTTGAAAAGTTTGGTGAAATAAAGCAGCTTCTAATAAATTAGGCACTAAATGAGTTTCCGGTTTATGATTTTCCCCTACTCTCCCTAAAGCATCAGCACCGATCACGTTAAAATAACGCAAGATAACGCTTTTTAAACCGTAAGCTTGACTATAATTACGTAAAATCGTTTCTAACATCCATTTAGAATAACCATAACTGTTAATCGGACATTGCGGATGCTGTTCATCTATCGGATTAGAGCGTGGTTCTCCATAAGTAGCCGCAGTAGAAGAAAAAACGATTTTATCCACTTTTGCAGCTAACATAGCGGAAAATAAATTCATTCCCCCTAATAAATTATTACGGTAATATTTTTCAGGATTAACAACGCTCTCTCCAACTTCAATAAAAGAAGCAAAATGTAACACAGCAGTAATCGGATATTTTTCAAAAACCCTTTTGATTTGTTCGAGATCGGTTAGATCCCCTTTAATGAAAATTAAAGTACCTGCGGTTTTTAAAACTTCAATTGTAGCCAAAGATCCAGTACTTAAATTATCAAAAATAATGACCGTTTCTTTTTGAGCTAATAAATTTAAAACAACGTGACTACCAATATAACCCGCTCCACCTGTGACTAAAATCATCCGCCTCCCCTCATTTCAACTCAATTAAAAATAAATTCACGAACCACGTATTTTTCATCGTTTCCTGTTTAATCCTATTTTTACCCCTATCAATTAATTCTTAACAATATTTCTTATTTTTTTATTTTATTAATCAAAAATTCTTTTCCTAAAATCGTAATAGTAGGAATTTTGGTGCTACCTTTTAAGGTATAATGAAAACTTAATAACCAACTAAAAAACGGACGTTTCTTATGAAAAGGCTGACTATTTAAAAATTTAGTTTTTAAAGCTGGATAAATCGACGTTTTAGCTGCATAATCCCACCATTGATCGCAATAAGCGTTTAAACACCCTTTTTGCCAAGGTTTACAACCGGTATAATGGATAATCACAGGAATTTCTCTAGCCTTTAAATAGGCTTCTTCGTGATCACCTACATAATCATAATGATAATGCCTCCACCAACCATCTATAAGATTAAATTTCGGATCTAAAATAACTTTACGCTCATCAATAACTGCGTTTAAAGTATCCTGATCACAAAAAACAATCTTTCGCGGATTATTTAAACAAAAAGCTTTCATCCGTTCAAAGAGATGATCTTGACGCCACCTTTCGCACGCAATTAAAATCACTCCCGAATTAAAATAATCAGCACTTTTCATCTTTAATCGGCGACTATATTGCTTTCCGTTCCAAATATCTTCCACTACACCAACGTAGTTATTGCCTAAATCTACGTTCCATAAAGCTTCTAAATTTCCTATAACTAACGTATCGCAATCTAAATATAAAATCCGGTCTAAATTTGGAAACCATTCCGCTAATTTAATTCTAAACCAAGCGTGCACCGTCACCCACAACGACAACGGTAAATTTTCAAATTCTTGTAAATCTACTAATTTGAATTCTACCGTACAAGTATAATGGGCAGTTAAATCGTTAATCCCTTGAAAAGTTTCTTCCTTTAATCCCGTATGTAAAAGAATAAAATGTACTCCCGGATTATTAATCGCCACGCTCGTCATTGATACTAAAGTTAAAGCAAAATAATGATCGTCCGTAGCATAAGCAACCGTTAAATTACCCATAAAATACCCCCCTTCCGTTTACCTTATCGCCTAATTTTCTTTTTAAAACCTTAATTTTATTGATTAACCCTTCTATAACGAACTAGTTAAACGATTACCTTTAATTTATCCCTTCGTAATTTAACGTCTCCTTCCAATCGTTTTAATAATAAAGCTGCTTTTTCCGGATCTTGCGATAACAATAATTTAAAACGTTGCTCATTATACACGTAGTCTTTTAATGGTACCGTAGGATCTTTAGAATCCCATTGGAAAGGATTTAAATTTTCTTCTCTACGTAGTGGATTATAACGATATAAAGGCCAAAAACCGCTATTGACCGCTAATTTTTGTTGATTAAGACCGTTTTTAAGGTTAAATCCTTGCGCAATGCAATGGCTATAAGCAATAATTAAAGCGGGACCAGGATAAGCTTCTGCTTCCTTAATCGCTTTAATCGCTTGTAACATGTTTGCCCCTATGGCGATTTGAGCTACGTAAACGTTACCGTAATTCATCGCTAAAGTCCCTAAATCTTTACGTGCGCTAACCTTACCTAAATTTGCAAATTTAGCCACTGCTCCACGCGGAGTAGATTTCGAAGCTTGACCCCCCGTATTAGAATAAACTTCCGTATCTAACACTAAAATATTAACGTTTAAATTACTTGCTAAAACGTGATCTAACCCCCCGTATCCAATATCATAAGCCCAACCATCTCCTCCTACAATCCAAACGCTTTTTCCCAAAAAATTATGCGCAATCGTTTTTAAATGTTTAGCCTTTAAATCGTTAGAAACAGTTAATTTAACTTCTAACTCTTTTAATAATTGGCGTTGCTTTTTAATTCCTGCTTCACTACCGTCCTCAGTCAGCTCTAAAATTTTATTTACTAACTCGTTTCCTACTTCGTTCGTTAATTCTTTTAACAGGTCTATCGCTAAATCTTTTTGTTTATTAATCGAAGCTCGAAAACCAAAACCAAATTCTGCGTTGTCTTCAAATAAAGAATTACACCACGCTGGCCCCCTACCGTTTTGATCTTTACTCCACGGAGTAGTAGGTAAATTCCCCCCGTAAATAGACGAACAACCGGTAGCGTTAGCTACTAACATCCGTTCACCAAATAACTGACTAATTAATTTTAAGTAAGGCGTCTCCCCACATCCCGCGCAAGCTCCTGAAAATTCAAAATAAGGGGGTAAATATTGCAGTTCACGAGCATTATTACCAGCAACGGTTTGTTGATCCAAATACCCTTTCGTCTCAAAAAATTGAATATTTTTTTGTTCTTCTAATAAACGTGAAGCTTTCGGTCCTAAATTAATTGCTTTTAACTCAAGATTTTCACGATCAACCGCTGGACAAACTTCGTGGCATAAACCACAACCGGTACAATTTTCTAAATAAATTTGTAGATGAAAACGTTTATCGGTAAATTCTTTCGCCTTACAAGGAACCGTTTTAAACGATGCAGGAACCTCCTTTAAATCTTGTGAATCGAACAATTTAGCTCTAATTACCCCGTGTGGACATACGACACTACACTGCCCACATTGAATACACTGGTCACCATTCCAAATAGAAACAATGGGAGAAAGGTCCCGTTTTTCTAAGTGAGCAGTACCAGTCGGATAGGTACCGTCTACCGGTAAAGCACTTACCGGTAATTCTTCCCCTTTTTCGTTAATCAATTCTACGATCACTTGTTGCGTTAAACGGTCAGACGTATTTACTTTAAGAGGCAATAATTCGTAAGCTTCTGGTGGAACTTTCTCAATTAAAGGGACGGCAAATAAATTTTCTAAAGTCTTATCTACCGCTGCAAAATTACGTTCTACTATATCTGCTCCTTTTTTTGCATAAGTTTTTTGAATCGCTTCTTTAATGTGCGCGATTCCTTCTTGGCACGGCAATATTCCAGAAATAGCAAAGAAACAGGTCTGCATAATCGTGTTAATTCGATTACCCATTTTGGTTTCTGCTGCTACTTTATACGCATCAATTACGTAAAATTTCAATTTTTTATCGATAATTTTTTGCGCTATGATTCTCGGCAAATGTTGCCAAATTTCCTCTTTATTAAAAGGACTATTCAACAAAAAAGTAGCTCCTGGAACCGCAATATCTAGAAAATTAGCAGCATTTACAAAATTAAACTGATGACAAGCCACAAAATCTGCTTCCGTTAATAAATAAGGAGCATTAATGGGTTCACGGGAAAAACGTAAATGCGAAATCGTTTTAGATCCAGATTTTTTCGAATCGTATACAAAATACCCCTGTACATATAAATCAGTAGCATTACCCACAATTTTAATCGTATTTTTGTTAGCTCCTACGGTACCATCAGCCCCTAAACCGTAAAAAATAGCTCCTATCTGTCCTTTAACCTGGATTTTGAAATTAGGATCATAAGTAATACTATTGCCTGTAACGTCGTCATTAATACCGACGCTAAAATGATTTTTAGGTTGCTCTTGGCAAGCATTTTCAAAAATCCCCTTCACCATTGCCGGGGTAAATTCTTTAGAAGATAAACCGTATCTCCCTCCTAAAATTTTAGGCAATACCGGTATCTGTTGATTAAGAAAAGCTTCGCTTAAAATACTTACAACGTCCTGGTATAACGGTTCGCCCACAGAACCCGGCTCTTTCGTACGATCTAAAACGGTAATTACTTTAACGGCTTTAGGTAAAATCGCAAAGAAACGTTTTTGGTCAAAAGGACGATACAAATATACTTGAATAACACCGTATTTTTTACCTTGCTGATTAAGAGCGTTAACCGTCTGTTGTACCGTTTTAGCTCCAGACCCGATAATCATAATAATCGTTTCTGCTTCTTTATCGCCGTAATACTCAAGCGTATGGTAATACCGTCCCGTCAATTGTCCTAAACGTTCCATATATGTTGCTACGATTTTGGGAACACGATCATAAAAAACGTTAGCCGCTTCCCTACTTTGGAAATAAACGTCTGGATTCTGAGCCGTTCCCCTTAATACTGGACGTTCAGGATTTAAAGCCCGTTTACGAACCTCTAACACTAAATCTTCGTCGATCATCTGCTTCATTACTTGATCGCTCAAAAGTTCAATTTTATCAATTTCATGGCTGGTTCTAAAACCATCAAAAAAATGGACAAAAGGGACACGAGCTTTTAAAGTAGCAGCATGAGCAATTAATGCCAGATCATGAACTTCTTGCACACTACCAGAAGCGAGTAACGCAAAACCAGTTTCCCGAACCCCCATTACGTCACTATGGTCCCCAAAAATCGATAGCCCATGGGTAGCTAAAGTTCTTGCTGCAACATGAATGACCAATGGTGTTAGTTCTCCGGCAATTTTATACATGTTAGGAATCATTAATAATAATCCTTGAGAAGCCGTATAAGTGGTCGCTAAAGCACCCGTTTGTAATGCTCCATGTAATGCTCCGATCGCCCCACCTTCACTTTGCATTTCCACGATTTGAGGAACGGTACCCCAAATATTTTTAAGCCGTGCTGAAGACCATTGATCTGCCAATTCTCCCATGTTGGTAGAGGGAGTAATCGGATAAATAGCACTGAATTCAGTCACTCGATACGCAACATAAACTGCTGCTTCACAACCTTCTATTACTTTCATTTTGATTCTAACGCTTTGATTTTATTTTTGTTACTTCGTTCCAAAAAGACGATCGCCTGCATCCCCTAAACCCGGCAAAATATACCCATCATCGTTTAATTCTCTGTCTAGACAAGCAGTAAAAATTTTAACTTCTGGATGTTTACTCATCACTCGTTCTACACCCCGTCTCGTCGCTAATAAAGAGACGAAAGTAATTTTGTTAATACCACGAGATTTTAATTGATCAATCGCCGATACCAAAGTTCCTCCCGTTGCTAACATTGGATCACAAATATAAAATTGACGATTTTCGCTATGTCTTGGAATTTTAAAATAATATAGGATCGGATTTAAAGTTTGTTCATCCCGATATAAACCAATATGAGCCACTCTTGCTAACGGAATTAATTTAAGAAAACCGCTAACCATTCCTATTCCTGCTCGTAAAATTGCTAAAATAACCGGTTTATAACCATCTAACATTGGTAAACTACAACTTTCTAACGGAGTGTTTACCGTTACCAATTTAGTTTTTAGATCTTTAGTAACTTCATACACTAACAAAGTAGTAATTTCTTCCGTTAACTCTTGAAATTCTTTTTTATTTGTATTTACGTTCCTTAAACAAGTTAATTTATGTTGAATCAACGGATGTTGCACTTCGAAGAAGTTAGGATATTCGGGATAAGTTTTAATCGGCATAAATCATCACCTTAAAAGTAACTTCCTGATTTTGCGCTTGCTCTTTTACCGTTTCAAAAGAACGCAATTGCACGAAAGTAATTTCAGTCAATTGATTAGCTTCTCGACCCCGGTTTCCTTTTAACAATTTAAATTCAAAAAGCTCTAAATTAGGCGCTCCTACACGTTTTGTTTCCGTTTTAATGACAAAATGATCGGTTAACTTTAATAACCTACGATCAAAATCTTTAACGGCCCAAACGTACCCTGTACTTGGGTTACTCGGCAAAAAAATTTCTATTTCATCTTGCTCGGGCGTAATCACTAAAATCCGATTAGCATCCGTTGCTTCTAATTGTTGTTTTGGTTTTAACGTAGGTAAATTTTGATTTGCCGCGAAACTAGGCATCAACGAAAAAAGACCTAAAAAAAATAAATACTTATATTTCATTATTTTTTACCCTCTATCTTTTTTATTTTTAGGTTATAACTAAAAGCAAGAAAAAGCAAACGTTTCTTAACCGTCTTAACTAGGATCGAAAAGATTATATTCCTATTCTTAAGTTTATGGATCCTAATTTAAGCTACTTTTTTAACACAAATTTGAAGATTATCCTTACCATGTGCTTGAACGTAATCTCAGTTCTTCACTACGTTTCTAAAAATATAATTCATTTCTCCTATATGACCGTTATTGATATCACCACCATACATTTTTAAACTTAATTAAAACGAAGATCATCATTTTAACTTCCATTTACACCCTTTTTCTCCTCTTTATATCGCACTCGTTTAAGAAAGTTTTCGCTATCGTACATTTTACCAATATTGTCGTTACCCAGATTTACTAAATTATAACGATTATTAATTAATTCTAAAACAAACATCATTTCTGCATAAATACCTAAAGACACTCCTGCTTCTCCTGTTGCTATTTTAGTTAAAGTAAAATCGGTAATACTAGTATGTTGTTCAATTAAAACCATAGTAAGATGCCTGTTGAGCTGCACTACTTTAAATTAGCACCTAAATGCTTTAAAACTTTGTTAACCGGCACGGAGAAAATTGCTTTTCTTTTTTTTTTACAGCTTTTAATAGTCTTTAAATACGTTAAAACATACTTCAACCAAATTATATCTATTTTAAATTTTATTTTAGGTGATCATAACCCAACGCTCTAAAACTCTACTTCGTTTCATTTTTCAAACGAAACGTTCATTTACGAAAACAAAAACCTTTCGACGTCTACGCTCAAATACAAATTTTTTTCCTTTACGTTGCTCAATAGTAATGACGAATAAGTTTTCTACTCTCTTTTAGCATAACGGTCATGCTCGATATCTATAAAAATTTTGCCTGACTTGAAGAAAACTTATTCCCCTCCTCTACGATTAACTTTCGAAGCTATCGATTATAACCCATAGCCCAAACACCATAAAAAATTAAAGTAACCAGGTTTTTTGTATAGCACCCAGTTAGTAAAAGTATTTAACGTGGAATTAAACTGTTTTTCTACGTCCTATTAAATAACCCTAGACTTCAACCCCGTTCAAAAGATGACTTATTTTTTTGCAGAGGGAATGATTTCCTCGTGAAAAAAGTAATTTACAACGATTGGTGGTTCATGAAAGGATCTATTTTTAATCGTTAAGTCGTCATTTCTAACGTATAAAAGTCCATGGTTTTTTGTGAATTCTTTCATTTCCGCATCTAATTGAGACCAATAAGTTCTCTCCTTTTTGTTGTAAACGGAATCATATAACGGTACTAAATTAGGGTATTTTTCCTTGATATAATTTAGAATTGTCCTTTTATACCCACCACGTAAGTTGAGATTTTCAAGCCACACTAAATTACATTGGTTTTTAGCTTTGAGTATAATTTCCTTTACATCTGTTATTTCAGGAAAAATTGGAGAAATAAAACAAGTCGTTTTAATACCGGCCTCGTATAATGTTTTCATTGCCGCTAGCCTACGTTCAATACTTACCCCATGATCCATCTCCTTTTTAAAATTTTCGTCGAGCGTATTAATAGAAAAAGCGACCCTTGCGTTAGGAAATTTTTTGATTAACGGTAAATCTCGTACTACTAAATCAGATTTAGTTGCAATACTGATTGTACAACCACTTCCTAACATTTGTTGTAAAAGCGTTTTTGTTCGTTCATATTTTTCCTCCAAGGGTTGATAAGGATCAGTAACAGAACCGATAAATAATTCTTTACCCGCGTATTTTTGAGGATTTTTTATATTAGGCCAATTTTTAACGTCGACAAAAGTTCCCCATTCTTCTTCGTGTCCTGTAAATCTTTTCATAAAAGCAGCGTAGCAATATTTACAAGCATGCGCACAACCACCGTAAGGGTTAACCGAATAATCTGCAACAGGAAGATTCGATTTGGTTAATACGTTTTTGGTTTCTACTTCTTTTATAACTATCTCGACCTTACGCTCGTTCATTTTCCCTTTTATTTCGTTAAATTTTTAAGTGTCCAGAAAATACCTTTCGCCATTCGTAAACTAGCATCTTGATAATGATTACCTGGATTTAACTCCAACGTCGATAATATGCGTCGTTGACGATAGATTACGTTTAATTTTTTCATTTTGCGTTCGGTTTGTGAAAGATATTCGTTTGGAGATTGACTTTCCATATCACCGATCGATAAATATATCGATTTTGGAACCCTACAAAAATAATTCCTTTCTACGTATTCAACAAAATTAGGGTACCAAACAGAACTGGACGGTGTTACATATGCATCAAAACACTGGCTTTTATGAGCGGCATACAGGGCAAATAATCCCCCCATAGAATATCCAGCCAATATCGACAATTTATTACTGGGAATTAAAGTTTTTACGTAAGGAATAATCTTCGTTTCTAATTCTTTTAAATAACGATCAGCTTCCCCGGTAAAATGATCGTTTTTAGTAACAACAGGTTCATGTTGCCAAGGAGACAATTCTTCATCCCACTTAATGCCCGTAATCGATACGAAATGAAAACCGGGACAATTCATATTTTGACCTTCAACCACCACCGATTCTGCGTTATCGGCATAATCACTAGAAAAAACTACGGGAACATCTAATTTATCATTTTTATCATTTATATAAACTGCTATAGTCTTATTTCCCATTTTAGCCGTCGTTTTTTTCATACGGATTCCCCCTTTGGCATTTTAAGATAATTCTTCATCTCCACAAAACCTAATTTTTCGTAGAACGCCCGACCGTTCTTCGACGTTTCTAAGTAAATTTTATTAATATTTCTCGCCCTTGCAAGATTAACCAAGTATTTTACAACGTTTTTAGCAACCCCCCGTCGACGGTATGCTTTTCTTGTATAAATATTCATCAGGTACGTACATAAACCGTTTGAGTTATCAGGAGAGGGTATCTCTTGATAAAGACAGATACTACCACAACCTACTGTTTTCCCGTTTGTTTCTGCAAAAACGGTTACGTTTTGGTGATTCATCAACGCTTCTTTGTAATATTGAAGATTTGCATCGTAGATCGCCTGTCGATTTTCTTGCTTCCAATCAGCAAATACTTCAGATAAAACTTCCATCCGCCAGTTCATAATTTCGTTTAATTGTTCTACCGTGGCTTCTTTGATCTGAATATCCATTTAAACAACCTCACCTTCTTTCATTACGACAGGGAGTTTTTTTACGTTTACTTTTCCGTTTTCATTTAAGGGTAGAGATTGCATTTCCACAAAAAATTCGGGAATCATATAATGCGGTAAAAAACGTGCCATTTCTTTTTTAAGGGTAGATAACCTCATCTTTGCTTGATTAAGTACAACGTAGGCCACCATGTACGCAAGTTTCTGTTCATCGGTATACGGACGAACGCAAGCTGCTTTTACACCCGAACAATTACACAAAATAGCTTCTACTTCCGTCGGTTCTACTCTTTTACCAAGAATCATCACTTGAGTATCCATTCTACGTAAAAAGGCAATCTCTCCGTCAGGGAGAAAATACCCTAAATCGCCGCTTCTATACAGTGTTGATCCGTCTTGGCGATGCACAAAAGCTTCGTTCTCCTTTTGGTTATTTCCTATATATCCAGCAGAAACACCTCCTCCTGAAATACAAATTTCCCCAATTTTCCCTTTTTCAACCGGCATCAATTGTTCATTTAGAATTTCAACCTTTGCACCTAAAATTCCTTTTCCAATTGGATAGGTACCGTCTGCTAACGGTTCAACGTCGTTACAACGATAATACGTTGCACAGACAGTGGTTTCGGAAGGACCATAAGTATTATAAACTTCAACTTGATTCAATAGGTTTTTAACGTAAGAAGCTCTTAATACGTCACCCCCACTGATTAGCAATCTTAAACTAGACGGAAGTTTAGGAAAACTATTCATTTCTAATAACAAATACGGAAAACCACTAATTATAGTGATTTGTTTTTCTTCCACGAAAGCCATCAATTTAGTCATGTCTTTTTTCGTTTGCTCAGCAGGAATAGCTAACACGGCCCCCGAACAAAGAGTAGCGAAAACTTCTTCTACAAAAATATCGAACGAACAAACAGAATACTGCAACATTACATCTTGTACAGACGGTTTAAACTCCTTTCTAAAAGCTCTAATATAATGGCAAACGTTTTCATTACGAACTGAAACTCCTTTAGGTTTTCCAGTAGAACCTGACGTATAAAGAACGTAAGCTAAATCTTCTGGTCTATCTTTCCTTTCCCTTTGCACGTTTGTAATTTTAAGGCCTTGATCGATAGTCAGATAAGGTAAACCGCTTAATTTATTAATATGAATTTCATTCGTTAATACCAGATTCACCCCAGCATTTTGCATCATAAAGGCGATTCGTTCCTGAGGGAAAAACGGTTCTACTGGAACATAGGCAGCCCCTTTTTTTAAAACGGCAAATATCGCAGCAATCATTTCTACCGAATGTTCCATCATAATGCCAACTTTGCTCACCCGATCGGGAATTTTAATACCTATCGTATCAATTAAAGCAATGAAATCCTTACCCGTTAAAGCTCTATTCTCATCTAAAATACAAATTTTATTCGGTCTTTGTTTAATTTGTTCTATCAATAAACTATAAATTGTATTACCCATGCTTAACGTTCCTCTTTTTTAGTTTTTATGCTGTTTTTTCCACGCTTTGATTTGTTCTAGTTTAGCTTTGCATTTTGCTTCTATTCCCTCCGTAGTTGGATGGTAATATTCTTTGCCTACTAGGGAAGTTGGCAAACATTGCATATTAGTTAGTTTACTTTCAGCATCGTGGGCATACTGATAACCTTTACCGTAATTTAATTCTTTCATCAATTTCGTTGAAGCATTACGAATCACGATGGGAACAGGTTCTGCGATTTGAGAAATTGCATCACGTTTTGCCGTTTCATAAGCTATATATAACGCGTTAGATTTTGGTGCTAACGACATATAAACTACCACTTCTGTCAAATGTACACTACATTCTGGCATACCAATAAAATGACAGGCCTGGTATGCTGCAACCGCAATTTCAAGTGCTCTAGGATCAGCTAAACCAACATCTTCGGAAGCAAATCGCACAATACGTCTTGCGACATACAAAGGATCTTCTCCGGCTTCTAACATCCTTGCTAACCAATATACTGCAGCATCAGGATCAGAATTTCGCATTGATTTGTGTAACGCGGAAATTATATTGTAATGTTCTTCGCCTTTTTTATCGTAAAGGAGTGACTTTTTAGCCGTACATTGCTCCAACGTATCTTTTGTAATTACGACTTTGTTCCCTTCGGTTTCGCCGTTTAAAATTACCATTTCTAACGTAGATAAAGCACTTCTAGCGTCACCGTTTGAAAAAACGGCGATGGCTTCCAACATTTCTTCCGTAATTTCAACTTCTAAATGCCCAAAACCACGCTGATCTTTAATTGCACGTTTCAAAAGTTCCGTAATATCTTCTTTTGTCAATGCTTTCAAAACAAAAACCTTACATCTTGAAAGTAATGCCCCGTTTACTTCAAAAGACGGATTTTCAGTTGTAGCTCCAATTAAAATGATACTTCCTTGCTCGACAAAAGGTAAAAATGCGTCTTGTTGAACTTTGTTAAACCTATGAATTTCATCTACAAAAACAATCGTACTTTCGCCTAATTTTCTATGCTGTTCAGCTTCTTGCATTACCGCACGAATTTCTTTAATCCCGCTTGTTACGGCCGAAAAATCGATAAACGCCGCTTTTGTTTTGTTTGCGATAACCCTTGCGAGCGAAGTTTTACCCACTCCTGGAGGCCCCCAAAAAATCATAGAAGATACGGCGTCACTTTCAATTAATCGCCTAAGCACCTTACCTGTCCCGACTAAATGTTTTTGACCTACGTATTCATCTAAATCCTGCGGCCTTAATTTCTCTGCTAGCGGTTGTGGAAGATGGGCTTCAAAAAGTGATTTTTGATTCATAATGATTTTCCTCAAAGCTCGTTGACATCTTATCGTCTAATTATTATACTATATCTATAATTTGTATCAAGTACGCAGAAATTTAATACCTAGTATCGTGAAAAAGACTTAATCTACAAAATAAAAACCGTTAAAATGTCAGAAATAATCTCATACGAACAATATTCAAAAGAGGTAAAAAAAGGAATCGTTACAGAAAAAGGGAATTGCCCAGTAACACCCCTATTATTAATGTTACAAGGGAAATGGAAAACCCAAATTCTGTACGAACTATGTATTTACGATTCAATTCGGTTTGGACAATTAAAGAAAAAATTAGTTGGCATTACGAATACGATGTTAACTAATTCTTTAAAAGAACTTGAAAATGACGGTTTTATCATCCGTCACCAGTTTAATGAAATTCCCCCTCACGTGGAATATTCTTTGTCAGAACGTGGCCGAGATTTACTCCCCGTATTTTACGCGATAACGGTTTGGGGCTTTAAACACGAAGCGGATAAAGTGTAAAATCAACTTTCATCGTTTTTAACGATCTTCAATGCATCCGTTAATATAAAGCAAACATAGGTGTTTTATTTTTTGTTATTATCCGCGTACGTTGCCCGACTGACTATCAAAATAACGCTCTTAATCTTTTTCCCTAATCATTACCGATAAATATCCTCGTTTATCATTTATAAAACAAATGTTACTACTTTAAAAATTTATTTTAATTCTGAGGTTTTCTAAACTATTTTATTTAAGGACCTTTCATTATTAACTTTTTACATAGTTTCCGTTCGTTACGCAAAAATTTTTGATAGAAAGCCTAAATTACGGATTCTTTTACGTGTACTCCATATCTTTCTTGCAATTTCTACGTCATTCATTTCAACGCATTCTAGATCCTGAAAGCCGCAATTTGCAAAATGATAATCAATGCCGAGATTACTGTTACAAAGACGTTTACAAGCCTTATCAGATGACATTTTTCCAAAAGGTACTCCTACGTAAGAGTTGTTATCAAAAAGCAGCGGTCGATAACAACAACAATAACAACTTTCCATTCCTAGACCACCTCGAACGAGGTTTAAATTTAAAAAATTAATTTCTTCCATTTTTCCATTAAAATATTAAAAAAACATTAAAACTATAACAGATTTTTATTAGAAATAAAAAATATTTTTGCAAAGTAAAATAAATTATCCCTATCTTTTACAGCAAATTCGTCTTCTAACTTCTTTAATCAATTAATTTTTATTCACGTAGTAACGCCAAACTAAATAATCAAGAGCTTACCTTTGTTTGACAACGCTTTCCTTTTTACCTTATTTTAAAGGTCAAAAATAATCCTTAATTTAATTACGTAAAAAATATTCGTGCAGATCCGCAAATTATTCAACGTTAACCAGTAATTTTTTACTTTGCCTTTTTAAATTCAAAAAAAAAGAAAACGGGCTTAACAAAATTTATTTGATACGAAAATTACTTTAACATGACCAAAACTTTCAATCAAAACGTTTTCCTTTAAAACTAACCCAATTTAACCACTGAAAAAATATTTATTAGTTTGTTCAAATTACCTAATTAAATAAAAGACTTCCTTCATTATTTTTGAAATAAATAATTAAACTATTTTTTACCATAAATTTCATTTTTTAACCCTTAAAATAAGGGATTATAATTAAAAATTTTTCAAAAAATATCACGATAATTTTGTGCAATAAAAATAATATTTACTTTTCAAATAATTAAGATACAATTATATCTGTAATGAATTTAGAGGTTATTTGTGAGCAACAGTAATAACGGTACTGACCAATTTTTAAACTTACAAAGAACAAGTAAGAGTGTTAACGATATTAAAGCCGCTATTTTAGGGAATTTAACTTTACAGCAAGGACGCTTTCCTCAAATTGCTACTTTAAATGATTATTATCTAGCTTTAGCTTATACCGTACGTGATTACCTAATGGCTCATTGGGTAAAAACAGCAAGCACTTACTTTCAAAACGAAAGTCGTACCGTTTGTTATTTATCCGCAGAATTTTTAATTGGTCCTCAATTAGAAAATAACCTCGTTAATTTAGGGATCTACGAAGCGGTAAAACAAGCTTGTCAGGAACTAAATTTAGATTTAACCCAATTAGCAAACCAAGAACCAGAACCAGGATTAGGCAACGGTGGCTTAGGTAGATTAGCAGCTTGTTATATGGATTCCTTATCGACTAACAATATTCCGGCCATTGGTTATGGCATTCGTTACGAATTTGGCATCTTTAATCAAGAAATTAAAGATGGCTGGCAAGTAGAATCTACCGATAAATGGTTAAGATACGGCAATCCCTGGGAAATAGCTAAAACGGATATTAATTTTCAAGTACAATTCGGAGGAACCGTTAAAGTCACTCAAAACCATAAAGGAGAATTAGCGTTCATCTGGCAACCTCAAGAAACGGTGGTTAGTGTTCCTTACGATATTCCCGTAATTGGTTATAAAGCCAATACTGCTAATTTCATTAGGTTATGGAAAGCAGAAGCCTGCGAATCTTTTGATTTTCATTCTTTTAACAGCGGAGATTACTATGGAGCAGTAGAAAATAAAGTCTCATCTGAAAACTTAACCAAAGTACTCTACCCTAACGATGAACCCGAAAGTGGGAAAATTTTACGTCTTAAACAACAATATTTCTTCGTTAGTAGCTCCTTACAAGATATGATCCGTATTTATAAACAAAAAGGAGATTTTTTAGGTTACTTTGCCGATAAATACGTTATCCAGTTAAACGATACCCATCCTGCGATAGGCATTGCTGAATTAATGCACCTTTTAGTAGACCAATACTCGTTACCTTGGGATCAAGCTTGGGAAATTACCTTTAAAGCTTTCTGCTATACTAATCATACCTTGTTACCTGAAGCGTTAGAAACTTGGTCGTTAAGTTTGTTTGAAAAGTTACTTCCTCGCCATTTACAAATTATTTTCGAAATTAACCAGCGTTTTCTTAATAGCTTACCTAAAAATTTAGAAATCGCCGTGATTAGACGTTTATCCATTATTGATGAAACAGGTCCTCGTAAGGTCAGAATGGCTAACTTAGCTTGTATCGGTAGTCATGCGATCAACGGGGTTTCTAAATTACACAGTGAATTACTAAAAAAATCCTTACTTAAAGATTTCTACACCTTGTGGCCAGAACGTTTTAGTAATATAACCAACGGAGTTACCCCTCGCCGCTTCGTCTTAGTCGCTAATCCTCACCTTAGTCAGTTAATCAATGCTAAAATTGGTCATAATTGGTTAAAAAATCTATACGAATTAAAAGGGTTAGAAAAACATTTAAATGATCAAACGTTTTTAAAACAATGGAGTCAAGTTAAATACCAAAATAAACAACAATTAGCCCAAATTATTTTAGAACGCACCGGCGAAATAGTTGATCCGCAATCTATTTTTGACGTACAAGCGAAACGGATCCATGAATATAAAAGGCAACACCTGAACATTTTATACGTTATCGCTATGTACCATCGCTTAAAAAATCAGATTAACGTTGATTTTACCCCAAGAACCGTTATTTTTGCCGGCAAAGCAGCTCCTGGCTATTATCACGCTAAATTGATTATTAAACTCATTAATCAAGTAGCCAAACAAATTAATCATGATCCGGCCATTAAAAACCGATTAAAAGTAGTCTTTTTACCTAATTATAACGTGCAATTAGCTCAAAAAATTTATCCCGCTGCCGATTTATCAGAACAAATCTCTACCGCTGGATTAGAAGCTTCAGGTACCGGCAACATGAAATTTGCTCTTAACGGTGCTTTAACGATAGGTACTTTAGATGGCGCTAACGTGGAAATGCTTGAAGCCGTAGGAAAAGAAAATTTTTTCCTATTTGGTTTACACACCAAAGAAGTTTTAGAATTAAAACCACATTACCGTCCGATCGAATATATCAATCGGAATCCGGAGTTGAAAGCCAGTTTAGAACTATTAAAATCGCCTTTCTTTATCGGTGATCCAGAAATCTTTAAACCGTTATTAGAAAATATTATTAACCATGATCCATACTTAGTATGTGCCGACTTTGAAAGTTACTTAAAAACCCAAGATCAAATTGCCCGCTCTTATTTGAATAAAAAAACTTGGGTACAAAAATCAATTTTAAACGTAGCACGTATGGGCAAATTTTCCTCTGACCGGGCAATTCAAGAATACTGCGAGGATATTTGGAAAATCAAATCCGTACAAATTAGTGAATAAGAAAATTAACTTCTTTAGCTCATTATTTTTAAAAACTAACGTTGCCGTTGCCAAGCACTTTCGTTTCTTAAATAACAAGGACTAGGTATTTTAGGGTCGATATCGTACGTTTTTAACGTCTTTAATTCTTGCGCCGCTAACGCTAACATCGTACAAATATTAACGTGCGTTTGTAAAAAAACCTTACGTAAATGAACAAACGGTTCGGCTCCGTTTCCGGTTAATATCCCCTCTTCACTAAATTGATTTAATTTTTGTTCTAAAGCTTCTTTAGATAATAACTGGTCTTGACCGCGCCATTCGTTGCCAATTAACGAATAATGTCCTACGTACCATTCTTTCATTTTAGCATCTTGAATGACTAAAATTTCTTTTACCTGAGTTTTTAAATAAACTTCCACCGCCATTAGCCATAAGTAAGATTTCACCGATACTAACATTGGTTTCACTAAGCAAAAAGCTTTCATAATACTCATCGTTAGTCTAATACCGGTAAAACTCCCTGGACCGTTACTAAAGGCTAATCCATCTAAATCCTTAACCGTAATTTGCCGTTCTTGTAAAAGCTCTTGCAGTAATTCAAATAAAATTTGAGTATGCCCATGGGCTAAACATTGTTGACGACTAGCCGTTACCTGCTCGTCCAAAAGAGCCACGCTACAAAAATCCGTCACCGTATCAATCGCTAAAATCTTCATCTAATATTGTTGACAATTAGCACAAAAGAAACTACTCCTTCCCCCTTGTTTAATGACTGTAAGCTTATTGCCGCATACTAAACAAGGTTTACCTTTACGTGCGTAAACCTTTAAAAAATTTTGAAAACTTCCCCTTTCTCCTTGAACGTTTAAATAATCTTTTACGCTAGTTCCTCCTTGTTTAATCGCTAATTCGAGTATCGTTTTAGTCTGTTCTACTAAAAGTTGCCATTCCATTAAACTAACCGTCCAAGCAGGACGTTCAGGGTGTTGACGAGTAGCAAACAAAATTTCATTAGCGTAAATATTCCCTATACCAGTAACTACTTTATTATCCATTAAAAACAATTTTAACGGCAAATGTTTATTCCGAGCTTTTTCAAACCAGTAATTAGCCGTTAATTCATTAGACAACGGTTCCACGCCTAGTTTTTTTTCCCAAACGAGATTTTCGTGATGAAAAAATACTTTTCCAAAATGTCTATAGTCAAAAAAACTTAATTGTCGATTAGACCTAAATCTAAAACGAAAAAATTCATGTTTTTCCAACGCAAAAGGACTTGCTTCTGAACGAGTTTGCAGATTACCGGTCATACCTAAATGAACTACTAAAACAATCTGATCCGTAAAAGTAATTTTTAAATATCTCCCTCGGCGAGTAACTTGTTCGATTTCTTTTCCAACCAAACGATTTAAATTACTCTTAACTACCTTATTAGGTACGAAGATCACCTGCTGAAGACGATCTCCAACAAAAAGTTGCAACCCTTGCTTTACAACTTCTACCTCCGGTAATTCCGGCATACGGATCTCCCGACTATTTCATTTTTTCTTCTTTAAAAACTACGTGCATCCCCACTTTACCCGTTTCTACGTTAAAAGCTTTAGGATCGTATTTTTTGATATGCATTTTTTCCGATTGATTACGTCTATTTTTAACCGTCGTATAAAAAGTTTTGGTTGTACAACCGTTCACATCTTTACCGGTAGACACTAAACGAATTTTTTCTCTTACTTTTGAAGCCATTTTACACCTGTTGAATATCTAAAACATAGTCTGCTAAAGAAGCTAAAACTGCTTCGATTCCACATTTATCGATAATACGTAAACCCTTCGTCGTTACTCTTAATTTAATAAAAGTCTTTTGCTCGGCTAACCAAAAACGTTTATTATGCAAATTAATATTGAATCTGCGTTTCGATTTTTTATGAGCGTGAGAAACTTTATTTCCAATACGAGGGTATTTACCCGTAATCATACAAACCCTGTACATATTTAAATCTCCAACTTTATTTCTATCTTCATCATTATTACTAAACTGGGGAACTAGGACTCGAACCTAGATGAACGGAATCAGAATCCGCTATCTTGCCATTAGATGATTCCCCACCGATCAATTTTCCTTTAACGTTTCGAGTACTGAGTACCCTTTCTCGCTTTATGTTTACCTACTTTCTTACGTTCTACGCTACGCGCGTCTCGAGTTAATAACCCGACCTTTCGTAATTGTTTACGGATTGTACTCTCAACTTCACCCACCGTCGTTGATACGTCATAGTTAACTAAAGCACTTGCAATACCTAAACGAATCGCTCCCGCTTGACTACTATCACCACCGCCGTGAACGCTAATCGTAATATCGAAATTGGTTAAATAATTTAATAAAACTAAAGGCTGCTTAACGACCATTTTAGCCGTTTCCCTACCAAAATAATCGTCTAATTCTTTACAATTAACCAAAATTTTCCCGGTACCTGGCTTCAGAAAAACTTTAGCAATAGAGGTTTTCCTTCTTCCGGTCCCATAATAACGTTGTTTTGTCTCTCCCATACTTTCCTCTATTTACAAAATTCTACGACTTTCAACTTTTGTGCTTGGTGCAAATGACGATCACCCGCATAAATTTTCAATTTTTTTAACATGGCTCTTCCTAAAGGACCTTTCGGTAACATCCCTTTTACTGCTTCCTTAATTACCAAAGTAGCGTCTTTAATTAATAATTTTTCTAACGTAATATCTTTCAACCCACTTTGATAACCAGAATAATGATAATAATGCTTATCCATTAATTTTTTACCAGTAGTATGTACTTTTTTAGCGTTAATTACTACGACGTAATCTCCGGTATCTAACCAAGGAGTATACTCAGGCTTATGCTTACCGCATAAATATTTTGCAATTGAAGTTGCTAAGCGCCCTAAAGTTTTACCGTCTGCATCTACTAAAAACCATTCTTTAGGTGCCCCAGCCTTTTGATTAAAAGTTTTCATATTTCCCCAAACCATCACCACTACTTTACTAAGTTCAGAACAATACCGATAATTACCTTAAAAGTCAACCATTTTTTCCGTTTTGTCCCTAAAAAAATCAAAATTAAACCAATCAAATTGCCCATTGACATTAAAAGCATTAAAATTACTTAACAATATTTTAATGTTATTAACCGAACTTAAAATGATTTTTAATTCCTTTTTAATTCATTATTTCGAAAAAGAAGCTACGTAGATTTTTTTAAATCTTTGTAAAAAGAAAATTATCCCTCGTCCCAGATGAAATTTACCGCTTCTTGCCACCGCGCAAATTTAACCGTCTCCGATATCGAAGCATTTGCCGGACTAGTAGAAGGTAAAACCGTAAAATTATCCTCCGTTAGTTTTTTACCATTATATTTTTTAAAATAAAAAAACGCTTTTTGCCCGTTAAAGAAAAAATGTTTAATCTGAGGAAAAATATCGAAATTATTTGGTATTTCTTTTCTAATTTTCGCGTCTAAACTACCGATCCGCTCACAACAAGCTAAAGCATCCCATAACCCTAAAGAATACGAGAATAAAAACTTTTTACGCGCTTCTGGTTCTTTTAAGAAAAAACCGTGATTTAAAATCTTAAACAGATAAGGCCAAAACTTATTACGTGGATTAGCGTAATAAGTTTTATGTTTTATTGAAATTTCACCAGGTATCGTACCAATAATCAAAAATTTAGTTTTACTATTTACCCACGGCTCAAAACATTTTTTGGTGTTTGACGTTTTCAACAACGGCTTTTTAGCTAAATTTAAAACTATTTAATTCCCCTTATTCCTCTCGTTATTCTTGAGGTGCTTTGTTGTTATTCTGTTCTTCAGCTTCATGCAAAAGCCGTTGATAAATTTCTTCCCGGTGAACCGAAATATCTTTAGGAGCATCAATACCCAAACGCATTTGATTACCATTTGTATTTAAAATAGTAATTTTAATCTGATCACCAATAATCACAGATTCCCCTACACGTCTTGTTAGAATTAACATTTCATCTCCTCATAATATACTTCCTACTTGCTTATACTAACCCACAATTATTATAGTAATATTAATTTAAATAAGAAAATTATCCGTTCTTTTGAAGGTTAAGCTCACTATCTAACTTTTGCTGTAGCGTCTTTAGATTACGCAAGAAAAGATCTACTTCAACTCCTCCCCCTTCAGCCAAATCATTTTTACCTCCTCCGTGTCCCAAATTCGGCGTAAGTAAAGTTTTTAAAATTTCGTTTGCTTTATAACCAGCCGCTTTATAAGCGTCACTAACTCCTACTAATACTCGAAATTTAGCTTTTTCCGTTAAATAAAGCAAAGCGATTCCTTGAAAATTTTTTTCTTTAACTAAATCCCAAACTCGTTTTAAATTAGTTAAATTAGTTTTCAAAAGCAAACAATTCCTCTGCTTACTTAAAATTTGTTTAATTTCCAAGTTCAATAGTTGTTCTTTTAACGCCGTTATTTCTCCTGCTTTTTGCTGTTCACTACGCAATAAATTACTAACCAATTGAGGTAACTGTTCTAATTGATTACTCTTTAAAGTATCGTATACTTCTTCTAAAATACGTCGCTCAATTAACGTATTCTCTACGGCTGACTCTCCTGTCATTGCTTCTATTCTCCTAACTCCGGCCGCAATACTTTCCTCTTTAAGGATTTTAAAATACCCAATTTCCCCGGTGGAGTTAACATGTGTACCGCCACAAAGTTCACTAGAATATTCCCCAAAAGTGACGATTCTCACTGTCTGGCCATATTTTTCGTTAAATAACGCCGTTACTCTCCTTTTTTTAGCTTCTTCTAACGTCGAATAACTGATCGTTTTTTGATGATTTTTACGAATTTGCGCGTTAACCATTCTTTCTAGTTGTTCTAAAACTTCCTTTGTTAAAAGCTGGTTATGTGAAAAATCAAACCTTAAACGGGTCTCATCCACGTAAGATCCACGCTGTGTAGCTTGTTCCCCTAACAAATCCCTTAAAGCTCGGTGTAATAAATGGGTAGCCGAATGATTGGCCTGAATTTTTAATCGTTTTAGTTCGTCAACTTGTGCCGAAACGATCTCTTTTGTTTTTAAAGTTCCTTGCACTAAAGTACCAAAATGTAAATATACTCCGTTCATTTTTTTAGTATCCGAAACGACAAATTCCATTTGATCATTAACTAATTTACCACTATCCCCAATTTGCCCTCCACTTTCTCCATAAAACGGAGTTTCATGCAAAATGACTATCCCGTTTTCGCCGTTATTTAACACCTGAAGTGGTTCACCATCTAGGGTTAGTAAACCCTCCACCGTTGTTTTTTGAATTAACGTTTGATCACCCACAAATTGAGTAGCAGCAAGATCTGCTAACCTAAAATTCGCTAAATTGTTATGGTGCATCTTCAAACGAGAAAGTTTTCTTTGACGTTCCATCATTGCATTAAATACTTCTTCATGCACTTGAACCCCTTTTTGTTTAGCAATTTCTTGGGTTAAAATAAAAGGGACCCCAAAAGTATCGTGAAGTTTAAAAGCTGTTTCCGCTGATAATTCCGTTCGACCCACTAATTCATTATTTAAAATCCTCATTCCCCTTTCTAACGTCGTTAAAAAACGCTCTTCTTCTTCCGCAATTAATTCGATAATTTTTCCCTTCTGTTTTAATAGTTCTATTTCTGGATAAATATCTTTAAACATTGCTACTACCGATTCCGTCAAACGGTAAAAGCAAGCCTCTTTAATCCCTAAGCGATAAATATAATAAACGGCCCTTCTAATAATACTTCGCAAAACGTAACCTGGACCTTCATTGGAAGGTAAAACTTGATCCGCAATTAAAAAACAAACCGCTCTAATATGATCACTTACGACCCGTTCTGCAAAATAAAAATCTTCCGTATTTGTTTTTAGATTGGGCGAGATTTGCAAAATCATCGTACGAAAATCTTGACGTAATTTTTTAAATAAATCGATGTCATAATTATCGTCTACTTGCTGCATCACCGCTGCAATTCGCTCTAATCCCATTCCCGTATCAATAGAACAAGCCGGAATATCTACCATTTCTCCAGAAGCTTTACGTTCAAATTGCATGAAAACTAAATTCCAAATCTCTACGTAACGTTCCCCTTCTACCCCACAACCTGGAGGATCACCCATTAAAGTGTCGCCGTGATCATAATAAATTTCACTACAATAACCGCAAGGTCCTATATTTCCCATCGACCAAAAATTATCACTATCCCCGCAAGTACTAATCCCTTGCCCTATACAACCCGAAGTTTGGAATTCATTTTGCCATAATTCAGCTGCTTCTTGGTCTTTTTCATGCACGGTAACCCACAAACGGTTGGCTGGTATACCTAATTCTTGCGTTAGAAATTGCCATGCAAAGTGAATCGCGTCTTTCTTAAAATAATCTCCAAAACTAAAATTACCCAACATTTCAAAGAAAGTATGATGTCGCTTTGTAAAACCTACGTTTGCTAAATCATTATGTTTACCACTCGCCCTTAAACACCTTTGAATCGTTGATGCCCGTTTAAAATCAGCCTGTTCTTGACCTAAAAATAGCTTTTTAAACTGTACCATCCCCGCATTAGTAAAAAATAAACTATCATCTCCTACCGGAATTAACGAACTACTAGGACATATCCTGTGACCTTGTTTTTGAAAAAACGATATAAATTTATCTCGAATTGCTTGCGTCGATAACTGCATAAAAAATATCTCTAATTAACTTTTGCTAATTACTCTAACACATTTAGATGAACTTTCAAATTGAGTCTTTGGTTTGCCTTGACTAATTATCTAAATTTTAATAAAATTATTTTTTCATTAAGCAAAAATATATAATTATATGAACCGTACAATTAAATTATTTCATCTTGTTTCGTTCGCTTGCATCACAATCTTACCGGTTAACGTCTTAGCAGAAAACGTTCCTCAAGCAAACGAAGTTACTAAATTTACGAAACAAAACAACGAACAATTACTAAAAGAACTCCCTTTCAATAATCGACAAGATTTTAAAGACGCTACCCGCGGTTTCATCGCCGCCGATGATCCAATGCTCGTCCAAAATCAAAACGGGAAAATGGTTTGGGATTTAGAATCCTATAAAACCTTTATTAAAGATAATTTGCCGGCTCCTAGTACCGTTAACCCTAGTTTATGGCGGATGGCGCAACTTAACATGTATCACGGCTTATTTAAAGTTACCGATCGTATTTACCAAGTAAGAGGCTACGATTTATCTAATATCACTTTTATTCAGGGAGATACTGGCTGGATCGTTTTCGATCCGTTAATTTCCGCCGAAGTCGCCAAAGCAGCCCTTGCTTTAATCAATAAACACGTTGGCGAACGACCAGTCGTTGCCGTCATATACAGTCATCCTCACATCGATCATTACGGAGGAGTGCGAGGCGTGGTTGATGAAAAAGATGTTCAAGCAGGTAAAATCCCTATTATTGCTCCCGAACACTTTTTAGAGCACGCCGTTTCCGAAAACGTCATTGCCGGTAACGCTATGTCTCGACGTGCCATGTATTCTTACGGTAGCATGTTACCTCGTAACGCTAAAGGAAGCGTGGGCAGCGGATTAGGAATAACTACTTCCGCAGGCAACAGCGGCATTATTCCTCCGACCAAAGAAATAAAAAGAACCGGAGAAACGATCGTCATCGATGGTGTAGAGATGGTTTTTCAAATGACGCCCGAAACAGAAGCTCCGGTAGAAATGAATACGTGGTTTCCGCAATTTAAAGCTCTATGGATGGCAGAAAATAGTTGTAATACGATGTATAATTTATTAACTTTAAGGGGAGCAGAAGTTCGTGATCCTTTAAAATGGTCTAAATATATCAATGAAGCCATTGAACTGTGGGGTAAACAAGCGGAAGTTCGTTTTCAAGCACATCATTGGCCACGTTGGGGTAACTCCAAAATTATTTCCGAATTACAAAAACAACGTGATTTATATAAATATATTCACGATCAATCCGTACACTTAATGAACGAAGGTTATACCGGAATAGAAATCGCTGAAAAAATAGAATTACCAAAATCATTAGCACACGTATGGGCTAACCGTGGTTATTACGGCACCTTAAAACATAATAGT
Source organism: uncultured Gammaproteobacteria bacterium (assembly GCA_963543695.1). GTDB lineage: Bacteria > Pseudomonadota > Gammaproteobacteria > UBA9339 > UBA9339 > CAUUCF01. The sequence continues at coordinate 34,640 of CAUUCF010000002.1, forward strand.
AGAGCGGTTTACCAACGTTATTTAGGTTGGTACAACGGTAACCCGTCCGACTTAAACGGTTTACCTCCTAAACAAGTAGCTCAAAAATACGTTGCTATCGCTGGTGGAGAAAAAAACATCTTAAAAAAAGCACACCAAAGTTATGCCGAAGGTGATTACCGTTGGGTAGCTGAAATCGTTAAACACGTCGTTTTTGCTAACCCTGAAAACAAAGAAGCGAAATATTTATTAGCAGACGCCTTAGAACAATTAGGATACCAAGCCGAATCAGGTATGTGGAGAAACGTATATTTACAAGGTGCTTACGAACTTCGTCACGGAACCCCTCAAATTAAGAATAACAAAGTTAATCAAGATGCAGTGAAAGCCATGACTCCGGAAATGCTTTTCGATTACATCAGCGTCCGCTTAAACCATAAAAAAGCTGAAAATAAAAAACTAGCGATCAATTTTATTTTTAACGATGATCAGACTAAGTACACGTTATTTTTAGATAATTCTGTGATCAATTATACGACTCATTTATGGGATAAATGTGATGTTACTTTAAAGTTAAAACGTACTGATTTAGTTAGTCTAATAATGAATAAAGATTATCAAAACGCTTTCAAGCAACTTAAAAAACAGAAACAAATCGAAATTAAGGGTAACCAACAAGCCTTCTTACAATTATTAAATATGTTAGATATCTTTCCTATCTCTTTTCCGATTGTTACTCCGTTAAATTAATCAACTTAACAATCCTGCTTTTATAGCAGGATTGTGATTAAAGCTTTAAAGGTTTTGCTAACGTTAATTCGTGATAAATACGTAGTAAAATTGCTACTTCCAATAAGCTAAATAACAAATTACTCCCCCCATAACTAATAAACGGTAACGTTAAGCCTTTGGTCGGTAATAAACCCGCGTTTACACAAATATTAACTACCGCCTGTAAAACTAAAGAAATTGTAATACCAAAACTTAAATAGCAATGAAAATCCAAGCGCATTTTTTTAGCTACATAAGCGACTTTTAACCCTAAAAAAGCTAAAATAGCAAACAATCCTATTAAAAAAATCCCCCCTAAAATTCCGAATTCTTCGGCTAAAATAGCGAATAAAAAATCTGTATGTGCTTCGGGTAAATAAAATAATTTTTGAATGCTATTGCCAAAACCCACGCCCCAAATTCCCCCTCTTCCAAAAGCAATCAACGATTGAATTAATTGATAACCAGAATCATAAGGATGTTGCCAAGGGTCCAAAAAGGAGATAATTCTAGCCAAACGATAGGGAGATACCATCGCTACGTATGATAAAAAAACTACCACTAATAAAAAAACTAAAATAAAAGGGATCAATCGTGCTTCTGCAACATACAACATCGATAAAAAAGTTAAAGTAATAACTACTAAAGCCCCAAAATCTGGCTCTAACAACAATAAATAAGCTAAGATCGCTAAAATTAACATCGGTTTTAAAAACCCGGTAATTTTTGTTTTAACTTCTTTTGCTTGACGTACTAAGTAACCTGCTCCATATAATAACATGCTAAATTTTGCTAGTTCTGAAACTTGTAAAGAAAAAAATTTAAAATTAATCCAACGGATACTACCGTTCACTCGATACCCAATACCGGGAACTAAAACTAAAGCTAAAAAAATGATGGCCGTTACTAAAGCGATAAACCCCATTTGCTCCCAAAAACGCACGGGAATTCTAATCCCGATCAATATCGTTAACATCCCGAGCATTAAATAGATCATTTGCCGATTTAAAAAGTAAAAGCCGGTATTATACAAATGTTTAGAAATTCCCATGCTGGCGGAGCACAAAACTAATAACCCTACCATGACGATCACGGTTACTACTAACGTCAACGGATAATACCAATGAAATTTTACCTTATTCATAACGATAGCACCAACTGCATAAATTGCTCACCACGATCTTCGAAATTTTGAAACATATCCATACTAGCACAAGCAGGAGAAAAAACTACTTTATCGCCGTAATTACTATTATCTGCCGCTAATTTCACTACTTCCGATAAAGTATCGGCGATGAAGATCGTTCCAGAATAGTTAATTTGTTGCTTAATTAATTGTTTATCTCTGCCAAACAAAATTAACACTTTGACGTACTGATTCAAAGCTGTATTTAAATACGCGAAATCAGCTTTTTTACCTATTCCACCTAAAATTAAAATGATATTACGTTTTTCTTCCCCTAAACTTCGCAACGCCGTTAACGTAGCTCCCACGTTTGTTCCTTTAGAATCGTTATACCAAGTTACTCCTTTTCTTTCTGTTACCCATTGGCAACGATGCGGTAACCCCGTAAAATGACAAATCGTAGGCAAAATGGTCTCCACCGATAAATTTAAAATTTCACTAGCCGCTAAAACCGCTGCTACGTTTAAGAGATTATGTTGACCTTGCACTTTTAACTGTTTTGCCGATAAAATCGGCTTCCCATGTCTAAGGATCATTCCATCTAAGACCCGATAATCAGCTTGCTTAGCTAATCCGAAAGAACTCAACGGTATCGAAAGACCACGATAAGTATCAGGTTCGTCTATACAAACTACCGCATGAGCTGCTTGTTGAAAAATCCGTTGTTTAGCCAGTAAATAATCTGCTAAACGATCGTACCGATCTTCATGATCAGGAGAAAAATTTAAAAAAATTGCTACCGCTAAAGGTAAATTTTCTACCGTTTCTAATTGGAAACTAGATAATTCTAATACGTAATATTCTGGTGAATCTAGTAATAAATCTAAAGCTGGAATTCCTAAATTACCTCCTACTGCTACTTTATATCCAACATCACGAATCACTTCTCCCATTAAAGTAGTGACCGTACTTTTACCGTTAGAACCAGTAATTCCTACGACTGGTTTTTTTACAGAACGTTTAAATAACTCTAATTCTCCGTATACTAATCCCTGTTCCTTTAAACTAACAAAAGGTTCCACTTTAGTATTGATACCGGGACTAACCACCACCTGTTTTGCTGATTTTAGTAGCTCTAACGTAAATTGAGCCGACGCTTTAATTTGTAAAGTACTCCCTTTTAATAAGGATTTTTCTGCTAATAGCGGAAAAGAAGCACGAGTATCTGCTACCAAAATTTTCACTTGCGGATTAAGCTTTTTTAAGTAACGTACGCACGCAATTCCACTGATTCCTCCCCCTAAAACTAAATAGTCAAACATGCTTTTCTACCTAATCATATCAACGTAACAATTCCCGCCATTTAAATCTACTTAATAACAGTCCTATAAAATATAAAATTAAACTTACTAATAATACCCCTAATAACATTAGTAAACGATGAAGACCACTCCACTGGATCCAAAAAGGAAAACTATTTTGCACTTTAAAGAGAAAAACGAACATCAACCCTTGCGCTAATAATAATTGATTTAATTTTCCCCTAAAAGTATTTAGATTATACCAGCGACGTTTTTTTAAACTAAAGTACAGTCCCAAAACGTTTACTATGGAGGCGAAAGAACTCGCTATAGCCAACCCTAAATGCCCTAAAGGAAACAAAAAAACAGCGAGTACCAAATTCGTTAGAACCGAAATGAAACCAATTACCGTCGGAACTTTTAAATTTTGATGCGCATAAAAACCGGTAGCTAAAATTTTCACTTGCATAAAAAAAGGGATCCCGATTGCATAACCTATCAATGCTAAATAAGTTTGATGTAAGTCTTTTAAATTAAACGCTCCTCGATAAAATAAAGTAGCAATAATCGGTTTGCCTAATAAAATTAACCCTAAAGCAGCAGGAAGCGCAATTAACATTAAGACAGTTAATCCCCAATCCATCGTTTTAATAAATTGATCCTGGTTCTGTTCTGAAACTTCACAAGATAACTGTGGTAAAATAACTGAAGTAACTGCTACTCCAATCACCCCTAACGGTACGGAAGCTAAACGATCTGCATAATTTAACCAAGATAAACTCCCTACCGTCATAAAACTAGCTAAACAAGTATTCACTAGAAAGTTAACCTGGTTAACTGAAACTCCAAAAATAGCGGGCAACATTAAACGAAAGACCTTTTTGACCGTCGCAGAAGGAAAAACAAAAACGAAAGTAGGAACTTTACGTAACTTCTGTACCACCGGTACTTGAATTAACCACTGTATTAACCCCGCAATGCTAACCCCTACCGCTAAAAGGTAGATCGAATCGTTCCCTTGTTTACCTGCTATGATCGCAAATAAAATTAATACTATATTAAAACATACTGGAGCAAAAGCCGAAACCCAAAAATGACGATGGCTATTTAAAATTCCGCTATAAAAAGCCGCTAACGTTACGAAAATTAAAAAAGGAAAAATCAAACGTAACAACTTAACCGTTAACAATTTATTTTGTAAACTAAATCCAAAAGCAAAAAAATTAACTAAATAAGAACTAGTTAATATCGCTAAGCAAGTTAGGATCACTACTCCCAAACTTAACCACGTAAATAACTGGTTAATGAATGTTTGGGTCTCTTGTTCACTATGTAAAAGACGATATTCTGATAAAACCGGAATAAAAGCTTGAGACAATGCCCCTTCTGCAAATAAACGTCTCAAAAAATTAGGAATACGATAAGCAACCCAAAAAGCATCTAAACTAGCTCCCGCTCCGAAAAAATAGGCGAAAATTAATTCTCTAATTAAGCCAGTAATTCTAGATAAAATCGTAATTGTTGCAAAAACAACGGTAGATTTCAATAATCCCGTTACTTTTTTCAAATTTCCCATTGTTGCAGCTGTTGCTTCGCTAATTTAACTAAGAAAAGATCTGTGTTTGGGTTTATCAAGTCACGTAAAGTTTTAAGCGCTAATTCTTTTCGTCCTTGCGCATGATAAACTAAGGCGATTTTAAAGGTAGCCTCATCTTTTTTATTAAAATGGTTAAACCGGTTAATTACAATTTGAAAATGTTCTTCGGCAACGTTCCAATTATTTTGCAACCGGTTTAATTCCGCTAAACAATAATGAACGTTAGCTAAATAACGACCGTTAGGATAATGTTTTAAATACTCCCGCAGTTTCGTTTCACATTGAGCAAAATGACCTGGCAATGCGTTTAAAGCTTCAAAATATAGTTGTTCCTCTAAATCTGCCGCTCCTGTCTGCCTGGTTTTTATCAACACTTGCGTTGACTGTTCTAATTTTTGGATACGGTGATTTAATAACTCCAATTCACCGTTAATCTCCTGCACCCTCATTTGTAAATCTTCGATCTTATCTTCAACACTCGAAGAAGAGATCTGCCTAACGGGAACTTCTTCGTTCGCGTTCACTAAAGAAGTTCCGAATAAAAAGCTAATCACTAATAATTTATTTAGTTTCATAAATCAAATCTACCCTACGGTTTTTAGCGTAAGCCGTTTCGTTATGCCCATTGTCGATTGGTTTTTCTTTTCCGAAGCTAACGATTGCCAATTGGTCCTGCTTAACTCCTAAATTAATTAAATAACTAGCCACAGCTCGAGCCCTTTTCCAGCCTAGAGCGATATTGTATTCCCTCGTTCCCCTTTCGTCAGTGTTTCCTTCTAAACGAATTTTAGCTTTTGGATGTTTTAATAAGTAATCTCCTTGTAATTTTAACGAGTCTAAATCACCCTTTGCGACGGAAAAACTATCGTAATCGAAATAATACGACTGATCATTGACCATCGTTCGATTAGATAATTGGTAACCTTCGAAATTAACCTGTTCCGAATTTTTTTGTTCGTAAATATATGGTTTACCGGTATGACTACAACCTACTAACCATCCGACCAATAAAATACATACCGCAATTTTTTTTACCTTCATTTTTCAACTCCTATTTACTTAATAAACGGCGACCAAGTCGGTTCCCTAATCTCCCCCTTGTTCTCCCCCTCGACCGTTGGTAAAGTATAAACTATTTCACTCCTTAACCCGATCATTTTTAAATTCTTACCTTCCGTACAAACGATCATCTCTCCGTTAGGTGATAAACTAGGTGCTTCGTAACGACCTAAAGCAGTTAATTCCACTAACGTACCATTGCTTAAATTTTGTTTAGCGATACAAAATAAATTATCTCTGCCGTGGAGCATTATAAGTGATTTTCCGTCTGGAGTAAATAGACCCCGAGCATTATAACGCCCTTTAAAAGTTAACCGAGTAATTTGCAAATGCTTTAAATTTAATAAATATAATTGAGGACTACCTCCACGGTTAGAAGTAAAGACTAATTGTTTACCGTTTGGAGAGAAACTAGGTTCAGTATCAATATACCAATCTTTCGTTAACGGTATTAACTGTTTGGTAGTTAAATTAAAATCGTATAATTTAGGATAACCTGAATTCGTTAAAACCACGACCAAATGTTTACCATCGGGCGACCACGTTGGAGCCCCGTTAATCCCTGGAAAACGTGTAATTAACTCCCGTTTACCGCTGGTTAAATGGTGAATATAAATAGCAGCACGGTGATGTTCAAAAGAAACATAAGCAATTTTTTCCCCGTCTGGCGACCAAGTAGGCGACATAATCGGAGCATCCGAAACCAATAAATCTTGTTCCCATTCGCCATTAACGTCTACAATACGTAAAATATAAGTAGGTAATTTATTTAGCTTTTGTTTGACGTAAACATAAGCTAATTTAGTTCTAAATATTCCCTTAATGCCCGTTAATTGATAATAAATCAAATCACTAATCTGATACGCTAACTGTTTTAAATTGGTCGCCTGTAATTTAACTTTTAAGATCAATTGTCGGCGTTGATTTTCTAAAGTTAATTCTACTTCTTCTAATTTTTTACGGGTCGGTATTAAAGAAAGAAAGATTTTAAAATCTGCTTTTTGCATTGTCTGATTTTCATCAATCACTTCAAAACAGCCGGTATGGTTTAGATTTTTCGTGATTATTCGTTGTAAATTTTGTGTTGCTTGCTGAGGGACAAAACTTAAAGTCCAAGGTCTAACAATTCCTTCCGTTACTTCTAACGCAATCTCTGCACACGCAATATTACCGATCCAAAAGATCAAACTAAAGATTTGCAACCACCGTTTTACATTAAACATTGCTTTTTTTACCCTTTTTGTCACGCATTAATTCGATCACGTTTCGCTTTAACCGCCTAAAACCATCGGTTAATTCTCGCATCGAAGTATTCACTAAAGATACTCGATACCAATGAGTATTATTTAACCCAAAATACCGAAAGTTAACCATTGCGATACCAACTTTTTCTAATAACCAACGATCTAAATCTTCCGTAAGATACGGAACCAGTTGAGATAAATCTAAAGACAAGTAAATGGTTGCTTCCATGTTAATATAATCTAGATATTGTTTCTTTTTTAAAGGCGATAAATATTTAATGACCGTTTCCCTTCTTTTTTTTAAAGATCGGCGTAATTTTTCAATGCTCTGGTCAACTAAATCAGTTTTTTTTAAAAATTGTATCATCCCGTACTGAATTGGTTTCGCTGCCCAAGCTCCTATCGTACTGTTAAACGAGGTCATTTTTTGAATTACGTTCTCTGGCCCCCAAGCCCACCCAAGACGTAAACCTGTAGCGCAAAAGACTTTACTTGCTCCATCGATTAAAATTAAAAAAGGTAATAAAGCCTCCTGCCCAGCTAAAAAATCAATGGCGAGTGTTCCAGATAAAACACCGTAAATACCGTCGATAATAACCCATAATGGTTCTAATTTAGCTTTCTTACGACGATCATTTTCCCTTACTAAAACCTGAGCAATCGCTTTAAATTCTTCGCTAGTATAAGTAGCTCCCGACGGATTATGCGGTATATTCAAATATAAAATTTTTCCTTGTGCTAATATTGCTTCCGATAAATCTGAAGCTTGTATCAGAAAACGATTTTTAACGGTCGTTCGTATCTCAATTCTCTCAGCACCATTCAAAGTGGTAAAATTAATTAAATTCCAACTCGGGAAACTAACGATGACTTTTTCAGATGGGCGTAATAAGACTTTCATTGCTAAATAGATTAAACTTCTTGCTCCGCTTGCTACGATAATTTGCTCATTCGTAGCTTTTAAATGCCAATAACGTAAGAGATAAGTTTGTAAAAGTTTCTTAAGTTCGATTTCTCCCCCTACACTCGGATAATTAGTTAAACCTTGGTTTAATCCTTGTTTAATAGCGTTAACCAGTACCTGAGGAGCCTTAAAAGCTTTAATTGCAAAATCCCCAATCGTCAAATTACTAATTTTTTGACCCTTTGCCTGCAAAGTTTTCACGTTCTCAGAAATTTCTGATATTGCTAATTTTAGTACTTTATTCATCTATTACTGTCTTCTCCAAAGTTTGTTTAATCGTCAACAACTGCTCGATGAATTCAACGGATGGATGATCAAACAACCGTTGGTAATAATCAATACCCGCTAACAAAAGTTCTTTCGTTTTTAATAGTGTTTTCGCGTTACGCTCCGTCTGCTTCGTTTTTAATTTACTCACGTCTTGTTCCCAAAATGCCACATGTAACTTTAATTCGTTTATAAAGAGATGTGGACGTTTTTTTAATGATAAATTATTTCTACCGTAAATATGCGCCACTAAATTTACTAAAGTTAATCTCTGCTGGAAATAAACCAAATTAGGCCCAGGACAAACTGCCGTAGTTGCTTTAGCATCAATTCCTCGTTTTAAAAAAGCTCCTCCAGCTAAATCGTTACAAATACAAGATTTAGCTAGTACTTTGTTTCGTTGTCTTTCTTTTTCCGTTTCAGCGAGTTGTAAAGTTTCTAATTCCGCTAACTTTGCTCTTTGATATTCCCGCGAAGCTAAACAAACAGGGTAACTAGTAAAATCGCGATTGAATTTAACAAACCCCTTAGGACAAGGACTACCTGGCCTTCCATCCTGAATCCTAGCCAAACGTTTCTCTTCGCTTAAAGAATTACGCAAATTCCAAAATAATACCCCTAATGGCGAACTTTCACTTAAAAAAATATCTTCTGTACGTAAATTAGTAAATTTATTTAACGTATCCTCATCCACATTAGTTACCTCTGGAACTAATAAAAACGGCGACCCCCAACCAATTGCGTCTAAATGGTAATGCTCTCTTAAAAATTGATGTTCTTCTGCCGTTCCAACCCCTCCTTGGGCCGTAATCGCAAAATCTAAAGGAGCTTTTAAAACCCGATTTTTTTTCTTTAATAACGCTTCGGCGTAAATTTCCCATAAAAACGTTTTTAATTCTGCTCGTTTATTTTTAAATTCTTCTAGAATAGGTCCCATTAAAGTTCCATCGTTAATAAAAGCATGTCCGCCACAGTTAATTGGTGATTCAAAACGGTATTCTGATACCCAAATCCCTTTTTTCGCTAAAAATTTACCCTGCACTAAAGCCGAACGATAATCACTTACCTTTAAACAAACTTGTTTTGTTAAACGTCCTTCTTCATCTGGATAAAAATCATCTAAAGTAGCTAAATAACTATATAAAAACGGATTAAACCCTGCAGATAAAACGATCATCGCACGCAGATTACTCTTAGCAAAGCCACGTAAAGCTGAAGCCGCCGCCGAAGTTTGGTAATCGACTTTTTGATCTAATGCTGCTGGATCTAGTTTAGCCATAATATTAGTGTTAATTCTCCCGGGACGTAAGTACTGCTTTAATTGTTTTTGTAAATTTTCTTTTTCTTGACCGTTTGGTAAATTTAACATCGTACGGTAAAGGCGTTTAACTTCGTGTTCATTCGGTAATAATTGAAAAAAAAGATTCAATTCCGGATCTGCAAAAGAAACCTGTTTTAAGCGTTCCACTTGTTGATCTACCAATTTTTGTAATAAATTCAAATAAGCAGTCACTCGATGAGCTCGAGGATCACTATCTTGATCGGTAATTGGTTCGTAAGGCAAATTATATTGCTTACTCCAATATGCCCGCATTTTTTCCAATAAATAATCATCTACTAACGAAATTACCGTATCAATACCGTATTTACCTACGAATAAAGCTGAATCTACCGTAAAACCCGTACCCATTACCGGAATATAAAAATGATGTAAAGGATAATGTTCCATTTTTTTCTCCACTGAATCTTTCAATTTAAGATATTTCAAACGACCATAAAATACAACCTTCTAATTTTTCTTAAAAAAATCACCGGAACATGATTAACTTAAAATAGACGACCGTTTCTAAAAAATTAAGTAATTTAAGCTCAAAATTCTAATGGAATTTCATCGAAAATAAATACATTTCATACGAAAAATTTCAATATGATTTATTATTTTAATTAAGCAAGATAAAGTTTTTAGTTAAAAAATTAAACCCCACACTTTATTTTTTTCTTATTACATAACAATTCGTTAAATTAATTTAGCACACGTGTTAAAGTAAATTTAATTTGATTAACGTAAAAAATTACGATGAAATTAAAGACATTAATGCTGAATTCAACGTTACTGCTTTCTTTTAATCACCAGCAAAGATCTAATTTCATAATAATAAAAATCTTTTATAGTCATTTCATTGTTTAACTATGGAAGTTTAAATGAAAAAATTAAATTTATCAGCGTTAGATTTAGTCGTAGGTGGTGGTAAGAAAAAGCAAGAATGTTACTGCCGTTGTTACCGATAACCATATGTACCTGATCACGTTCATGAAGGCATTTACGTAGAAAAATCCCCTTCCGTCGGAGATTGTGCTCGTACTTGTATGGTAAATAATCACCTTTATAACGGTTTTATGAATTGCAATACTGAAGATATAAAATGTTCACCTTATTCAAAGCTCAAAGTATATTATATAGACGTAAAACATTTTATGGTTGGTATATGCAAGATTTTGATGTGTCAATTTTATTATAAAGGAGAATGAGTAAATGAATTTTGATGCTTTAAAGATAATTAACAATTTAATCTTACAATATAGAAATCAACTCACTAATGGAGAAATGAATGCTTGCGGTGGTTTTAAATTAAAAGATGATTTCTCACGAAACGATTTAGCTCGCATAAAATTAACGTACGAAGAAGCTACAATCAACGTGTTACATCTATACGGAAACGTATATGGTTTCTTGATAAAAGGCAATTACTACTATGTCGGTGATATTGTCGCAGATTTCATAAATACAGAAAATGATGATAAACTAGCTACTTAAAGTTTTATTACCCTTCTTAAAAGTGAGGATATAATAGATATACAAATAAAAGAAAATAGTACTACTAAAGAAATTCAAGGACAAATTACAAAACATAATGCCCCAAAAACAACGCAGTCAAAAGTATATATCATAGAAATTAACAGGCAATATGTTAGTCATATGGAAAACTTAGGTCAAAATATTTTCGAAATAAATGGATCTTTTGAAAGTATTTTTAAAGGATACTTCTCCCAAAACAACTTTATTTATTTTTATTCGTCTGTTCCGAATGTGCTAAAAATTTTTTATTACATCAACAGTTAATTAGTCAATTAACATTTGGGAATGATTTATCTCCAACTTTTTGGTTAACGTTTTTAATCGCAGTTCAAAATTGTGGTAACGGAGAAATTAGTTACATCACGAAAGGACCAGCATCGATAAACGATGAAATTAGCAAAGAAGCTAAAGAAATTATAAAGAATTATCAATTTGCTCATGAAGCATTTATTGAACAATACGATTATCAACACCTGGCCAAAAAAATAGCAACTTCGAAAAAAATTTTCACAGAATTGAAAAATGATATTCAAATGATCTTAAAAGTAGACAAAATTCCTAAATAATTATACGAAGCTTTAAAAAACAATCTTCTTCGTGAAGAACAATGTACTAAAATTATAGAATCAATAAATTACGACCAAACCCAAAAAAATAGTTTAAAAAGCGCTGTAAAATAAGCTAAAAGCACAAGAAAAATACCTCTTTTTCATTAACAGTCAATATTACCAAGATTGTCAAACGTTACTAAATCTTAATCGAAACAGTTTAATAGAAGAAAACTTTATTAATCGCATCATACAAAATGCAGGATCAAAAGAACAGTTTATTAATTTGTCATTATACTCGTTAATCTTACTCCAAGGCGACCTTGTAATGACACAAGCTATTAAGTTTAGCCTCGCAAATGATTTACTAATCGCTTTAACAAAATACGATAAAACTTTACGTCAGTATTGCCGATGTATTAAGGAAATGTACGCAGGTAAAACCTAAGAACTTTCAACCATAGAAGAAATGCAAAATTCTAAATATGCCTTAATTTTATCAAAACATCTTGAAAAAATAAATCAATTAACTACGCTCGAAGAAAACATTACTAAAAAATCTTCAGTTTCAGAAGAGCAAAAGGTCAATTCAGAAACTGATGAAGAAAAACCATCTTTTGAACTTACACCTAATTTCCAATAATTTCGATTTTACTAATTATGATCATTCGCTAACTTTTGATAATAATGATCCCAAAATTTACGAAATGGATACCGTTGTAAAATTATTTTCATACGTTGTTGATTAATAATGATTTGAATACTGCCCGTTTTACTTGTTTCTAAAAATTTCGTACCACTAGCAAAAAAATCACGAAATTTAAAATAAGGGAAACGGAAACGATTTCGGTAGCCCACCGGAAACAATACCCATTTCGGATGAACTTGATCAAAAAATTTGCTATCCATTGCTCCTTTGCTACCATGGTGAGGTGCTATTAAGATATCGCTTTTTAAATCTATGCCCTGTTTTAATAGCGCTTTTTCCCCTCTCTTTTCTAAATCGCCAGGTAATAAAATACTATATCGATCCGTATAAACTTTCAACACACAAGAACCATTATTGCCCTTAAAATCATCTGCTTGATACATTTGAAAATGTATCCCCTCCCAAACAAAATGGGGTTCCGTTAGGCACGATTTAACGATCGGATGCTGAACTCCTAAACGATCAGGTTCACTCGTAATCATTTCTTGTATCCTTATGTTACCGTTTAACCCTTTTAGTCCTCCACGGTGATCGTCATCTCCATGGCTAATAATTACCTTATCCACTTGCTTAATTTTATTAAAGCGTAAAAAAGGTAAAACTATTCGTTCTCCCGCATCACTTGTACCAATACTAGGACCTGTATCGTAAATTAAAGTATGCTTAGGAGTTTGAATAATAGCCGACAATCCTTGTCCAACGTCTAATAAAGTAAATTTCAACTGAAAATGATTAATTGGCCAAGGAATTAGAAAAAATATGCCGATCAGTTTTAAACGTTTTTTCGGTAGCAAAACTAAAATAACCGCAAATTCGCAAAATAATAATTCTAACAGATTATTGATCGGGTAATTAACCTGATGCGCAAAAATACTTAATCGCTCTAAAAAATACCAGTTAGCTAATAGTAAATAATGAGCTAAGATTAATATTTTACTCCCTACATACGGGCAAATAATCAACATGAAGATTCCCCCTATACTAAAAGGAATAATCAATAAATTCCACCAAGGAATGCTCAATAACGTAGTCAACCAAACGATATCATACCATCCTCCAAAAAAATACCCCGTTAAAGGTAATAACATTACTAACAGTTTAAATTGCTCAACGATCGCTAAAAAGGTTTTGTTTAGTGTTTTTTTTAACAACCGAATTTCCGTGTTCAAAACCCTAAACTCTCGTAAAAATAACAAAATTGCAACTGAACTAAAAGAAAGCCAAAAACTAAGCGATAAACTGTTGATGGGGTTCATAAAAAGAACGATAAAAATCGATATCTTATAAATTAACCAATTATCGATCGGCAAGAAACAACGTGAACGTAAATACTGAACTAACAAACTAATAAAAGCCCTTTGCACCGGCACGTTAAAACCGGCCAGATAACAATAAAAACCGGTTATGAATAAACTTAGTTCATTACTAAAATTTGAAGGGAACCATACCAATTTAAAAACGTAATTAATCCACTTTTGTAACCATTTAAAAATCAAATTAATGTGCAAACCAGAAATAGCAATCAAAAAACCAATCCCTGTTACCTGAATAATTTTCCAATCTTCTTGCGTAATTTCGGCATTATTCCCTAAAGTAATGGCTAAAATAACCTTCGCTAATCGACCGTTTTTTAAATGTTTCTTGACTTTAATTATTAATTTTTCACGCCAAGATAACGACATTTTAGCTAGAAAAAAAAGTTGCTTAACTTCCCCAATCCCTACTATCCCTCTGATAAAATAATATTTTTCTATATCCATTACCCCGTCGTTCCTATAACCATGAGGAATTTTTAATTTAGTGATTATCCGATAACGATTTTTTAATTCTATCGGTGGATCAACAACGTTTCCGTAGTAAAACAGTTTTACCATTACTCCTTTTTTTAGGTCTTGTTTAGCTACCGAATCTACTTTAAAAAGGAAACTAATTAAACGAGCATTTTCATAACGTTTAGGTGCTTCCGTTACTACTCCTGTTATCTCTAAAGGTACATCATAAGCTTCAGAAGATAAATGTGGCCGATATCTAACCGATAATAGACTCCATAAAATACCTAAAGCGAAAAAAAGAGCACCCTTTCCTATTTTATTACGACAAAAAACCTTAACTAAAAGTAACGTAGAAAAAGTAAACCAACCTACTTGAAAATTAGGTAACCAGTTTAAACTTAACAAACCAAAAATCAACCACCATAAAGGATCCATGTTGATCAATTATCCATGATACGTTTTACAAAAAAACTGTCAACAATCACGGATAAAGCAGTTTTACTAACGACGTAAAAACTTTTTCAACAAGCAGGTACGTACCTCCGTTTATTTTAAATATTGTTTTTCAAGATGTTGTTTAATCTCTGCTGTCCAACGGTTAATTTCTTCCGCACTATGCGTATTATTAATTTGATAAACTAAAGTATAAGTAATGTTTCTCTGCTGATTCTTGATAAAAATATCCTTTAAAAAAACCTGTGAAACCGGATAAGCTTTTAATTTTAAAATTCGATCGATAACTTCCCCAGCTAAAAGATCAAAACTTAAAGTTAAGCAAATATCCCTTTTCGTTAAAATTTTTTCCGTAACAGGTTGACAAATCTCTAAACGTTGTAATTTATCGGTCTGCAATTCAAAATAAACCGGAGCTAAATGCATTAAATTATTTAGTAACAATAATTTAGGATTAATTTCCCCGCAATAACCGATCGTTTCGCCGTTTTGTTCTATAGCTAAAGTTTTCTGTCGATGCAATAAAGCAGGCACTTGTGCAGGGACGGTAAAAACCCATTTAACGCCTAAAATACGAGCTAAACCCGCTAACAAGCCTTTTAAATACAATAAATCTACTTTCAATTGCTCCGTTTGAAAATGAACTGGAAAAATAGAACCAACCGCAATTCCCCATAAACGTTCCTGCTCATCACAAATTTGGTTTTGATCTACGGTTGGTAAAAATACTTTACCCCATTCAAAAGCTTTAATTCGTTCATTTTGAAAGCGTCGATTTTGATCAATTAAGTTAACCGCTTGCAAAATCGTATTATTTCTTAATAAAGAATACCCCTTATCACAAGCATTTAAAACTTGAAGATGCGCTTTTAAATCCTCCGCTTGACAAGCATCAATTTGGTTTAAAGCTTGATTCGAATATAAAGCATCCGTGATAACTTCCGAAAAACCATTTGCGACTAAGTAATGATTAACTATCGCCGCTAACTGTTCAGCAGAGCTTTTATTGACCCCACAAACCACCGGAGGAGCCATACTAACCAGCTGATTATAACCGATAACTCTCGCAATTTCTTCTATTAAATCTTCTTTTAATTTAACGTCCCAAACGCGATGAGTAGGAACCACGACTAAAAGCTCTTGCTCGTTAATCACTTCCATTTTAAACGCTATCCGTTTTAAAATCGATTGTATTTCTAAACTAGATAAATTAGTGTCTAACATCGCATTTACTTCGCGAATATCCAGTTTGATCGTTGGTAAACCATACGTTTTTTGATACAATTCACTAACATGACCCTGCCAACCTAAACAATTGTAAAGGTATACTGCTCGTTGAATTCCTCTCGTTACCCCACCTAAATCTCCTCCTCGTTCAAAACGAATAGAAGCTAAAGTCTGGATCCCCAATTTTTTGCTCGTTTTACGTATTGATACCGGATCAAATAAAGCGGCTTCTAAGTAAAAACGTTTCGTTTGCTCATCAACGCTTGCTCCTTTACAACCGATCACTCCTGCTACCGATAAAATTTTTTCTTCGTCGGCGATCACCAGACTGTTTTCTGGTAACAATACTGGTACTTCACAAAACAACAAATCTGCTTTTTCACCCGGATTAGAAAAACGCACCTGTATTTTGCCTTTCACTTTATCGGCGTCATAAACGTGCATCGGTTGACCAATTTCTAAATTAACAACGTTCGTAACGTCAATCGGCAAATTGATAACGTTTAGATTACTCACTGATAACATTTTGGCTAAATACGCGGGTAAACAAATGTCTTGACTTTTAACAAATTCGGTTAAACTAAAAGCCATCGTCTCTTGCTGGGCTAATATCTCAAAATGAGTTATTGGTTTTAACTTAAAATCATCTATCCGTAATTTTTTTAATCCAGTAGCTAAACGGCTATTTAATTCTCGAGCAAGCCCTTCATAACAATGATGATCCCCTCGATTAGCTAATAATTCTAAAGTTAACCACCAATCTGCTTCGACGTTTTCTCGATTTTTTACCTCTAATCCTAAATCTTCAAATAAATCAATAAGCTCGGCTAAACTAATCTGCGGTAAGTCAATAAATCGTTTTAAAATTTCTAGGCTAATTTTCATATCGTTCTTCCTAATAATTCTTTAAAAACAGCAGTATTAACCCCATACAAAGTTCTTAAACTAATCGGATAAAACTGCGTAGCTAAACGCGATAAACCAAACCCAAAAGCAAATCCCGTAATTTGATTACTATACCCTAAATTTTTTAGTAAGTTAGGATGCACCATTCCCGCCCCAACCACGGTAATCCAACCGGCGCCATGACACTTATCGCATCCTTGGGTATTACAAAGATCACAAGCTACATCTGCCCCAATCGATGGTTCTGTATAAGGATAGAATTTAGGTTTAAAACGTATTTTACGCTCTTGTCCGTATAGCTCTTTTAGTAAATAAGTCAAAGTCCATTTTAAATGTGATAATTTAACTTTTTTATCTACGTACAACCCTTCAAATTGGTGGAAGCAAGCTAAATGAGTTGCATCCACCGCTTCATTACGATAAACCCTACCCGGAGAAATGATTTTAATCGGTAAATCTTGCTCCGTACATTGAGCTAAAATTCTAGCCTGTACCGTCGTCGTATGCGATCTTAATAAATGTTTTTGAGTTAACCAAAAAGTATCTTGAGCATCACGAGCAGGATGATGTTCCGGAATACATAAAGCATCGAAATTATAAAAAGGCGTTTCTACTTCCGGTCCACTTACTTTTTTAAACCCTAAATTCCTTAAACAAGCACTACATTTCTCCTCCATGATCGTTAGCGGATGTAAATTACCAAGATCGACTGGGAAACCTGGTAAACTAACGTCTATTGTTTCGGATGTTTTTTGTTGTAATAATTGATTTTCTAAACGAGTTTTCGCTTCTAAAAATAATTTTTCCATTTCTTGCTTCATTGCATTCAGTTTTTGAGCGAATAACGGTCTTTCTGCATGCGTAATCTCTTTTAACCGTTGGTATTCCTGCTTAAGCCAACTGTTTTTCCCTAAAAATTTAGCTTTTAATTGATCAAATTCAGTTAAATTTTTTAATTCCGCTAATTTTTGCCGTAACGTCGATAACAAAGAATTCATACTTTACCTAATAATCATTTCATCCTTCTTCTATTTCATAATAGGCTTTAATTATTGTAAAAGCTATTATTTAATTAGCTCTAATATAATGAATCTCCACGGCTTATGCAATAAATTAAATGCATTTCATCTATCAAAACTAGTCACCGATCACTCTTGTTTCTTTTGGTTTGATTTCCTTTAATTTTTTAATTAAAAAGGATTACCTAAAAAATTTTTACATAATTGTTTCTTAATATGATTTTTGTCAAAAACACTCTCTTTTGTTCATAATGCAAAAAAATAAAGTATTTTTTTATAAATTCGTGCGAAATAATTTATTATTTGTCTTAACAATAATTTCAAGCTTAATTTTTTCTTCAAAATGTAATAAATATACAAACATGAATTCAATAAAAGCAATGTACTATAACCTAGACTTTAACTTAAGGCTTAGAATATTACTAGAAGCGAACGGGATTTCTAGAAAGAAAATAGCTAATGCCTTACAAGTAACAGAATCAGTTATTAGTTCATGGTTCTTGTCTAAATGTAGAATTAAAATTCATTATATCGAAAAAATCTTAAATTTTTTAGCTAAAGAGCACGTTGATATTAGCAAAGAATGGTTATTAAATAACGAAGGAAGTATCCCTAGTTCAATCAATGCGAAATATAAAAAAAGGTTAGAATTTTTAATGGAACAACATCAAATCAAAAAAGGGATTACTCGTTGTTCTTTGAGCACTAATTTCAAATTAAAAATTTTGCTCTCTTATAATAAAATCACTAACAAAAAATTTGGTGCATTTTTAGGAGTTTCCAGCGTCAACGTTGGGTTATGGTTTTCGCTAAAAACTAAAATTCCTTTACACCGGATTGACAAAATTCTTGAATTTTTCAAGCAGGAAAACATTCAAATCGATAAAAACTGGTTATTATATAATGAAGGATCTCCTCCTGATTTTATTACTCCAAAACATAAAGAAGCCATTAATAAACTAATAAACCAACTGATGTTAAGTAATCACTAAATACTGAAAAATTGATCCGTTAATAATTTACGGATCTATCCCGTTTAACCTTGATTATTTTACTAGTTTATTTTTTAACTCGATCAATCGAAAGGATGGGATAAAAAAGACGAACCTAATCTTTACTTTAATTCAAACCGTGGTCTAGCCAACGCATTAAAACTTTTTTATCACCTGGGCATTTTCAAGGCTTTCTTTCTGTTCATACCCCCCTGCATGAACCTATTTTCGCAATAATGTCGACAAGCTTTCTGACTTTCGTAAATTTCAACATACCTCGTTGTGTAACGTCTCTCAGCTATCGATCTTTTACCTTAACAATGGCATCCACTACTTATTATACCTTTGCATTCCGTTGGAACTTTTAAATAAAAAGATATACCCTCATACCCTCAATAATTTACGTAAGCTTTAGTACGTAATTACAAAACTATTATGTGCCGTTAAAATTTCCGTCCTTTTTTCCCATCAAATCCCAAAACCATAAATAGTTTTACAAGGTATTAAATTTAAACCTAATTTGTTCTAATATTAATGATCTAATTTTTTCTAAAAGAAGAATGACCTAACTTTCAATTAGGGCTATCTAACCAACGTATAAAGCACCTATATGTTCATCTTCCTCGTAACATCCTAAATATAATCGATTTCCGCAGTAATATTGACACTCTGTTGAATTTACGTAAATTCCAGAATATTTTATTACGTAGCTCATTATACCGATGTTATTCCTTCTACAAAAACAATGGCATTCACCACCGATTATTAAATTCAAAGCACGTTCGTCAAGTTTTTGCATTTCCATTCCTCTAGCATTTTTAAATAAAAACACATGTCATCAAATAAATTGTGTAAACAATTAGAGCCCAATTATAAAACTATTACGTGAAATTAAAGAGTGCCTATCTTTTTAGACGCCAAATTAGAAAACCATAAATAGCTTCTTATACGATATTTAATCTAACCTTATCATTAAGATCATAATTAGGTTTTCTAAAAACTGACTAAACCTTTAATTAAAAGGTTTTAGATAATAACCCCCTATTGACCAATGTGTTAAAATTCTCTTTACTAAATTCGCAGTATCCATATTTTGTTTATGATCATAACATCCTGCATATTGGAATTCATGTCGTCCACAATAATACCGACACTTCATCTCACTTGAGGAAACTCCAGCATAGTCCCTGAAACCACCTTCCCCTTCTATCACAATCATACAATAGCAATGACATCCGCCACCGATTACTAAATTCAAAGCGTACTCGTTAAGTTTTTGCATCTATTTCTCTAAATTTTTTATATAAAAAATATATACCATAAACAAATTATGTAAAAATTAATATCTAGTTATAAAATTATTATGTAAATAATAAATCTTTATTTTTTTTACAACGTCAAATTAAAATACAAAAAAAATTATCTAAATTTTTAAGGCAAAATTATCATTAAAACTAGTTCTTTTAAAAAAATTTCCGTATTTTTATTCATTCTATCTAATAAATGCTAGCGATTAGGCCATTAATCAAAATAACCACCGCAACCATGATTCATTTTTTCTTCATATGATTTGATAACCACCTCGTTCACCCATCTCGCAATTATCTTGCATAGTTAATCATCTTCTTATTTGCACCATAAGATCATTTAAATGAATCAAATCTGGATCGTTAAAAATGCCATTTAAGTATTTTTGTAGCTTAACTTCATGGTTAACCTCATGTGAAATCATATTAAATCCCCAATTTCAAATCCAATTGAATTTGGTAAATATCTTAACAAATACTCTGTACAAAACTGCTCTTTATCATCAAAATTTTGTATTTTATCATAACACCCTTTATAACCACCATGGTATTTTGTACAAACGTCTACACATGCATTGATATCGTAACTTTCTCCTACCCATTCTAATTCGTGTCCTAAAATTACTGGCTCACGGTAGCAATAACAATAACATCCCTCGATTATTAAATTTAAATCTTGCTCGTTCATTCTTTGCATCTTTATTTCCTCTAATTGTTTTAAATGAAGTATATATACTCTAAATAAGCTAAACAAGGGTTAGACAATAATTATAGAATAATTATTTTATATTAATAAATTTTCCCTTTATTTTTTACAACGCTAAATCAAAAGCCAAAAAAATTATTTAGCTTTTACGACAAAATTTTTATTAATTCTAAGACAAACCAATTCTCTGGCAAAGCGTCAAAACTAAGGATCGCTTTTTAGTTTAAACCGTATAACACAGGTCTAAATGGAAGCAATTAATAACCTTCTGTCCATATTGCCAAATTATAAAAATAACCTTATGGGTGCAAACCGTAATTTTGAGTATATGATTGATCCTCCGCTTCATCTTCTTCGTCATCTGCATCCGGAAATGGAGGAGATGCACTGTCAGTAGTTTCAAAACGCTGATCATTAGACAATAACCGTAAGTGTTCTGCTCTTAATTGGTTGCCATATTCATTCGACTCATCAATATTATTTCTAGCCATATCTTTGCGTATCGTGTCTACCTCTTGTCCTTTTGCTAATCTTCTTAACGTTTCTACTAAAAATGGTCCGTCATTAAAAATATAAGTCTCATCCTCACTATGATCAATAATCTGAGGATGATTATCAGTATCAAACAGTTTTTCTACATTACCACTCAATATAATATCGGGAACATCATTACCCAATGGATCAACATAAATTTTAATATCATCTTTAATAAAAAAGGCGACCCAATGACTGAACCTGCCATCTATTGCAACAAGTATCGGAACAATAGATAGTTCACCTACACTCATAATATCACACAATGAACGCTTTAAATATTCTGAATTTTTTATAAACATCATATAAACAAAATTAGTACGTATATTAATATCGTTACATTTAATAGCTATTATTAACTTAATAATATTTATGTTATAATGGTTTTGAAAAAAGAGGTAACTATTAGTTTCTTCTCTGTTTATATTACTCATATTTACTTGAGTTTCTAAAACAGCACTACTTTCTCTTAACTTCTGAAATATTTTTTTTACATTAGCTCTATTTAGATATTCGAAAAATAAGCCATATCTGTCTATTAACTTTATATAAAAAGGATTAATATGCAATAATTGTACTATTGAAGTTAATAATTTATTATCAATAGTTTGCGATTTTATTATTCCATTCAATAATTCTTGAATAACATTCACAATATCTACACTTAAAACCGGTAACCAAGACAATAATTGTGCTAAATTAATTGTAATATTATTTTCATAATTATCTGAATTAGCAAATATCAACAACTTCTCATTCAATACGTTGAATTTTTTTAATAAATTTGACGGAAATTCACTTAAGCATATTTGTAAAAGAATGAAATCTGGATTGCTAATTATTTGTCTATAAAATAAATTTGTATCATAACTGTTTATTTTATGAATATCGTAATTACTAAATATTTCTAAAATACTCTTTAATTCGTCTTTAAAGCTCCAATATTGTATCAAACCATTACCACATTTTTTACCAAATTCTACGAATTTTGTTATGTTTATTATTTCGCATTTTTTAAATAAAAAATTAATTATTAAATAATTGTGTAAAAAAGCACTTTTAGCTGATTCGAAAATTATTGCTAAAAATACGTGAAAACATTCATTAAAATAAATCCTTCCTAATTTTTTATTTACATTAATAAAAATTTCAATACATCCATTTATTTGATACAAGTTATAACATTGACTTAAAAATTGAGTTTTACCGTTACTAATTGGACCATATTCAATATCGCATATTATTTCATCAACATGTTTTCCAGCTTTCCTAAAAAATTCTGAAATATTACATATTTCGTCTTGTTTTTTAAAAATGTAATAAATACTATCGAAAACCATTCCATGTACGTTACCATTGTTATAAATAATTAAGCTAAATTTATAAGTCCCATATTTTAAATCCATCAGCCAAGGTACTTCATTATTTTGTTGTTCTGATTTAATCATATAGTTATAATTAGGGCTCACTAAGTAACCACCATTATAATTCATTACTCCAACAGTTAACTTAGACCTTACTTGATTAATCAAAGAATTAATTTTTTTTAATATTTCTTCCATAAAATTTTTTAAGCTTCTTAAAAAATACCTCCAAATAACTCAATTTTATGTACTGGTACACTATTAGAGTATGATAATTTATGAATCAAAGAATGAGTATCCCATCCACTATATTCAAAATATTGAGGAGTATGGTAACATCCCCTGTATTCACTTCCCCAAGCCATACATTCTTTTTCACATCGTTTAGGACTATCAAATTCAAACAAATATTTTATATACCCAACAACAATAGGACTACGGTAACAATAGCAGTAGCATCCACCGTATATTAAATTTAAAACTTGCTCGTTTATTTTTTGCATTTTTATTTCCTCTAATATTAAAACAAAGTATATATACTCTAAATTAATTAAACAACGGTTAGCTGGTAATTATAAAAGTAGTTATTTGAAATTAAAATTTTTTACTTTATTTTTAAGCTAATTATAGCTTCCTGATTCACTAAACTGTATAATTAAGCGGTTTTCGTTATAATTCATCACATTTAAAGCCAGTAAAGACCTTCCCTATAGGATTAATTTGTTTATCTGTGTAAGTTCATAATTCTAATTAGGTAATGACATAAAATTTATTTAGTAAATTATAAATTAACTAATCAAAACTCCTAAAAAGATCAACACATCCCTTAATTAAAGGTTCCGGATTATGATTCTTTAACCAACGAACCAATGTATCTGTTTCCCAATCTGATTTATCAATGCTTTGTTTATAATCATAACAATCTAAATACAATTCATTTCCACAAAAATGTGGACACTTCTTTTGATTTTTAAAAATACCCAAATATTCTATTTCATCAACTGGAACAATTGGCTGCCTTTTACAATAACAATAGCACCCACCGGTGATTAGATTCAGCATTTGCTCGTTAATTCTTTGCATCTCCATTTCCTCTAACTATTTTAATATAGAAGATGTATACTCTAAATAAATTAGACAATGGTTAACTGATAATTATAAAGTAATTATTTGAAAATAAACTTTTTTAACTTTATTTGTTCACAAGGTTCAACTAAAAAACACAAAAAATTAACTTTATTTTTGAAATAAAATCCTTATCTAATACGCAATTAATACGATTTAAAACTACCTGTTTTTATAAAAACTAAATAAATCTTCTGCTGCTTCTACCTGTAAGGCTTCTTTTTCGGATTGACTAGGAACACGATTTTGAAAATTGACTGGTGCCCTTTTTATTAAAACGAAAGGCTTCTGCTCATTTCCTTCTCCCATCATTAAAACGGCACTACTGGCTAAATGATCTAAAACGTTAGCTACAGAGACTTTTAATGGTTTGCCAAATAAATCCTTTTTCCCACGATAATCCTTTAAAGCTTCAAAACCACACCAACCAATCCCTATTCCTATTGTACCCCGGCGTAGCGGAGTAATATTACTATCCGTGAGGATAATTCCTAAGTATTGAATACTGTATAATTTACGTAAAAATTGCCAGATCTGCTCTGCTACTTGTTGCGGTTCCTCAGGCCATAAAACGAAACCTTCCTCTACGTTCGAAGTATCAATGCCCGCGTTAGGCACTAGTCGCCCGTTTTTTTTCGTTAAAATAAAAGCTCCTTGCCCAAACTGTTGCTCACTTTCTTGCCGAATTAAAACTTCCCGCGGTTGATTACTACTAATTCTACCAGTGACAATACTGATTACTTTCCCCGCCATTACTAAAATATCTTTTTCAGATAAAACTGGTACCGTTTTTTCTAACCATTGTTCTAAAACAATTTCTTTTCTAAATTTAACGAGGGGTATTTTATAAGCCGTTACTTCCATAATTAAATTACTTCTTATTAATAAACAAATTTACAATCACAACCTAATTTTGCTAATAAAGTTAATTGATGGTCTTCTAGACGATAACGGTTCTTTAACAAAATCGTAACCTGCTCGTTCGCTACGTTAAAATGACAGCGGATTTTAAACTCCCCTGCTGGCAAATTTTTTAAAATTTTCACCAATTCTTGTTCATCTTTAGCTAAATCTTGCAAAGTTAAATCAAAAAATTTAGCCCATTTCTCCCTTGCGGTCCATAAATCATATACTTTCTCCACTCGCAAACGATATACTTCCTCTTCGAAACTTAATTCCCCTTCTAGAATTAATAATTGATTTTTAACGATTTTATGCCGGTTCTTCGCGAAATTTTCCGCAAATAACACTGCATCTAAATACCCATCCACCGTCTCTAAATTTAAAATTCCTATTTTTTTACCTGTTTTAGTATTACTAATTTTTAAACTATTGAGAAACCCTGCAATTTTAACGTTAGTTCTCGTTCTAATCATTCGCCAATTTAGCGTAGTAAATTCACCTAATTCCGTTAAAAACCGATTAATCGGATGACCCGATAAATAAGTACCTAGTACCTCTTTTTCGTGTATTAAATATTCATTTGAATCCCATGTAGGAGCTTCGCTCGGTAAAATTAATTCTTCCTCTTCAGCTAATAAACTTAATTGCCCAACGTTATTCACCGTATGCTCGATCAAATAAGCAGCATTATTAAACAAAATTCCCCGATTAACGTTAAAATCATCTAATCCTCCAGCAGCGATTAAAGATTCTAAAAAGCGTTTATTTCCTTTTTGCCAATCCATTTGCTTTAAAAAATTACTTAAGCTAGTAAACCCACCTACTGGACGATTTCTAACTAAAATTTCAATGGCTCCTTCCCCTACTCCTTTAATTGCCCCTAAACCATACAAAATATTTTGCCGATCTAACGCTTTAAAACGAAATTCGCTAGTTTGTACGTTAGGTGGTAATAAATTAATCCCTAAATTTTTCAATTCCGCTAAAGTAGCAATTAATTTATCGGTATTTGCCATTTCAGAAGAGAGAATGGCTGCCATAAATTCAGCGGGGAAATGTTTCTTTAAAAAAGCCGTTTGATATGCAATTAACCCGTACGCCGCAGAGTGTGATTTATTAAAACCATAACTCGCAAATTTTTCCATATAATTAAAAATATCGTCTGCTAAAACCCCATCAATTCCATGCTCAGAAGCTCTTTTCGTAAAAATAGAACGATGTTTTTCCATTTCGTGAATTTTCTTTTTACCCATGGCTCGACGCAATAAATCTGCTTCTCCTAAAGTATAACCTGCTAACGTCTGCGCAATTTGCATCACTTGCTCTTGGTAAATAGCTACTCCATACGTTTCTTTTAAAATAGGCTCTAACTTAGGATGTAGATAAGTAATTTTAGCTTTTCCTACTTTACGGTCTAAAATTTCATCGATCATCCCCGATTGTAGAACACCAGGACGAATGATCGCTACTAAAGCAATCATGTCGCTAAAACAGTTAGGTTTAAATTTTTTAATTACCTCTTTTGCAATGCGAGATTCCAACTGAAAGATAGCGGTCGTTTGACCAGATTCCATTAATTGGTAAGTTTCCGCATCATCTAACGGAATCTCCGCTAATTTCACTAACGGACGATTTTCGTTTTTTAAATGCTGGTTAATTGCATCGATCGCCCAATTTAAAACCGTTAAGGTTCTTAAACCTAAAAAGTCGAATTTTACTAAACCTACCGTAGCAATATCATCTTTGTCTAATTGGGTAATTACTCCTTCTCCCTGTTCGTATAAGGCAGTAAAATTAGTTAAAGCACTTGGAGCAATTACTACTCCTCCCGCATGTTTCCCTAAATTACGTACTAATCCTTCTAGTTTCCTTGCGTTATCAATTAAGATTCTCGTTTCTTCTTCCGACTCATAACGCTCTTTAAGTAATTTTTCTTCGTTTAACGCTTGGTCCAAAGTAATTCCAAGGGTAAAAGGAATTAATTTGGCAATTTGGTCAACAAACCCGTAAGGATAGCCTAAAACTCTGCCAACGTCCCTCACTACTGCTTTAGCGGCCATCGTACCGTAAGTGATAATTTGTGCTACTTTATCTGCGCCATAACGTTGCATTACGTATTCAATGACCCGATCTCTACCGTCCATACAGAAATCTATATCGAAATCTGGCATAGATACCCGTTCCGGATTTAAAAAGCGTTCAAATAACAAATGGTATTTAATCGGATCTAAATCGGTAATTTTTAAAGCGTAAGCGACTAAAGAACCAGCTCCAGATCCCCTTCCAGGGCCAACCGGAATATGGTGATCTTTAGACCAATTAATAAAGTCTGCCACAATAATAAAATAACCACTAAATCCCATTTGAATAATAATTTTTAATTCATAGTCAAATCGTGCTCGATATTGTTCGTGCAGATCAACCTCGACTTTTGATAAACGTTCCTCTAATCCGTGAAGAGCCAC
This sequence comes from uncultured Gammaproteobacteria bacterium, assembly GCA_963543695.1. Taxonomy (GTDB): domain Bacteria; phylum Pseudomonadota; class Gammaproteobacteria; order UBA9339; family UBA9339; genus CAUUCF01. Next base: position 61,835 of record CAUUCF010000002.1, read on the forward strand.
TCGCGTTAAATAATCATCAATTTTTTCTCCTACTGGCAACGGGAAATTTGGTAAAAAAGTTTTGTTCAATTCTATTTCCAGATTACAACGTTTAGCAATTTCTACCGTATTAATTAAACTTTCGGGTAAATCAGCAAACAGCTGTTCCATCTCAAAACTAGGTTTCAAAAATTGACTAGGTTGATAATGCGGACGATTTTCGTCGTTTAACGTATAACCACCGTTAATACACACCTTAATTTCATGAGCTTCGTAATCTTGTTCTTCTAGAAAATAAACTCGATTCGTCGCAACGAGTGGTAAATTAAGGTTGCGTGCGCAATTAACCATTTTTTGAACGTTACTTTCTTCGTCTAAAAGGCCAATACGGGCAATTTCTAAATAAAAATGATGCGAGAAATAACGTTCAAAATATGCGGATCGATTCGCTATCAATTTTGCATCTAAGTCACCCGACAAAAGAATTAACCCTTCTCGATACTGCGATAAATCATTTTCTTGAATAATTTTTGCCTCGTTTAAATACAATAGAGAGTTCAATTTTAATAAATTTAAATAACCCGTTTTATTTTTAACTAAAGCCATTACACACCCGATCGTTCCGGCAAAGTTAACTTTTAATTCGCTTCCTAAAATAGGTTTAATCCCCATTGTTAAAGCTTTTTGATAAAACTTCAAAGAGGCAAAAAGGTTAGGATCCGTTATCGCTATCGCTGGATAACCTAATTTTTGACAACGCTTAAATAAAGAATCTAAGTCAATCGTCCCTGCGGTCACGGTATATTCACTATGTACGTTTAAATGTATAAAACGAGGTTCCATACTTGCTATTCATTCTCTAATCCATGTTTTTGCACATTTAAGTTAAATGTACGGATACTTATCGTATCCTATTTTATTTAAAGAAGGTTGAAAAAGAAAATTATTTTTCCTTTAAGCCATCTTTTTTAAATTATATCGAAAAATTTTTAACCGAACAATTTTTAAATTAATCTAATTTGCTGGAGCTTTTCCTAAGGTTTAATACCTAATTATCTTAAATTTTAAATCTGGTAAATTATTAAGCTAAAACAGCAGGAAAAACGCACATGAAACAAGGCTTTTCTTTACTAGAATTAATCGTCACGATGACGATTATCGGTATTTTATCCACTTTAGCAGTACCTTCGTATCAACGCTACCTCATAAAAGCTCGCTACCAAGAAATCTTACAAAGTACTTTAATCTATCAATTAGGAGTTGAAGAATGCTATCAAAATTTAGGAGATTTTAAAGGCTGTAACGGTGGAGAATACGGTATTCCAAACGATTACCAAAATCATCAACCGACTACGTTAATCAATACGATTCAAGTTCAACAAGGGATTATTACGGTTAAACCGAATAATTACCAAGGGATACAAGAAACGGATACTTATATTTTAACTCCCCAAATTAACGCTCTTAACCAAATTCAATGGCAAAAAAGCGGTGGAGCTTTAACCCAAGGATACGTACAATAATGTTAGAAACCCTATTAAATAACGCCATCGAACAAAAAGCTTCTGATATACACTTTGAAACTTATCAAAATTATTTTAGAGTAAGAATTCGAATCGATGGCCTTTTAAAAACCGTGATCCAAAATCATTCAGAATTATGGTTTACCATCAGTACCAAAATCAAAGTGATGGCTAACCTCAACATTACCGAAAAGAGGATTCCACAAGACGGTAAATTCAAATATACTTATCGTCAAATAGAATACGATTGTCGAGTAGCTACTTGTCCTACCCTTTACGGTGAGAAAATCGTGATTCGGATCCTTAAAAATCAAACTCAAAGCTTAACTTTAGAACAAATCGGTTTATCCATAACAGCGATTAATCTCCTTAAAAAGGCGGTAACTTCACCCGGACTAATTATTTTTGCCGGACCTACCGGTAGCGGTAAATCTACCTCGCTATATGCTCTTTTAAATTACTTAAACACCGAAGCTTTAAACATCGTAACCGTCGAAGATCCGGTAGAAATTAATCTTTTAGGTATTAACCAAGTCAATATTAATCCGGCGATTGGTTTAGATTTTGCAACGGTTTTAAAAAGTTTTTTACGTCAAGACCCCGACGTTATTATGATTGGAGAAATTAGAGACGCAACTACGGCACAAATTGCTATTCAAGCGGCTTATACTGGACATTTAGTTTTAGCTACTTTACATACTGCTTTTACCGCCCACGTGATTATGCGTTTGTTAGATCTTAAAATTGCTCCTATTCACCTAGCAGATACACTCCAATTAGTCGTTGCTCAACGGTTATTTCGCAAAATTTGTCCGTTTTGTCAAAACAAAATCCCTAATTGTCCACATTGCCACAAGGGCTATTTAGGACGTTTTGCAATAGCAGAATTATTTAAAATTGAAGAAGATTTTAAACCTTTAATATTAAAAAAACCTAGCCTCCAAACTTTACAACGCTATCAACAAGCTCATCACTTTTTAACTTTGCCCCAATTAGCCAAACAACAAGTCGATTTAGGCTTAACGGACCTCGCAGAATTGAAAAGAGTTTTAGGATATGACGCTATTTCGTAAATACCGACTTTATTATCGTAAATTTAAAAAATCTTACTGTAGCAAAAAATATTACTGGGAAGGAATCAACGAAAATTATCAAATCGTTTCTGACGTCAGTTCCTTTACTCGTAAACAATTAAACGAATATTTAGTTAAAAATCAAATTTCCTTGTTAAAAATCCAAATTTTAAAACCGCTATCGCACCAACAAATTATCCTTTTTTGGCAGATGTTTAGTAACCTTTTACAAGATCACTTAAACTTAATCGATGCTCTAAAATTAATTCGTCAGCAACAACCTCATTGGTATTTCATAACTACTTTTTTAAAAGTAATTAATCAAGGACAAACTTTTTACCAAAGTTTACTCTGTTATCCCCAATGGTTTAACCCGCTTACAAGGCAACTAGTAAAAATAGGAGAAAATAACGGTCGATTACCTGAAATTATTAGTTACCTCAGTACTTATTTAACGAAGCAACAACAAACCAAAACTAAAATCATCAAAAGCACCTTATATCCCCTTTTTCTTTTAAGTCTGTTATTTCTGGTCCAAATTTTTTTCTGTTGGATAATTTTACCCCAATTTTCTGAACTACTTAACGTTAACGGACGCACCCTCCCTTTAATCACTCGCTTAATCTTTGCTTGGGGAAACTTTTTAAAAAGAGGCATGTTTCCAACGCTAATAATTATCTTAATTATCGGTTATTTTTACCGTTCAAACGTTAAACGATTACCCCTCATTCGCACCGTAATCACGCTACGTACTGAAGTCAATCTTGCTTATATTTTAGCTATCTCTTTACAGAGTGGTTTAGATATTATCTCTACTTTTCGCCTTTTAAGTCCTCTTTTTCCTGCTAGTCATGAAATTATCAAGGCTCTCCAACAAGGAATGTCACTCAGTGATGCTTTAAAATTTTCTAAAAAATTAGACCCTTTTTTCGTTCATCTTACGGCTCTTGGAGAAAATACCGGCAATTTATCTGCTTATTTTAATTATTTAACCAACTGGTACCAACAAAAAATCGACCGCTGGATTGAACAATTGAATATTTGGTTAGAACCTGCCATAATGTTAGTTATTAGTATTTTAGTAGGTATTTTAGCAATAGGTATTTATTTACCTCTCTTTCAAATTACAACGACATAGAAAAAACGATGCAATTAATATTATTAGCTTTCTTAGGTTTATTATTCGGTAGTTTTATCAACGTGATAATTTACCGTTTACCAATTATGGTTAAAGAATCTTTCGTTTCGGCATACCAAGAAATTACAGCACAAACAGTTAACGCGCCAGCAAACGTTTTTAATTTAGCTTGGCCTAACTCTTTTTGTCCTCAATGCCATACGCCCTTAAAAAGTTGGCACAATATCCCTCTTTTTAGTTACTGCTTTTTAAAAGGAAAATGTGCTTTTTGCCGCAAACCAATTCCGATTCGCTATCCAATCGTTGAACTTTTAACGAGCCTGGTCAGTGTAGCAGTAGGTTTTCATTTCGATTATCATTTCCAGATTTTAATTTTCACTTTAACCTTTAGCTATACGTTAATCGCTTTAATTTTCATCGATTTACAAGAACAAATTTTACCCGATCAGTTAACGTTAAGTTTAATCTGGATAGGTTTAATTTGTAATCTAAACGATTATTTCACCCCTTTACCTCAAGCCGTACTTGGGGCAGTAATCGGTTATTTAATTTTATGGTTAATTGCCCAAATTTTTAAAATCATTACTCGAGTCGATGGTTTAGGATACGGAGATTGTAAATTAATGGCCGCTTTAGGAGCTTGGTTCGGCTGGCAAAATCTCCCGCTGCTCTTAGTGATTAGTTCGCTAACGGCTTTAATCATTAACTGCTTCATTATGCTGGTTACCAAAGAGAAAAGCTTTAGAAAAAAAATAGCTTTCGGTCCTTATTTAGCTTTAGCCGGTTTTACGATGCTGTTTATCCGCTAACTTTTTAAATGACAGATGATTTGCCGAGCAGCTTGAATATCGTTTTGAATTTGTTGGACTAACGCATCTGCCGAATTAAAGCAAATTTCGTTTCTGATTTTAGATAAAAAAGTAATCGAAAGAAATCGCTCTTTAATTTGGCCGTTAAAATCTAATAAATGCAATTCCAAATGAAATTGTTTTTGAAAAGTAGGACAGGTCCCAACGTTAATCAACCCCCAATATTTTGTTTTTTTTATTAGCGTATACCCTAAAAAAACCCCTTGCAGCGGTAAAAAATCACTAGCCATATTGATCGTTGGAAAACCAAGAACTTTGCCATACCCATCGCCTTTAACGATTCTTCGAATAATCGCATAATGACGACCTAAATACCGATTTAGTTGTTCTAATTGATCAGTACTACGTAGGCTAGAACTACTAATTTTACGTTGTTCGTCTTTATATAACGGCACCACCGTCACTTTTTGTTCGCAATCTCTAACCTGCCCTTGACGTTGGTACCCAAAACGAAAATCTGCTCCTAAAACGTATTGTTTAATTAATAAACGTTGATTTAAAAACTGAATAAAACGCTGCCAAGACCATTGCTTAATTATAAAAAACGGTAGCATCCATAAATAATCAACGCCTAAATTAGACAAATAACGCCATTTTTCTCGAAAACTCATTAAAGTATTTGCGTTTTTCGTAATCGGATAAAAAGATAACACCATGCTTTTTGCCTTTTGAATTTTAGTTTGTTTTAACAAAAAATCCAAGATTCGCTGATGTCCTAGGTGTATACCATCGAAATTACCGATAGTAATCACTACCGGTAACAAACTTTGAGAAACGTTAGTTCCTCGATACAACTTCATTGATTAGTACGAATTAACTAAAAAGGAATATCGTCATCAATAATTTCTGGCACTATTTCGTCATCATGACCGTTACTTTGCGATAACACCTCGTCTTTTCCCGCAAAAACTGCATTATCCCCGTTACCACCATAGTTACCATTACCTTTATTATCCAAGATTTGCATTTCGTTCACGATAATTTCTGTCGTATATCGATCTGCCCCGGATTTATCCTGCCATTTTCTAGAGCGTAAAGCTCCTTCGATATAAATTTTCGTCCCTTTTTTAACAAATTCCCCTACAATTTCAGCTAGGCGATTAAAAAACACCACCCTGTGCCATTCCGTTTTTTCTTGCATATTACCGGTCTGTTTATCTTTCCAGACGCCACTAGTAGCTAACGAAATACTAGTTACCGCATTTCCATTGGGCGTATAACGCACTTCCGGATCCACCCCTACATTTCCAATCAAGATAACTTTATTAACGCCTCGAGACATTTCAATCTTCCTCAATTCACTTCATCTTAATACGAATATTCTAACCTAATTCATGGAACATGCAAGCAAATTATCGTTCGTCAACTTCGAACTGATAACCCGTTCGTTCAATTTGTTCTACTAATTCTATCCCTGCCGTTTTAACGATTTTCCCTTGTTTCAAAATATGCACGAAATCTGGGCGAACTAAATTTAACAGATGCCGATAATGGGTAATTAAAACGATGGCGTTATCGGGTTTACGAAACAAATTGATTCCGCGCCCTACTACTTTTAACGCATCAACGTCTAACCCAGAATCGGGTTCATCTAGAATCACTAATTTTGGTTCTAAAACTAACATTTGTAGGATTTCATTTCGTTTCTTTTCTCCCCCCGATAAACCAGCATTCAAAGGACGGTAGAGGAAATTTTCTTCTAAATCTAAGCATTGACAATGGGTTTTAATTATGTTTAAGCATTCTAACGAATCTAATGCCGGTTTTTGTTGTCTTTTTCTTAAGGCATTTAACGCGGTTTTTAAAAAAACTAAGTTCGTTACTCCCGGAATTTCTATCGGATACTGAAACGATAAAAATAAACCTAAACCACTCCTTTCTTCCGGTAATAAAGTTAACAAGTCTTGCTGAAAAAAAGTAACGCTACCACTGACTTGGTATCCTTCTCTTCCCGCCAGGATATTAGCTAAAGTACTTTTCCCAGAACCATTCGGTCCCATAATCACATGTACTTCACCAGGTTTAACCGTTAAATTTAAACCTTTTAAAATCTCTTTTTCCGCTATTTTAGCTTGCAAATGGTTAATTTCAAGCATGTTCTTTAACCCCTTCTAAAATCACTTCTATTAATTTATAAGCTTCAATCGCAAATTCCATCGGTAATTTTTGAAAAACCTCTTTACAAAAACCATTTACAATTAAAGTTAAAGCCTGTACTTGATCAATTCCTCGTTGTTTAGCATAAAATAATTGTTCGTCGCTAATTTTGGTGGTGGTAGCCTCATGCGCTAAAACAGCCGAAGCATTTTTGGCCTTTAAAGTAGGAAAAGTATGAGCGCCACACTGGTTACCGATCAGCAAAGAATCACATTGCGTATAATTATTTGCGCGTTCCCCTATCGCATACACTAAACCACGGTAAGTATTTTCTCCATGGCCCGCAGAAATACCTTTTGAAATAATGATACTTTTGGTATCTTTACCCAAATGAATCATTTTAGTTCCCGTATCTGCTTGCTGATAATGATTCGTAACGGCTACTGAATAAAATTCGCTGCTAGAACGGTCGCCACGCAAAATAGTACTCGGATATTTCCAAGTAATTGAAGAACCAGTTTCTACCTGTGCCCAGTTAATCACCGCATCATCTCCTCGACAATCTCCTCGTTTTGTTACGAAATTATAAATTCCCCCTTTACCTTGTTGATCACCAGGATACCAGTTTTGTACCGTAGAATATTTAATTTTCGCTTTTTTCAACGCAATTAATTCTACAACCGCAGCATGTAATTGATTCTCGTCCCTAATCGGAGCGGTACATCCTTCCAAATAACTAACTTCACTCTCTTCGTCAGCAATAATTAAAGTACGTTCAAATTGCCCAGTTTTAGCAGCATTAATTCTAAAATAAGTAGACAATTCCATCGGACATTTTACTCCTTTAGGAATGTAAACAAAAGAACCTTCGCTGAATACTGCCGCGTTGAACGCGGCAAAAAAATTATCGCGATTAGAAACGACACTACCTAAATATTGCTTTACTAATTCCGGATATTGATTGACCGCATCGGAAAAAGAACAAAAAATAATGTGTTGCTTTTCTAACTGCGCTTTAAAAGTAGTAGCCACCGATACGCTGTCAAAAACCGCATCCACCGCTACACCCGTTAATTGCTCCTGTTCGTGTAGCGGAATACCCAATTTTTCGTAAGTCGCTAATAATTTTGGATCCACTTCTGCTAAAGATTTAGCTCCTTTTTTTTTCGGTGCCGCGAAGTAACTAATTGCTTGGTAATCAATAGCAGGATAATTCAATTTTCCCCAATGTGGTTCTTTCATTTGTAACCAAGCTTTGTAAGCTTCTAATCGCCAAGCTAATAAAAATTTCGGTTCGTTTTTTTTCGCTGAAATTTCGTAAATAACCCTTTCATTTAATCCGGCAGCTAAACGTTCCGTCGCAATTTTAGTAGTAAAACCGTACTGATAAGGATGAGCTAGCTGTTCTTCTATTGTTTTTACCATTACCTATGTCTCCTTTTCTACGTTAACTACCAATTACCTAATTAAATTTTACTATAAAACGCTCCTCTTTTTTACCTTTTTAAGTAAATTATCGTTTAACAACGATCTAATTGTCCCCATTATTTTTATTTTCTTTTCTCTACTTTTTTGCCGTTAATTTTACTGATCAAAGGATTTTTTTCTAAAGCCTTACTTAAAACTTCTTTAACGTTATCAACCGGAATGATTTCTAATTGCTCGATCACTACTTGAGGCATCTCTTTTAAATCTCTCTCGTTTTCTTTCGGAATAAAGACCGTTCGAATCCCTCCACGTAAAGCAGCTAATAATTTTTCTTTCAACCCACCAATCGCTAATACTTTACCACTTAACGTAATTTCTCCCGTCATCGCAACGTCTACTCTCGCTGGAATTTTCGTTACGGCTGAAACTAACGCGGTACAAACCGTAATACCTGCACTTGGACCATCCTTAGGAGTAGCTCCTTCTGGTACATGCAAATGAATATCGTTCTTCTCGTAAAAATCTTGTTTTAAACGTAATTCTTGTTTTAAACTTCTCACTACGGTAATGGCCGCTTGCACCGATTCTTGCATTACTTCTCCCAATTGCCCCGTTAGAGTCACCTTTCCTTTGCCTGGGATTAAAACTACTTCCACTTTCAATAAGTCTCCTCCCATTTCTGTCCAAGCTAAACCATTAACTTCCCCTACCATTGCCTGATTATCAATCTTTCCAAAAGTATAACGGTAAACTCCCAGATAATCTTCTAAATTGGTTCTCGTTATTTGTACCGTATCGACGTGTTGCGTTAAAATTTGTTTTAACCCTTTACGGCAAATTTTAGCAAGAGCACGTTCTAAACTACGCACTCCCGCTTCTTGAGTGTAAGCGCGAATAATTTCTATAATCACTTCACGATCAATTTTAAGCTCTTCTGGCTTTAAACCGTTTTCTTTTATTTGTTTAGGAATTAAATAAGTTTCAGCAATTTTAACCTTTTCTTCTTCGGTGTAACCTTCTAAACGTAAAATTTCCATTCTATCTAACAATGCATAAGGGATATCTAAACTATTCGCCGTCGCGATAAACATTACGTTAGATAAATCATATTCTACTTCTAAAAAATGATCAACGAAACTACCGTTCTGCTCTGGATCTAATACTTCTAATAAAGCCGAAGCCGGATCTCCACGAAAATCTTCGGCCATTTTATCGATTTCATCCAATACAAATAGCGGATTATTAACCTTACACTTAATTAAATTTTGAATAATTTTACCTGGCATTGCTCCAATATAAGTACGTCGATGTCCCCTAATTTCAGCTTCATCACTAATCCCGCCTAAAGAAATACGAACAAATTCTCGACCTGTAGCACGAGCAATAGAACGTCCCAACGAAGTTTTTCCAACTCCCGGGGCTCCCACTAAACATAGGATAGGGCCTTTGGTTTTTTTCATTCTAGATTGTACAGCCAAGTATTCTAAAATGCGCTCTTTAACTTTTTTTAAACCGTAATGATTTTCTTGTAAAATAGCTTCTGCTTCAGTAAGAGATAGCTGGTTTTCTGTACAACGTGACCAAGGTAAACTAGCCAAAGTCTCTAAGTAATTACGGCAAACCCCTGCCTCTGCTGCAAAAACGGGCATACTCGCCAAACGTTTCATTTCCAACTCTACTTTTTCCTTAGCTTCTTTAGATAATTCTAATTTACTAAACTTTTCTCTTAATTTATCTAATTCCGGAGTAACTTCTTCTAACCGCCTAGCTCCCAGCGTTTCTAATTCAGATTTGACTGCTTTTAATTTTTCATTTAAATAAAACTCTTTTTGAGAAGCATGTAATTGTTTTTTCACCCGATCTTCAATTTTATTTTCGATCCGTAACAATTCTAATTCATATTGCAAATAAGTTAACACCCTAGCGATACGCTCTTTAATTATTAATAATTCTAATAACTCCTGTTTTTGAATAAGTCCAACGGTCCCTAAATAATTAACGATACTATCGACAATTTTTCCCGGTTCACTATGAAGCGATAAACTTTCAAAGTCGATATTCGTTTGCGTATTATTTCCGATTAAAGAAACGAATTCTGCAAAATTCTTCAATAACTTTCTTAAAGCCGCATCTAAATTAATATCTGCCGCATCAAAAACGTCTTTTAACGGAGTAACTTGCCCGTATAATTGTTTATTTTCCTCACTAACCAACAAACTTTTAATCTTACCCCGTTGCAAACCTTCTACTAAAATTTTACATTCTTTTTCTGAAATCTTATTAATCTGTAAAACTTGGGCCATTACTCCAACTTCAAAGATATCGGTGATTTTATTGCACTGTTCAACTCCAGAACGTTGTAACACAAAGAAAACTATCTGGCCTAGTTTTAAATCAAGCTCAGGCTCACCATCCTTTCCTATTTTAGAAAATAATGGCACCATATTCCCCGGGAAAATAATAGAATCTTTAAAAGCTAAAACCCTTATTTTTGCAGTACGTAATTTTTTCTTCAACATAACCAGTTAAATCACTAATCCTCACTATCTTAATACTAAGATAGGGTCACTCTTTCCATTTACAACCGCGGCTGTAATTTTTATTTGCTTTAAATTTTCGATCGACGGTGCTTCAAACCTTATTTCTAACAACATTTTTTCTAAAATAGATCGTAATCCTCTCGCGCCAATTTGTTGTGCCATCGCTTTCTTAGCCATGGCTAACAAAGCTTCATCCTCTACGATTAGTTCGATTCCGTCCAAAGCAAAGATTTTTTTATACTGTTTAATTAAAGCATTTTTAGGCTTTACCAAAATCTCCACAAGGTCTTCTTCTTTTAAACTATTTAAAACCGTAATCAGCGGTAACCTACCAACAAATTCAGGAATTAAACCGTATTTAATTAAATCTTCTGGTTCAACTTTTTTCAACCATTCGCCGACTTGTTTTTGGTCTTGCTCTTTTATGACATCAGCAGAAAAACCAACCCGATATTGTTCTTTTTTCGTTTGAATAATTTTTTCTAAACCGTCAAAAGCCCCCCCACAAATAAATAAGATGTTACGGGTATCAATTTCAACGCATTCTTGCTGAGCGTGTTTACGATTACCTTGCACCGGTACTCTAGCTACGGTACCTTCAATAATTTTTAATAATGCTTGTTGTACTCCTTCTCCTGAAACATCTCTCGTAATTGAAACGTTTTCTCCTTTACGAGCAATTTTATCAATTTCATCTAAATAAATAATCCCGCGTTCTGCACGCTGAATATCGTAATCACATTTGATTAACAATTTTTGCAGCATTGTTTCAACGTCATCCCCAACATAACCCGCTTCTGTTAAAGAAGTAGCATCCGCAATTACAAACGGTACTTCTAAAATTCTAGTCAAACTCTCTGCTAACAAAGTTTTGCCGCTACCGGTAGCCCCAATGAGTAAAATATTCGTTTTATTTAATTCTACCTCTTCTTCCGATTGCTGTTGATGCAACAAGCGCTGGTAATGATTATAAACCGCAACGCTTAAACTTTTTTTAGCTAATTCTTGCCCTATCACGTATTGATCTAAAAATTGTTTAATTTCCATCGGCTTTAACAACTTTGCCGGTAAAGATTTATTTTCTTTTTGGTCCTCTTCCTTTACCAATTCCTGAAAATCTTTAATACATTCGTCACAAATAAAAGCTTCTTCCGTTTCGTTCGCTAATAACCGTTTTGTTTTTTCTCGCCCACAAAAACTACATACTTGCTTCATAATCCCAAACTCTCTTGCTGATATTTAATTAATTTTTGAATCCCCAAAGCGGCAATATCTAACGCTTGGTTAAAAATTTGACGGCCAAAAGAACGGCGTTCTGCTGTTCCTTGTACTTCCACTAATTCACCGTTATCTAGCATCACGATGTTTAAATCTGCTCCAATTTGATGATCTTCTTCATAATTTAAATCTAACCAAACCGCTTCATCTTGAATCCCTACTGAAATTGCAGCGACTAAATGCTGTACCGGAAAATCAGGTTCACCAAAATGTCCCCCTAATTTACTAACTGCGTCTATTAAAGCAACGCTTGCTCCAGTAATTGCAGCCGTTCTCGTGCCACCATCTGCTTGTAAAACATCACAATCACAAATAATCGTTTTATCCGCCAATTTCTTTAAATCGACGCTACTTCTTAAAGCTCTACCGATTAAACGTTGAATTTCTTGAGTACGACCGGTTTGTTTCCCTTTCGTCGCTTCTCTATCAACTCTAGTATGAGTCGCTCGTGGTAACATTCCGTATTCAGCGGTAACCCAACCTTGACCTGAATGTTTTAAAAAATTAGGTACCTCATTAACGATAGTAGCGTTACATAATACTTGCGTATTGCCCATCGTTATTAGAACTGAACCTTCCGCATATTTCGTAAATTGCCGAACAATTTTAACGTCACGTAATTGATTTAATCTCATAAAATATTTTGTACTTGCTCTCTCATCTGTTCAATTAATAATTTTAATTCTAGCGCCGCTTCGGTAATTTCTAGATTAGCGGCTTTAGAAGCTAACGTATTAGCTTCTCGATTAAATTCTTGCATTAGAAAATCTAATTTTTTCCCTACTTCTTCGTTAACGTTACTATCTAATATAGTATGTACTGCCTTAATATGCGCTTTTAATCGGTCCAATTCCTCCGTAATATCTGATTTTTCCGCAAAATATAAAACGGATTGCTCAAGTAACTTAGCGTTAACGTCCGTTTCTTGTACTAAATTGAACACCTGTTTTTTTAAATGGTTGCGGTAATCCAAAATACTTTGTTCGGCGATTAAACCTATTTGCCGCACGATTTCTTTAATTTTATTCAAACGCACTTTTAAAAATTTTACTAAGTGATCTCCTTCCGTTCGCTGCATTACTTTTAAATTTTGAATTACCCCCAAACATTGAGCTAGAATTTCCTCTTCCACAAAAACGGTGTCTTCACGTTTAATTAAACCTGGTAAATTAATAAACCGGGTAAATTCAACCTGTAGATTCGGGAAAAATTTTTCTAATACGTCACTATTCTCTTTCAAAACTTTTAAAAATTCGAGATCCATCACGAAATGATTACCGTTTTGTGCTTTATTTAAATTAATCGTAAAATCCACTTTGCCGCGTTTTAATTCGCTTCTTAATAGGTTTCTGATTTTCCATTCAAAAATTTGTAATGCTTCTGGCAACTTCAAATTTAAATCAAAAAAACGGTGATTTACAGAGCGCATCGTCATCACCAATTCTAGATTATCGATATTAAACGTTTGCTTAGCAAACGCAGTCATACTATAGACCATTGTTTTTCCTCAATTTTTTTTATTCTGGCATGATTTAACAACTTAATCAAGGAATCTTAATTTCACCTTTTCCTCCCCAAAGAGTTACTTTAAAAAATTTTTTAAAATTTATTCGCCTATGTCTAAAATGGTCTATTGAAAATATTCCTCAGATTATTCAATCATGTTCGTTAGATTACTATTTTTTTCCATTTAAGCCGACTAAAAAGTAAAATTAAATCCAATTTTTTATTACATTCTAGTTGAATACGAGTTTTCCTTAAATAGTATTCTACTGTACGCGGAGATAAACTTAACTTTTTAGCGATCATTTTAGTAGAATGGCCCATACATAATAACTCAATGCATATTTTTTCTTGCAAAGTCATTTTAATGATTTTATTTCTAACCGTTAACAAATATACGTAATTTTTCTCCAAACCTGTACCTTAATTCACTTGACCACTTAAGCGAATGTACCTAATGCCTAACTAACCTTCAAGCTAATTTAATAAAAAGATGATCATTGATAATCTAGATTAAAGAATAATTTAATTTATGCCGCAAATTTTAACCGTTAACTGTCGAATTTATATGCTTGCTCTTTTTGATTTTTTTGACGACTAAAGTACTTTTGATTTTATGTTTTAACAAACGATTTTTGGCTTGATTAACCGCTTTTAAACTATAATAAGGACCACTAGTAACCAAATAATTTTTTTTCACCGTCTGAATGTTAGCCGACATCCCTAAAAGGATAACGTGTGCTTTTAATTTATCAGCTAAAGCAAAATTCTGAGTATTTAATAAATTTAACGAATAAATTTCTATTTCTTCCGTTCGATTATTATCGTAAAATTCAAACATGATTTCTTGTTGTTGAGTTGCTTTAAACGATGAAACAAAATTTTTTATTTCTAACGGCTTAATTTTAGCTAAATAATTCGTAACCTGAGGATTTAATCTTAAAAGGCAACCACTTAAAACGACGATAACCAATATTAAAAAAATTACCAATTTATTCTGTTTCTTTTTTTTATTTTTAGTAGCTACTTTTAAATAGCGATGATTATACTTGTTGTACATAGCTTCTTCAAAAATTAATTGAAACCGGCATTCCCCCTATTAATAATTTCTGATCCGTATATTTGATTAATACTTGAACAGCATCCGTAGTTGCGTCATAAAGTATTTTCCCGGTATTTAACCACTGTTGATATAATGCTAAAAAATTATCGGAAAATTTTTTAACTAAAAATAAAAATAACGGACGCTTCAATTTTAAGTTAATGCCAACATCCACCTTTTTTAACTGATGGATTAAGTTCAATTGATTACCCGTACCAACGTTCTTAAACTCTACTTCTAATAATGCATTACCTAAATAAGTATCCGAACTCCCCGTTACTTTTAAATCTAAAGGAGCACTCAATAAGCCTTCTAAAATTTCTAACACGTCACTATATTGATCCAACGACAACGGTCTAATTTTTCCGTTGAAAACTTCCTTATTCGCCGTACTGACAAATACGCTAAAAAAATTGTTATCGAAACCATCGTCGTTATAAATGATTTTCTTAAGGCGTCCGTTGAGTTCAAAAAGCAAATGATCTTCTTTCTTTTGTAAATGATTATTTAAAAAGATCCCTTTTAACTGTAACTTACTTTTTTCCGTTTCTAATTTAACTTGTTCAATATCTAACGTCTGAGTTCCTAACCACACCTGATCGTCCGCCGAATAATTTTTAATGATGTCTAAATTCCCCTCTTTAATTTCCAAATATTTATTTTCACGCTCGACTAATAATTTCGGCAAATACCATTCTAAACTCAAATTTTGATCTTTAATTTCACCTTGAAAAGTTAGCGCTTTTTTAGTAGATAAAAGGTGTAATTTTTCTTGCGATTTTAATTTAAATTTTAAACGCCCCCCCAAACTTAACCTTAATTCCCCCATTACGGCAGGATTTAACTCCAAATCGCCCCCTATACAAGTTAAGCTCGTTTCCGCTAATACTCGTAAAAAATTAATTTTAATTTGATCTAAAACTATTGGCCCATGTACAAACGTAGTATGCATCTGCCATTTAATTTTGGGATTTTTTAACCACGGTTCTAAAGTAATTTCAGCCGTTGCCTGAGAATTAAAAATGCCCCTTTTAAATTTAACTAATTTAACTTGAAAAGGAGTATTATGATTAATAACTACCAAAAAATTTCGGTACTGTTGTTTAATTTTTAAACCAAAAATAAAAGCCGACCCACACCAAGTGATCGTACATAACATCAAAACCGATAAAAACTTTCCCATTAGTTTTAAACGTTTCACTTACGCCCCTACCGTGTAGTTCTCAAAACGAGTATAGTTTCCTAAAAAAGTTAATTTAATTTTACCAATTGGACCATTTCGTTGCTTAGCAATAATAATTTCTGCAGCACCTTTATCGTCACTATCTTCATGATAGACTTCGTCTCTATAAATAAATAAAATCAAATCAGCATCTTGTTCGATTGCTCCCGATTCACGTAAATCAGCCATTTGAGGCCTTTTATCTACTCGTTGCTCCAAACCACGATTCAATTGAGATAAAGCAATAATGGGAACATTTAATTCTTTAGCTAAAATTTTCAATCCCCGAGAAATTTCAGCAATTTCAGCTACCCTCCCTTCTTTAAACCCAGGAATTTTCATTAATTGTAAATAATCAACGACAATGAGCCCTAAATTATGCATTTTAGCTAACCTTCTTGCTTTAGCCCTAATGTCTGCTGGGCTAACTGCCGGAGAATCATCAATGTACAAAGAACGTTCCGAAATCATACTCACGGCTGAATTTAAACTAGCCCAATCTTCTTTATGTAACTTACCAGTTCTAACCCTGTTTTGATCAATTCTCCCTAAAGAAGATAATAAACGCATACATAACGATTCTCCGGGCATTTCTAAACTAAAAACTAGAACACAAGCTTCGTTTTTCATAACCGCGGTTTCTACGATGTTCATCGCAAAAGAAGTTTTTCCCATTGAAGGCCTTCCTGCAATGACGATTAAATCCCCTTTTTGAAGACCTGCCGTCTCTCGGTCTAAATCCACAAACCCTGTAGATAAACCAGTAACGATACTGTCAGATTTCGATAAAACGTCAATCCTTTCGGTTGTTTTACCTAAAAAAGAAGCAATATTTTTAGGCCCATTACTTTGTTGGTAATGTCGATTAATATTGAAAATTTTAGCCTCTGCTTCTTCTAAAATATCTTGCGCTTTACGTTCTCCTAGTCCAAAAACTAATTCGCCAATTTCTTGATTAACATGAATTAATTCTCTTAAAATCGATTTTTCTTTAATAATATCGGCATAGACTCCAATATTAGCTACAGCTGGTACTCGTTTAGCTAATTCAAAAATACCTGCTTCTCCTCCCGCTTCTTCTAATTTACCGATTTTATTTAAATATTCTGTAATCGTTAAAATATCGAACGGCTGATCTTTATTATTAAGACTAGTAATCGCCTGAAAAACTAAACGATGCTGACTGAAATAAAAATCACTTTCCGTCAATAAA
Source organism: uncultured Gammaproteobacteria bacterium (assembly GCA_963543695.1). GTDB lineage: Bacteria > Pseudomonadota > Gammaproteobacteria > UBA9339 > UBA9339 > CAUUCF01. The sequence continues at coordinate 78,800 of CAUUCF010000002.1, forward strand.
TTACTAATTTTTTCAAATAATAGATTGTCTAAGATCAAACCACCTAAGACCGATTGCTCTGCTTCTAAAGAAGCAGGAGGAGTTATCTTAACTCCCCTCTCGTTCTGAATATCTTTAGGTTGCTTTTTAGCAGACATAGTAAACAAAAATCGATTACTTTTCGTTTACGATATTAATTTTAACTTTCAACGTTACTTCACTATGCAACAATAAGACTGCTTCATAAGTACCTAGTTGACGAATCACTCCCTGAGGTAAACTAATCTCATTTTTCTTAATCGCCAAACCATGATTCGCAAAAGCTTCGGCAATCACCGCAACACCAACCGAACCAAATAATTTACCGTCATCAGTAGCTTTTACCGGCACAATTAAGTTAACAGCCGCGAATTGTTCCGCCCTAGCTTTAGCTTCATTTAAAGCATCTAACATGCGTTTTTCTAACTCTTCCCTTTGACTTTCAAACTTTTCTAAATTAGCTTTATTAACTACGTTTGCTTTACCGTAAGGGATTAAATAGTTTCTAGCATAACCTGGTTTAACAACTACCCTTGCCCCAATCTTACCTAGATTTCTTACATTTTCTAATAAAATAACTTCCATCGTAACCTCGCCAGATTTAATTTTTATGATGTTTATCTGTATAAGGCAATAAAGCTAAAAATCTAGCTAACTTAATTGCTTTGGCCATCTTGCGTTGTTTACTAGGAGATAAACCCGCTAATCTACCCGGAATAATCCGGCCACTTTCTAGAATACTTTTACGCAAAAAATCAAGATTTTTATAATCGATCTCTTCGTCACAAAATTGTTTTTTATCCGTTACCATCGTTCACCCTCTTCTTTATGGCTATCATCTTTAGCTTTCAACAAACAAGATTCCACGTTGATTGGTTGTTTTCTTTGCAAAACCAAATAACGTAAAATCGCATCATTAAATTTAAAACTTTCCGTAATTTCGTTTAACGCTTCTAAATTACTCTCAATATGTAATAAAGCATAATGCGCTTTATGTACTTTATTGATTGGATAAGCTAAACCTCTACGCCCTAAATCTTCACAACGATGAATCGTACCTTTATAATTTTTTACGATATTTTTATAACGTTCTAACATCATTGGAACTTGTTCACTCTGATCAGGATGAACTAAAAAAATTATCTCATAATGTCTCATTATTCTCCTTTTGGTTTATTTTAAGTTGCCTAGGCAACAAAGAGAAAGACTACTAAAGTCTACCATATTTAAAATGGCCAGAGGCAGAATCGAACTGCCGACACGAGGATTTTCAGTCCTCTGCTCTACCGACTGAGCTATCTGGCCTATTAAAAACATTTTTAATACTAACAAATAATTAGCTATTGTCAACCGATTCTCAAAAAATCTCTCTCGTTTGAAGGTTTGAACAGATTAATTCTCCTTGACAAGTTAAAGCAAAAAGTTTATCAATTTGAGCATTATATTATAATCACAAAGGCCTTATGAAATTATTTTCCGGCAATGCCAATCTAGATTTAGCTAATCGTGTAGCTCAACGCTTAAACATTAGTTTAGGCAAAGCTAAAGTAGGTAAATTTAGCGATGGAGAAATCATGGTAGAAATTTTAGAAAACGTTCGTGGACACGACGTTTTCGTATTACAATCTACTTGCACACCAACTAACGATAATTTAATGGAATTAATTATCATGGTAGATGCTTTACGCCGGGCTTCAGCAGCCAGCATTACTGCCGTTGTACCTTACTTTGGTTATGCTCGCCAAGATCGCAGAGTACGCTCAGCCCGAGTACCTATTAGTGCACGGGTAATTGCTGATTTAATGGAAGTAGCCGGGGTTTCTAGGTTAATTACCGTTGATTTGCATGCTGAACAAATCCAAGGTTTTTTCGGCATCCCAGTAGATAACGTATATGGTACGACCATCATCTATAAAGATATTGAACATAAGCATTTAAAAGCTCCCATCGTCGTTTCTCCAGACGTAGGAGGTGTTTCGAGAGCAAGAGCTGTAGCTAAACGTTTAGGAGGAATCAACTTTGCGGTAATCGATAAGCGTCGAGAAACCTATAATCAAGTAGAAGAAATGAACATTGTCGGAAACGTCAAAGGGAAAGATTGTTTATTAGTCGATGATATTATCGATACGGCCGGTACGATCTGTTTAGCCGCTAAAAAATTAGTAGAAGAGGGGGCTAATACCGTATCCGTATATGCCACTCATCCTATTTTGTCTGGGCACGCGATTGAAAATCTAGAAAAATCGTCCATTTCAGAAGTAATCGTTACCGATACGATCGTTTTAAGCGAAAAAGCTAAAGCATGTCCTAAAATTAGGCAATTAACGATTAGTGACCTCTTAGCAGACACCATTCGTTGCGTTGATCAAAAATTATCCGTAAGTGCTTTATTTAACGTTTAGCTGGTAGTTAGTAAAAACTACTGTAAAATTTATATATTTTTTTGCTTTTTTCCCTCCTTATTTATAATATCTCTATAAATAAGGAGAAAAGAATGGCGATTAAAATTTTAAATGCACAATTAATTAATCAAATTGCTGCCGGAGAAGTCATCGAACGACCTAGTTCTATTCTTAAAGAACTACTAGAAAATAGTTTTGATGCCTATGCTGATCAAATTACGGTTGAAGCCGAAAACGGTGGGGTTACTTTTTTAAAAATTACCGATAATGGCCACGGTATTGAAAAAGCAGAATTACCGTTAGCCTTAACACAACACGCTACCAGTAAGATTCAACTCTTCGAAGACTTGAACACCCTCGAAACCCTAGGGTTCCGAGGAGAAGCTTTAGCAAGTATTGCTTCCATTACTAAATTTAAATTAATTTCTCGAACAGCCACTGATCAAATCGCTCATCAAATTACTTGTGAAGGTAACCCTAATCAATTTAAAATTACCCCTGCCGTACATCCTCTCGGCACTACCGTTGAAATTCGCGACCTTTTTTTTAACGTTCCCGTGAGACAAAAATTTCTCAAAAAACCCGCTACCGAATACAATTACCTCAGCGATTGGTTAGGTAAATTAATTCTTAGTCATAACGAAATTAGTTTTGTCTTTAAACACAACCAAAAAACGATTTGGCAATTTTCTCCCGCTTTTGATCCACCAACTCAATTACATCGAGCGAATAAAATTTTAACTGAAAACTTCAGCCAACGATCGATCCCTATCAAAGCCGAAAGAGAAGGTTACAAATTATACGGATGGATTAGTGATCCTAGCTTACATAAAAATCAGAACGACTTTCAATATCTGTACTTAAATCGTCGCTGGATTCGAGACAAAACTTTAATGCATGCTATTCGTTTGGCTTATGAGGATCTATTACCGCTGCACACTCATCCAGTAACGTTACTTTTCTTAGAAGTAAATCCTCAACTTTTCGACGTTAACGTGCACCCTACTAAAAACGAAGTTCGTTTTAACGAACCTAAAATCCTCTACAGTTTCGTTTTTAACGCCCTGAAACAAGGGTTACTCCAAAGAAAAACTAACCCCGTTCCTCTTCCACCGGTAAATTTAGCAACCAAAAAACAAAATTTATCTCCGTTCAAACCACTAACGAACGTCGAAGTACAAAAAATCAATCAACAATTTAAAGCCGAAACTAAGTCAGCTTGCAGCGCAAATAACCTTACTCCTCAAACCGAGCAAAAAACCTCCGTTCAACAATTAGCTTTAACTGCTACCGCTTCTCCCCTTCGTTCCGCTCCTTGTAAAACTCCTGATTCGCTTCCAGATCAGTTCCTAACAGATCAAGCAACAGTCCTTCCCCCAATAGAAGAACCTTCTTCTCCTAAAAAAGTAGATCTTGGTAAAGCTTTGGCTCAAATTCATAATACCTATTTATTAGCTGAAAATAGTGAAGGTTTAGTCATCGTGGATATTCACGCCGCCTGCGAACGAATTACTTACGAACAACTAAAAAACGAATTTCGTCAATATCAACGCATTCCAGCCCAACGTTTGCTTTCTCCCCTGACCGTTTCATTAAAAAACGTTGAAAATTTGGAAAATCATTCCGCTTTTTTAAAAACATTAGGATTTGAATGGCGTATTAGTGGAGAAAAAGAAGTTACGCTCCTTAGCCTACCTGCCCTTTTAAGTCACCCGTCAGAAAACATCTTTATAGAAGTAATTAACGAATTAACTTTTTTGACGAACGCAAATAAAGTTACCGAGCAAGTTAACCATTTTTTAGCGACGCTAGCTTGCCATAACAGCGTACGTGCCGGGCAAGCTTTAACGCTTCCCGAAAGTAATCAATTGCTCAAACAAATTGAACAATTACCTAACAGTGATCGTTGCAACCACGGTAGACCAACCTGGATCCAATTTACCCAAAAAGATTTAAATAAACTATTTTTGCGTACTTAAAATGCCTGAACAAATTTACCAGTTAACACAACAATCTCATTTTATTAAAAACGCTTGGAATTTTATTACGGAGCATTTTAACATTAAAGAACCTCGCACGAAGCTGGCCACTCTTTTATTAACTTTAAATTTTGACGAAGAAACTATTGCTACCGCTTTAATTTACGAAAACAAAATTCTACCAACGAACAAAGAAGAATTTGCCCCTTATCTTCATAACCCTATTTTACAACAATTATTAAAACTACAAAACTTAGATAAACTAACCATCATTAATCAACAGATTATTAACTCATACCAAAATATCGACAATTTACGTAAAATGTTTCTAGTAATGGCTACAGACGTACGTTTAATTACGTTAAAAATTGCCGAACATTTAATCCGCATGGAAGAAGCAGACCAAAATCACGCTGACCCCACCACCTTAATTAAATTAGCTAAAGAAGCCGAAATCATCTACAATCCATTAGCCAATCGTTTAGGGATTAATAAATTAAAATACGAATTAGAAAACCTCACCTTCAAGTTTAATGACCCCGTCGTTTACCAAAACTTAAAACAACAAATTGATACTTTGTTTCCTGAACCAGAAAACCAAATCAAAACGATTATTGATCGTCTTAAACAATTGCTTCAACCTCTTGAAACTTTAAAAATCGTAGGGAGAGCAAAACATCTCTATAGTATTCACCGCAAAATGATGCGCAAACATACCCAAGTACGAGGTATTTGTGATATTATTGCGTTCCGTATTTTAGTCAATTCCGTACCAGATTGTTATAAAGTACTAAGTATTATCCACGATCATTGGCAATATTTACCCGAAGAATTTGACGATTACATTGCTACTCCTAAACCTAACGGTTACCAATCGATACATACCGCTATCGTCTACGACGCAAATGGTCCACAAATAATAGAAATTCAAATTCGTACCGAACAAATGCATCAATATGCAGAATTAGGATTAGCTGCGCATTGGATTTATAAAGAAAACCATAAATTAGATGCATACCAATTAAAATTAAATTGGTTACACGAATTAATGGCCTGGCAAAAAAATATTGACGTTAAATTAACGACTATTTTTAACGACTTCATTTACGTTTTTACCCCGAAAGGGGATATTATTGAAATGCCTTTTTTAGCTACTCCGTTAGATTTTGCCTATTATATCCACGAAAGTGTCGGACACCACTGCATCGGAGCTAAAGTAAATAATGTCATTGCTCCTTTAACTCAGCTACTCAAAAACGGAGATAAAGTAGAAGTTGTCACTAGTTTACATAGTTTTCCTAAAAGAGATTGGCTGATTACTAGCCTCGGTTATATCCGTACTAATCGCGCTAAACTTAAAATTAACCACTGGTTTAAAAAAGAAGCCTTAAAAGCAAACCGTCTCCTCGGTGAACAGCTTTACAACAAACTACTACGTAAATTAAAAAAAGAAGTCGATCCTCATTTATGGTTGCATAAATTTAAATTAAATTCCTTGCAACATTTATGGGAAAATTTAGGTTCTGGACAAATTACTGGTCAGCAACTAGAAAATATGCTCTTAATCGAGCATCCAGTTCCCCTCGATAAACCGTTAATATTAAACGTCAATGCTGTTACCGATTCACTCAAACTTGCTGTCACGGTCAAAGGAGTAAGTAACATTCTAATCAATTGCGCTAAATGTTGTCATCCTAAACCCCAAGAACCTATTACCGGATATATTACTCGATCAAAAGGGATTACGATTCACCGTAACGATTGTAAAAATCTCAAAAGAATTCTCCATTGTCACCCTGAAAAATTAATCGAAGTAGTATGGCAAAATCCTCTAAAAAAAGTAACGAAGCAAAAAACGGCTTCAACTACATAATATCTCGTCCTTTTCTTCAGCTTAACCAACCTAACGACTCATTAGTTACGTGAACCGTCATTTTTCTTAAGACGGTAAAAAATAACGTCAAAATACCGTTCTAAGCTGTCCATAACGCTTTTACAACGGATTAAAATTAAACGAATCTCTCGCTTTTTCCAAATCACCTACATAAAAAAGCTCTTCCTGGTAACGTTTAACTTTCGTGATTACTTTCGATAATTGATCCTGTTCTGCTTTTAAAAAAGTACCTAGAACGTGATCATACACTTGACCTCGTTGTGGCCTACCAATTCCTACCCTTAAACGCCAAAAATGATCTGTACCTAAACACCGTACGATATCTTTAATGCCGTTATGAGAACTACTCCCTCCTTTTTTTAATTTGCTAACTCCGGGCGGAAAATCAATTTCATCATGAACTACTAATAGGTCTTCGACACGGATTCGATAATACTGCATCATCAGTACTACTGCCGCTCCGCTATTATTCATATAAGTAGTAGGTTTAATAAAAAAACTATTACGTTCTTTTAACCAAAAACTTTTAAACTTTTTTTCCAATTGCCAATCTAGACGATGAAAAAAACTATCTAATACCCAAAAACCAACGTTATGTCGGGTATTATCAAATTGGGGGCCCGGATTACCTAGCCCCACAATCAACCGTTTAGATTCCAAATGATCAACCTATCCTTTATTTTCAGCATTAGCGTTATCTTCTTCACCTTTCGCTGCTTCTTTTAACGCATATAAAGTAACTACGGTAGAATCTTTACCGTGCAATAAATTCAATAATTGTACTCCTGCCGGCAAAATTAAATCCGATAATTTAATGACTTCATTTAAAGCCATTTTTGATAAATCTACGCTAATAAACTCAGGTAAATCCTTCGGTAAACAACTAACGACTACGTCTGCCAATAACCGAGAAATCACCCCCCCGTCAATTTTTACCCCCGGAGCTGATTCTTCACCACTAAAATGTAAAGGAATTTTCATCGTAATCATTTCATTTTCATCGATACGTTGAAAATCAAAATGTAAAATTTTAGGTTTATAAACGTGACGTTGCAGATCACGTAAAATCACCATTTCTCCTTTACCATCTAAAACGATCCTTACCACTGAAGTATACACTCGGTCATCTTCTAATAAACGCATTAATTCCCGATGGGAAACTTGAATCGATAACGGATTTTGATTTAAACCGTAAATAATTCCCGGCACTAAATCTTCTTTACGCAAACGGCGGCTCGCACCTTTTCCTTTCTTTTGACGTAAACTTGCTTCAATTTTAAATTCTTTTTTCATATTCTTACCTATCCAATTAATTACTGATTGGTAATCTCGCGACCAAAATTACCTGAAACTTTAGTATGCAATAAAACCACCGAAAGTCAATGAATTCTTTTTATTCCCCTTTTAAATCCCTACTCATTAAAATATCCACTACTACTTGTGGAGCTAACCGTTCTTCAAACAAGTGACAAATTAATTCTGTTAAGGGTACAGCAACGTTACATTGACGTGCTAAAATAATAATGTTCCTAGCGGTTTCAACTCCTTCTGCTACTGACTCCAATCGTTCGGTAATTTGTTTTAAAGTTAAACCTTCGGCTAACCACTTACCCACTCGATAATTACGACTTAAATCACTTGAACAAGTAGCAATTAAGTCACCGACACCTGATAAACCTAAAAAAGTTTCTGCTTTAGCCCCTAACCGCACGCCTAATCGAACAATCTCCCCAATCCCTCGGGCTAAAACTACCCCTTTTGCGTTATAACCTAAATTTTGCGCTTCAACGAAACCAGAAGCAATCGCCAAAACGTTTTTTAAAGCCCCTCCTAATTCTACCCCAATGACGTCTAAATTCGTATATATCCTAAATAACGGAGTACTTAAAATTTTTTGCCATTTCAGCAATAAATGAGAGTCATACCCGGTTAATACGGAAGCCGTAGGTTTTTTTTGCAATATTTCGACAGCCAGATTCGGTCCTGACAAAACCATGACGGGATTAGGTAATTCTTCTTGAATAACTACACTTAAACGTTTTAAAGAACCTATTTCTAAGCCTTTAGCCACGTTAATAACAGAGACTTCTGGTTTTAATCTTTTTTTTAACGCTTGGCAAACGTTTCTAACACCTTTACTCGCAACGGCTAAAACGACTAAGTCACTCTCTTGGACCGCTTTAGTTAAATCTGGTTCTATTGCAATTTCGTTAGCCAACCGATGAGGTATCGGTTTTTGGCAATAACGCTCTTTTGGCAATTCAATATCCCATAAAACAATTTTAGCAAATGAAGCTTTCCATAAATTAGCCAACGTTACTCCGTAACTACCTGCGCCTAAGATTGTTAAGTTCATACTCCCTCTCGTACGATAATAGTTAATAATTTAAATGAAAATGGTCGTATAATCAATTTTCGTTTAGGTTTGCTAAAAAAGTTTGCAGTTCAGGATAACGTTGAAATAAAATGGTTAAACCCTCGTTAATGCTAATCCCTTTACCTTGGCGATTCACTTTACATAAACCATACTGCTGAGTTGCTGGTAAATAGGTAAAACGACTAATTTGAATGCCCCGAATCTTAACGCGATTAGCAACTGCCGCCCCCCAAAAATATAAGTCATCATGGGTAGGTAACAATTCAAAACCACTAGTTCTTGCCAAAAAAGTAGTCGACAAACAACCCGGAGGATACAAACAACCTCCATAACCAATTAAAACGTTAAAATAGCTAGGATTATCGTAATCTCTACCCCACCTGACTCGTTCCGATAACCAACCAAAACCCGTTTTCGTTTTACCAATTCGACCAATACGACCGGCAATTACTTCGTTCGGAAAACGTAAGTGGTTTTCGTACAAACGCGCTAACGTATCTTCAGCATAGTAAATATCGTCGTCAAAAGTGACGATAATCGCTTTAGGAAATAATTGTAAAGTCGGTATTAATTTTTTATAAGAACGTAGATTATCACACCAACGAATTTCTAATCCTAGCGTTTGTAAAGCCGTTAATGCCGTTGGAAGACCGTTAGGAAATTCTTCTTTAGCTAACCACAAAATCAAATAATCTGGTAAACAAGTTTGCAGTAAAAGCGACTTAATCGTATCGATTACCGCGTTAATTCTAGCCGGAAAACTAGTTAAAGAAATGACCAACGGTATTGCTCGTTTCTTAACATTTAATCCAAAACGTTGCACTTCACTTTTAGGTACTGGACGTTTTATTTTAATCTTAAAATGAAGACCTAAAATGAAAAAAACCCAATGATTATCCCATTCTCGCACCGAAAAAATACGTACTAATAAATATCTCCAGAAATTTTTATTGTTCATTATGATCTCGCTCGATTCTAATACTCCCGTTTTCCAAACAAATTAGACGCCATTTAAATTTTGACCAATTAAAATACAAAGAACCGCGTGTATGTAATAATTTACCGTTTGGCAAAAAAATAATTTCTTGATTATATCCCCATTTATTTTTAAAACTTAATTGCCCTCCTGCAGGTATTTTTAAAGCTACTTCCTGTTTTTCAGGGGAAATTAGATAAACGACTTTTTGGTCCAGTAACAAAGATAATCGGCAATGACCTTCAAGCGCATAGGTACGCGTTTCTTTTAATAAATGTTCTAAATCAGAAACAAAAGCTCCCCCTAAAGTTAAAAGACGGTAATTACGAAAATTAACACTTCCGACCGTAATTAAAATACTTACGATCGTTAACGCTACTAATACCTCTAAAAGGGTAAAACCTCTTATTCGTTTCACGCTAAAAACTTAAGTTTCTGCAATTAATAATCTATTTCCCAATCGACTATAATTAATTTTAACGGTAAGTCCACTTTTATAATTACTTTATTAGCCACCGTTAAAAACGGTATTAAGATCCGTTTCCCCGTTTGATTTTCCACAACTAATACATCGTTTGAACCTGTAGGTAAAATACTAGTTACTTGACCTAGTTCTTGTTTTTTTACGTTAACAACGTTACAACCTAACAAATTAAACCAATAATATTCCCCTGCTTTTAAAACCGGGAAATCCTCTTCTGGCACATAAATAAGCTGGTTAACGAAAGACTGCGCTTGCTCTGGGGTAGTAATGCCTACTAAAGAAACTACAAAATAATCTCTAATTTGCTTTAAATGTTCAAAAAGCAATGCTTTTGCGTTACCATCAAACCAACGACTAAAATTTAATAAACCACTAGGAGCAGTAGTAAACGGATATACTTTTAGCTGCCCTTTTACGCCGTAAGTACTTCCGAACTTGGCAATGGCCTGACACTGCTTAGGCAGAAGCACTTCCCTCGTTTGCGGAGCCATTTTTCGCTGCTGCTTTATTCATCAAACGCAGCTTATTTTTCTGCAAGCGTAACGCTTTACGTTGAGCGGCTTTTTCAGGGTCAGCCCCTTCTTTTAATAACGCAGCAACTCGTTCAGAAGGTTGAGCTCCTATTTTTAGCCAATAATCTACCCTTTCTTGTTTTAAATCTAAACGATGTTCCCCACCTACTGCGATCGGATTAAAAAAACCGACTTGTTCCAAATAACGACCATCACGAGCACAGCGTTGATCTGCAACTACCACTTTATAAAAAGGCTGCTTTTTTGCTCCGCCTCGCGATAAACGAATCACTACCATATCTAACCTATTCATCCTATTTTTGTTTCATTCTATGATAAAAAAATAAAAAAGCAATCCTCTTCTTGCTAAAAATTTGAAATCGCCATTTTTTTTCTTTATATTTTGACGTATACCACGTTTTACTATTAAAATAAAAATGAAAATCTATTTAGTTGGCGGAGCAGTTAGAGACCAGTTATTAAAATTGCCAGTTAAAGAACGAGACTATGTTGTCGTAGGAGCTACTCGTGAACAAATGTTACAACTAGGTTTTAAGCAAGTAGGTAAAGATTTCCCGGTTTTTTTACATCCGTTAACTAACGCTGAATACGCTCTAGCCCGTACCGAACGTAAAAACGGTCGTGGTTATTTAGGTTTTGAATGCTTTGCCGAACCAACCGTTTCTTTAGAAGACGATCTAAAACGTCGCGATCTAACGATGAATGCAATCGCTTTAGATGAAACAAATGGCCAGCTTATCGATCCTTACGGTGGTCAACAAGACCTAAAAAACAAAATCATTCGACATGTTTCTGACGCTTTCATTGAAGATCCGTTAAGGATTTTAAGGGTAGCCCGATTTGCCGCTAAATTTCCTGATTTTAAAATTGCCTCTCAAACGATCTGTTTAATGAAACAAATGGTGCAAGAAATAGATGCCTTAGTTCCGGAACGAGTATGGCAAGAATGGCAAAAATCTTTTGTTACTCGTTCTCCTATCCGTTTCATTCAAGTTTTAAAGCAAATTGGTGCTTTAGAAAAATTATTTCCAGAAATTGCTCCTTTTAATCAACGAATTTACCAAAATTTGAAAAAATTAACTTCGAACTTTACTAGCGAAGAAGTTTTTGGCGCGATCTTTGCTGCAATTCCCTTGACTAACGCAGAAAAATTTTTGAACCGCTATCGCATTTCAAAACAACAAAAATCTTTAGTAAAAGCCCTAGCGTCTTTACAAACGCTTTCGGCTCAGAGCTCACTAGAAAACGTCGTAACGATGCTAGAAAATTTAAACTGTTTCAGGCATAATCCTCATCTCCTGACTAGTTTAAATATCCTAGCACGAATTCACCCGCAAAATAAAAATTTTTTACAACACGTCTATCAATGCTATCAAATTACAAATAACGTTAAAATTACCGAAAGCGAATTAGCCCGTTTAGCACCCATACAAATTAAACGTTACCTTCACCAAAAAAGATTAACTGCCATTCAACAAACTTTTCGTTAAATTTTCATCTGCGGGTTGTTTGTTTCGTTGGCGATCGGAGCGATTACTTGCGTAAGTTGTTCGTTTAACGTTTCGATAATTTTTGCTGCACATTTTCCCTTTAATTCTTTTAAAGCGTTATTAATCTCCTTTACCGTTTCTTTTAGTATTTTAGTAGGATCTTTCGCTAAATTACCGATCTGCTGAACGATATGAACTACTTTTTTGTACGTTCCATCGGCATCTAATTCTGACACGACTCCTTCTAATCGTTCTTTTTCCTCTTGCGTTGCGTTAACACATGCTAAACCGAGGCGATCTAATAATTTTACTCGTACTTGCTTAACTAAAAATTCAAAAGCTCGAGCATTTTGGGCATTATACCAAGATAATTGGGCATCTATCCGTAAATTACCCGTAGTTAACCCTTTAGCAAGGCTCGCTACTTGATGCAGTAATTCATCACTTTTTATGTCAAAATTTTCGCACCAATCCATAATTTCTTTTTGAATATCCTCGAGCTTGGTACCTTTGACCATCAACATCTCTTGTAAAAGAGGTAATTCTTTATCCTTAATTTGAAAAGGCGTATGTTTATTTTGCATATTAGTTTGATCAAATTGAAAACAAGTTTGACCATACACTAAATTATAAAATTCACATTGAATTTTTTTAATCTCAACGAAGTGATCATTATCCCGCTGTACATGTAAAATGTTAGCCGTAATTTTTAAAATATTGTCTATATCTATATACGATTGCTGATTATTACTGATCATCGTGGTAGCTTCAGATATTTGACTCATTACTTTTGTAATTCGTTGTAAAATCTCATTAATGTTGTAATGTTTATAACTACCGTTTAACATGACTCCTTCTAAGAATTTTGCGTCTGCTTTAGGTAACGTTGATCCAAATTGTGTTAAAAGATGGTCCAGTTCCGCTTGCACTTCTGGATATTGCTGCCGTTCTTCCATCAAATACCGTTGAATATCTTCTTCGACCTCGTTCGTTTTCTTCATTTCGTTAAAAGATTGGACCAATTTAGTTTTTAAAGTAATTAATACGCTTTTTTTAGGATCCGTGATTCGAATAATAGTTTCATCGAATAAATCTTGGATTAACCTTGTTTGCTCACTAAACGCCCGATGCGTTATATTTAACGCTGCTTCTTTTTGTTCGTACTCTTCCCGTATTCGTTTTAAAATCGATAATCGACGGCGATTAGTAAAAGCGATCTTTTTCCCTAAAAAGGACCAACTGTATACTCCTGTTCTTTCGTTAGCGGTAATTGCCTGACCATATTCTTGACTAATTTCTTGCCAGTTATAAATCGGAACAATTTCTCCAAAAGCCCCGTATCTTCCGGTTCGTCCTTTAATCTGCCCTTCTATTTTTTCGTCAATAAAATAATCCCCAATAATGACCTGTTCTAAGTTCTTAATGTCGACCCCTCTCCCCATCGCTTGAGTAGCAACAATCACCGTTTCTGTTTTCGTAGCTAATCGATCAAAATCTTGCTTACTAATGATTTCTCCCGTTTGTTGCAGATAATGCCCCATTTGATCTACTCGGAACTGCAAGTATTGATCTCCTACCACTTGCAAAATGGTCAATGGTCCCTTATTGTCCTTTTGTAATTGTCCTAACAAAGCATGCACTGAAACTTTACATTTTGCTTCCGTATTACGAATTAATAACCTGGCCCCATGTTTTTGATTCCTCTGTAATTTTAACGGACGTAATAAATTTTTATAAAGGGCATAATGATGTTTCTCTTGATCGGCAGCAAAAACAGTATCTCTTAACTGTTTTAAATCTACGTTATGAGGAGCCGTATTTAAGATCGTAATACCCGCTTCTTTACTTTGTTTTCTCAGTTCTTCACTTCCGAAAGTACCAGTAATCCCACAATACCAATCCATCGAACGAACAACGTTCCAATCTGCCGTTGTATCTACAATTTTATTCTCGGCCTTAATTTCATACGGTAAATCGTCTGGCTGCTCAATTTGCAAACGTGCAGCCAATAACTGATGCACTCCCCCACTAAAAGCTGCTCCTTCAATCACGTGTTGTTCGTCATTAAGCACTTTAATCGTTTTTTTATATTTTCCCGTTCGCGAATCTTTAGTTTCCGTTACGGTATAGCGAGGATAAACGTTATTGCTGCGAACAAAATCTGCCGCCATACGAGCGCTATCTAACCAATCAATTAACATTTGATCATCAAGCTGTTTAACCAATTCCTGCCCTAATACTGCTTGCAATTTACCCCTTAAAGCATAGGCATGCGTCAATAATAAGTCACTTAACGATTTTTCTTCCGCTTTTAAAAATTCACTACTGTGTTCGTCAAAATATTCATTAATTTTTTGATAAAATTGTTTCCTTTGGTTCGCTTTAATTAAAGACCAAGCAGTTGAATAATTAGATTTCGTCGAAACGTTATAAAAAATCTGATCTGCTTCGTCAAAAATTCCTGCTTTTTTTACGTTCTTAGTAGGATCTTCATTCTTTTTATCGATACACGCTGCTTTCCACAAAGCATAATCACTCGTCGTTGAATAATAAACTTGCTTCGCTTGATAATTAATGTTAAAACTCGAAGCTTTATCTATATATTCTGGTTGCACCCCAAAATAACGCCAGAAATTCTTTGATTCTTCAAAATCTCGTTTTGATAAATGCGGATTAGAAGTAAACATGTTAACGGCATAACCGTCGATCCAACGCATCCCTCCCAACAACCTGCTAATATAACTTTTTCCCTCTCCAGTATTGATCTGTAAACCTAGTCCTCGGTTAAATTTCGTTTGTAATATGACATCGATTATTTGCGTAGAATTAGGAGTATGGCCAGTAGTTCTATAAATCACTTCTGTTAAACAAGCTAAAGCTTCTAATTTTAATAAATATCTTTCCTTAATTTCCCCTGTTTCTGCTAGTTGTTGCTGTATGGCGATTAACTTATCGGATAACTGCTTTTTCGTTAACCGAGAAGCTGTCTCTTGCGC
This sequence comes from uncultured Gammaproteobacteria bacterium, assembly GCA_963543695.1. Classification (GTDB taxonomy): domain Bacteria; phylum Pseudomonadota; class Gammaproteobacteria; order UBA9339; family UBA9339; genus CAUUCF01. The sequence goes on from CAUUCF010000002.1 coordinate 93,949, forward strand.
ATATTGCATTACGTAAGCAACGTCTTTTTCAATGTCTTGTAAAAACTGCGTATCTCGCTTCGTCCCAAATAATTCCGGATTATCTTTTTGCAACTGATTTAAAAAAGGCTTTACCCTAATTTGGTCGTAAAATTTTTGTTGAGTAATAATGTACGCTTCTTTACCTACCTCATATTCCCGGTGATCTTGATAAGGATCACGTTCAAATTCTGCAACCGCGTTTTCTACCGTTTTATCTTTAGTCGTATTAATCAAAAGCTTATTTAATTGCTCAAAATTAGGGCACGGTACGTTATCATACAACGCTTGAATTGCAGCTAGACTCTTTTCTTCTAGCCCTTTTAACATGTCGATATTGTTAACAAAAAGGTTAACGTGACTTATATCGATTGCGTACGAATCTTGGGATAAAGCTTTCAATAAAATGTCTTTAAGAAGCCCGTTCTCTTTTTGAAGCACGGAGATCAATTCATAAACCATTTTGGCTTCACCATGCCGTTTTAATAACACTTCGGCAATTTCCAATATTGCTTGATCCTGAAACAATCGCTGTAATTTTTCTAACGTTTCCCCAATAACTTCACGCTCTTTTTGTAATAAACCAATCGCAAAAGTAGCTAATTGCACGGTATTTTCTTGTTGATATAACCGTTGTAATACGGATAAAACGTTATCTAAACCTGATTTATCTATATCACCATTCTTAATCATCGTTAATAACGCTACTGCGTCTTCCATTCGACTCCACGCAGGTAAATACTGCCATTGTCTGATTAAATTCTCCCAAAGGACTAATTTTTCATCGTTCAACGCATCCATCTCTCCTAAGTTTACCAACGCTTTTTCTAAAGTTGGAAAATTACTTACCCCCTTATTATACACCTTTAGAATCGAGCTAACGCTATTTAGACATAACGTTAAATTACCCGTTTTTTGTAAGATTTGCGCTAATACTCCATTCACCTTTGGATGTGTATTACTGTATTGAAAGACCTCCTCTAAATATTTACCTAATAATTCATTATACGATAACAACGTCTTAAAATTACCTAATAAATTTGTTTTAGCGTTAGGAGTATATTGGTTAATCGTTCTTTCTTCGTTAAATTGAAAACCAGTTTCTTTACTGATCTCTAAAATTATCGGGTTAACTTCTAACGCTAATTTTTCTAAAGTACTTCTTAATTTTTGGAAACTTTGATCAGCCGCATTACAAATAATTTTGTTCACGCTCACAACACTAGTAACCAAAAAATTATTACTCAGCTTCTCAATACTATCAATTACTGCCTCTGCTAACTGTTCTTCGTCCGTCGTCGCATATTGCGTTTTAGAAAAAAACGATTTAGCCATTTGATGATTTTGTATTTGATCACTTAGGGCTAAATCCTTAAGATCTTGTAACGTTAACGTAGAAACGTTCTCGTTAATCACGCCAAATTGTTTCAATAAATTTACAATTTCTGGCACAAATAAATGGGCAACGTCGGTATTTTTAAAAGTAACCTGCTTATTTAAATCGACTAATTTATCCGTATTTAATGAAAAATCTACCGTTACTTGTTTTTGTAAAGCACGCTTTTCTAAAATTTGTTTTACTTTATTTTCAAGCTGTTCATAGACGTCGTCTGTAAGTTTTATATCGTTCTGGGTTTGATTCACCGCGGCTAATAATTCATCCGTTTCTGCAAAAGATAACGGTTGATAAGGGTTTACTTGCATCGTACTTAGCACTATTGCTATTCTTCTAACTAAATCGGGACTTAATCCTTTTAAACTTTCACTGATAGCTGCATAGTGATTATAAAAATCCACTATTTTCGCGTTTTTTCGAAAAAGTTGCCGCCCCTCTAAAAAACTCACTGAGCTCATGGCTATTACGTTACTTTTTTGTATATTTATTTCTTCTAAATCCAATTAATTTCGAGCTAATAATTTAGTAAATTCTGGTGAATCAAAGGCGATGATTTCCCCCTTCTGCTGCCTAAGCTCAAACCCTTCCTGTTGAGAGAAAAGCTGAGCAAATAAATCTTGACTACAAATTAAAATTTTTAAAACGTTCTCTAAAAAATTACTGTCTCCGTTTAAATCACTTTTTAATAACTCTCGATACAATTTAATATTAAAATCCGTCCTTCCCCTAACTGATTACCATATTTTGCACTTAACGTTCGTTCGGTATCGTTTGCCTCCATTTTTTGATAGACATCTTCTAAAAGTTCTACTGAACATAATCGATTGCCGTGTTTTGTTTGGATGGCTAAAAAATCTAAATGTTGGCTATTGAAAAAAGCATCAAAAACTTTAGGTACTCTGCTCTTGGTAAGTCTATCAATAAATTGTAATATCTCTTGTGGTTGAATGCCTAACCTTAAAAAATCAGCACTTTTACGCATCAGAGATAACACGACATCGTTACTAATGTTAACGTTATTTTCTTTTTGTTGTGCTAGTAATAATTTCGATAATTTTTCGGCAAAATCTACTACTTCTTGTTCTAAATAACCACAACTTACTTTTTGGGTTTTCTCGTCAGCAGAATAAAAAATTTGTAAAAAATTAATCAATAAATGTTTTTGCTTATGGGATTCAAGTTTTGGTAATTCCCAATGTGTAGGTTTACTAACTCCGCTCGTTAAATAATCAACGACGTTTGTCGATAGAGCAGCAGGGACGTATTTTAAATTTCCGGCTGACGCACTTAAAAATAAAGATTTCCCTCGCTGTAATTGCCCGTTACACGTATAAAAATATTGAGTTAACGATAAATTAGGTTGTTTAACTAAATTACTTAATTGACCTTTCGGATCACAAGAAGTACGCAAAATTTTAAAGACTCGGTCTAAATCTACAAACAAATTTTCTATCGGTAACGTATTTAATTGATCAGTAGGTAATACTAATTCTTCTTCCTCTCCATACACATGGTGCCAAAAATTCCCTAATGCTTGAATAAAAGCTTGGAAAGTACTGAACATCGCCGGTAAATCACAATCGAACGACGACATTTGATTGACATGATTTTTAGCACACTGCTGCCACCACCTAAACTGATCATCTGGTAACGAATTAATTTTTTCAAAAATTTCCAAAGTTTCAAGCGTAATTAAATGCTCCCAATTATCACGCGGTTCCAAAAAACACTCCTTAAGATGATTAAATTTGATCGGTTGAAGTGTTTTAATTTTTTTCAAATAGGCAAGCAATACGTACAATGCTTGTTCGTTTTCTGCCTTCGATAATAAATTATATACCGCAACATTAACGTGTTCATTTAACAACCCTAAAGCTTCTAATTCTCCAACCAAATCAAACCTTACATTCGTTTTTTCTAAAATTTTTTGGTTAAACAATTCTGCTCGTGCTTTTAATTGTGCTGTAGTAATCAGTGGAGTTTCTACGGGTTGAATGCTTTCTGTTTTCAGCTGGTATGGACGACCAAAATAACAATTTTTTCCGTTTTCAGCGATATAAGTTTGTAATTGTGCTGCATATTGTGGCTGATTTTCTAGGTTTGCATCGTAACATAAACAATATTCCTGACGAAGGTTATTAACGACCAACGGCTTTATAAAAAAACCTTCTGGTAAACTATCCGCATCAAAACCGTTTTTCCAAAAAGCTTCGTGTTTTTTCATTTGTGCTGAAGCTGCGCTACTTATCTTAACTACGTTTGCACTAATACAAGATAAATTACGATAACTCTCTTGATCGGCTTGGGTTAAATGGTAACAATCTTTAGCTTGAAAAAAATCTATCTTAACTTGCATTTCACTAGAATCGTTACCAATCGGATAAGAAAGAGTCTGGTATTCATAACTACCTACTGCTTCTTCAACATTCGATAAATTTTGGTTAAAAGTAACCGCAATTTCTAATTCTTGTTCCTGTTCTTGCTCTTGTTCCTGTTCAAGATTAAGTTCTAACGTTTGATTTTGCTTAAATAATCCCCTAGGTTTTAAGTTTTTAATTTGATTAGTATCGGATCCCTGAGCATTAAAAGTTTCAAAAAAAGCACTTAATGGTGCATTATTATGGTTCAACCATTCGTGTAGTTGCTTCTGGTTATCTTGGTCTAATTTTGGCGTTTTAACATCGTTACTAGGATTACTCATCGTCTTAACCTTTTACAAGTTATTAATTATTAATTAATTTAATATACTTAAGTTCGATAAGCAAGTTTTAAATCGAATTAATTTAACGATCAAATTTAAAGAGTGGGAAAAACCAAATATTTCTCTCGGTAATCAAATATCAAAAAAATGGGAAATTTTTTGATTTATTAAACGTCGGACGTTCAAGCAATCTTTTTTCTATAATGGCTATGAGTGGGTTCGAACCACTGACCTCAGCATTATGAGTGCCGCGCTCTGGCCTACTGAGCTACATAGCCAAATCATCATCAGACAAATATATTTATACTAATTTTCAATAAAAAATCAATATAAAAATGAGACGGCTTGAACTAACTTTTACCTTTTAGTATGATAAAAAATAAAAATTTATGCGAATTGCCGTTGGAATGTCGGGCGGAGTAGACTCTACTTTTACTGCCCATTTATTAAAAACCCAAGGTCATGAAGTTTTTGGTACCATCATGAAAATTTGGGACCCTCAAGTTATTGCCAATTTACCGGAAGGAAGAGCTTGCTTAAGCAAAAATTCTTATCAAAACGTCGAGATTGTTCAAGCCCTCTGTGATCAAATAGGTATTCCTCTTCAAGTCATCGATTTAACGGATACTTTTAATCAAAAAGTTTTAGGACCTTTTCGACAAAGTTATTTAGACGGAGATACCCCTAACCCTTGCATTTGGTGTAATACTTATTTAAAATTTGGAGCTTTACCGCAACATTTAAAGCAGCAAGGCATTCCGTTCGATAAATTTGCAACCGGACATTATGCTCGTATTTTAGAAATCAACAACGAATTTCGATTATTAACCGCTCTAGATCCTTTAAAAGACCAATCTTATTTTTTATATCGTTTAAAAAACCTAACTTCTTTTTATTTCCCGTTAGGTAATTATACGAAAGAAACGGTTAAACAATTAGCGAAAAAAACAGGATTCAAAATACGTTTAGACAGTCAAGACTTTACCGTTGAACCTAAATTATTACTTAATTTCCCTGATCGCCCAGGCGATATCCTAAACGAACAAGGTCAAATACTAGGTCAACATCAAGGTTATTGGCATTATACCATTGGTCAACGTAAAGGGTTAAAAATTAGTGCGCCACAACCTTTATACGTATTAGCTATTAATCCGTTAAAAAACCAAATCATCGTAGGACCAAGGCGAACTAAAACCACCTTAGCCTATGCTAATCAATTAGTATGGCATCGTCAGGTAGAAACAACGGTGATCGAAGCTTTGGCAAAATATCGTTCTACCCAAGCACTGATACCAGTTACTATTTACCTTGAAAACGAAAAAGCTAAAGTTATTTTCTCCGTACCACAAATGCCTTTACCTTACGGTCAATCTATCGTTTTTTACGAAAAAATAGATCATCAATTATGCGTTTTAGGAGGTGGTTTTTTAATTCCTCCTCCTTTATAATCGATCGGCATAAAGATTTAAAAAAATTAAAATCTTTACCGTTTATGAATTAAGTTAAATTACCGTCAAAGTTCATAAGTACGTTGATTTATTTATCCCTAAATTACGTTTAGCCTTCGCACAGTATTAATTCCTTGCAAGATTGTTTTACAACTTTAACGTTTTTTTTTTTGCAAAGATTCCTTTCAATGCTCAATTTTACTAATTGAGCAGGCAACAATATCTTTCTTTATGCTACGGTTTGCCCCATTCCACCATTACCGTTATAATAATTGCTTAACGACCTAATTAGAAAAGCTTTTCCTTCTTGATTTTGCCGGAATACCTTCAACCTTCGTATAAGGTAGAACCTCTTTTGTAATTACTGTTCGCATACCAATAGTAGTTCCATTCCCAAGCGTAACCCCGTTAAAAGTGATTGTTTCTCAAGCAAGCTAAAACTAGAAGTCCTTTTTATTATCCTAAACTTCTTGTCATATCGTTAACTTTTAATCCCCATTCCTCGAAAAAGTTTAGCAATGAATCAGTGACAAGCGCACGCATAGGATGATGACCACTCGTGAATAAAAATTTTGCTCCGCAAAACCTAGAACAGAATTTACTAATTTTTCATCGATTTTTATTAACTGGATAACGATACAACACGTTATTACTTTCAATAAGCTTGCGGATCTCGTATCGAATCATTATCTATTAATTTCAATACTGTTATCTGTAATCACATGCTTTAAATAAACCGTTAGTTTATCCTTTTTTCCCCAAGATAAGTCGTTTCAACATATCCATTGCAAAAATTTTCGTCTTTTAAAAGACATATATTTTTAATCGATGATGCAAATTTAGCAAAAACTGCAATAGAGAAACCGTACTAACTTACAGAATAATGGTGTAATTAATCGACATAATATTTATACGATTTCATTAATACCTCCTCTAGCCCTAGACTTCTCCAGCGTGGGAACCACCTTTTAACTTACGTACTTTGATTTTGCAGATCTCCTGCGTCATCGTCCCCATCGGACAAAAGGCACACCACGTTCTTGGTTTAAAAAGCAACATAACCATTAGGCCAATTAACGTTGAAGTTAACATCAAGCTATAGAAACCCAAAGAAAATTGAACCACCCAAGCGGGAAAAATACTTCCCGAAGATACCCATTGCCAAGGAACTTTAAATGTCCAAAATAATTGGATGACTTTTTTTAACGGTACAGTACCTACCGCTACAAGATAAGTATTCCAAACCATGGTTCCAAACATAACCAAGAAAAAAAGCAGGAACCCGTATCGAAAATATTTTGTTGACATCCACCTAGGAGTTGATTTCATTCGGGATAATTTAAGTTTTGTACCACACAAATTAAATAACTGTCCTCTTCCGCAAAAACGGTTACAGAAAAATTTTCCACCTCCAGCTATCGAAATAATGATCGGTAAAAAAAAATCTATCATTCCTAACCAAGCAAACAGGATATTGTAAAATCCTAAACTAAAATATACAATGGACCAAATCCATAAATAATCATACCAAGCCTTTCTCATTCACACGCTCCTTTATCTTAATACTATTTGCAGGGCAAATACGCGCACATTTACCACATCCCACGCATAAATTTTCGTTAATTACCGCATAGCAACCCTTCCATATGGTCACCGCTAATTTTGGACATACGTTTACACAAGCCCCACAGGATACACACCTATTTTGATCCACATGCGCTAATCGTTTTACCATATATCTCTTCAACAACTAAAATATACAACGGACCAAATCCATAAATAATCATACCAAGCCTTTTTCATTCGCACGCTCCTTTATCTTAATACTATTTGCGGGACAAATACGCACACATTTACCACATCCTACGCATAAATTTTCGTTAATTACCGCATAGCAACCCTTCCATATGGTCGCCGCTAATTTTGGACATACGTTTACACAAGCCCCACAGGATACACACCTATTTTGATCTACATGCGCTAATCGTTTTACCATACACCTTTTCAACTATCTTCTTACTACATATCTATCTTATTATTTAAAATAACCCGTCCACACTAATTTATCCTATCTTCTAGCAAATTTTCTTCCTACTTTGATCCGTTGTGATACAACCCGAACCAATCCTAATTTTTGTTGTTCTCAAGCCACGTTTTTAAAGTCTCCTTAGACTGAAAACCCTGGATACGTGTTATTTCTTTGCCGTTCTTAAGCATTACTATCGTCGGAACTACAATTACCCGAAACTGCTGTGCAAGCTCCACGTTCTGATCTACATCGGCAACATAAAAATTTACTTCCTCTCCCACTTCTTCTACTAATTCATGAAAGACAGGAGTTAACATTTGGCATGGACCGCACCAAGTGGCCGCAAAATCGATGACGATGATTCCCTTTGAAATAAAGTGATCTAAATTGTTATTCTGAATCGTATGTAACATCTAAAAATCCTCCTTTATCTATATTTTAAAACCATGCGTTTTTTCAAGATGATTAAAACAAATTACTTAATGTTTTTCTGTAACTAAGTCACCGTCCGTATACCCTGCGTAACAAGAAGTATTTTTGAATAACGATGAAGCAAATATATCCCTCGTAGCTAAAGGGCTATAGATGCTTTTTTAATTCACCTGTTTTTTATAAATTTTCTGACCTTCTCGTATTTCAGTTCCGTTCTCCTCACCCCATCTTTCTCACTTTACGTACGTAACCGTCTTATTACGTTTTTTAATTAGTCACTGTTTAAAACTCAACTCCTTGCTTTCTATCAATGCTACTCACAAATTCCTCCCGACGTTACGTTATCACGTTCGATAATAAACAATAACGTTGCTGCATTAAAAATGACTTAAGAGGCAAACGTATAACTACCTATTTGCTTGATTCGTCCTTTTGAGCTTGCATCGCTATCCGTTGTTTTGGTCATCACAAATGCTTTTGCTCTAGTAACTCACGAAATTTTGCTTAAACCACTTCTGTCTCATTATCTACATAGTGCCTTTAATTGTTCCTTATCAATCACTTGAACCTTCCCTCGGCTAAGTTTAACGATACCTTCTTGTTCAAATGTTTTAAGCGTTCTAGATACCACTTCTCTAGCGCTTCCGATGATAGTTGCCATTTCCTCATGGGTAAATAGCATGGTGTCATTACCATTTTTTACCATCTCTTCTAAAAGAAAGATGGCCACTCGCTTATCTGCTCCAAAAAATAAAATTTGCTGCATCGTCCTCATCACCGTTGAAAATCTTTCGTTCATCATTTTTGAAAAAAACAGAGCTACTTTTACATTTTCCGTTGTCAACATTGCTAACGTCTTACTAGGCAAAAGAAGTACATCGGTATTCTCCATTGACTGCATAAAGATCTCGAAAACGATTTCATTCATTACACAAGCAGCAGAAAACACACAAATATCCCCAGAATGCAGTCTATACATGGTAACTTCCCTTCCTTCCTCTGACATAACATAAGCTCGAAGCTGCCCATTCTCCACAAACAATGCCCCTAAACATCCCTTCATAGCGCTAGATATCAAATTTCCTTTTTTAAAATTCCTCCATTTCGCTTCCTGCCAAACAATGTCTTGCTCAAACGCTGTAAGCTCTTTCCAAAAAGGGATCACTTCCGATATTGCTCTCACGATTTACTCCATATTTTAAACTACTTGATGACTTCACAAGATTAACTTCAACCGCAAAAATCAAATGGACTTATACGTCCATAATAAAATAATCTTGCGAGCTTACGCAAAAATCGCGACCACACTTAAAATCTTAGCCTTTCAATCAAACCTAATCTTTTAGAAAGATTCTTTCCCTAATAATTTTAATTCTTTCTATCTTATACCCTTTTGTTCTGTTTCAAAAGGATTTTCAAAAAATTATAAGTATTCCGGCTTACTTTTCCCGAAAATAAACTACGTAATCAACCGTTTACTTAACCATTGTTCGTACTTTAATAATTTAACGTCGAACTAAGAATTATCAATAACCTAAGGACCGTTCAAAAGAATTCAATAGACACGCACCTTTTATTTTTTTTTTTGCTCATTAACTTGCAACATACTAAAAAACGGTACTTTTTTGCTACGGGTTGATATTATATGTACCTCTTTGCCATCGATTTTTTAGGTCTAATAAAAAACTACTCCCATTAGTAAATACCAACTGATTTCTATTTTGCAGCCTTGCAATTTTAAGCGTTAAACTCCCGTTATCTAACCAAACGTTACGGACATGACAGCTAAAAAATCAAACGTGGACGTTAATTAACGAACTCTTTTTTTATTCAAATTCAATCGTTGCAGGCGGTTTACTTGTAATATCGTAAACAATACGGTTAATTCCTTTTACTTCATTAATAATCCGCCTTGAAATGCGATCTAAAATTTCGTAAGGGATACGCACCCAATCGGCCGTCATAAAATCACTAGTATGCACCGCTCGTAAAGCTAAAACGTAATCGTACGTACGTTGATCACCCATCACTCCTACCGAACGCATCGAAGTTAAAACCGTAAAATATTGATATATCGGTATACTTAGTTGAGCTTGTTCCAATTCACGTCTAAAGATATAGTCAGCGGCTCTTAAAATCGTTAATTTTGCTTTTGTTACTTCCCCGATAATGCGAATAGCTAAACCCGGTCCCGGAAAAGGTTGACGATTAATCAAAGCCAACGGTAAATTTAACTCTTTCCCTAACTGGCGTACTTCGTCTTTAAATAATTTACGCAACGGTTCTATAATCGCTTTAAATTTTAACACTTTAGGTAATCCACCTACGTTATGATGACTTTTAATCACAACAGCATTACTTAATCCTGATTCGATCACATCTGGATAAATAGTCCCTTGAGCCAAGAAATCGATTTTCCCTATCTTTTTAGCTACTTGTTCAAAGGTTTTGATAAATTCTTCGCCAATAATTTTACGTTTTTCTTCAGGATCTTCAATTCCAGATAACCGATTTAAGAAGGCTGTTTCCGCGTTAATCCTAACGAAATTAATTTCCCAATTATTAAAACACGCTTCTATTTGGTCCCCTTCGTCTTGACGCATTAAACCATGATCCACAAAAATACAGGTTAATTGTTTACCAATCGCTTTCGATAATAAAGCAGCGGTTACAGTTGAATCAACTCCTCCTGATAAAGCTAATAAAACTTGATGTTTCCCCATTTGCTCACGTAACTGGCTAATTAGATCCTGCATATAGTTTTTCATCGTCCAATTGCGTTGTGCCCCGCATATCTTCACAAGAAAATTATCGATAATTTTCTCCCCATGTTCCGTATGACTAACTTCTGGATGAAACTGTACACCATATAAACGTCTTTTCTGATCAGCTATCGCTGCATTACAACATTTTTTTGAGTAAGCATAAGACAAAAAAGTACTAGGCAAAGTTTCTATATAATCTCCATGGCTCATCCAAACTATACTTTCGTTCGGTAATCCTTCAAATAATAAACCCTTCAATTTATAATTAAGTTGAGTTTTACCATATTCTCTAACGTTATCGCTATCCGCATTAATAACTTTTCCGCCTAAAAGTTGAGCCATTAACTGGCAACCGTAACAAATGCCTAAAATAGGTATATTTAAATTAAAAACGGCTAAATCAATTTTAGGTGCTTCACTATCATAAACACTGTTTGGACCACCACTTAAAATAATACCTATCGGATCAATCGCTTTAATTTGCTCAACCGATAAATTATAAGGTTTAATTTCACAATACACGTGGCATTCACGAACACGACGGGCAATTAACTGACTATATTGCCCTCCAAAATCTAATATAATAACCGTTTCCATTATTTCTAATTAATCTTTAAAAACCAACGTATTTACATCAATATGATCGATAATAGCTAAAGATTTAAGATTAATTCCTTTTTCCCTAAGCCGTTTTCCACCTTGTTGAAAACCTTTTTCAATCGCACAAGTTACCCCTACTAAAGTAGCACCAGCAGCTTTTATAATTTCCATTAAACCGTTAACAACTTCACCATTAGCAATAAAGTCATCCACGATTAATACTCTATCTTTTGTACTGATTAAACGTTTAGCTACGGACAAGGTAACTAATTTCCTATAAGTATAAGAAAAAATATCAGTCTGATATAAATCAGCATCCATATTTTTACTACGTCCTTTTTTTGCGAATACCATCGATTTTTTAAATTGTTGAGCACAAATCGTAGCTAAAGCAATACCAGAAGCCTCTACAGTTAAAATCATATCGATTTTATTCATATCAAAATATTGCCCAATTTCCTGAGCCATTTGAATCATTAAATCAATATCAACCCGCTGATTTAAAAAACCATCTACTTTAACAATGTTACCAGGTAAAATTTGACCTTCTTCTATAATACGTTGCTTTAAAAGTTCCATACTATCCAATTGAATTTAAGCAAAAACAATAATAATTCGAAAAATATTCGATAAAAACAAAAGAGGCTCTTTAATAAATAAAGAGCCTCTTTCAAAAATAACCCTGGCAACGACCTACTTTCACATGAGGAGACCTCACACTATCATCGGCGCTTAACGTTTTCACTACTGAGTTCGGAATGGAATCAGGTGGTACCCGTTAGCTCAAATTACCAGGAAAACAGTAAAAATCTAATAACTGAGTATATTATAACAATATCATCAACAATTTCAAACTAAACTTCTAAAACCATTTAAGGTTATATCATCAAACCTCACGATTAATTAGTACTGGTTAGCTCAATATATTACTATACTTACACACCCAGCCTATCAACGTCGTAGTCTTCGACGAATCTACAGGTTATTTCTAACGAGAAATCTAATCTTAGGGTAAGTTTCCCGCTTAGATGCTTTCAGCGGTTATCTCGTCCGTACATAGCTACCCGGCAATGCCATTGGCACAACAACCGGAACACCAGAGGTACGTCCACTCCGGTCCTCTCGTACTAGGAGCAGCTCCCTTCAAATTTCTTACGCCCGCAGCAGATAGGGACCAAACTGTCTCGCGACGTTTTGAACCCAGCTCGCGTACCACTTTAATTGGCGAACAGCCAAACCCTTGGGACTTGCTACAGCCCCGGGATGTGATGAGCCGACATCGAGGTGCCAAACACCATCGTCGATATGAACTCTTGGATGGTATCAGCCTGTTATCCCCAGAGTACCTTTTATCCGTTGAGCGATGACCCTTCCATTCAGAATCACCGGATCACTAAGGCCTACTTTCGTACCTGCTCGACCCGTCGGTCTTGCAGTCAAGCACTCTTATGCCTTTACACACAATGCACGATTTCCGACCGTGCTGAGAGTACCTTTGCGCTCCTCTGTTACTTTTTAGGAGGAGACCGCCCCAGTCAAACTACCCACCATACATTGTCCCCAATCCAGATAATGGACTTAGGTTAGAACCGCAAATACACCAGGGTGGTATTTCAATGATGGCTCCACTTCATCTAGCGACAAAGTATCAAAGCCTCCCACCTATGCTACACAAGCAAACTCACAGTTCAATATAAAGCTATAGTAAAGGTTCATGGGGTCTTTCCGTCTTGCTGCGGGTACGCCGCATCTTCACAGCGATTTCAACTTCACTGAGTTTCGGATGGAGACAGCATGGCTATCGTTACGCCATTCGTGCAGGTCGGAACTTACCCGACAAGGAATTTCGCTACC
>CAUUCF010000003.1:0-74437 GCA_963543695.1 uncultured Gammaproteobacteria bacterium
GTAACGTTATTCTGTGTTTCGTTTAACGCTATACCACCACTTACGTTATTACGAGTCTCGTTTGATCCTAACGTCGCATTTGTAACATTATTGTTTGCCGTAACGTGATTATATGCAGAAGTAACGTTATTCTGTGTTTCGTTTAACGCTATACCACCACTTACGTTATTACGGGTCTCGTTTGATCCCGTCGTATTTAACGGATCGGCTTGTACTACACTAACAGAAAACCATACTAAAGTAGTTAAAAAAACTCCCTTTAAAACTCCCCAAAATTTATTTTTCAAAGCATTATAAGCATTACTAGTCATAATATCCCTGTAATTTAAATTATTCTTTTATATCACAATTTATAGCATCATTTTATTAGCAAAAACTTAAGCTGTTGTTATTTATAGAGATTATTAATAATTTCCTGATATTTATCATAAACTTTATTCCTTTTGACTTTCAACGTTTGGCTCAACAAGCCATTTTCAATCGAAAAATTCTCTTTCAATAAAACTACTTTTTTAATTTTTTCAAAAGGGCGTAAATGGTATTTATTCAATTGAAGTACGTTAATTTCTTTTTTAATGAGCGTTTCTAAATCGGCATTTTGTAACGTAACCTGTTTTTTATCTTCTAAAACACTACCGTCGAGATTACATTTCTCTAAAGCTAATTTAGAAGGAATAACCAAAGCTCCAATAAAAGCACGGTCCTGCCCCACTAATATTATTTGATCAATATAAGGACTAACTACACATGCCTCTTCTAAAGGAACTGGTTCAACGTTTTCTCCGTTAGATAAGACGATCGTTTCTTTCAATCTTCCTACCAAAACTAAATTATGATCATTCGTTAACCAACCTAAATCTCCCGTATTAAACCATCCCCCTTCTAAAAAGACTTTTTTAGTTGCTTGTTCATCTTTATAATATCCTTGCATAATCTGCGGACCTTTAGCTACAACTAGCCCTTTTTCAAAATTAGGCAATTCTTGTAAAGTTTTAGGATCTAAAATACGAATTTCTGTTCCCTCTAAAGGTCGTCCTGCAGAACTAAGAAAATTTTTTTGTTTAACACCACGTAAAGTTAATACCGGAGCTGTTTCAGTTAACCCGTATCCAATACGTAAATTTACCCCTAAAATATCGTAGAACAATTCATCCTGCAACGATAAAGCCCCACCACCAGAAACGACTACTTTAAAATTTAAATTAGCTAATAATTTAATTTTTTTATATAAAGTACAACTAAATAGTTCATGCCAAGGTTTATAAAAAGCCCATAAAATCCGATGTTTAATTGTCTTTTTTAAATCGTAATGCGCTTCGTTAGTAATACGACGTTCAACGTACATTTCATGTTTCTTATATAAACTACTAATTTTAATGGCGATAGAAAATAATCGATGCAAAAGTTTAGATTTTTTCTCCATTTTGGTATAAATGCCGTTTTTAACCATCTCCCAAATACGAGGTACCGACATCATATGATCTAAATGATAACGAGATAAATCTTCTTTTAAATTAGGAACATTCGTAAAATGCAAATGACAAGCACGGGTTAAATAATAATAAATTCCTATTCGTTCATAAGCATGCCATACCGGTAACACGTGTAAACTCGATTCTCCAGGCTGAGCCAAAATACCATCGTGCGCCACTTCAATTTGGTACATAAAATTACGGTGTATCAATAACACCCCTTTAGGATTACCAGTCGTACCTGAAGTATACATAATAGAAGCAGGATCTGTTTCATGGATTTCTACCGGCTTAAATCCAGATGATCGTGAGCAAATTTCTTCGTAAGTAAACACGGGACACGGAGAATCCGTTAAATCTAATTCTTTGTTTTTATACATCAAAATAATAAAATTTAATTTAAACGGCCCTAATTCTTTTTTTAATTGCTCGTAAATGTCTACGTTCTGAAAAATAACCGCTTTACTATCACTATGCTGAATTATATATAACAGTTCGTTTTTAGGGATACTAGAACCCCGTACCGCGTCAATCGCTCCACATTTCAAAATACCTAAATCAATAATCGGCCAACGACCATTATTCTCCGAAATTAAGCTGATAATAAACCCTTTACCAACCCCTAAACTTTGTAAACCCGCTGCAAACTGATCTACTTGCTCACGAAAATCACGATAATTTAATAAAATATTGTTATAAGGATCTGTAAGAGCCATATTGTCTAAATAATCCATTTTATGAGCAAAAATCATGTCATAAACTGAATAACAATTACTTAAATCTAATTTTTCAAAAATTTGTACTTGTTCTTTCATAAACTACCTTAAATACATTAAACTAACGAACCATCCTAGATTAACCTTATTTTTTTCCCTAACTAACCTTCAATAAAGCAATAAAAGCTTCCTGAGGCACATCTATCTTTCCTAACCGTTTCATTTTCTTCTTACCGGCTTTTTGCTTTTCCAGTAATTTACGTTTACGAGTAACATCACCACCGTAACATTTAGCTAAAACGTTTTTTCGTAACGCTTTTACCGTCTGACGTGCAATAATTTTAGACCCAATCGCAGCTTGTATCGCTACTTCAAACATTTGTTTAGGAATTTGTTCTTTCAATAATTCTACTAACCTACACCCTTTCGTATAACTTTGGTCCCGATGAACAATGGCAGTAAAAGCGTCTATTTTATCACCGTTAATTAATAAATCTAGCTTTACTAAATCCGCTACTTGAAAATGATCAAAAACGTAATCTAAAGAAGCATAGCCTCTACTTAAAGATTTTAAACGATCAAAAAAATCTAAAATTATTTCACTCAAAGGTAAAAAATAATTTAAAGACGCTTGATTACCTACAAAATTTAAATCAATTTGCTGTCCTCGCTTTTCAATACATAATTGCATCACTGCACCCACGTATTCTTTCGGTACTAAAATATTCACTCGCGCAATGGGTTCACGAAATTCACGAATTTTAACCACTTCTGGCAATTCGGAAGGATTAGACACATAAATTATTTGCTCGTTAGTTAAATACAGTTGGTAAATGACAGTAGGAACAGTCACTACTAAATTTAGACCGTACTCCCGTTTTAACCGTTCTTGCACAATATCTAAATGCAACATTCCTAAAAAACCACAACGGAAACCAAAGCCTAAAGCCGTAGAACTTTCTGGTTCATAAATTAAAGCCGCATCGTTCAACCGTAATTTTGCTAAAGCCTCTCTAAAAGTTTCGAAATCATCTGCGTCGATCGGATAAATCCCTGCATATACTTGCGGTTTAACTGTTTTAAAACCTTCTAAAGGTTGGACAATTTTAGGTAATCCTAAAGTATCACCAACGGGAGCTCCGAAAATATCTTTAATATTAGCTACGATATAACCTACTTCCCCCGTTTTCAATTTCTCTACCGTTTGACGTTTAGGCGAAAAAAAACCCACTATTTCCACTTGATGTTCCTTGCCCGTGGTAAAGACTTCAACTTTATCACCGACCTTAATTTCTCCTTGAAAAACTTTTACTAAAGAAATTACTCCTAAATAATTGTCGAACCAAGAATCGATAATCAACGCTTTCGCTTTTAAATCTACTCGACCGTTCGGACAAGGTAATTTTTGCACAATTGCTTCTAACAATTGTTCCACCCCCAAGCCACTTTTTGCGCTCACCCTTAACGCCTCTTTTGCCGGAATACCAATGATCTCTTCAATTTCACAAATCACCTTTTCAGGATTTGCTTGAGGCAAGTCAATTTTGTTTAAAACCGGAATAATTTCTAAACCTTGTTCTACTGCCATATAACAAACAGACACCGTTTGCGCCTCAACGCCTTGTGCAGCATCGACCAATAAAATAGCTCCTTCACAAGCCGCTAAAGAACGAGATACTTCGTATGCAAAATCTACATGTCCTGGAGTATCTATTAAATTTAACTGGTAAAGCTCTTGATCTTGAGCTCGATAATTTAAACGTACACTCTGAGCTTTAATCGTAATACCCCTTTCTTTTTCTAATTCCATCGAATCTAAAACTTGTTCGTCCATTTCACGATCGCTTAACCCACCACAATACTGAATCAACCGGTCAGCTAAAGTCGATTTTCCGTGATCGATATGAGCAATAATACAAAAATTACGAATTTTATTTTGCATCACTATTTTCTGGTCTTAATAAAGGAAATAAAATTACGTTCCGAATAGAATTAACGTTACAAAAAAGCATACATAAACGATCAATTCCAATCCCTTCTCCCGCCGTAGGAGGCATCGCATAACTTAATGCTTGTATATAATCTGCATCATAATGCATCGCTTCCTCATCGCCGTTTGACAAAGCTTCCGCTTGCTTTTTAAAACGTTCCGCCTGATCCAATGGATCGTTTAATTCCGAAAAACCATTAGCTAATTCTTTACCATTCACAAACAATTCAAACCGATCTGTAATCTGAGGATTAAGATCGTTTCTTCTCGCTAACGGCGAAACTTCTACTGGATATTCGGTAATAAACACCGGATCAATTAATTGTTTTTCTACCGTATTCTCAAAAATTTCAGCTTGAACTTTACCAATACTCCAATTTGGATCAAGCGTTATTTTTTTATCAACGGCGAAATCCCGCAATATTACTATGTTTTCAATATCTGCAGTTTGTAATTCTGGATTATATTTTTTAATCGCTTCTTTAAGCGTTAATCGTTCAAACGGTTTTGCACAATTAACCGTTTGTCCTTGGCTTTCAAAAACCATTTGCCCAACTACGTTCAACGCCAATTCTTTAAATAATGCTTCTGTCAGATCCATTAAATCATGGTAGTCTGCGTACGCCTGATAAAACTCCACTGTTGTAAATTCTGGATTATGCCTAACCGAAATACCTTCGTTACGAAAACAACGGTTTAACTCAAAGACTCGTTCCATTCCACCGACAATTAATCGCTTTAAATATAATTCCGGAGCTACTCTCAAAAATAAAGGTAGATCGAAAGTATTATGATGCGTAATAAAAGGACGCGCCGTAGCTCCACCCGGAATCGCATGCATCATCGGAGTCTCTACTTCTAAAAAATGATGTTTTTTTAAAAAACTACGTACGATATCGATAATCTTACTTCTTTTGAGAAAAATTTCTTTCGTTTCTTCGTTGACAATTAAATCTAAATAACGTTGCCGACACCTCGCTTCCCAATCCGTTAACCCGTGATACTTTTCTGGTAAAGTTAAAAGAATTTTATTAAGCAATTCGACCTGTTGCGCTCTAACCGTGACTTCTTGCGTTTTCGTTTTAAAAACCCAACCTACAATACCGACAATATCCCCTAAATCCCATTTAACACATCGGTTAAAGCTCTCTTCTCCTAATTCATCTTTTCGTAAATAAACTTGTATTTTCCCGGTAACATCCATTAAATTAATAAAAGCGGCTTTACCCATTAATCTTTTAGCAATAACACGCCCTGCAATTTTTACCGTAGCTTGATTTTTTTCTAAAACCTCATTTTCTAACGGTTTAAACTGTTCTAAAATGGCTTTAGTAAAATGAGATCTCCTAAACTGGTTCGGATAATTAAACCCTTGTTCCTTTAACTGCTCTAATTTAGCTAATTTTTCTTCGTCTAATTGCATAAAATCCTCGACATCGAAAGCCTTAGTATAACCAAAAGAGTATTTTGTGCAAGTAAATTCTCCATTTCGTAATTAATTTAAACTAAATATCTACCTCAACCGTATCCCCTAAACAATATCAAATTACCCCATCTGTAACTAAGTATTAATCACTAAATTTAAAATATCGTTAAATCCTTTCGCTAAAGAAGGATAAATTTACACTATATTATTTCTATTTAACTAAAAATTTAGTATATTATTTTCGAATTTTGGAATGATCTATTCCAATTAGATTTAAGTACCCAGTAAATATTGATTTTAGGCATACGTAAAATGGGAAAAATTTATTTAGATAGCGCAGCGTTCCGTAATAATTTAACCTTATTGAGAAATAAAATTGATCCAGAAATTGCTCTGGTCTTAAAAGATAACGCTTACGGACATGGTTTATTAGAAATTGCTCAATTAGCTGCAGCAAATCAAGTAAAAAGCGTCTTCGTTAAAAATTGGGGAGAAGCTCAAAAAATTTTAGCTTTTTTCCCCAAAATTACGGTTCTTTATCCTGAATTCGGTAGTTTACCTGATTTAATTCCTGATAATATCCTTTTAACGGTTAATCATTTGAGCCAACTTGAGCACCTTCCACCTGGTACTCAAATAGAATTAAAAGTTAATACTAATACGAATCGTAACGGCCTTTTAATCGAAGAAGTACCCGCAATTTTTACCCGAGTGCAACAAAAAAAAATCTTAATCAAAGGGGTATTTACCCATAATGGCTACGGCAGTTGTGGTTCCAGTTCTTTTACTCAAGGAGTAGAGATGTTTAAAACCGTCAAAAAATTAACCGGCCAATTATGTCAAAAAAATAATTTACCGTTGCCACGTTTTCATAGTCTATGTTCTAGTGGTGCTCTAAGAATACCCCACCATGACGATTCTTTGGTAAGGGTAGGATTAGCTATTTACGGTTACCTAGAAAATCTCCTCAAGTATGACGATCCTTGGATTAAAGCACTCACTCCAGTAGCTTCCGTATGGGCTAACCGTATTGCCTGTAAGAAACTAAATCAAGGAGCTTTAATAGGTTATGACGGTTTTACTAAATTAAACAAGAGTGGTTACGTTAGTACTTACGATCTAGGCTACGGTGATGGTTTCCCTTTTTTAACTACAGAATCATTTACTTTACCTTGTGGTTTAAAGATTTTTCCGAAAATATCGATGGATTGTTTCAGTACTTGGGGGAAAAAAGAGCAGCTTTGCGTTTGGAATAACGCTCAATACGTAGCGAAAGTTTTCCACTGCAGTGTTTACGAAATTTTAGTACGATTAAATCCTTTTATCCCTAGAAAAATTATTTAAAAACATGGCCCCAAATATCATTCTTCGCGGTGTTAAAACCCATAATTTAAAAAATTTTGATTTAACGTTACCGTATAACCGGCTCATCGTCATTACCGGAGTTTCTGGTTCCGGTAAATCCTCTTTAGCTTTTGATACCATATACGCCGAAGGACAAAGACGTTACGTTGAATCTTTATCTTCTTACGCTCGACAATTCTTATCGGTAATGGAAAAACCGGACGTAGAAAAAATCGACGGTTTATCTCCCACGATCGCTATCGACCAAAAAACCGTTTCCCATAATCCACGTTCCACCGTCGGAACCGTAACCGAAATTTACGATTACCTCCGCTTATTATTCGCTAAAATTGGAGAATCTCGTTGCCCAGAACATCAAATTCCACTGCAAGGTAAAACTACCACTCAAATTATCGATACTTTATCTACCTTTAAAGGACAAAAGATAACGATTTTATCTCCCGTTTTAAACGGAAAAAAAGGCGAAGCAAGAAAATTGCTCGATGATCTCCTTAACCAAGGTTTTATTAAAGTAAGGATTGATCAAAATTTCTATCTCATCGACGAAGTAAATTTAAACGCCCAAAAAAGTCATCATATCGAGGTAGAAATCGATCGACTAACGGTTAAACCTGACAACCGCGAACGAATCGCCGCGTCAGTAGAATTAGCACTGAAATTATCAAACGGTAAAATAAGAATTATCAGTGATCAACAAGAGTATTTTTTCTCTACTCAATTTGCTTGCCCAGTTTGTAATTACAGTTTAGCCGATATGGAACCTAGGTTATTTTCTTTTAATAACCCTTCTGGAGCTTGTCCGCATTGCAACGGTTTGGGACACGAAGGATTATTTAAACCGGACCATATTTTAACCGACGAAAATTGGTCTATCAGTGAAGGAGCTATCGGTGGTTGGGGCAGTAATCACCAGTATTTTTTCTCTTTTATGCAAGGTTTAGCTCAACATTATCATTTTAGCTTAGATAAACCGTATCGTACTTTAAGCGAAAAAATCAAAAGAATTATCTGGTATGGTTCTGGAACCGAAAAAATCGCTTCTTCTTATTATTTTGGCAACAAATTAATCCAGAAATCAGCGGTTTTTGAAGGAGTTTTATCTCTCCTTACAAAACGTTATTTTAGTAATAACCTAACTGAACGGCAACAAGAAGAGCTAAGTGCCCTTTTAAGTTACGAACCCTGTTCAGCTTGCCAGGGATCTCGTCTACGTAAAGAGGCTAACGCCGTTTTTATTAACGATCAAAACATCGGTGCTTTAACTAAATTAAATATCGTACAATTACAAAATTTCTTAACTCACTTAACTTTAGATCCCCATAAAAGCCAAATTGGCACCCCTATTATTAAAGAAATCCATAATCGTTTAAGTTTTTTAATCAACGTCGGTTTAGACTATATTAGCCTTAATAGAGAAGCTAACACCCTTTCTGGCGGTGAAGGACAAAGGATTCGCTTGGCTTCACAATTAGGTTCTGGTTTAGTAGGCATTACCTACGTACTAGATGAGCCTACTGTCGGGCTACATCCTAGAGATACTCAACGTTTAATTAAAACGTTGCAAAATTTAAGAGATTTAGGCAATACGGTAATCGTTGTAGAACACGATGCGGAAATGATTAAAAATGCCGATATAGTAGTCGATATTGGTCCA
Organism: uncultured Gammaproteobacteria bacterium; assembly: GCA_963543695.1. Taxonomy (GTDB): domain Bacteria; phylum Pseudomonadota; class Gammaproteobacteria; order UBA9339; family UBA9339; genus CAUUCF01. The sequence continues at coordinate 8,624 of CAUUCF010000003.1, forward strand.
TTAGCCGGTAGGGAAGGGGGCCAACTTTGCTTTTGCGACGTTCCCCAAAAACTAAAAACGGCGACTAACTCGCTCACGGGTAAATACTTATTTCAACAATTACCCACCCTTCAAAACCAGTTTACCTCCCCTGCAAAAAAAGAATGGCTGTCCATTTATGGAGCTAGTCAACATAATTTAAAAAATTTAACGGTACATTTTCCGTTAGGACACCTGATTTGTGTAACCGGAGTTTCCGGATCAGGTAAATCTAGCTTAGTCAAAGACCTATTATGGCCATTGGTAGCAAGAAAATTAAACCGAGCACTGATTAAAATTCCTCAACAAGTTGATTGTATTGAAGGCTTAAATTTACTAGATAAAGCAATTTTAGTAACTCAAGAACCTATCGGTAGAACTCCACACTCTAATCCTGCTACTTATACCGGTATTTTTAGCGAAATACGAGAATTATTTGCCAAAACTACAACCGCTAAAATCAGAGGTTATCAAGCGGGGAGGTTTAGTTTCAATTTATCAGGAGGACGCTGTGAAAACTGCCAAGGAGACGGAGTTATTCAAGTAAAAATGCATTTTTTATCTGATCTCTACGTAACTTGCGAAACTTGTCAAGGGAAAAGGTATAATAAAGAAACTTTAGAAGTCTTATACAAAAATAAAAGTATCGCTGACGTTTTAGCAATGAGCATTAACGAAGCTATACATTTTTTTCAAAATATCCCTTCCCTTACTAACAAATTAAAAATTCTACAAGAAGTAGGTTTAGGATATTTACAATTAGGCCAAAGCGCAACTACCTTATCTGGCGGAGAAGCCCAGCGGATTAAATTAGCGAAAGAACTATTGAAAAAATCTACCGGTAAAACTTTATATTTATTAGATGAACCTACTACTGGGTTACATTTTCACGATGTTAATCAATTATTAAAAATTTTATTGCGCCTACGTGATCAACATAATACTTTAATCATTATCGAACATAATCTTGAAATAATTAAAAACGCCGATTGGATTATTGATTTAGGACCAGAAGGAGGAGATCAAGGCGGTGAATTAATAGCAGCAGGACCCCTTGCCACCGTTAAACAAAACGAACGTTCCTACCTTGCGAAATTTTTATAGCCCCCCTTACGTTCTTACAAAATAACGAAAATCAACTTCACCTCTTTTGCATTAGGCAAAATAAGTGCTTTAATTTAAGTACCAACGAATACCCCCTAACATACCAGTACAACCTACTCTACCATATTTAGGAAATAGATGAAAACAACTACAACGGTGGTAATACCTAAATAATAATTCTAATTTAGGGTATTTAGGTAACGCAAAACTTAAATCGATGACTAAATAATTTAATAATTTATTATATTCGCTATTTGGTTTTTCCAAATCGTCTTTATCGGTAGACATTAAATGAAAATCGTACGATAAACCTTCTCCGATCCCTACTGTCGTTACTAAATATTTACGCCAAGGGAAACGATCAAATTTAGCAATAATATATAAGTTCAATTCACTAGTTCGTTCCCTAAACCTCCAACTATTCCGAAAAGTATAGTTACTCGCTAATTGCATCGAATTAAAAACCGGACTCAACAACCGAGTTAAAATATGGTCTTCGGCAAAAGTATAAGCTAGTTCTCCGGTATATACGACTTCTCCTCCATCCGTCCAATGTAAATTAATGACCGTACGGTGCCAACTCTCTAACCCCGTTACTCCACTACCTAACATTACAGAAAATTTGCCTAAGCGTTGCTGATAAGGATCTAAATCAGCAGCAAAAGTAAAGGACGTAATCAATACCCCCCACAAGAACAATAAATAATAAAAACGTTTAACCCCGTTCATCTCCTCACGACCTCTTTTGTTAAAAAATCCCTAATAACTGATGGTTTACCAATACCACCCGTTTTTCCTAACCAACACCCGTCTATTTGCGCTAAAAGCTGACGATCTAATCTTTGAAACTCCGTAACTGGCTCACCGCCGGCCAAATTAGCACTCGTCGATACTAACGCTTGGTCCCAATAAGGTTGAATTAATTGCATAAAAGGATGTTGACACCAACGAATCGCGACCTGATCGTGCTCCCCTTTAATCCAAACTGGTACTTTTGCAGTAGCGGGTAATAACCAAGTTGTCGTTGGATAAACCGTTAAACTGGGAAAAATCTCCTTTAACGATAAATTCACTAAATTTTGAGCTATTTGCCAATTAGCGACAATTAAAATTAATCCTTTATTCAAAGGACGATGTTTAATTTGACATAAACGTTTCACTGCTTCTAAATTAAACGGATCGCAACCTAATCCCCAAACTCCTTCCGTCGGATATAATAAGATTTTCCCGGCAGCTAAAAATTGACCTACTTCTTGATTAGCAATAATTTTTAACATGTTTGTTATTTACCGATACAAAATTTAGAGAAAATTTGGTCTAATAAATCATCTACCACTACTTCCCCAGTAATGGTCATTAACTCTCGGTGAGCCATAAATAATTCATGTGCTAAAACGTCTAGCGGTAACGTTCCTTGTTCGTCTAAGTGAACTAAAATTTTCTGCGCAGCGGTTAAAGCTTGAACGTGCCTTTGCCTCGCTCCACAAACGTCCGTAAAACTATTGGTTTTTCTTAAAACCTTTAATAACAAGTCTAAACCTAATCCTTCTTTAACCGATAAATAAATCTTAGTAGTTTGATCTTCTTCCACCAATTGAGGTTTAATTTTTAATATATCGATCTTATTAAAAATCAAAATCCGCTTGGCTGTTTCCGGAAACTCCGGCCAATTAACCATCGGGCGACTAACGTCTTGAAGATACAAAATAACATCCGCCGTATTGAAAGCCGCTTTCGCTCGTCGAATCCCTTCTTGCTCTACGTGATCACTAGCAACTCTTAATCCCGCCGTGTCAGTTAAATGAACTAATAAACCTTCTAAATAAATAGTTTCTCTCAATAAATCACGGGTAGTTCCTGGTTGATTCGTTACGATTGCCCGATTTTCACCACATAAATAATTAAATAAACTCGATTTACCTACGTTTGGTTCCCCAGCAATAATGACGTTTAACCCGGCTTGATTTAAAACTCCTTGTTTCGCTAAACCAATAATTTTTGTTAATTGTAAAGCTAACTGTTTACATTTTTGTTGCACGTCTATTTGCAAATGCTGGATTTCCTCTTCTTCAGAAAAATCTAAACTCGCTTCTAACAAACTTCTAATTTGTAAAAAATCTTGCGATAAAACGTTAATTACTTTTGAAAACTCCCCACGTAACGAACGTAAAGCTCCTTTAACCGCATATACATTTTCAGCATGAATTAAATCTGCTACCGCTTCAGCTTGAACTAGATCTAATTTACCGTTTAAAAATGCTCGTTTAGAAAATTCACCCGGTTCTGCTAACCGAACCCCACCCCAGGCTAACAAAGCCGATAAGATACTTTCAATCACTACTAATCCGCCATGCCCTTGCAATTCTAAGACATGTTCTCCCGTAAAGGAATGAGGCGCAGCAAAATATAAAGCTACTCCACAATCTAAAACTTGATGATTACGGTCATAAAAATTACCAACGTAAGCTACTCCCGGTGCTAAAGTTTTACCTAATACTTGTTCCATTAAAGTTAAAACTCTATCTCCGGAAATTCTAACTATTCCAATTCCTCCTATTCCAGGTGGAGTCGCTCGCGCAATAATCGTTTCATTCATTATCTTTGTTTCAATCTTTTTTCCAACTCTAAACGTTTTTCTTGTTCGATTTTGCGATTGATATACCACTGCTGTAAAATCGATAATAAATTATTCACTACCCAATACAAAACTAACCCCGCCGGAAATTTCAAAAACAACAGCGTAAAAAAAATCGGCATAAACATCATCATTTTCGCTTGGGCAGGATCGGAAGCGGTCGGAGAAAGCTTTTGTTGCAAAAACATAGTCGCTCCCATCATAATCGGTAAAACATAATAAGGATCTTGCACCGATAAATCTTTAATCCATAATAAAAACGGAGCTTGTCTTAATTCTACAGCTCCAATTAAAACGTAATAAAGAGCGATGAAGAAAGGAATTTGAATTAACATCGGAATACAACCACCGAAATTTAACGGATTCATCCCCTCTTTCTTATACAATTCCATCATTTCCTGTTGTAATTTTAATTTATCGTCCCCAAATTTAGCTTTCAGTTCTTCAATTTTAGGCATTAATTCTTTCATTTTTGCCATTGAACGACAACTACTTTCCGATAATTTATAAAACACTAATTTAATTAAAACCGTAACTAAAATGATCGCTAATCCCCAATTCTTTACTAAAGAATAGCAAATCGTTAATAATTTGAAAAAACCAATCGCAATAATCCATAACCAACCGTAGTCGGCTGTTCTCTCTAAACCGTTAGCTAGAGAAGCTAAATTTTTCGTTAATTCTGGACCAGTATAGAAAGTTAACGTATTTTGATATTGCTTACCCGGCGCTAAGGTAATTAAATTACTATGCAACCCAATGGTATATGTTTGCCCTTTCGCTAACCCGAAATAATGATAATCTTCTTGCTTTTCAGGGATCCAAACGTTAATAAAATAACGCTGCTGCATCGCTAACCATCCTCCCTGAATCTCACGCAATTCACCCCCATTTTTACTAATTTTCTCTATCTGGCTAAACGAAATTTTTTCGTAAGGTTTCTCACTACTAGAAATAGCCGCTCCCGTATAAGTATTAAAGCTAAACATCCCTTTCGATACTTTAGGAGCTACTTTTTCAATTTCAGCATAAAATTTACCATGCCAATCTACTTCCGTATCGTTAATCACTTGATCCGTAATAGAAAATTGGTATTGACCTTTTTGAAAAAGAAAAGTTCTGATAAATTGTACTCCAGCAGCTGACCTTCCTTTTAAAATAACGCTTAATTGATCCTCTTTTAATTCGTATACCGTTTGATCCGTAACGTAATCAATCACTTCGTAGATAGCTTTTTGATTATTTTTTTGTTGGATATTTAAAATACCACTCCGAGCTAAATACCGCTCGTTAGGTTGTTGATTTAATAATTTTACCGGCGTTTGGTCTTGTAAGCTAACCGTATAGTCTTTCAAAACGGACTCCACGATTGCTCCACCGTGTAAATCGATTTTTAATTCTAATAAGTCCGTTTTTACGGTAATCCATTTTGAACCCACCTCTACTAATTTCGGTAAATCCCCGAATTTTTCCGTTAAAGAAGTGGCACTTTCCGCATCCATCGTCACTACGTCTACGTTTTTAACGTTAGGCTGGGGTTGACGACCATGTTCTTGCTGCCACGTCAACCACAATGAACACAATAACATTCCTAATAACAAATAAAGCCAAAATTTTTTATCTTTCATCTCTTCGTTTTACCTCTTCCATTTCTGGCACCATATCAAACCAATCCCCTTTATAGCCAGGATGGCACTTACATAATCGTTTCAATGTTAATATTAATCCCTTTATTATCCCAAAACGTTCAATCGCTAAAATACAGTATTGCGAACAGGTCGGAATAAATCGACATTGCCCTTTAAAAAAAGGACTAATTTGCTGATATTGTTTAATTAACCGTATTAACCAATAACGCATAATCGTTCCATAGTTGTCTAAAAATTGCGGCCCACTCGTTTTTTTGCGTAACGACAAAAGAATGTTGTATTCTAATTAAGATATCTATCTCCAGTTGTTTGATTTCGTGCTCTCGAAAAGTATCCCTAATCAAACGCTTTAAACAATTACGATCAACTGCTAATTTGACCAATTTTTTAGGTATATACCACCCAACTCTCCCGTGTCCTAAAGCATTAACCCGCCAAAAACTCTTTATATAAAGATCGTTGACCGCTAATACCCCTCGGAAACTTCTATGCGCTAACAAACGGTGCTGACGCGTAAAAGTATTACGCACTTAATCGTTTACGCCCTTTTGCTCGACGACGTTTTAAAACTAAACGTCCATCTTTAGTGGCCATTCTGGCTCTAAAACCGTGCACACGGGCTCTTTTTATTAAGCTTGGTTGAAATGTTCTTTTCATATCAAAATATCCTATTAGTCTGAAAGCAAATTAACATGCACTTCCCAACTTGTCAACTGATGACGCCGGCATTATTAATATTGTATTAAAAAATCGATGATTTTACCCAACCTAAATAAATCATGGTCTCCATCTAAACCATGAATATTCAAACCCCTTTCGCTTAAAAAGCTCCTGAGCCAAATAAAAATTCACAAAAAGTACCTTTTAAACTCTTTGTTTTATTCCAACCTAATACTTGCGGCTTATAAGATAATTTATGCAGTGGACTCATCTGTTGTATCTGCTGCCAACGTTCCGCTGAATAAGGTTTTAATAATTCCCATTGTAAACGTTCTACCGGCATAAAACTATAAAAAGGAATCGTAGCAACATATTGTTGCCCTATTTTCGTCTGAGTTAGTAACGTTAATAAATGTAAAAACCAAAAATAGTTTAACGTAAATAAGTTATTACGCCAATATTCATCAAAAGAACGAATCAACATCTCAAACAGAGGATGATGAGCCACTGACGCTAAACAATAACTAGCGACACTTAACCCATCTAGGTCCTCTTTTTCACGAGTTTGAAACCAAAAGAGAGGAGCATTTGTCAACCAAGCAGGTAACGGAGCAGTTAAATAAATCGTAGCATCTAACCAAATCCCACCGTGTTCCCTCAATAAATAAGCCCTTACGACATCTGAAAAACTAGCGGGTTTAATTTTACCTTTCTTTAAATAATCAAAGTAAAAACCTGGTAAATTAACGTATTGTTCTAATGAAGAGAAATTCAATAGTTGACGGTTAGGATGATGCAAAGCTACGCTTGCTAAACATCCCCGCACTAAATTAGGCATCTCACCATCCCAATATTGCCAAATAGTTTGATCGTTAGTTGGTACTCTGTTAACCGGTTGAAATTCTTGAGCTATTTGTAAGTACGGTTTTAATTGCTTTCTTGCCCAAATACCTTTGTAAATTCGTCTCACTTTACGATTAAATACAAAACCCTCTAGCCCGGCTTTAACTAACCAATTTTGACTTTGCCGCCAAAAACTACCTAATTTAATGAACACATTGCCTCTAATGCTTCCTTTAAACTTTTGACTGCTACAATTTCAATACCTACTTCTTGCTTTTTCGGCATATTACCAAACGGAATAATTAACTTAGTGAAATTATGCTGTTTAGCTACCTTAATTCTTTCCTGACCATTATGCACTGGTCTAATTTCTCCCCCTAAACCTATTTCACCGAAACTAGCTAAATTAGCTGGTAAAATTAAGTTTTTTAAAGAAGAAAAGATGGCTAATACTACCGATAAATCTGCAGCTGTTTCAACGATCCTAATGCCTCCTACGACGTTAATATAAATATCTCGGTTATAAGTACGGAGATTACCATGTCGACTTAAAATAGCTAACATCATTCCTAAACGATTAATATCGTAACCTACCGCTGTACGACGCGGGTTAGGTAAGTAACTTTCATCGACCAACGCTTGCATTTCTACTAAAATAGGTCTAGTCCCTTCTAGACTTACCGTAATACTACTACCAGACATAGGATTCATTCGGTTCGTTAAAAAAATAGCGGAAGGATTGCTCACTTCTTTTAGCCCTACTTCCGTCATCGCAAAAATTCCCAGTTCATTCACCGCTCCAAAACGATTTTTTACACAACGTAATATTCGATACTGCGATTGTTCTCCACCTTCAAAATAAAGCACGCAATCTACCATATGTTCTAGTATTTTCGGACCAGCAATATTCCCTTCCTTAGTCACGTGCCCTACGATAATAACCGAAATCTGACGTTGTTTACCGTATTGAATTAATCTAGCCGTCACTTCTTTCAGTTGACTAATTCCCCCGGGAGCAGCTTCTACTTTTTCACAATACATCGTTTGAATCGAATCAATCACCAAAATTGCTGGCTTTATTTTAGCTACTACCGATAAAATTTTTTCTAAAGTTGTTTCCGCTAATAAATATAAATTGAATAATCCTAACCCTAATCTTTGTCCTCTTAAAGCTACCTGTTCTAAAGATTCTTCCCCCGTTACATAAAGCACTTTCTTCCCTTTACTTAAATTCCCTAAAACTTGCATTAACAAAGTCGACTTCCCAATCCCTGGTTCACCACCTACTAGAATCACGGAACCGAGTACTAATCCTCCTCCCAAAACTCGATCTAATTCCTTAATTTCCGTCGAACAACGTGTCTGTTGCGTTAGAGAAATCTCGGTTAACTTCTTTACTTGAACCGCAATTTTTTCCTCTTCGTTCAATTGCTGAACCGTATTCCAGGCTCCACAAACTTCACATTTTCCGCTCCATTTAGCATAAATAGCTCCGCAATTTTGACAACAGTAACTTGGGCTAGTTTTCATAACAATTTCAATTCTTTTAATTGCATTTTAACCGTCTTTTTCATTAACTCGCTCGCAAAAGGACCTATTGTTATTCTAAAACTTTCACCTACTTCTTCTAGATTAACTTGTACTTCTGGAAATAAAGTTTTTAATTGTTGTTGCAACTGATTAGCGTTTTTTTCTATTTTAAAAATTCCTACTTGCATCGCTTCAAGATCTTGTTGTGCTGGATCAACTTTTATTACCGTTTTAGCTTGAGTTTGTTGTGGTGCAACTAATTCTCTTTCTTCTACACGTGCTGAAAATTCCGTTTTTGATGAAGGAGCTACCGTCTCAGAATTGACGAAAGTCTTCTCCTTAGTTTCGTGAACAAGTAGTGAATGCTGCGTACCTTTCTGGTTTGCTGACCAGACCCTAGCATCGATACCACGTACTCGAACGTCGGTCACTCCTTCTTCTTCGAAACCTAACGCTACCGCCGCCGCATAAGAAAGATCAATTAAACGACCTTTCAGAAACGGACCTCGATCATTAACCCGTACGATAATTGTTTTACCGTTTTTTAAATTCGTTACCTCGACAAAACACGGCAGTGGTAATTCTGGACTAGCAGCCGTTAGTCGGTATAAATCGTAAATTTCTTGGGTAGCCGTTTGCCTACCATGAAATTTACTGCCATACCAAGAAGCTTTCCCCGTTTTATTATAACCGATATGCGTAGATAATACCCGGTACTTATTTTTACCAATTTGGTAATCACGCCTACCATAAGGATGATAGGCTTCTACTTTAGGAATAACCTTTTCTTGTAACCGTACTTTAGATCTATGACCAGCTTGATCTTGTTGTTCAAAAACGCTACAACCATTTATGTTCCAACAAAACCAACTCCAAAATAATATTTTTTTAATTAAGTTCTTGTTCATCAAAAATATTATTTAATTGTCGACGAACTTGAATGAAAGTGACACATCGAGATAACTCTTTCAGTCTTTTCGCTCCTACATAAGTACAAGCCGAACGTAATCCTCCTAAAATGTCTAGAATATCATTCTCTACCGCTCCTCGATAGAGAATTTTGACACATTTTCCTTCACTAGCCCTGTATTCCGCTACCTTACCAGAATATTTAAGCATCGCTTCGGTAGAAGACATTCCATAAAATTGTTTATATTGTTGTCCGTTTTCGGTATAAATTTCGCCAGAACACTCCTGATGACCAGCCAACATTCCCCCTAACATCACGAAATCGGCTCCTGCCGCAAAAGCCTTAGCTAAATCTCCAGGCACAACACAACCCCCATCACCACAAATTAATCCCCCCATACTATGGGCAACGTTAGCGCACTCGATAATTGCCGAAAGTTGCGGATATCCAACTCCTGTTTTTTTACGCGTTAAACACACTGAACCTGGACCAATCCCAATTTTAACGATGTCAGCACCAGACACTAATAATTCTTCGGTCATTTCTGCCGTTACTACGTTACCGGCCATAATTATTTTCTCTGGGAAACGTTTCCTAACTTCACGTAAGACTTCTACGAAATGTTGCGTGTATCCGTTCGCAACGTCTAAACAAATTAAATCCCCTTTCGTAACCTCCATAATTTGCGTTAGATGTTCTAAATCTTTATCACTAATTCCCGATGTTACAAAAACATTTTCCATCAAACGGGGGTTATTTTGTAAAGCTTCTTGCCAATTTTCTACTGACTCAAATTTATTAATCGCCGTTAATAACGCATGGTTTTGCAATGCATTAGCCATTGCAAAAGTGCCAACGTGGTCCATATTAGAAGCAATAATTGGAATTCCTTCCCAAATTTTCTTAGCATGTAAAAAACGATACTGCCTTTTTAACTCTACTTGCGAACGAGAAGTTAACGTACTCCGTTTTGGCCGGATTAAAACGTCAGAAAAATCTAATTTTATCCCTTCTTCTATTTGCATACAAACCTCCTTACCGTAACTTATTTTCTAATTGAACAGCTCCCATCGTTTGCTGATCTTTATATTTAATGATCACTGGGCAGTAAATTTGCACTCCCGACTTCGATAATGGTCTACTACCTGAAACCACGACTGCTCCCGCCGGAATCTCAAAACTTTCTCCCGTTTTGACTAACCAAGCTTCGTTTACTGCATCGTAAATCTTCATATTGTTATTTAAAATCACGCCACTCCCTAATACTGCACCTTGCCTAACAATAATTCCATCGTAAACACCACAATTTCCACCAATAAAAACCTCATCTTCAATAATCACGGGTAATTTTCCGATGGGTTCTAAAACTCCGCCAATTTGTACTCCCGCCGAAAGGTGAACGCGCTTACCAATTTGTGCTCCTGAACCGACCAACACGTGGGAATCAAGCATTGTTTCTGAATCAACAAAAGCCCCGATATTGACAAAAGTAGGTGGCATAATAATCACTCCCGGCGCAACGTAACAACCATTACGTAAAGAAGTCCCTCCCGGAACTAAACGCACTTTAGCAGCTAAATTAAAATGTTTAGCCGAAAGCATCGTTTTATCAAAAAAAACTTCTCCTCCCCAACTTTTTTCAACTAATTCTCCGTGCTTAAATAGCTGCAAAATTCGCGCTTTCACTTCTTGATTGACTACCCACTGAGTACCTACTTTTTTAGCTACTCGTATTCGCCCCCGATTTAAATCTTCTAAAAAAGCTAAATCCGCGGCGCTATTCATTAATTTGCTCAAAACTTTTTATTATTTGATCAACTAATTCAGGATCAGCAGCCACCATAGGTAAACGAAAAAAATTCGCTAACAAACCCAATTTAGCCATTGCACCTTTAATCGGTTGCGGATTTGTATCTCGAAAACAATACGTAAATAAGTCTTTCATTTGATAATGTAATTGGTGTGCCAATTTAAAATCGTCGTTCAAACAAGCTTTAACCAATTTGACCATCGTTTTCGGTACTAAATTAGCCACAGTACTAATTACTCCTGTTGCTCCTAAACTCATCAACGGTAAAGTATCGTCGTCGTTCCCCGACAAAACACTGAAAGACACAGGAGCTTTTTCAATTATTTTACTAATTTGCCCGTAGTTCGCTGAAGCTTCTTTAATCGCGATAATATTGGCACACTGCTTACTTAATTTTAGCACCGTATCGGCCTCAATATTGATAGCCGTCCTACCGGGAATATTATATAAAATGATTTGTTGATCGGTAGCTGAAGCAATCGCCTGATAATGAGCTAATAAACCACGTTGATTCGGTTTATTATAATAAGGAGCTACCACTAAATAGCCATCGTGACCTTGCATGGCATCAAAAAACTGAATATTTTCAACTACTTGCGTAGTACAATTAGTCCCTACCCCTAAAAATACCGGAGTTTGACCCGCTTCTTCTAAAGTAATTTCTACTAAACGTTTTTTTTCCTCTAAAGTTAAACAAGCCGCTTCCGCCGTAGTACCTAACGCCACTAAAAAATCGATCCCCGCTCTCACTTGACGTTGCACTAATTGACGATAACGCACGTAATCTACTGCGTTATTTGCTAAAAAAGGAGTCACTAAAGCAGTGCCACAACCAACGATTGTTTTCATAAATTTTATTATTATTTTTTCAATTCTGGTATTGGATAATTGTTTCCCGTTAAATTTTGATCTAAATCACCCGTTATTTTTAAAGGTGGATTCAAATCTGGGGCATTTTGATAATTAATCGGTAAAGAACAGCCTACTAAACTAATAAAAGCCAAAAAATTTAAAATTTTTTTCATCTTCTTTATTCTACGTACCTAAGCCATTTTTCAGTATAAACTAACTCTAGTATTTTGCAAGAACAAATTAATAATGGTTTTTACAAAATAAAAGCAAAATTTATTCGCTAATTAACCCAGCTTAACCTGTTTAAATCAAAGTTTTTAAATCATTAATGGATCCTGCTTTTATTTTTTTCCGGAAAACAAACGAGGATGTTTTATTTTAAAATCGATCATTTTACGCACTAATTTACTAGATCGTATTTTAGAAAAGATGTTTTATTTTAAAATCGATCATTTTACGCACTAATTTACTAGATCGTATTTTAGAAAATTTGATATTTTCAGAATTAATTTGATTCGTAAATAAATATTTCAAGGCTTCCCCAAAACCTATCTGAGGAGCATATTTAGTATTTTCTACTCCATAAGACTTATGCGGTAATTCCCCTAACATCTGAACCAAATTTACGTCTGGAGTATTAAAGAGATAATTAATGTAGAAATTCATTATTTTTTGAGAATCAAAGGTAAGAGAAGGGTATTGCTTTTCGTAAGCATTCATCTGCGCCGTAAACGCGATGACTCCTTTAAGGTAATTATCAAATTGCCATTCCCAAAAACTATTTTTATCAATGTTTTCTAAAATTGGTTGTCCTTGATCGTCATAGTTAATCGTTTGCCCATGAGGAGCTCTAGTTAATAATTCCAGAACTTCGCCGATAAAAGGCTTCTTAAAAGTACAAAAACAATATTTTTCCATGTTGATACTTTCATAGCACATCGGCGTAACCGCATAATAAAAAGATTGAATCGGCTGGTGATAAAAGCCTCTAAATAATTCTGCTAAACAGTTTTGCGTTAATCCAGAACCATCTAAATCGACAAAAGCAAAAGATCATCCGAATAATCGACGTTCTTTTTTAAATAATTAACGAAATTATTGATTTTAGTCTGATTTTTTTCTAAAGCTTTAACCACTATTTCTTTATTCGATAATAAATACCGATAAATCGCTTTTCTGGTTGTTAAATCATGCAAATTTTTTAAACCTACCGGTAACATATCCATCAATTCTTGTTTCTCTAAACCTAAAAACCGATGAATATGGCGAATATCGTAATTAAACATGTCGATAAATTGTTTGTACAATTGCTCATTATTGACATTGACCCCGGCCATTCGCCATACCATTCTCGAACCATAAGTATAGAAAGTTTTAATTTGTAAATGATTTTCAGCAATTAAAAGATCGGCCATCGCTTTTAAAACATAACCGTCTCTAGCAATGAAATAAAGCCTATGGATCGAACGCTTTTGGCATTGACGTAACACCCAAACAACATAAGGATAAAGAATGGCCCCGGTTAAAGAAATTCCTAAGATTGCTTTTTCATCAGTTTGAAAACCATTTAAAACGACGTTTTTAGCACAACCTAACGTTAATTGTACGACCGGATCAAAAAAATATCGCGCTAAAACCCCTTCTTCATATTTTTTAAAACGCACGCAGCGATATAAATGAGCATGAATACCCAATTCTTTAGGTTTGGAATAATCTGCTCCTGCGTTATCCCCTAAATGAACCCACTGCTTAAAATCAACCTTCTCTTGAGTTTGCACGTATTTATATAAACTAGCCGTCGCTTTCATGTGACCTACTTCAGAAGATAAATATATTTTTAAATCGGCTAATACCGGATCAGCATTAGAAACCATTTGTTTAATGACGGTCAACGGTAAGTACATAGCCGAAATTAAAACTACTCTCTTCTTTTGCACTAAAAGTGCTTTTACTTTATCAATGTTCTCTTGTATCGGAAGGAGATTCTCTCGTTCTAAACGAATTTCTAACGCTTCAAGTTGTTCTCTTTGCACTGTCGATAAAGCATAGTTTTTGGCAAGGTAAAGATAAAGATCTTTAAATTTTATTTCTTGTTCGTGATGCCAAACTTTACTTAACCGCCTTAAATAAAATTCAGCATCCACTCGATAGTAATAAAAATTCGCTTTTATGTCTTTAGGAAACTCCTGATATTCAACTTCCGTATTTAATATATGCTGCATCAAGACAAAAATTCCCGCAGGTTTAGCAACTTTACGAGTAATTAAAGTATCAAAAATATCGAAGGAATATAATTTATAATTTTTATCAAACATGTTACCCTAATTTTTTTAACATAAAATCTACTGTGCGCACACAAGAATGACCATCATCACGATATCCCATTTTCAACAAAATTCCTCTGCTTTCTTTAAAAAAAGCTCCTCATTAAAACGTAAGATATTCGATGCTAATTCCCCGTTATCTTCCGCAATCGGACTGGGTAAAACCGATAGAGGATAATAAAAACCGTTAGAACAATTATATTGGTCTAGATCTACCGCGTAAATAAACGACGGTTTTTTTAGGATCACGTACTCTGGAAGACAAGAACTATAATCAGAAATTAAAACGTCCGCCGCAACCAATAATTCTTGCATGTCGACGTATTAAATACCACTAAAACTAAGTTTTTATCTGTGTTAGAAGCATCGATAACTTCGTTAGCACCGAATAAAACATTATTCACTCTTCTCGTTCTACTATGTAACCTAACCAAAATAACCCATTCTCCACCAAATCTTTGTTTTAAAGATTTCTTCAATAACCTGATGTCCAAATTAAAATAGTAAAGCGCTCCGTCCGGTCGCCAAGTCGGAGCGTATAATAATATGCGAGCATGTTGAGGAAGTTGATAAAATTTTTTGACTTTATCAATCACCGGTCGATGATCCACGTAAAAGATCGCATCTCTAGCGTTACCTAACATTTCAATTTTACCGTAACCTCTATGTTGGGAAGTATAAATCTCTTTTTGAAAATCGCTATTTACGAAAAGGTAGTCAAATAAAGCAGATGATCGCGTTTGCCACTCTAATTCGTGCGTTTTACTATAAATTTGCGTAACGTCTGCATCACATTTTTTAATCCCCATTGAACCATGCCAAGTTTGAAGATAACAAGTTTCTTGTTTTTTCTTTAGCCCTTGTTTTAAAGGCAAATAAACATGAGAATTCATCACCCACATTTTAGCCGTAGCTAATTCGTATAATCCTCTAATAGAAGTATACTTCACTAGCTGAAACTCGGCAGGAATTTCGGCAAGTTCCGTAGTCTTATTCGTAAGCCAAACTAACTTATAATTACTAACTTCTTTACGCTTTAAAAATTCTTGAGCAATATACTTAGGATTGTCTGCGTATTGTTGAGTTAAAGGATTACCAAAACAATTTTATAACGATCGACTTTAAAAAATTTATCTATCAAATAACAGATCATTTTTCTAAAATAATATTTTTTAACTTTTTTCATTTTAAAACGAATTAACATAGGTGATTATGCTCTTTTAACGTTAACAATTTGCCCAGAAACATTAGTTAATAACGTATTTAAAGAGACGCTAGCTACTTTAGCCACCGGACATAAAGTTTCTTCAGGCTCTTGACCAAAATTTTCCAACCTCATCAGAGTAGCGGTTCTCTCAGGACAAATACAATTGATTTTAATTCCTTGTGCTTGCCATTCTTCCGATAAAGCTTGCGTTAAATTTACGATGGCGGCTTTAGTCGAAGAATAGATTGAATATAAAGCTCTCCCTTTTGTATAACTCGAAGAAGTATACAATAGTAAACTGCCTGCCGTTCTTTTTAAATATTCTGGCGCTAAATGCGCAACGTTAACACAACCAACATAATTAATATTAATTTCCCTTAAAATATCATCCATTGACCGATCGTTTAATTTACCCATCCTTAAAATACCCGCAGTATTAATAATATAATCGATCTGATGCTCTTTTTTAAAAACTAGGTCTAAAGCTCGTTTTAAACTTTTTAAATCCGTAACGTCTACTTTAGTTGCTCTAGAAAAACCATACACTTTCGCACCATATGTTTGAGCCATTTCAGCGATAGCCGCCCCGATCCCTCTACTAGCACCAAATATCACTAGTACTTTATTTTTTAAAGCCCTTTTATCTACGTCGTTTATTTCTAAGCTTTTTAATTGAAAGAGCTTATCCGCAATCGCAACGTCTATTGGATCAGTAATCTTCCTATTAAATTGGTCCCCCTCTACGACATAAATTTCAGATAGACCATACTTAAGCACTAAGCCACAATCATCGGTCACGTCCACTACTCCTTCTTGATTAGCTAACTCATGAGCCTGTTTAATAATTCTGACGTCAAAAGCTTGAGGAGTTTGGCCGCATCTTAAATACTCTCTTTTCGGAATTTGTTCAATGATATTATTCTGTTTGATTTTGATAATTGTATCTGTACTTCGGATTGCCACGTCAACCGCTTGATAAGTTTTTAACGCTTCAAGACAACTTAAGACGATCATTTCGCTTAAAAAAGGACGAGCCGCATCGTGAATTAAAACTTGAGCTTCCTGTTCTTTAATCGCGTTAACTCCAAGATAGGAACTTTCGCGCCTCGTAGCACCACCGACTAAAACCTTAACCACTTTTTTATAATTATTCTTCAGTAAAAGCGTGTTCATTAAGGATAGATAATTACCGTGACAAACGATGATTATTTTATCAACTGCTTTAACTTTTTCAAAAACTTCAATAGCGTGTTCAACAACCGTTTTACCCCCTATTTTTAAAAATTGTTTAGGAATATTTAAGCCCGTTCTTATCCCATCACCAGATGCCAAAATTATTCCGTAAATTATGGGGTTACCTTTTTTAATCATAATTTATCTCTACCCTAATAATCGCTCCAAATAATTAAAGATGTAATTAGCCGTACCTTTTTGAGGTTGTATCAATTTATTATTAACAATTGCTTTTCTAACGGAGAACAAAGGATCTTGATTTTGTAATAAAATTAAGTCTAAATAATATTGTATTTCTTTTAAATCGTTAGCCTGATAATATCCGGCAATAATTGCGTTTCCAAACGCATTATGCCCTACTGAATTTTGGTTAATTAAACGTAAAACGGGCTTTAAAGTCGGTAAATACTCGTATAAAAAAGAATTACAATCGGTAATTAATAAATCCGAAGTCCTAAACATATCAAAATAATTATTTAACTCGTATATTCGCGCGTTCGGCAATTGCTCCCAACGTCGGAAATAAGCTTGCATTTCTTCCACCGACATTAACTGTGACGTCACGATGCTTTTCTTCAATCGAGGATGTGGTTTCAGTATAAATTCAATTTCTGGATGCGCTTTTGCAAAATCATAAAAAAACCGATAATTCCAATCGAAAGTACCAAATTTTAATATACTATCCTGATCAAAAGCATGATGAGGAGCATAGATAATGCGTTTTTTATTTTTAGTACGCCATAAGATATTATGATGGTTAATCGGGATTAAATAATGATCTAATTTTAAATGACCAGCAACAACTAACCTATGCTCCTCAAACGATAAATTTAATAATTTAGCTTTTATCTCGTAATTATCTAAAAAGTAAGCATAAACTTCTCGATAAAATAATGCCGAATATTCGTTAACACCGTTAGTAATACAAGAACCGTACGAACAATATAAGGCTAGAGCGTACTTAGCAGTCTTGAAAATAGCATGTTCCTTAGCCAAATCCCATGGTTGCTCGTAAAAAATAATATCGGGCTTAAACGTTTTTAACGATTTATATTTTCTTTTGGTAAAATCAAAAGCATACGAAACGTTAAACCCGTCTGCTTTAAATTTATTATAATCTCTGCGCGCTAAACGTTCGTAATCTAAAAAACCAAACGCATTTTTTAATAAATTTGTACCTACCGTAATTAACACTTGTACTTCATAATTAGGACTATTTTTTAAAATTTCATATAAAGGCCCATAAACCCATTTGGCAATTTCACTATTTAAAAAGACTACTTTAATTTTTCGCTTCCCGTACTGATTTTGCAATTTTTTAATTAATTTCGAATGACGCTTTTGTATCCATTGGATCTGTCTACAAGTATCTTGATTACGACAATAATTTCTAAAAGCGTGACGCCATCTCCTACTAGGCAATAACCAAGAAAAAAGCGAACTTAATAAACCGTATTTTAACATCATAAAAGTTTCTTATGGATCTCCAATTGCCATCCTAGAATAGTGATCACTTTGTATTTTCGGCCGTATAATTTATAGTTTTTAATCGAAAAAATTTTCTCTAAAAAACTACCTTCCCGTTGACTAAGTTTTTTCAAAAAGGTTTGATAATCTGCTGGTGATAAAATTTGGGCACAACGCTGTAAGAATTTCTCGGTACTTTCAGGAGGGATACCGACGAAATGAAAATTTAGAACGTTCCATACGTAATTTTTAAAATCCACGCTAAACATTTCAAATAAATGATTATGCGTTAAAAAATTTTTTAATAATTCAATATTTTGAAAAACACAGAAATTATCGTCTGACGTCTTATTAACCGATGAACCATCTCTTTGCCGATAATGATAAAAGACCTCATTAAGATAATAAATTTTTTTTGCCAATAACAAACTGCTAATTGAGAATAATTGGTCTTCACCTACCTTACTAGGAGCAAACTGAATCATCTTTTGTAATAAAAAAGCTCGTAAATAAGCTTTATTCCAAACGGCTAGAAAAAAGTTAAAAAAGCGATTATTAGTTTTAAAATCTTGCCAACTATAAAAACTATTTGCTTGTATTTTACAATGCAATTGTTTTCGAGCTTGTTTTTTAAAAAAATTTAATCGCGCTTTAACGTGATCGAAAGTCATAAAATCGAAATGTATAATTTCCGCTTGCGTTTCAGTAAATTTCTGCACTAATCTTTCTAAAGTTTCTAATTCTATATAATCATCTGGATCTACAAAAACAACGTATTTTCCGCTAGCTACCTTTAAAGCTTCGTTTCTCGCAACCCCTTGACCTTGATTGACTTGGTTTAAAATCACAAATCGTTGATCTTGCTTAGCATACGTTTCTAAAATAGCCAACGAATCGTCAGTAGACCCATCGTTTACGCAGATCACTTCAAAATTGGAAAAAGTTTGATGAACAATATTATCAAGGCATTGAGGTAAGTATTTAGCAACATTATAAACAGGAATAATAATTGATATTACGATCATTAAAGGCTCACTTTAAAAATTATCATGTTGATCCCTAATTAAAAATGGTGGAGGCGGCGGGAATCGAACCCGCGTCCGCAAATCCTAAACCTTTGACGCTACATGTTTAGTTTGTTCTTTAATTTAATAAAAAAATCGAAAACAAACATTCTCTTTTTTTACTAGCTTGAAATTTTAAGAACAGTAAAGACTCAAACTATCCGTACTGCTTGCTTATGTATAATGACCGCACGGTAAAAAGCATAAGCACTCTTTACTTACGGACTTAGCTTAAGCGCAAGCTAAAGCTAAAGATTCACCAAAGTTTTTATCGTTGGCGTTTATAAATTTGATAGCCGTATTTTACGAGTAAGACTACTTCCTCGACATGCTTCTCCGGCCTCGCTATCCACGTCGAAACCGATCGCCCCCTTATATACAATTAAACTGCCGCTTCACCTTGTTCTTTTTTCTTTTTTTCGATAAACATCGCTTCAAAATTAACCGGAGATAAATAAATCACCGGAAAACTAGCCGCTACTAAAGTTTCTGAAATAACGTTCCTTAAATAAGGAAATAAGACGTTAGGACAGAAAATTTCTAAAACTTGCTCTTTTTGAACTCCGTCGAAACCTTTAATCGTAAAAATACCCGCCTGTTTTACTTCTACAACGAAAGCAATCTGTTCTTTAACTTTTGCCACTAACCTCGCAAATAAAACGACTTCATAAAAATTATCCGATATGTTACTATGTTTAATATCTAAATTCATTTCTACGTTTGGAGTCCATTCACCTTGAAAAATTTGTGGTGCATTTGGTACTTCTAAAGAAAGGTCTTTCACGTATAAACGATTAATACCAAATTCATTATTATTTACTGCATTAGTTTCCGCCATCTTTTCTTCCTCATTAATATTTATTTCTCTAAAGGTAAATTAGTTTGTAACCAAGCATCGATTCCTCCTGTTAGAAAGTAACCTTTGTTAGGATACTGCCTTAATAACCGCGTAGGAACGTTTCCTTTTTGATTAATCAAGATAATCGCATCCACATCCTTTGCTTCATCTTTTTGTTGCTCATTTATCGTTGTAACGTTCATTGATCCACGAATATGACCTAACTTAAAAAGTTCAGGAGAACGTAAATCTAAGAGTCTTATCTTTTTATGATTGATCAATGCTACTAATTGTTCACAGGAAATCCCTTTACTATTATCACCACGAAACTCTTCGTATATCAACAGAATTAACACCATTAGGGTAGCACTACAAAGTAACCAATGGTCAGTTATAAACTTCATCCCAACTGTAACATTCATCACGTTTTACTCTAAATTTAAATTTAGATATCATTATAAAAAAAACCGGAAATAAATCAACTAATTAGTAAAACGGAGTCCTTTTCTTTAAGGCTAGGCGTTTTTAAAAAACGACTTCTTTTTTTCAGTTACTCAGCAATTTTACCGACCTCTTCGTTTTTTAATTTTAAAGAGCTTGTTTCATTACTTTAATAAAATTTTACGGTTTTATTAACGTTAAAAAATCGCTTACGCTTTATGCTTGTTAAAGAATTAACGAAGACGTATGTAACCACTGGTAATCCGGATAAAAAGATAGAAGGAGTGTACCATCGCAAATCGTTTGAATGATCGCTTTTGCCAAATGCGGTTCTACCGCTGGACATCCCCAACTACGTCCGATTCTTCCGCTTTTTTTAACGTAATAATCGTTTACGTATTCAGAACCATGGATCACGATGCCTCGACGATAAGCATTATCGTTAAAACCCTTTTCTAATCCATGCAATTTTAAACTATAACCTTCTTTGCCGTAATAAGTATTCCCCGTTAAAAAGACCCCAATACTAGTTTGGTGACTACCTTCTACGTTAGAAACAAATTTCGTCCTTTTTTCACCACTATTTTGACCGTGAGCTACTAAAGAATTATATAAAATTTTTTTCTGATCTAAATCTAATACCCATAATCTCCTTTCTGAAGAAGGGAGAGAATAATCAATCACCGTGATAACCGGTTTAATTTTTGGGTTTGTTAATCGCACCTTACAATATGCGTTTAAAGCTAATTTTAAAACTTTCTTTTTCAATTTAGGATCTTGTTTTAAAAAAATTTCCGAATTTTTTAAAAAATTGTCCGAGGCTGCTAAAGCTAAAGCAGCGCTAAAATTCCACATCAGTAAAAAAGCGATTCCCCACCATTTAAACGTTTTAATTTGCATAAACTAATCCAATGTTTCTTTAATTATCACTTTAAAGCCTAATTATTAAATTATAATTACAAACTATTCTGTTAAGTTAATTTCCATTTTATTCTTTAAATGCTCTATCGATAAAAGTTGATGGTATAAAGGATGAATTAAAGAAGGCAAAATCACCAATATTAAAACGTTAAAATAGAACATCATCACCAATTTATCCATACCAAACTTAGCAAATGAAATAGCTAATAACGCAAAAAGAAAATCAACAGCAATGGCACCAGCTAAAAACATCAAAGCAATCAAAAATAATTTTAGTTTATTTGAATTAAACAATCGCAACGTTAATTTGACTTTGCTTAATAAGCTACCCTTAGAAAATAACAATACCGGTCCTAATAAAAGAAAGATCAAATAATAACCTAAAGCACATAACGAAATTAAAGAGGTAAAAATATATTGCGTTACAGGTCCTATCTCAAAATCGACAAACATGAACGGCATAAAAAGCAGGAATAAAGGTAAAACTATAAGGCTGTTACCTACGAAATATTGTAAAGTAAAACGTAAAGTAGCTTTACATAAATCTTTAAAGTGGCTAAAAGGTTCTACTTGGCCATCTTTACGATGTTGTAAATAATAATAAGCTTGAACGTTCATTCCTGTAAAAACTAATGAGATCAACAAAGCAATCGTCACTGCTAAAACCACATAAAATAACGGATCATCCGCACGATTTTCAGCTAAATCATACAACATTTGTGTAAACACAGCGTTAAATAAAGCCAATAAAGCTACATAACCACAAAAACGTTTTTTACGTAAAACCAAAAATTTAAAATTATCGTAAGTCTCTAAAAAAACTCGTGAAAGACTTAAATGATGCATAAAAATCATTCTATTTTTTACTGTTTCTCATCCCTTCTAAAATCCAATTTCTAGCGATCAATGCTTCCGCTTTCGTTAAAGATTTTACCCCTTTTAAAGCATAATCTAAACCTAATTGTTCGTATTTAACAGCCGCCATATCATGGTAAGGTAAAACATCTAAAGCTTTTACGTTTTTTAAAGTAGCTAAAAACTGACCTAATTCTAATAAATATTGCTTATTAAAGGTAATTCCAGGAACTACTACGTGTCTAATCCAAACCGGAATTGATTTTGCCGACAAATAAACGGCAAAAGCTAAAATATTTTTATTAGATTGCTGCGTTAATTTTCTATGTTCCTCCTCATTAATATGTTTAATGTCTAACAAAACTAAATCGGTCCATTTTAACAATTCGTCTATTTTGTACGTATTATTACGATTAAACAGAAATCCTGAAGTATCAAGAGCCGTATGGATATTACGTTTTTTAGCTTGGTGAAATAGTTCTGTCACAAAATCTATTTGCCACAAAGGCTCTCCACCCGTCACGGTGATGCCCCCTTTCTTGAAAAATTCTTTAAAACTTTCATATTTTAAAAGAATGTCTTCTACCGACATCTTTTGATTAATCTCGTTAGGTAAACTATCTGGATTATGACAATATTGACAACGCAGCGGACATCCCTGCATAAAAACGACTAAACGAATGCCTGGACCATCTACTGCGCCATAACTTTCAATTGAATGAATATTACCAAACAAAGGTGTTCCTCAATTTACTCACCGATAAACACTAGCAAATAACGTAATTTACATAGCACTGTGGAAAGTTCTTGAAATAACATCATCTTGTTGTTCTTTCGTTAATTTAATGAAATTAACTGCGTATCCAGAAACCCTCACCGTCAACTGAGGATAACGTTCAGGATGTGCTTGAGCGTCCAACAACGTTTCTCTATTAAAAACATTCACGTTTAAATGATGCCCACCTTTTTCAAAATAACCATCTAAAAGACCAATTAAATTCTCTTCCTGCATTGTTGTTTTCATAAATTTCTCCTTTTTACCGTTATTCTAAAGTACCTTTACAGCAACCACAATCCAAATTAACGTCCAAATCTCCCACAAATAGCTCATCTTTACCTAACGCGTTAGGAATAATCGAAAAAGTATTAGAAATCCCATCTTGCGCACAATTAAACGGCAATTTAGAAACTGAAGCTAAAGAAGCAACCGCTCCACTCATATCTCGACCATGCATAGGATTAGCCCCCGGTGCCAACGGAATACCTGCTTTTCTTCCATCTGGGGTATTACCCGTTTTCTTACCATAAACAACGTTAGAAGTAATAGTTAAAATTGACATCGTCGGCACAGAATTTCTATACGTATAATGTTTTTTAATTTTAGACATAAAAGTACGTACTAAATTAACCGCCAATTGATCAACTCGATCATCGTTATTACCATATTTAGGGAAATCTCCTTCTATTTCGTAATCGACAACGAGACCGTTTTCATCTCTAATCGTTTTAACTTTAGTGTATTTAATAGCAGATAACGAATCCGCCACAACCGATAAACCCGCAATACCCGTAGCAAAATATCGTTTTACGTCCCGATCATGCAACGCCATTTGCGCTCTTTCATAACAATATTTATCGTGCATATAATGGATGACGTTTAAAGTATTAACGTATAAACCCGCTAACCATTCCATCATATCATCATAACGTTCCATTACTTCGTTAAAATCTAAATATTCTGAAGTAATTGGACGATATTTAGGACCAACTTGTACTTTTAAGCGTTCATCTACCCCACCGTTAATCGCGTATAATAAACATTTTGCTAAATTAGCGCGTGCTCCAAAAAATTGCATTTCTTTCCCAACAACCATCGAAGAAACACAACAAGCGATTGCGTAATCATCCCCATGGGTAACTCGCATTAAATCATCGTTTTCATACTGTATCGAAGAAGTTTTAATCGAAACATGAGCACAATAACGTTTAAAACCACTAGGTAAACGCGTAGACCATAAAACCGTCATGTTTGGTTCAGGAGCAGTCCCCAAATTTTCTAAAGTATGTAAATATCGGAAGGAATTTTTAGTAACTAACGGACGTCCATCAACGCCAACCCCTCCAATCGATTCAGTTACCCAGGTTGGATCTCCTGAAAATAACTCGTTATATTCCGGAGTACGAGCAAAACGCACTAAACGCAATTTCATAATAAAGTGGTCTATCATCTCTTGCGCTTCACTTTCAGTAATGATCCCCTCTTTTAAATCTCTTTCAATATAGATGTCTAAAAACGTAGAAGTTCTTCCTAAACTCATCGCGGCACCATTTTGTTCTTTAACCGCAGACAAATATCCAAAATATAACCATTGAATAGCTTCTTTAGCATTTTTAGCTGGTTGAGAAAGATCGAAACCGTAAGTTTGCCCTAAAACTTTCATTTCTTCTAAAGCCCTAATTTGTTCGGAAATTTCTTCCCTTAATTGCATTCTTTCCGGTATCATTTCTCCTTCTAGAGAAGCAAATTGTTCCTTCTTATCGGCAATTAATCGATCAATTCCGTAAAGAGCCACCCTACGATAATCCCCAATAATTCTACCACGACCGTAAGCATCTGGTAATCCCGTAATAATCGCCGAATGACGAGCCGCTTTCATTTCTGGAGTGTATACGTCAAAAACTCCTTGGTTATGGGTTTTTCTAAATTTACTGAAAATTTCCGATACTTTAGGGTCTACTTGGTAACCATAAGCTTTACAAGCACTTTCTGCCATTCTAATACCCCCAAAAGGTTGCATCGAACGTTTTAAAGGAGCATCGGTTTGTAAACCCACAATCGTCTCTAAATTCTGATCAATATACCCTGCTTGATGGGAAGTAATCGTAGAAACCACTGCGGTATCCATATCAATGACCCCACCCTTTTCTCGTTCTTGTTTAGATAACTCGATACATCGATTCCATAATTTTAAAGTTGCTTCTGTAGGACCCGCTAAAAACTCGGCATCGCCTTCATACAAAGTATAATTACGTTGGATAAAATCCCTAACGTTAATTTCTTGTTCCCATTTTCCGCCTATAAATTTACTTTCCGGATAAAGTTTGTTTTTCGCTTCTTGAGTCATAATCACGTACCTATCAGTCTACTTTTAGAATATATTAATACATTTTATTAGCGTTGTAAAACGAAAAAACGCCTCCCTTACAAACGACCATTTCGTTTACTAATCACTAAAATTCCTTAGAATAATTTGATGATAATTATTTTACCACCCTACCTCAATAATCCTTATAATTTGATTGGATTTAAATTTCCGCAAAGCGAATTATCGTCATATAAATCGGTATCTTTTAATTTCATATCACTATATTGATCTATCATTCGATTAAGATTATTGTTTGCTCTAGCTACAATTTTAATTTGTAAATTCGATAAGTTAATCATTTGACCTCCCATCCTTTCATTCTTTTCTATACTTTTACAAAGAAAATCATACAAAGAAATACCACTTTTTAAACACTCTGATCATTCTAACTTTTAAATATAGTAATTTCGTATCTTCTATATTAACGAAAATTTTACCCGATTTAGTAACATTAGATAATATGCACATAAGCTAATTAGTATTAGCCTCGTAGTTGCCTTACTCCTACAAAACGATCACCCTTTGTAATTATCTCTTCGTGTACTACACAATTATTAGCAGTTTCTAGTTGCTAAATTACTTTTTCGATTAAAAAATAGTATTTATATTTCCATGCTGGTTCTAAGTCAATATTAAACAATTCTACCTTTTTATACTTAAATCTATTATCCTTAAAATGAAAAAATCCATTGTCGCATCGAAAGATTTAAGCATAATCATGACGTTGTTTAAAAAATAAATCCCAATGTAATTCAAAACGATTTTCTGCTGTCAAAGTTAATGCATTTACCAACACATCTAATAATTTTATGTTACAAGAAATAGTAACTCTTACCAAATTATTTAATCACTTTATATCAGCAAGCACCCTCTTTTTGTAAGAGATACGTGCTTTTTTAACTCAACCGAATTTTTGAAAGGAAAAGTTATTCTTTAAACAAACGATCTAAACTTTTAACTTGCTGCCATAAAGCCGTGATTGAAAGCTCGTTATTACTTAAAATTTGATCCGCTAATTGCAGTAAAACCGTTCTATCTTCCTGTGCTTTTAAAATGCCGTTGATTCTAGCTACAGAATAGCCTCGATTTAATAACCTTTGCTTTTGTTGATCTATACTACAATCTACTACCCAAATTTGATCTTGCCAAAGAGGGTAACGATTCTTCAAATAAACCGGTACCACCACTAAATAATAAGGTTTTAAATAACCTCGTTTTAATAAAGCATGACTAATTAATTCTACCTCTATTCTAACTAAAGGATGTAATAAATCTTCCAAAAACAATAAGGCATACTTATCGTTAAAAACTTTTTCCGCTAAGCTTGCCCGGTTAATTCGTTGTTGCTTAAAAATCTCGGAACCAAAATACTGGAATAATTTTGCTTTGATTGTTTGCTTACTTAATAAACCACGCACTAAATTATCCGTGTCTAATACGAATATCCCTAATTTTTGAAAAAAAGAAGATACCAACGATTTACCGGTAGCAATGCCTCCGGTTAAAATAATGCGTGCTACCATTAGTCGTTATTTAACTCGAAAATAATCGATCATCCGTTTCAAAAGATTCCCTTTTTGTACCGAATGTAAAGCAATGATTTCCGTTTCTGCAATAACTTCGTCATTTAACGACAAAACTACCTTGCCACAAACTTCCCCCGCATTAACAGGTGCATAAAACGGCTTATTCCATTGAAAAGTAGTTTTCATTTCTTGCCGCAATTTAGGTAAAGTCACCCACCAATCTTTAGCAACTCCCACGCTTAAATAATTAGTTTTGCCCCCATATACTCTTACTTTACCCGCTTCCTGGTTTTTTTCTAAAATTAATTGTCGCTTAAAATGCCTAAAACCAAAATTTAATAAAGTCAAAGCCGCTTGATTACGCATTGCTTCATTTGGAGCCCCAACTAAAACCCCAATTAACCGTAAGTGATCTTTTAATCCTGAGACGATCAAACAGTAACCTGCTTTTTCAGTATGCCCCGTTTTTACCCCGTCAATCCAATCGTATTTCCATAGTAATTTATTACGGTTAGGTTGTTTAATCCCGTTGTACTCGAACCACTGTTCTTTAAACCAAAAATAAAATTGAGGTACTTCTTTTAACCAATGATAAGTCAATTTTGCTAAATCTAACGCCGTACTATAATGATCCGGTCTAGGTAAACCCGAAGCATTTGTAAAATGAGAATCCATCATCTCTAATTGCGCTGCTTTATGGTTCATTAATTGTGCAAAAGCTTCTTCACTTCCCCCTAAATACTCAGCTAAAGCAATAGCAGCGTCATTACCCGAAACCGTAGCTACTCCCTGAATTAAATCTTGTACCGTCACCAAAGAACCGACCCGCACAAACATTTTAGATCCACCAGTACGCCATGCTTTTTCGCTAATCGGCACTAAATCATGCAGTTCAATTTGTTCGTGTTTTAACGCTTCTGCTACTAAATATAAAGTTAAAACTTTAGTTAAACTCGCCGGATGAATTTGTTTTTTTTCTTCAAAAGCTTTTAAAACTTTCCCCGTACTCGCATCGATTAAAACGTAAGAAGCTACTTTAAGGTTAAGGTCAATATCTTGCCAAGGGGTAAACTCTTTCTTTAATTCATTCTTGGAAACAACTTCGCCTTTATCTTCCGTTTTTTTCTGTAGAATAACCCCTTCACCGTAAATAACCGAAACCAACGTGAACCATAGTGCTAAAAATTTATATTTCCACATGTAATTTTTTAATCTTCTCTTACTAATTTTTCTCTAATTTCAGATACCGTTTTACATTCAATACATTTAGTCGCAGTAGGACGCGCTTCTAATCTCTTTAATCCAATTTCTGCACCACAATCTTCGCAGTAACCATATTCTAAATTATTAATTCGTACCAAGGCTTGGCTGATTTTTTTTAATAATTTACGTTCTCTTTCTTTTTCCCTTAATTCTAAATTAAAATGTTCTTCAAAACTAGCTCGATCCGTTAAATCAGGATAATTATTAGTTTCATGCAAATTATTATTACTTACGTTATTAAGTAGTTGTTCTCGCCAATCCAACAAAGATTGACGAAAAAAATCTATATGCTCTTCGCACATATAATCCAAATTTAGATCTAGAGCTTTTTTAACCATAAGTATACTCCCCCTTCCTTATCTAGCCGTAAAAATTTTATCAATTAACCCGTAAGCTAATGCCTCTTCCGCATTCATAAAATTATCCCTATCCACATCCTGTTTAATTTGTTCTACCGTTTTATGGGTATGTTTAGCTAAAATTTCAGCCACTTGACGATTAACTCTTAAAGCTTCTTTAGCGTGAATTTCAATATCTTTAGCTTGACCTTGGTAGCCACCTAGCACTTGATGAATCATGACCGTAGAATGGGGTAAACAAGCTCGTTTTCCTTCTGCCCCTGCCGACAAAATTAATGCCGCGGCACTAGCTGCTTGCCCGATACATAACGTTGCGACGGCCGGTTTTATAAAATTCATCGTATCGTAAATCGCCATCCCAGCCGTTACTACTCCTCCCGGTGAATTAATGTACAAACTAATTTCTTTTTGAGCATCCTCAGCTTCTAAAAATAACAACTGAGCAACGATTAAATTAGCCATATGCTCTTCGATGGGTCCAACTAAAAAAATAATCCTCTCCTTCAGCAAACGAGAATAAATATCGTATGCTCGTTCCCCACGAGCATTTTGCTCTACCACCATAGGAATTAAATTATTTCGCAACATTTTTTCCCTCAAAATCCAATAAATCTACCTTTTTAGTTGTTAAGCTAACTTGTGATTGCAAATACTGGAATAATTTCTGCTCAAAAAGATTATCGGCTACTTTTGTAAACAGTTCTTTATTGTTCATCAACTGTTCAACGTTGGCCGTAGATTTATCGGCGTTATATAGATCAATTAATCGGTGAATTTCTTGTTTCACTTCCTCATTGTTCACCGTAATTTTCCCTTCTGAAGCTAACGTTTGTATTACAAACCTTCTTTTAAGTTGCTCTTTAGCTAATTCTTGGGCCTGTTCTTCAGAACATTTTTGTTGCTTTTGCAATAAAGCTTGTTGTTTTTGCAAGAATTTAGGAGGAAATTCGCTAATCGTAATTAATTTTTCAATATTTTCCAAAATTTGATTGTTAACTTTATTTTGAACCTGTGACACCACATTAATCGACAAATCTTGACGAAATTGTTCTTTAAAAGTCTTCAAATCCTGTACGTTAAATTGCTCATTTACCCACTGATCCGTTAACTCCGGTAATTCTAAAACCGATAATTCTTGAACAACCACGGCAAAATGACATAATTTACCTGCGATCTGTTTTTCTAAATGAGAATCGGGAACGTTTAAATCGAATTCTTGAGTACTACCCACAAGTAACCCGTACAAATGATCTTCAAATTCTTTCCACAATTGACCATCTGCCAAAACTAATTTTACTTTCTTCTTTTCGATCACTACTTCGTTATCTACTTTAATACTGAAGTCGATCACCAATTGATCTCCTTTTTGAGCCGCATGATTTTCTTTGGCTTTTTTCCAATTACCATAACGTTTTTGTAACTCCTGGAGTTTTACCGCTAACGCTTCGTCACTAATATTTACTTCCTCTTTTTCCACCGTGATGGTATTTAACGTAGGTAATTTAATTTCTGGTTTAATTTCTAATTCAACCTTAACTTCCACCCCTTCTGAATGTTGATCGTCCACCGTAATTTGGGGATAATCTACTAGTTCGAATTGGCGTGTTTCTATCTCGTTTTGGAGCGTAGTTCTTATTTTTTGTTCTAACAAATCTTTCTTCACTGAACTACCGTATTTATTCTCTATAACAGATAACGGTACCTTACCAACTCTAAAACCAGGGATCCTTACCTTTTTAGCTAAATTTAAAAACTCTTTTTGACAGTCGTTAGAAATTTCTTCATTTGTAATCGTAAACTCAATTACCTTTTCTAATGTTCCTTGATCTCTACACTCAATTTGCATTTTATACCTCACAACCACCTAAAAATGTACAGTACTAACTAAATAATATACGAAAGGGGAGACTCGAACTCCCACAGGAATACCTACTGGAACCTAAATCCAGCGCGTCTACCAGTTCCGCCACTCTCGCCTAAAATAAACATAATGATATACGATAATTTATTTCTATTTTTTTGCAAGTAAAATATCAAATTAGAAGACAGAATTAATATTGAAATTCGTTAGGCATAAGATTAAACTGGAATTACTCATCATTATTTGGAAAAACCTATGGAACCATTTAAAGCTAAAATAACTAAAAACTATTCCTTATCTCCTATTCTTTCCGAAGAAACGATCAAATTTCATTATGAAAAACATCATTGCGGATATGCTAATACTTTAAATCAATTAATTGCAAATACCGCTTATGTCGATTACAACTTAGAAAACATTATTTTGCGCGCTAGAATTTACGACGCTAAAATTTTCAACGCCGCTGCACAACTGTTTAACCATAATTTTTACTGGAAATCTTTAAAAACCAACACCCCTTTGCCAACAGGTAATTTACGCGAATTAATCGAAACGCAATTTGGTAATATGGAAAATTTTATCGCGCAATATGCTATCCACGCTAACAGCTTATTCGGTAACGGTTGGAGTTGGTTAGTAGAAGATTACCACCATAAATTACAGTTTATCCAAACTACGAATGCTGAAACGCTACTCGGCAATCCGAATTTAAAGTTACTATGCGTAATCGATCTTTGGGAACATGCTTACTACATAGATTATCGTAACGATCGCAGCGAGTACATCAAACAAGTATTAGAACACGGGATCAACTGGACTTTTTGCGAGCAACGTTTCGATCAAGATTTCGACATTATCTATAACCTACTTTAAAAAAATTATCTCTCAAATACTGTATTTATGCTATATATACAGTATTTGGGTGCATTAATTTAAATAGTAAATCAGTTTTTCGAACTAAATAATCTCCGCAAGGTTTACGGTCTTATGTTTTACGTACTAATCTTCAACGAATTTCCAGTAGGCAAAACCGCTGAAATAGCCGTTCCAAAAGCACGCTCTAAACAATTTAAGGAAATGTTTTTCGTTAAATCAATTCCTGAGCTACAATGTTCTTTTCTTTCGTAACCGATTAAACCTTATTTAGCTCATGCTAAGGAAAGATCATCCCTCTTTTAGGGTTGCCTTTAACGTTCGCGTAACTAAGCTACTGTAGCTTTAACTATTGGACTGACGATCTTTCCTTTTACTGATTTTAAAACCCCGAATAATAAAGAAAAAACATAAAGATTTGCTCCGTTTTCGCCGTTCTTTTTATGTTTTTAGGAAGTTGTAAAATCGGTATCCATCGCTACGTTAAGCAGATAATCAGGGTACTGGGCTTGAATTCTGTCAACGACTGCTTGATAGACTGACTTTCTCTCTTTTGTACCAAAACTTACCACTAAATCAAAACGCATAACCTTCTTTTGTACGTCTAAATAAAATCCGTGAATCTGCGTAATATTTTGATCTGCCAACGCAATTTTTGATATCTGCTCTCTCATTTTAATTGCCTGTTCATCTTTAGTATTAGTAGAATACACTCCTATTGCCGTTAACAGTACATGATGTTTCCTAAAGACCTCATGCATGATGGAACGAGTTAAATCGTCAAGCTCCATAGCAGTACAAGTATCTGGTACTTCCACGTGAACAGAACCTTGATATGCATCTGGACCGTAGTCGTTCAGGATCAAATCATATACACCGTTCACCGCGGAAAAACCACGGATCGTTGCTCCTATTTCTTTCGCTAACGCGGCATCAACCCGTTCTCCTAACAACCTGGAAATCGTTTCACGTAACATCTTTACACCTGATTTAACGATAATTACTGAAATAACTGCTGCTAAATAAGCTTCTAACGAACAAGTGGTCAACATATAAATTCCCGCAGCAACCAAAGTAGCAAACGAAATCACTGCATCCCATATTGATTCTTCACCCGCACCAATTAAAGAACCTGAATCTACTTGCTTTCCTACCTGCACAAAATATTTACCAAGGATAACCTTAACGACAATCCCAATTGCAATAATACTAAGTGATCGCCATGTATAAGTAGGCATTTCTGGGTGAAAAATACTCTTAACGGATCCTCCTAGAGAGGTAAAACCTGCGTAGAGTACGATCATCGAAATAATTAAAGCACTAAAATATTCTAATCTTCCATACCCAAAAGGATGTTTTTGATCCGGTTCCTTATTCGCCAGTTTAGTTCCAACGATAGTAATAACGCTCGATGCCACATCAGCAACATTGTTAACCGCATCCATCGTAATCGCTATGGAGTTGGTCATCAATCCTATAGCTAGTTTTAAGGCAGATAAAGATACGTTCACCATAACGCCAATGGCACTCACTTTAATAATGACTTTGTTTCGATTTTCTTTCATCAATCATGCTCCTTAGTTTTCGTTTATATGAACTTAATCCGCTTTTACGTCGTTTAGTAATATTGCAATACACCTTTAACCATCCCTCCTTTCTTTACCGAATCTTGTAACCTTTTCATCGTTCCCGTTTAGGTAAATTAAAAGTCTTTTGCTTATAAACACGTTCTTACCTTGAGTGAAACGCAAGGGTTAAATAGTAGCGTCTATCTCTACACGCGAGATTTTATTACCCTTCTTTGGAGAAAGACGTATCGTCTTTAATTCGCTCCTCGATTAAAAATGAAATCATTGCGAATAAAAACGTTATACCCTAAAAAAATCTTGGCCTCAATCTTTCGATCAAATTTATTCTTTACATTAAATTACAGAATAATTATATTTAAATAAAAACACCGGAATTAAAAAATGAACTGTCAATTAAAAATTTTAGATCAACGTCTTCGCGATCATTTTCCTCAATACGCAACTAACGGATCAGCAGGGTTAGATTTAAGAGCAGCCATCACCGAACCTTTAATAATTCAACCAAACCAAGTTAGTTTAATTCCTACCGGTATAGCTATTTACCTAGCGAACGTTAATTACGCCGGTTTAATTTTACCACGATCTGGTTTAGGACATCAGCGCGGAATCGTCTTAGGTAACCTGGTAGGTTTATTAGATGCAGATTATCAAGGAGAAATTAAAATTTCGTGTTGGAACCGTAGTAACGAACAATATCTTTTAGAACCGTTAGTACGTTTAGCTCAATTAGTAATTGTGCCAATTACTAGGACAACGTTTACAGAAGTGCAACAATTTACTACTACCGAAAGAAACGAAGGTGGTTTTGGACATACAGGTATTAAATAGGAGGTAAAAATGGCATACCAAATACAAAAACAAATCCCACAAAATATTTTTAGGACTTACGATATTCGTGGAACCGTAGAAGATAGTTTTACCGAAGATAACGTTTATACTTTAGGAGTAGCTTTAGGATCCGAAATCATTGATAGAGGACTTAACGCCGTTAACGTAGGTCGTGATGGTAGATTATCTGGACCTCAATTAATTAAAGCTTTAATCGCAGGTATTACTTCTACAGGTTGCCACGTAACCGATATTGGAGAAGTGACTACTCCTATGCTGTATTATGCTGCTGCTACTTCAGAAACACAATCGGGTATCATGTTAAGTGGTAGCCATAATCCTCCCAATTATAATGGTCTTAAAATCATCATCGCCGGAGAAACTCTATACGGACCAGCAATTACGAATTTATACCACCGCATTATTCAACGTAATTATCACACTGGGTCAGGTATTTGTATCACGAAAGACATTACTGATTCTTATTTTCAAGCTATTACGGGTAACGTACGTCTTCATCGTCCAATCAAAGTAGTAATTGACTGTGGTAACGGTATAGGCGGAAAATTTGCTCCTCCTCTCTTTAGAGCTTTAGGGTGCGAAGTAGAAGAACTTTTTTGTAACGTGGACGGTAATTTTCCTAACCATCAACCTGATCCTTCTATCCCGAAAAATTTAGCAATTTTACAAGCTACCGTACAAAGCAAAGGATATGAAATTGGTTTAGCTTTTGATGGCGATGCTGATCGGGTTGGTATTGTCACCGAACAGGGCATGATTATCTCGGCTGACCGTTTATTAATTCTTTTAGCAAACGACTTATTAACTCGTCATAACGATAAGCCTATTATTTTCGACATTAAATGTAGTAGACAAGTCAAGCAACAAATCGAAAAACACCATGGTATTCCCCTTTGTTACCGTACAGGTCACTCGTTAATCAAAGCTAAAATGAAAGAAACCGGAGCATATTTAGCAGGTGAATTAAGTGGACATATTTTTATGAAAGAACGTTGGTTTGGTTTTGATGACGGTATATACGTAGCTGCTCGTATCTTAGAATTACTAGCCCAACAAAAACAAACCGTTACTGAATTATTTCGAGATATCCCTTGTACTTACGCTACTCCTGAACTTAAAATTCCTGTTTCAGAAGAAGAAAAGTTTGAATTAATTCAAACCTTAATAGCGAAGAGTTCTTTTCCGGAAGGAGAAATTAATATCATAGACGGTTTGAGAATTGATTTCTCCGACGGCTTCGGTTTAATTAGAGCCTCTAATACTACCCCATACCTGATCGCTTGTTTCGAAGGGGATAATCAAAGTAGTCTAGAGAGGATTCAAACTGTCTTTAAACAAGAACTTAGTAGGGTGTTACCAACTTTAAAATTACCTTTTTAAATTATCCAGCTAAATAAACAGCTGGATAATTTACTAATAACGACTAGTTTAATACCTCTTTTGTTAATTAAACGGTGACGTTTTTGTTTTTGGAAATTTGACTAAGTTTTATTTAATACCAACATGACTCAACTGGTTTAAGATACAATATTAATTTTCTTGGTTTTGATTACAACGTAAAAACCTTTCGATGAAAAGAAAATCATTTTATCTGCTTACTATCGACCGTTTTTTATTACCGCATCAGACGTCATTTGGGGTGAGCGATGGGGTTCGAACCCACAACAACCGGAATCACAATCCGGGACTCTACCAATTGAGCTACGCTCACCATCAATTTAAAACGTGCTCGACAGGATTCGAACCTGTGACCCTCGGCTTAGAAGGCCGATGCTCTATCCAGCTGAGCTACGAACACTTAATAACTCCATTAAATTAACAAGTTTACTTGTAATTGTCACGTTTTTTCTCACTGATCTAGCCAAATTCATCCTTTTTGATAATTATTTACCGAAAAAAGAATGCTCATTCACGGTTCTTCTTTTCGTTAAGCTTATCACTAACGCTATATTTCGTCTTTGGTGATTTGTTTTTTACAGACGAAAACTAATTTTACTATTCTCAAAGGGACAGGAATTTTTCTAATCGTTATTAACAACCGGTTGACCACGTAAAGAATTAGGTAATACCTCGGTAATCATCACTTTCGTTAAATTTCCCAAACAACGATCATCGGCAAGAAAGTTAACGACTCGATTATTTTCAGTACGACCGGTACATTGACCACGAAGGTTTCTTTTTTGTTCTACTAATACCGTCTGAACCGTATTTAACATCAAATTACTATATTGTTGAGTTTGATTCGCTAACTTACGTTGCAATAACACTAAACGTTGTTTTTTTTCTTGTATAGGAACTGGATCTGGTAAATCGGCGGCCTTAGTCCCAGGACGCTTACTAAAGATGAAGCTAAAAGAATGATCGAATTTTAAAGTTTCTACTAACGCTAAAGTTTCATTAAATTCTTGTTCCGTTTCTCCCGGGAACCCTACGATAAAATCAGAACTTAAGCTAATATCAGGACGAACTTTTCTTAAATTATCGATAATTTGTATATAACCCCGCGTATCGTACTTTCTACGCATTGCTTTTAAAATACGATCTGATCCACTTTGAATAGGTAAATGTAATTGATTTACCAATTTAGGTTCTTTTAAATATACTTCAAATAATTTATCGGTAAAATTTTTAGGATAAGATGTTGTAAAACGAATCCGCTCTACTTCTGAGTAACTAGCAATCTCGGTAATTAAGTCGGCTAAATCCATTTTAGATTCTGGATCTAAATAAGAATTAACGTTTTGACCTAACAAATGAATTTCTTTCACTCCTTGTACAAGCAGGCTCTCAATCTCTTGTAAAATACTTTTTGCCGAACGATTAATTTCTCTCCCTCTCGTAAACGGCACAATGCAATAGCTACAAAAATTATTACAACCTTCCATGATAGAAATAAACGCAGATATCCCTTGCAAACGAGGAGGAGGGAAATGTTCAAATTTCGTTAAAGGATCACCCTCTACTTTAACAACATGGACACTTTGATACCAATCAGGTAACAAATGGATCGTAGCCGGTCCAAAGATGAAATCTACTTCTGGTGCTCGCTGAAAAATTTTTGTTTGTTGCTCTACGGCGACACAACCACCTACTGCTATTTTTAAATTTTGATTGATTTGTTTTAAAGGTCTAAAGCAACCTATACGCGAAAAAATTTTTTCTTCCGCTTTTTCACGAATAGCGCAAGTATTTAAAATAATTAAATCTGCGTCTTCTGGTTGCTCTACTTTACAGAATCCTTTGACTAACATTAAATCACTTAACCTAGCTGCATCATACTCATTCATCTGACAGCCAAAATTTTGTAAATAAAATTTTTTCATCAAAGGATTCCCTCACTAAAATTCTTAACTTAATAAATTACGACTTTTTAAGCTACTATAAATACCTGCTTTAGCCGCTTTAGCTAAATGTTCCACAATATCATATTT
Organism: uncultured Gammaproteobacteria bacterium; assembly: GCA_963543695.1. Classification (GTDB taxonomy): domain Bacteria; phylum Pseudomonadota; class Gammaproteobacteria; order UBA9339; family UBA9339; genus CAUUCF01. The sequence goes on from CAUUCF010000003.1 coordinate 45,882, forward strand.
CAGCTCAACCGCCACTTTCTCAGATTCTACTCGATTAGCTACTACTCCACAAATAGATGCTGCTTTTACCCCCATCACTGAAGCAATAACAAATAAAGTAGCCGTTTCCATTTCAAAATTTAAAACGTTTAAATGTTTCCATTCTTCCATAGCACCACGTTTATTCCTCAACAAATACTGAGTATAAGAATCATAACGTTCTTGACCTTGCCAAAAAGTATCGGTAGAAGCGGTAATGCCCGCATGAAAAGGTAATGCTAACGTTTGAATACCATTAATCATCGCGTTTGTAAATTCTAAATCAGCTACCGCTGGATAATTAATCGGCGCATAATCTAAAGAAGTACCGTCCAAACGTACGGCGGCAACACTAACGATAATATCGCCTAAACTAATTTTCGGTTGAATTCCCCCGGTCGTTCCTACTCTTAAAAAATATTTGAGACCTAAAACGGCTAATTCTTCCATCGTAATCCCAATATTTGGCCCACCCAAACCAGAAGAACAGACTAAAATTTTATGTCCATAAAAATTAGCTAGATAAGATACGTGCTCCCTAACGTCTGCTAAAAACTTCGCATGAGGATCAAAATTTTTAGCTAACAACTCAGAACGTTTAGGATCTCCTGGTAATAAAACGTATTCTGCTCCTTCTAACATTTGTTTTGATAAACCAATATGATACATTACCTCATTTTCATTGACGATTTTAACCATAATGCCTCAAAAATATATTATCAGTGGGTCAATTATATACGATTATCTGGTTAGAACAACTAAATTTTTACTTTAAAACTTAAAGATTATAAAGAAAATGATTGATAAAATTTAATAATAATTTTAAAATGAAAAAAACTAAAAAGCGGAGGAAGTTTTGTTTTTAATTCATTGGATTAATAAGATCACTAAAAGTGAACAAGAAACGCTTAACTCAGAACAATTAACCGTTTCTACGCCCCCAAAAACGTCAGAAACTACTAAGAGTACTATTTTAACGCAAACGGTTGTTCAAAAACCTCATCCAATTCATCCAAAAACGGTAGTTTTTAATAAAATTACTAATTACCCTAAAAAATGCAGCAAAGTAATTAGTAAATATCAAGTAGAATTGAATAAACCTACGAAGCTAAAAATAGGCAGTATTCAAATCATAGCGTAACGATGGAGAATTGCATTGGATAAAAAAGATTTCTTTGTTTCTACGATAGGGCGATGCGTGTATAAAGAATTAAATAAATATTTTAATTGTTTATCCTACCAAGAAGTTACCGGGTTATACGAATTAGTTTTAAAAGAAATCGAAGCACCTCTGTTGAAAGTCGTCATGGATAAAACCAAAGGTAATCGTACGCACGCAGCTAAATGCCTAGGTATTAGTCGTCGTACTTTACAACAAAAATTAAAAAAATACCAAAAAAATGACTCATCCCAATCAATTAATCCAACTAACTAGTCGTTTTTTAGCCTACGGTGAACTTTTAACAAAAGCTAGTTTAGTAATAGATCCTGCCCGTCCAGAGGACGTTTTATTACAAGCAATCGAATCGTTTATTCAAAACCCTCAACTAACGCTGCATTATACTCCGTCGATTATTCAACCGGTCATTGAAATAATGTTTCAAACTGCAATTGATTGGTTAAAACCGCTCCATTTAACAACAACGGCATTAAACAATGCCTTGCTACGAAATAAAATTCTGTACGATAAAAATCATTTATTAACAACCATTTTATCGGCTTCTCCTGATTCCGCCGAACATGATTTAGGAGAATTAATTATTCTCATAAGTTATTTAAACCCTTTAATCCACCAATTTTTTAACGCTCAAAAAGAATCTTTTTCCAAATGGCAACGACAATTCCAAACAATCCAAAATTCTAGCCTAATTTCATCCGCTCCGTTATTGATCACACCTGCCATTAAACCGTCTGCTATCGTGATTCCTTTTAAGTTAAAACGTCTTTGCTCCGACAAAATTGCTTTTACCTACCTACTAGGTACCATGATTTTTTTATTATGTGTATATTTAGTCTTGTTCTACCAATTACAACTACAAATTAATTCTTACTAAAAATGTACAACCCTTCTTTATACCTTAAAAAAGAACTATCCTTACTCGAAATAGAAATTAAAGCGGCTAAACAATTTTTAAAAAAGCAACAATTACTAAAAAAACCTCAAATTTTTATCCTTTTAGGAGCACCTAAAACAGGTAAATCTACTTTACTAGCCAATGCTGGCTTACATCTAGTAGATTATCATTTAGCTCCCCCAAAACTAATTGGTCCCACTCAAACTTGTACTTTTTGGTATTCTCATCAAGGCCTTTTTATCGATACCGCCGGGATTTACACACAGGCGAATAACAGCGCATACCCTAACCATCGTCTTTGGCTAGGCTTAATTAAATTAATTAGTCGCTATTTCGGAAGAGATGCAATTCATGCATTACTGCTAGTGTTTGACTTACATCAAATGTTAGCGCAGGAAGATCAACTAACCCGAATACTCGCTTCGTTTCGCAAACGCATTCACGAAACCCAAGAATACGTAGCAACGTTTCAAATCTATTTAATCATGACTAAATGCGATCATCTGATCGGTAGCAAAGAATATTTTCAGTTAGCTTCGCCGGCACAATTATCCCAACCTTTCGGCATTACGTTCGACACTAACGTAAGCAACGTCTGCTTAACTTTCCCCAATCAATTGGATGCTTTAACGGATCAACTACAAAAGCAAGTTAATCATTACGACCTTATAGACGAATCGACGTCCCAAGTACATTATCGTGCTAAGCTTTTTCCTGTTTATTTTGCTCAATTAAAACCATTGTTATGCGCGATTATCAAACAAATTCCTAACCATCCAGGGATTGAATTAAAAGGACTTTTTTTTACCAGTAGTATTCAAACGACATCCCTAGAATACCCCTTTAATTCCTATTTAAATAATTTAGGTATCAACATTAATTACCAGGATCATCTCGCTACTCAAATGGTTGAACCTTCTTTAGCCGTTCCCCTTTTTCGTTTCCTTTTAAAACAGACGAAACCAACGCTTCAAGTTGATTATCGCCGCTTTTATTTATCATTAAGCTTATTAGGATTATTCGTAATTACGATCATGTCTACTTGTTTTTACCAACGGTTTAAAACGATTTCTACGATCAAAGCAGGCATTTTTACGCCAGAATCGCAAAAAATAACACCAAAAGACCTAAAAACGAATCCTTTTTTTAGCCTTAACAATTCTAAATTAGCTACGCAATTCTTACAGTGGAAACAAACTAGCCAGCAATTACCCTGGTATCAACAAAAAACCGCTGAAATTTTAAAAAAACAAACCCAAGCCCACAATCTGGAAGCGGTAAACGATACCCTACGCGCTTACTTAGCCTTTGCAACTCATTTGCAATCAGAAAAAATTTTTCTAAAAAATTGGCTCATGCAAAAGCTAAATATCACTTGGAACCCCAATTACCCGGCAATGAAAATACCACTCGACGAACAATTAATTTTAGAAAGTCAGCAATTGCTGTTAAACCAAGAAATCATTTCCCCAACCGTTCAAAGTAAATTCCGCTGGAACGCAAAAACGCGCTTCATCCCAGAAATGTACTTAAAAAAACATTTTCAGCGTTATTACGATTCAAAATGCCGTTCCCTCATCATTCAACTTCCTAAACTTCCGTCACAATCTATTACAGCATTAAAACAAAAAAAGCAACAAATTTATCAATTAAGGTATCTTAATTTTTGGCAAGAACAGCTCAATACTTTATTGGAACCTACCTCGTTACCCCAAAAACTTACTCAGTATCAAAAAGCGAACACTTTACCTCCAGAATGGCAATTAGTTGTTGATAATTTACCCCCTAACCTCGAATGCTTTCGACAGTTAACCACCCAAATCACTCAAGGTTGGCATAATTTTCAACAAGAAAGTAATAAATTACTCTTGTTTTTATCCGAACAATCCGATGCTCATCAATGGTTACAAACCTATTACCGTTCTAACGGCAAGAATTGGCATACCTTCGTTCAAACGATTCACGATGTACCGGGATATACTAGTTTCATCACTGCTCTGCAACAACAAACTTTAGCGTTAATCGCTACACGAGTACTCGTACAAATCAAACAGGCTTGGAATAACGAAGTAGTACCAGTTTATCAAAAATTGATTGATGGTTACTATCCTTTTAACGCAACAAGTGATCAAGATTTACCACTAGCAAATTTTCACCGTTTTTTTGGACCTCAACAAAGCTTAGAAAAATTTTTTCTACGATATTTAAAACCTTACGTTGTCACTGACGCTCATTTTAATTGGCACTGGAAAACTTTAAATGATCAACCGTTACCTTTCGGCGATTATTTTTTAGATATCGGGTTACGTGGAGCACTAATACAAAAAGCGTTTTATTCAAACCACCAATACGGTTTTAGTTTTTCTTTAGCTTATTTAGCACAACATCCTAAATTTAATCTTACCGTCAACCATCATCAGCTTAATTTATCGACGATCCCGATGTTTACTTGGCCCACTAATTATTCGATTAGTTTAAGTTATCCTTTCAATAATCAAGTAATTAACCTCTCTTATCAGGGTATTTGGGCTTGGTTCCGACTTTTTGACCAATTACATTTACAGCATATTAAAGGAGGAAAATTTAAAATTCCGTTAGAAAATGAAACTATATACTTATTAACTAATCGTTTTAACCCTTTTTTACCCGATTTAATCAACGATTTCGTTTGTCAATTACGATGATAATCAATTTTACAGTGAATAACCGTGTGAATAACCACGTTAAAAAAAAGGTTGATCACTAAAACACATCCTTATTATTAAATTATGTACATAGTTATACACATTCTTTTTTAAAGCTAAACGTTATTAAATACCGTTTCTCGATTCGTTTATGAACATATTCACCGTATTTATAAACATAAATATTTAAATTATTTATTTGTCAAATATAGATAGTGTGATAAGATCTTAGACAAATAAATAAACGGTGAACGAAATGTTCGAAATTTCTTTTAGTAAACAAGAATGGCTAAAAATTTTAACGGCAATAGTTGGAATTACCGATCGTAAACAAGTCATTCCTACTTTAAGCTTTATTTTAGTTCAACAAAAAGGAAAGCAATTATTTTTTACCGGTTCCGATTTAGAAACCGAAATTACCGTTAAAGTAAATCATGAAAGTGAGGTTAATCCTTTTAGTTTTCTATTACCAGGTAAAATTTTTTACGATATTTGTAATTTATCTAGCGATAGCCAAATTACTTTAAAAGTAAACGATGATCGTAAAATTAGCGTTAACGCTCAAACGAGCAAATATCAATTAATCGGATTAGATCCAAAAGATTTTCCAAAATATCGTGAAGAGCAAAGTAATTATTTATGGCAAATTAATTTGTTAGGTAAACAAATCAAAAAATTAGTGAAAAAAACGGCTTTTGCCGCGGACGAACAAAACGTGAGACACTATCTTAATGGTTTGATGTTTACTTTAGATCAACAACAAATTCGGGTGATTACTACGGATTCTCATCGTTTAGCTTTTGCTAAAGAGGAATTATCTAAAAGGGTAGATAGTCAAAATTTTATTTTACCGAAAAAAGCGGCAGCAGAATTACACAGAATATTTACCAATGAAGAAAACATTTTGGTGGAAGCTACCGATACTTATTTAAAATTATCAACCGAAAGTTTGACCGTATATACTAAATTGATCGGAGGTAAATTTCCCGATTATTACCAAATTATTTTTGGAGCGAAGGGGGAACAAATTAAGTTAAATACCGCTTTATTGATGCAAGCGATTAATAAAGTAGGTATTTTAGTCGACGATAAATTAAAGTTAATTAAATTAAGTTTTTTGAAGCAACAATTAGTCGTGGATAGCGATACGGAAAATCAAGAAGCTAACGACGTTTTACCGCTAGATTATGATCGAGAACCGGTGGAAATTTTATTAAATTTAGAGTATTTACGGGAAACTTTAAGACAAATAGAAGCTGAAGAAGTACAGATCTCTTTTAAAGACGCAAAACAAGCGGTCATTTTTGAACCAGTAGGGGACTGTTCGGTAATCTATATTATTATGCCAGTTGTTAGGTAATGTTAGAACGATTATCCGTTAGTAATTTTAGAAATTTTCGACAATTAGATTTAAATTTGCATTCGAAATGTTCGGTTATTTATGGTTTAAATGGTACAGGTAAAACTTCTGCGTTAGAGGCAATTTATTTTTTATTTTTAGGCAAATCTTTTCGTACGCGCTTAATTAAAAATTTAATTGCTCATGGTTACGATAGTTTTCAAATAGGAGCAGCGCTACGGGTAGAAGACGAAGAAATTAAGGTAGGTACTTTAAGAAAACAAGACGGTTACGCACAGTTAAAGAAAAACGGGAATAAACTAAATTCACAGCGTGAAATTACGAAATTATTACCGGTACAATTATTTAACCATGAAAGCTTTTTATTATTAACTGACCCTGCTAAAATTCGTCGTAAGTTTATTGATTGGGGAGTTTTTCATTTAAAACCTGATTTTTTAATGCTTTGGCATGCTTTTGAAAGAATTTTAAAGCAACGAAACGAGCAAATTCGTCAAACATTTAATCCGTTGTGGGATAAAGATTTAGCGAAGTTAGGAGAACAGCTACATTTGATGCGTTTAGAATATTTAAAAGATTTTATACCGTTTGCGATTGAATTAATGCGTGAGTTATTACCTGGCATTACTCTTCAATTAGAATATTTTCCTGGTTGGGACGTGAAGGTACCTGGTTTAGAGATGTTACGGTTACATAGAAGACTAGATATCAAAGTAGGTTATACGGTATATGGTGCACATCGGGCTGATTTATTAATTTTAGTGAACGATCGACCGGCGAAAGATTTTTTGTCCCGTGGTCAACAAAAAATTTTAGTGTATGGGTTACAATTAGCTCAAGGATTGTTTTTGCAACATCACCATCAACAACAAAAATGTTTATATTTGGTAGATGATCCTTTGGCAGAATTAGATTTACCCAATTACCAGTTGTTAATGGGTAAGATGTATAATATAATAAATAGTCAAATTATTTTAACTGGTTTAAGGCAAGGAGACGTGAAATGTCTGACTAGTTGCTTAGACGGCAGTTATACAGAATATGATTTGAGTGATAGTAACGTTGTGGAGATTTAAATGCTTATTTTTTCAGTGATTAATGCTTTTATGAAAGCTTCTTTGTTGGTAAAAAGCGTTATGTTATTACTGTCGTTGATGTCAATAATATCTTGGGCGTTGATTTTTTATTATTTTTTGGTTTTGAGACGAGAAAAACAACAGCTTAATTTAGTAAAAGGGAAAATTAAAGGTAAAGATTTATATAAATATTATTTGATTTTAAAAAATCATCCTGACGAGAAACGTGGAATAGATGCTTTGATTTACGCGGGATATCAAGAAATTTTGTATTTTAAACGTCCGAATAACGAGGTATTGTTCAATGCCGAGTGTAAGATGGAGTGGGCCGTTAACCAGCAAGAGGTTTCGTTAAGGCGTTACGTTAGTTATTTGGCTACAATTGGGGCAATCGCTCCTTACGTAGGGTTATTAGGTACCGTTTGGGGAATTATGCATGCCTTTCATTTATTAGGAAACGTGAATCAAGCAGCGATTAATTTGGTTGCTCCTGGTATTGCTGAAGCGTTAGTTACTACGGCTTTGGGTTTATTAGTCGCAATACCTGCTACGGTCGCTTTTAATTTGGTTACGGAAAAGATAGATAAAATGATTGATACGTATCAATTATACGTTGTAGAACTAAAAATTTATTTTCGGCATGAATGGTTAAATTATCAATTATCACAACGTACCAATGAAACGTAAAAAAATTGTTACCGAGATTAACGTAGTACCGTATATCGATGTGATGTTAGTGTTACTCGTAATTTTTATGATTACGGCTCCAATGCTATCTAATGGAATAGCGGTACAGTTACCAGAATTAACTAAAAAAGCGGTTTTAGTTAATGATCGTGCAGCCGTTATCTCGATAGATGTACAAGGTAAATACTATTTTGATCAAGCTCCCGATCCAAACCAAGCTATGTCTTTAGAAAATTTAGTGCGGTATTGTCAAAAATTTCAAGATTATACGCTTTTAATTAAAGCTGATCGGCGTTTAAAATACGAAAATGTAATTAAAGTTTTAGATTTTTTACAGCAACAAGGTTTTAAAAACGTAGGTTTAGTAACAAATTAAATAAAATTTATGGTTAAATTAGGTAGAATTTTAGAAACGACTTTATATTTTACGGCTTTAATTAATCCGTTTAGTAAAATTTTGTTTTTAACGGCTCAACCGATCGCTTCTAAAAAGGAATTATTTAAAATTTCGGTAAGGTCTAATTTAATTGCTTGGGTTACTTTAGTCGTTTTAATTGCGTTAGGAGATTTTTTATTTCGAGAGGTTTTTAAAATAGATATTTATTCTTTAAATGTGGCGGGAGGAATAGTGCTGTTAACGTTAGGATTAAGGGTAGTTAATACTGGGGTATTTGTTAAACCTTCTGCTGTGCTTCATCATCATGAAGATATCGCATTAGTTCCTTTAGCTATACCTTTAATTGTTGGTCCAGGTATTATTACGGCGGTAATCACTGTGGCTGCTAATCATGAAGCATGGATCAGTTTATTTTGTGTAACTTTAGCATTGCTCCTTAATTTAATAGGGATGTTATTGGCCCCTTTTATTCAAAAAGGGTTATTTCGGCTCCATGCTACTGAAGCTTTTATTAGAATTATCGGGTTAATTGTCGCTACGATGGGCATTCAGATGATTTTAAGTGGTTTAGGTAATTGGTTAATAAACTTCATTTAAGTATAGCTTAATTATTGTGTAATATTTAATTATTATACTATTAATCATTATTCAATGGGGATAAGAATGAAAATTAAGTACTTAAAGAAAGTTATTTTATTAGGCGTAGTGGTTGGTAATATTAGTTTCGCTAATGACGGTTCATATGGAAACGAAAGACCAACGTTATTAAAAACTACTTCTTATGCCAACCCTGATAAAATCTCGATTTATGAAGAGAAAGTACGAGATTTTGATTATGGAGAGTGTCCAGTAGAAGATGAACTTTTAAAAGAAAACATATTCCTTAAAACAACCAGTCCTCAAACGGATGAAAACGAGAGAAAATATACTCGAATTATTTTCGATTGGAATAATTTTGAAGAAGCAGCAGAAAACATGATCTTTAAAAAGAAAGCGGAAATTAAAGCGGCGGTCGAACGAGACGAAGCATTCAAATTAACGAAAATAGTTCGTTTAGGGAGTTATCTTTCCCAGTTAAAAACTTATGATTTAGCTTTAGATGGGTTAGAATTTGAATCTGGTTTGTGGTGGAATAATTACGGCGGAATTGGTGAGGTTAAAGCTTCAAATAATATTAAGTTTGACCATAATGTTTACGAAAGTATATTAGGTTGGAATAGTGAACCAGTATTTTTAGGAGCGGATTGGCAAGTTAAAACTTCGTTATATTTAGGTTACTTAGGTTCAAGTCAACAATTTGAAAATAAAGAAATTGATCTCCATCAAAACGGTGGGGTAATAGGTTTGTCGTCGCAATTAGCTATGCGTGCTTTTTTTGTCGAAGGTACTTTAAACGTAGGATATCATGAAGCGAATAGTCGTTCTCTATTAGGGAAGCAAAGTTTTAATAATGTTACTGCGGGATTAGCTTTAAAAAGTGGTTATAATTTTAAATTTTATCAGGAATTATTAGCGATTGAACCGAATTGTTTAATTTCTTATAGCTTTGTAAATAGTAGTTTTAAACGAAACGACGGTTATAAATTTTTAACCGATAAATCGTTAGGAGGTTGGCAAATTAATCCTGGAATAAAAATGATTGGCAACGTGAGTGACTCGTTAAAATTAGACGTTCATGCTAATATGGTATGGAACTGGATTAACGACCGAAATAAAGGTATTGCCGAGCAAAAAGAAAAAATAAAACCTTATGTAAATTATGGATTAGGAGTAGAAAAATCAATTAGTAAACGGTTGTTAATACGTGGTTCGTTAAATTTGCTAAACGGCGGAATTAACGAAGTAAACGTGCAGTTAGGACTTAGTTACTTATTTAACTAGTTTAATTTTTGATTCTCTAAACGTACCTAATCAATAAATTTGTTTTAGGGAGTTTAGAGAACGTGATTTAAGGAACGAAGATGATTTAAAAATGGAGCTGAAGAGGATCGAACTCTCGACCTCCGCATTGCGAACGCGGCGCTCTCCCAACTGAGCTACAGCCCCTTAAACTGAAAAAATCATCATATAATAATTCTCCGTAAAAAACAATCGATAAAATGATTTACAATTGCTTAAATTGTGTTAATATTTTCTTAATTAAGCAAATGAAGGGAAGTTTATGCCAGGTTTTCTTTTATGGGGTAGCGTATTAATTGGAAATTATCTTGCTTGGATGGGAGGAGGAAAAAAGCTTGCGGAGATAATTGGAGGAACGCAAGATTTTTACCGTAAAAATTTAGAAAAAAAAATCAAACGTTTTTTTAATGTAGAAGGGATTCGTAAAGAAATTAAAATTACTAGGATAGATGAAGCAGGGCTCTTTAAACTTCGTTTTGATGACGTTTCTATCTATAATCCTTACGCAATAATTGAAAACAGTACTTTCTATAATAAGCAAGAAGATGATCAGGAAGTAATAGCAGAATTTAATAAAGGATCTTTTACGGGAGAATTATCCGCAAAAAGCTCTTTAGGAGATTCTGCGTTAGAAACAGAAACAATTGATTATTATGTTGTTGATTTATCTTTAAAAGACGTTGCTCAATTAGATCGATTGAAGTTAGGAGAAATAGATTTTGGTAATTGGGATGATTTGTTTGAAATTAATATTTTTAATAAAGAAACGAACGAGGTTATCAATAAAGAATCGGACATCTATATTAAAATTTTAGAAACTTTAAATCATTACGCGAAGTTAAGTGCTAGTAGAGGATTACCGAACGATAAAGTACAAGATAAATTGGTGGTTGAAAATAAAATTCCTATTTTAGGATTTTTTATTAATAGTTTTAATACTTTAGTACGCGGTAAAATAGTTAATGAGCAATTAGATCTTGAAGGAAACGAAGATGGTAACGAGCATATTAAATCTCAAGAATATTTGAAAAGTATGGGAGAATTGTTGCTCGATAAACAAAATGAAGAAGTGATTTTAATCGAAAATTATTATAAAGCGATACGACGAGATTTAGAAAACCAGAAAAAATTGGTTGAAGAAATTCGTCAAAAATTTGTGCAAGAAATCCAGGAACGTGAAAAAGAACGTTTTCACGCTAAATTAAAGTTATCTTTAATAATTATTGGTAGCATTTTAGTAATCGGTACAGTATTAGCTTTATTCGTTACCGCCGTTGTGTTTTTTCCGGAAATTTTTGGTCCAATCTTTGGTTCAGCCTTAACTATTTTTGCAAGTACGGTATGGAGTGTTGCCAAAAAAGGGGTTAGTTCTTTATTTTCTTTTCCTTTTTTTAGTGTTTCTACTGTTTGTTTAATTACGGGGCTTTTTACAAAAGGTCGTACGGATTATAAAAAGCAACGTTTAGAAATAGCCAGAAATCATAAAGAATGGGCTGATCAAGTAATTAATGATCTGGATGAAGAAATAGCAAATGTAAAAAAAGATCAGCAAGTAGTTTTGGAAAAGCTCAGGCACATTAAAGATCAGCAACCATTAGAATTAGATTTATCTGCTTCTTTCAGCGAAATCAATTTACCATTGTTAGCGAATCACATAAATAATATACCTAGTTTAACGCTTCACGATAGTAGTCATGGTTCCGAAGAAACCGTTGTTTTGAAAATAGAGCAGTTATTGAATCAAGTGGTTCCATATCAAAATCGCTTAGAAGCTTTGCATTTAGATTGTCGTTTTACTGATCTATCTGAATTGAATCAGCAAAAATTATTAACGTTAGCTAAAAGTAATTTGGCTTTAAAAGCAATCAAAACGCAGCAAGATCCTAAAGATAATGAGCGGTTATTAGAATTATACAAAGTATGTACAGTTAATCGATATTTAACGGGTAACTTACTAGAAAAAGATCGTTCTCCTAAAGAATATTTTCAATCTGACGAAGAATGGCAAGCGGTCATTGATCAGCAATTATACGCTAATTACGATTGGGGTTGGGATGGTAATCGCCAAATCGATAGTGAAGTGATAAAGCAATTAACGAAAGCAAATGACCGTTACAGAATTTACGCTCAACGTAACGCTTTATGTCACGAGTTAGGAATAAAAGATTTTTACGGTAATCCGGATGAAATTAAGAATAATCTGCTTAAAAAGTTAAATAGTTATTTGAAGGATGAAGAAAAAAGGACGTTAGAAGATAAGCTATCGTTAATTGGTAGATATTGGGAAGCTTTGGATTATTTAGATTATTACCTTGAGAGAAATTTATCTTTAATCGAAGATTTTCATACACTAAAGATAGTTATACAAGAAATAGAAGATTCAAAAAGAAATAGCTTTTTAAAATATTTGGGGTTTAATGAAGCAGAGCAATTATTATTAAGATCGTATTTAGAGGACGAACAGCTTAGCGAGAGGGACTTACCTTGGATAAACGATTGTATCCAACGTAATTATTCTCGTTTTGTATCCCAAATCATTAGCGAATTAGAACAAAATAATCAAAACGAAAAGTTAGCGACCCGTTTTAACCAATTTATTCATCAATTAACGATGAAGGAAATGCACCGTTATTTTAGTGATAATACGGAATATTTATTAAAAGTGTTAACGAAAATTGAAAAGCCAAACGATGTTCAGGATTTAGCTAAATGGTTGACCATAAGTAAGCAATTAGTAAATAGTGGCACCAATCAAACGTGGGGTTTATACGGTGTATTTAGTCGAATCTTAAACCACCTGGAAGTACCTATTCATATCACGGAATTAGAAAAATGGCTTAATCTGGAACAAGTTGATTATGATATAAGTGTGACTAATTTGATCAATAAAAAAATAAAAGAATTAGTTTGGCAATTAGAAACAGAGCCGACGATTGAAAGATTGTTACAATTTTTAGCTTTACAACGAAAATTTACCGCAAAAGAAACTCGTCCTTGGTTGTACCTTAAGAAAGCAATTGAAAAGATTATTAATACTATTGAGATTAAAAACGTGGAAACTTTTAAGCAATATGTTGATTTAATTACTCAATATCCTAATTTTAAAGCTTTATTTAAAAATCAAATAAATAATTATTTAAATAATCCTAATGCGGTTTCTTTGTTAGATGTGGTTAATAATTGGGAATCTATGCAAAATTATCTTTCAAAATCACAGTTGTTCGAGATCGTTAAAAATGCTTTCTGGGTACATGATTCAGGGTGGTTAATGAAGCATTATAAGTATGTGTCTTTAAATGATCAGTTGTTAGTTTTAAATGATCAAGTTAGTTTTTTTGATAAATTAGAGTTTAGTGAAGGAGAAAGGTATTTGTTTATTGAATTATCTCGATTGCATGTTGATTATCAAAAAGATCGGCTATTAGAATATATGGATATGCTATTAGGATGTAATTTTAAGAAATGTACGTTATCAGAAGTGATAAATGCGATCAACAGCGATATTGATAATAGTCAACTTTATCAGGAAGAATTAAATGAAAAATTGAAATTACTAGTTCAAGATGTATATGTTAAGCACGGTCGACAACACGAATTATTGGGTAAATAGTTAAATTATTGTTTAAGGAATACTATGTTTAGGAGGAATTTATGTTAAGCGAGAAACAAAACGAACAATGGTCAATATCAGAAGCAGAAAAGCAATTAACATCCGAAAAGGAGCTATTGGAAAACGAAAGCTTGATTATTTCAGCAATAAATAAAGAAAACGAACAATTATTAAAAGAAATAACAAAGTTAGAAGCACCTATAGATGTAGAACGTTTACTTTACGAATCGTTTAACGTGGCCGTTTTAAACGATCAAAACAGGTTACAGACAATCGTTAACAACGCCGTTAAAAAAGTTAACCAAGAAACAAAAAACAGGATTGCCGAAAGTTTATTTGCAAATCGTCAGCGGTTAATGCATAAAATAGAAGAACAAAACAAAAGATTGTTAAAACGATCACTAACGTTATTAAAATACTCATGGTCTATAAATACAGATCTTAAATTATTTGATAAATGGTTTAACATGTTAATTGTACCAGGTAATGATGCGTATGAAATTTTACAAGCAATCATTGACGATTTAGTTAACGTTGAGGAGCGAATCAAAGAAGTAGCTATTGAGAAATTACTTGCATACCAAACGTATTTACAGGAAAAAAAGCTTAATTTTAATTATTTAGGAAGTCCTTTAAGTACTTTATTAGCGTTAAGTAATGCAAAAAATATTCATGAATTATCTAAAATACAATATATACAATTACAAGGTAAAAATTATGGAAATTGCCTTTGTGAATTAGCATGCTGGCTCTTATTACACAGAAAATATTCTAATTTAATCGGTGAGTATCATAAAAATGACCTCCAAATGCGTTATGCATCACAACTAGAAACAATTAATAACCTTATAGATCATTTATCAATTCAACCGGACGTATTGTATGTACAACAACTCATACGATTAGCGAAGACATATCCTGATTTTGCTCCACAGTTAGAAGGAAAAATAGACGATGCTCTGGCTTTTTTTAAACAGGAAAAATGTTCGCCATCAAACAACAATGAAGCAGGAAGTTCAAATCGATTTATTATGTACTGTTTATCGAAGTTAGATTTTTATAATCAGGTGCAAGAGTTAAAATATTGGTTATTTAACGGAAGTAAGATTCCAGGGGATAGATATAGTGATCGTATTGATTCGTTATTAAATAATTTAGAAATAAAAAATGAACACGAAAGATTACAATTGCGGGAGTTAGGTGCGCAGTATCCAAATAACGCTCAATTGCAAACTAAAATAGAAGAGCTTGATGTTCAAGAAGAGGAAAAAAGAGTGACTTTCCATACGTAAGAGAAGAAAGATTATTTAATTTAACGAATAATTTACGTTATACGATTAATGCCCGATAATAAATGAGGTTACGTTTTAATATTTAAAAAAGTAACTTCACGTTTATCGGCTTTTTGTAAGGTAGTTGACTTTTATCTTGATAGTGAGTAAACTAACGTAAGTGAATGCGGGGTAGAGCAGCTTGGTAGCTCGTTGGGCTCATAACCCAAAGGTCATAGGTTCAAATCCTGTCCCCGCTACCAATTATGTTTTTTTAAAAGATGGGCTTAATGCCCATTTTTTGTTGGTGAAGCAAAGAGAACAGATGCAAAATAAAATTGAAGATATTTTGAAGAAATATCATTTAAAATTATGGTACTTTATAAAAACAGGAGCAAAGTCTCCTATTTGGAAAATTTATATTGATGATCAACAATATCGTGGCCAAGTCAGTTTATCTTTGTGTGAACAAGTTAGTAAAGAACTAGCTACGATAATCGATGATAGTATTGAAGTTTCTTCACCAGGGATAGAACGTAATTTATATACATTAGAACACTACCGTTTATTTTTACATAAAAAAGTGAGCCTTGCTTTCCGAAAAGAAGGAACCTTAATGAAAAAAATAGGTTTTTTAGAAGCAGTAAAAGTAGATCAAGTGATTTTTAAAGAAGAAAGTGGAACAATTTCTGAAATTAATTTTCAAGATATTGTTTGGTCAAAATTACATTATGATTTTAGGGGTGGGAAATGAATAAGGAAATTTTGATGGTGGTTGATTCAGTATCTAACGAAAAAAGTATGGATAAAGAAGTCATTTTTAATGCGTTAGAAAGGGCTTTAGAAATTGTAACGGCTAAACGTTATGGTGGGGAAAATCAAGCGAATATTCGCGTAGCGATTGATCGTGATACTGGAAAACACGAAACTTTTCGTCGTTGGAACGTAGTAGCAGATCAAGCGGAAAATTTAAATGCTAATTTAGAAATGCCGTTATCACAAGCGATGAAGTTTAGTCCAGATTTAAGCGTAGGAGATGTGGTAGAAGAAGCAATTGAATCGGTAGCATTTGGAAGAATAGCTGCGCAGGTAGCTAAACAAGTATTAATGCGCGAAATAAGGCACGCTGAAAAAGAAGATTTTATAAAACATTACCGTAGTTTAGTGGGTACTTTATTAACGGGAGTAGTGAAGAAGGTAAATTATGATTCGGTGATCCTAGACGTAGGAGAAGGAATGGAAGCCGTTTTATATCGTGATCAAATGTTACCTCGAGAAATGTTTCATTTGCACGACCGAGTACGAGGGGTGTTATTAGAAATACGAGAAGATAGCCGTGGTGCAATGTTGGTATTAAGTAGAACTACTCCTCAAATGTTAGAAGCTTTATTTAAACTAGAGGTAGCTGAAATTAGCGAAGATATTATCACGATCCAACGAGTAGCGCGTGATCCAGGGTTAAGATCTAAAGTGGCGGTAAAAACGAACGACGGAAGAATCGATCCTATCGGGGCTTGTATCGGTATTAGAGGTAATCGAGTACAAAACGTTTCTAACGAATTAGGAGGCGAACGTATAGACGTCATTTTATGGGATGATGATCCTATCCAGTTAGTGGTAAACGCTATGGCTCCAGCGGAATTATTATCGATTGTCGTTGACGAAAATAAAAACGCAATGACTTTGGCGGTTAGTGAAAATCAATTAGCTTTAGCAATTGGTCGTAATGGGCAGAATGTTCGTTTAGCCAGTGAATTAGTAGGATGGAATTTAAACGTAGTTAGCGAAAACGTCGCTAAAGAACAAGCTCAACAAAAAGTGGAAATGTTGGGTAAAATCTTTGTGGACAAGCTAATGGTGGATCAAGATTTAGCCAACAGTTTAGTAAATGAAGGTTTTCGTACTTTAGAAGACATCGCTTATTCTCCAGCTAAAGATTTGATGAATATTGAAGGATTAGATCAAGAAACGGTAGATATTTTACAGGAACGTTCTAAGAATATTTTACTAGAAATGGCTTTGATGGAAGAAGATAATTTAGGTACGGTTGAACCATCGAAGGAACTTTTAAATTTTCCTGGAATTTCTAGAAGGTTAGCGTATTTATTAGCTAGTAAAGGGATTGTCAGTATCGAAGATTTAGCCGACCAATCGGTAGATGATCTGTCTGAAATTAAAGAATTAACTGCGGAGGAAGCAGGTAATTTAATTATGTCAGCTAGAAAACAAGTATGGAATTAAGATAGGTATTTATGGCAGAAGTTACAGTAGAACAATTAGCGAAAGTAGTAGGGATTTCAGCTGCTAGTTTATTAGAGAAATTAAAAGACGCTGGGGTTATTTTGTCTAGTACTAAGTCGACCTTAGATAATGATCAGAAACAGATTTTATTACGTAAATTGAAAGAAGAAAGTCATAAAGAAATGACTTTAAGAAGAAAAAACATAGAAATAGACAAAGATTCTGCCGTAAACGTTACTATTTTAAAGCGTCGTAACCGTTATGAAGTAGAAGACACGGTATTGAACGAAATTGAAGATAAGCAAGAGGAAGTTAAACAAGAAATTAAAACAACGTCAGAACAAGGAATAGATGAAAATAACTTACCTCCTGTAGAACAACCTGTTTTTCAGGGACAAGTAAATCTTGAGGAAGATACGGTAGTATCGAACCAAAATTTAGTAGTTGATGAAGAGCTGGAACAACCAACAAACGCGGATAGTTTAGAAGCAAAATCAGCTGTAAAGGAATTAAAAAAACATAGAGAATTTAAAGACAAAAAGTCGGAAAAAGAGAAAACGAGAAAAGTTGCCGATTATAATCTGTTAGATAACGATGAAGATACGATTTTAGACCAAGAAAAAGCTTACTATAAAAATAAAAATCGAAAAAATAAAAAAGCGGTTGCGACTAATTTACCTCCGCCACCAGTTAAAGAAATTAATAAGAATAAAGAAATTATTATTCCAGAAACTTTAACGGTAGCGGAATTAGCTCAAAAAATGGCGATTAAAGTAGCCGAAGTCATTAAAGTCTTGATGAAATTAGGGTCAATGGCGACGATTAACCAAATGTTGGATCAGGCTACTGCGGCTTTAGTAGTAGAAGAAATTGGTTTTAAATACCGGTTAGTAAAAGAAACGATTGCTGAAGATAATTTGGTTTTATTAGAAGAAACGGACGATTTAGAAGTTAAATTACGCGCTCCAGTAGTAACGATTATGGGGCATGTTGACCACGGTAAAACTTCTTTATTAGATTTTATTCGTCGAACTAAAGTAGCGGCTAAAGAAGCGGGAGGGATTACTCAACGTATTGGTGCTTATCGAGTAGAAACGGCGAAAGGAGAAATTACTTTCTTAGATACTCCTGGGCATGAGGCTTTTACGGCAATGCGTGCACGAGGAGCTAAATGTACAGATATCGTCGTCTTGATTGTGGCGGCGGATGACGGAATAAAACCACAAACGGTGGAAGCGATTCAACATGCTCAAGCGGCTAAAGTACCTATTATCGTCGCTATTAATAAAATAGATAAACCAGGTGCTGATCCAGAAAGGGTAAAAACAGAATTAACGAAATATAACGTTATTCCGGAAGCTTGGGGGGGGGACGTAATGTTCCAAGAAATTTCAGCGAAAACCGGAGCTGGGGTTGATGAACTGTTAGATTCGATTTTAGTCTTAGCGGAAGTTTTAGATTTAAAAGTACCGGTTGCTTGTGCTGCACGAGGAGTAGTATTAGAAGCTCATTTAGATAAAGGGCATGGTCCAGTGGCTACCGTATTGGTACAACGAGGTTGTTTAGTACAAGGGGATATTTTACTGACGGGTTTATTTTTTGGTCGTGTACGAGCGATGTTCGACGATAACGGCACAAAAGTAAAAGAGGCTTTACCTTCTTATCCGGTCGAAGTTTTAGGTTTATCGGGAGTTCCGAGTGCAGGAGAGGAATTTTTAGTAGTAGATAGCGAAAAGAAAGCAAGAGAAGTGGCTTTATTTAGACAGGGTAAATTTAGAGATGTAAAATTAGCGAAACAAGCAGTTAAATTAGAAAATATTTTGTCTAAGATGAAAGAGCAGCAGATGAAAACTTTAAGTGTTGTTTTGAAAGCAGATCTGCAAGGTTCGGTAGAAGCTATCGAAGAAATGTTAAATAAGTTATCCATCGATGAAGTGAGAGTAGAGGTAGTTTCGCATGGCGTAGGAGGTATTACTGAAACAGACGTTAATTTGGCTTTAGCTTCTCATGGGATTGTCGTTGGTTTTAACGTACGCGCAGATAATGCTGCAAAAGTTTTAGCAGAAAAAGAAGGGGTAGATTTACGTTATTACAGTATTATTTATAAATTAGCGGATGATATTAAAGCTGCTTTATCTGGGATGTTAGCTCCTACTTACGAAGAACAGGTAGTTGGTTTAGTGGAAGTACGTAAAATCTTTAAGTCTTCTAAATTTGGGACTATCGCTGGTTGTATGGTTTTAGAAGGAGCGATTAAAAAAGGTTCAACGATCAGAATTTTAAGGGATCAGGTGGTAATTTACAACGGAGAAGTAGAATCAGTTCGTCGCGGTAAAGACGATGTGAACGAAGTTAAACAAGGGATCGAATGTGGTATTGGAATTAAGGGATATAGTAATTTAGAGGAAGGAGATCAATTTGAAGTTTATAAAAATATTCTTGTTAAACGAACCGTAAGTTAACTATGATTAGTCCTTTAGACGAACGTTATTCAGAACAGATAAAAGAGCTGTTTCCGATTTTTAGTGAATTTAATTTAATGTTTTTTCGAACGCAAATAGAGATTGTTTGGTTATTTGCTTTAGAAAAAGCGGGTCTTTTTCGATGTGATTCCGTTAGTAAACGTCGTTTAGAGCAATTATTGCATGCTTTTTCCCAAGCTGATTTTATTGCGATTAAAGAGCAAGAAAAAATTACGCGGCACGATGTCAAAGCCGTGGAATATTTTTTAAAAAATTACTTAATGCATTCAAATACTAAATTGGTAGAATGGGTCCATTTTGGTTTAACTTCGGAAGACGTGAATAATTTAAGTTACGCTTTAATTTTATCGTCAGCTAGAAAATGTTTATTAACGGTTTTAACGACGTTGAAGCAAAAATTGAAAACAATGGCTTTAGCATATGCAGATCAAGTAATGTTAAGCCGTACTCATGGGCAGTGTGCTTCTCCTACTACTTTTGGAAAAGAAGTGGCGAATTTTGTAGCTAGATTACAATCGGCAATGGATCTGTTAGCTAACACACAAATTTTTGGTAAAATTAACGGAGCGGTAGGTAATTTTAACGCTTTAGTTTTTTGTTTTCCTAACGTTGATTGGCTTGCTTTAACTAAAGCATTAGTTGAAGGTCTAGGGTTGAATTATCAACGGTATACTACCCAAATAGAACCGCACGATTGGATCGGAATAATCAGTGCTCATTTAGTTCATATCAACGTTATTTTAATCGATTTAGCACGTGATTTTTGGAGTTATAATGCTTTAGGTTATTTAAAATTGAGAGTTAACGAACAAGAAGTTGGTTCTTCTACGATGCCGCATAAAGTAAACCCTATTGATTTAGAAAATGGAGAAGGGAATTTAGGCATCGCTAATGCTTTATTGCAACACTTTAGTCTTAAATTACCGATTTCTCGTTGGCAAAGAGACTTAAGTGATTCTACCGTATTACGCAATTTAGGGGTAGCTATGGGGCATAGCTTGTTAGCTTATCGTAGCTTAACACGCGGTTTAGACAAAATTACGGTTAATCCTTTAGCGATCCAACAAGATTTAGATCAACATTGGGAAATACTAGCAGAACCTATTCAAATGGTTTTACGTCAATATGGTGTGCAACAAGGCTATGAGTTGTTAAAGCAATTAACGAGAGGAAAGCAAGTTGATAAACAGACCATAGAACAGTTGATCAAGCAATTACCGTTACCTTTAACAGTTAGAGAACAACTGTTAAATTTAACTCCAAATCGTTATGTTGGTTTAGCAATCGAACTGGCTAAAACGGTATGACGGTTATTTTATGGTTGAATTTTGTTTGTCTAATTCTGCTTTTAATCGTTGTGCTTTGGGGATTTAAATATCGTCAAACGGAAAAATGGCGTGATTTGTCGCAAGAACAATACGAAAATTTTAAGCACTATCAAATCGATAATTTAAAGCTTTTTAATAATCACGTCCAACAAGAAATAACGGGTGTAAGGCAACAGTTGTTTGATTTATTAAATGGTTACGTTACACAAATTGCGGGTAAAATGGATCTTTTCAACCGTCAAGTGGAATTGCGTTTTGGGGAAATTACTAAAGAGGTAAATCAGCAATTAAGTCAAGGTTACGAAAAAAACCAAAATTTATTCGGAGAAGTAATTAAACGTTTATCTTTAATTGACCACACTCAAGAGCAGTTAGGTAATTTAGGAGGACAAATTCAAGGTTTGCAAGATATTTTAAGCGATAAGCGAGCTAGAGGAGCTTTTGGAGAAACGCAGTTGCATTTATTACTACAAGAGACGATGGCGGAATCTCAATATCAATTACAATATACATTAAGTAATGGTACTAGGGTAGATTGTTTTTTAAAGTTACCAAACGCGATGGGGAACATCGCAATCGATTCGAAATTCCCTTTAGAAAGTTATCGTAAGAAATATGCTCCTGCTTTATCAGAGAAAGAACGTTTAATTTTTGAAAATCAATTTAAATTAGACATCAAGAAACATATTCAAGATATTGCTGAAAAATATATTATTCCAGGAGAAACGGCAGAAGGCGCAATTATGTTTTTGCCGGCAGAATCTGTTTTTGCTGAAATACATAATCATTTTCCAGAATTGGTTAGTTTAGCTTACCAAAAGAAAGTATGGATGGTTTCTCCAGCGACTTTAATGGCTTTATTATTAACCGTTAGTGCTTTAATTAAAGACGCCAAAACTTATCAACATGCAGAACAGATTAAAATACAACTAGCTAGTTTATCTAAAGAATTTGTCCGTTTTCAGGAGCGGATTGAAAATTTTGCTAAACATTATCGTTTAGCAGAAGAAGGATTGAACCAGATTCTTTTAACGACGAATAAAATAGTAAAACATTTTCAACAAATTGTTAATTCTGAAAAATAAAAATTATTGTCGGTATAATATTAATTATGTATTTTTAATTAAATAGTATATAATTTTTTCATGAAGGAAAATCATTACGGCTTACTTAATGGCTTTTATAACCGATTAAATTTTTTATTACCTAAACGACCTTTATTACGTTATTTAATTTACGTGTTATGTCTATTGTTTGTGGTTGCTTTAATTGCGATATTTAAGGTTTGGGGTAAGATGGAGATTCAATCACTGATCATGCCTCGATGTTCTTGGTTTTTACCGTTAACGGGAGCTGGTGTTTTTACAATGCTGATTTATCCGTTATTATTAGTTAGGGCTTATGTAATTCTATCAAGCTATGAAGGTGAAAAATTTCGGGTAGCTGATTCGTTTTTTCAATGGTTGCAAAAAACTATGCTTTTTGTATTGGAATATATGTTGATTGTCTCGATCTTATTGTTACCAATTTTATTGTTGTCTTTAGGTTTTCGATATTTAATGCAGATTACTGTAAATGGTGGATGGAAATATATTTATTGGGGATTTGGTTCAATTGTAGGGTTAAGTAGCTTATTTTTTATCGTTATCATGGTTAATTTATTAGTGCCTATTACTTTATTTGAATCTTGTTCGGTCGTAGGGAAAATAAAATTACTGTTTAAATTAATGAATTTACATAAGATTAAATTGATCTTAATTTTTCTGTTTTACGAATGGTTATTAATAGCTTGTAAATTAGTGACCGTTTTTTTCTTTTTTCCCATGTTTATATTAATCATCTTTACTCCGGCGTTTATGTTTACGGTATATAAAAATTTACGTAGGGAATTAATGGAGCAACAAAAGCATGAAAAAATGGTACTTAAGTGATGGTTTAGTTGTACTAAACAATTAATGTTTATGAATTTAATTTTGCAGGAGAGTAAATAAAGGAGAGTAAATAAATATGAAAAAATATAAGTTGTTTGATCGTTTTACCGATCGGGTGAAGTTGCTGTTACCGAAAAACCGTTGGTTGCGTTATTTGTATGGTTTTTCTTTATTAGTTACTTTGCTTGGGCCTGTTGTTATTGCAACAGTATTGGTAAAAGAGATAGATATAATAGCCTTCTTAAAGGGAAATCGGGGTTTTTTCTTTACGTTAGTGATAGGTTGGGTACTATTAGGATTAGTTTATCCCTTGGTATTTGCGGAATTATCCGTGAAATTATGGAATGCTAGTGGACATCAACGTATTAAATTTGATGCATGGTTAGAAAAAGTAATACACATTGTTAAGTTTATTTTAAGTTATTTAGGGCATATTTTAATTTTATGTACGCCAATAGCGTTATTTGGTTTCTTATTCTTTTTATTAGGTAAAATGCATTCGATCTTTGCGTTGCTGTTTATGTTGTGTTTCATATTAGCTTGTTCGTTTGTTATAATATTACCTTTAAATTTATTATTAACCGTTGATTTATTATCTTCAGGTTCTTTTTTTGCTAGATTAAAGTTATTTTTCCAGCTGTTTAATTTACATAAATTTAAATTGATGTTAATTTTTTTTGGATACTTTATTCTTTTATACGTAATGAAGGTTGTTTCAGTATATTTTTTATTTCCATTTTTAATACTAATGATTTTTGTCCCGGCTTTTATGGTCACAATTTATGAAAATTTATGTACTGAATTGATTGACAAGCAAAAGAACCAACCAATTAACGAATAAAAAATTCGTGGTTAGCTACGAGATACACCTTGAAAATTTTGTAAGTGACTGAACTAGTAAGGGTATTAGTAATACGACACTTACTAGTGATTTACCTCAGTTTGTTATGAGGTTTACTGCGGTTATAACACTAGTCAACGATAAACGGTAACCGTCGATAAGAGGTTATTAACGTAAAACGGATCTTTTAAGACATTAGCTTATGCCATATCATTTTATCTAACTGAGCATTAATCGTGATGAGGGTTTACTGATTAATCCCGATAGGTTTTATTCGCATCTATTTCAGCATGGAGTAAAACAAAACGTTTTTAAATTAATAAATTTAGATAAAATTAAGTAGATATTAGTTTTTTATTTATGAGTGGTTATTAATAACTTGTAAACTAGTTACTGTTTTTTGTGTTTCCGATGTTGATTTTGGTAATTTTTAGTCAGGTCTTCGTCTTTACGGGGACAAAAATTTACGCTGAAAATTAAGGAATAAACTTTTATTAACTAAGAATTAAAAGTCAGTTATTATTTGGTAGTTTAGTATGATACAATTGTTCGATCAGCGTGCTAAATAAATGAAAATGAAAAAAAATAAATTATTTAATCTATTGTTCGGTCGAGTGAAATTTCTTTTACCGAAGAATAACGGTTTACGCTATTTATGTTATTTCTTATCGGTAGCGTCTTCAACGAGTATTTTTATTTTGATGTATATGTATAACGAGGAAAAGAATATAGATCTTTTTTATGCGGTGGCTAGTGTTGTAGCGTCGTTTTTACAGCTTGTTTATCCGTTATTGTTAGTTAGATCGTGTATTCGTGTTTATAAATATGGTGACCGTAACAGTTTTGTGGCTAATTCATTTTTTAAGCTATTAATACGTACGCTTATTTGCGTGATAGCTTGTTGGGGACACGTTTTAATGTTGTTGTTCATTTTATACGTGCCAGGGGCATTGATATTTTTTTTACAAGATTTGATGGTAAAATTCACCGGGATTATTTATTTTGATTTTTTATTTGTATTATACGCCATATTAGCGATCTTTTTAAGCGTATCGGCCTTTGGTATTTTTATCGCTATTAATTTATTTTATAAAGCTTCTTATTTTGCTAAGTTTAAATTATTTTTTCAATTATTTAATTTACATAAATTTAAATTATTCTTAATTTTTATTTTGTGCGGGATTTTATTTTTATTTGCGTATATTAATACAGTTTTATCTTTATTTTCGATCATCATCCTAGTTACTTTGATTCCGGCATTAATAGTGACTCTTTATAAGAATTTACGTGCTGAACTGGATGAAAAGCAAAATCAATTAATTAGCGGAAAATAAAAATTTTAATCTTTTTTGAGGAACAACGTAGATGGATACAAAAAAATATAAATTATTTGACCAGTTTACGCATCGGGTAAAAGTTTTACTGCCTGAGAATCGATGGTTGCGTTATTTATACTGTTTTTTACTATTAATATCATTTTTCAGTGTTTGTTTGATTGATAAGATGCCAACGTTAATAAAAGTATATGATGAAAAACCTTATTTATTATTATTGCCTTTAGTATCAGGTCTAGCTCAATTTTTTTTATTTATTAGATCATGCATGAAATTATGGTCTTATGAAAATAGAAAAAACATTCGGTTAAATTTGTTAGTCAGAAGTTTAGTTTTGATTGTTTGCAAGTTAATTACTGGGATAATCCTATTAATAATTAGTATTTTATTATTGGCATTAGGTGGAATGTTATTAGGCATCATTAGCATGTTTTCGGTAGTGGATTTTACCTGGCTTGGTATCGTGTGCGTATCTTTAATGGGGTTATGTTTTTTATTAGGATTACAGATTATTTTACAGTTATTTGTACCTATTCATTTATTTTATCATCGTTCTTTTATAGCTAAGATTAAGCTTGTTTTTCAAATGGTAAACTTACATAAATTTAAATTAAGTTTAATTATTATTTTTTACAATGTTTTTTTATTATTCTCTTTCGTAATGATGTTATGCTTTATCTTCCCGATGCTGCTGATGATAAGTATTGCTCCTGCTTTTATCGTCACGATATATGTCAATTTATATAAAGAGCTGATGTACAAGCGACGTCAACAGATCAGAAGGAATTTAAAAATAGTGACACACTAAAATCATTACCATTTTTACTGAGGGAAGAAAAGCGTACGGATAATAAGTGTGCAGGCCATTGCGTTGTTTAGAGCGTTATTTGACCTTTTGTGTATTCAATTAGTAAAAAAGATGCTTTATTTAACTGGAGAGGACCGTTTCTTGATTTAGTTTTTTATTAATATTTTGAATCGCTGTTTATGCATTATCCAAAAGTTGCTTTCATCTATCTTTTAGTTGTAGCTTCTAAAAAAAGTTTCTGGTTCCTAACGTTGTTTTCATGCTACCCGATTAATACGGGTGATCGAATATTTCTTCTTTGTTAAATTCACTGCTTCGACTAGTTTCGTTTTGATTGAGTAAATGACCGTTTTCGGCGGTTACTTGCATTTGTTTCGCGTTTGCTCCATCTAACCCGGTAATTATCGGAGGCAAACCCCTACTTGATTACGATGTTACCGGATACGCTAAATTTCCCTTAACTTCTAGTTAAACTATTGAACAACCGTTTTTAAGTTACTTTTCTTGCATTATTAATATTAACGTTGCCTTTTCATAATCTTTTTATCGTTATTTTTATTAGATTAATTTATATTAAAATTAAATGGATCTTTTTTATTTTCCGTTATTAAAATAAATGATGACCGTTTTACCGTCAGTGATTTTATTATACGGTTCAAAATTACTAGGTAAAAAATCTAGAAACGTATTGATAATATTTCAATTTTAACGGATTAATTTCCCATTCACCATCCGGTACTTCTACCGTCTGTTTTAAAAATTACTTAGGTTTCCATCGAATAACAATAACGTTTTATTAAAATAATCGGCATCTACATCACATTATCATGACACATACCAACGTTGCATCAAGCGCTTGATTTTTCCAAACAAACATGTGCTAATATTTTATAAAAAGGACACAATAATTAAATTATAGTTGATTGCATATCCCGTTTTTACTTTAAATTCAGATGCAAGCACAAAGCTTAATAGTGACTTTAATTTGAAACGCTCTGATTTAATTTTTCTTTCAACCCTTTAGCCAATCATTCGTCTTACGAATTCATTGTCGGTTGGTATAAACAAATCTCGTCAACGTAGAACTTTTAATTACCATGTTTTCTTCAAATTACGCCGCAATCTTTCTTCAAATAATTATTTGGATTGTTTGTTGACCGACAAGCTAAAAAGATAGCGAAATTTCCAAGAAAAACTTTCCGTAATTATTCAATTACCATTGCTACAATCTTACCGCGTATTAGTTATTTATTTTGATCCTGATTTTTCTGAAGAACTGAATATCTATTTTGAAAATCGTGCGGCTTTAGTTCTATTAAGAAATTTCTTGAGATTCGGCATTGATCATTACGTTAGTAAAAGCTTATCATATAAGCATCGTTATTCCTCTTTAAACTCTGTTGCCCATTATTTTTGGCGTGCAATTTTCATTTTTCTAAAGTTTTCCTCTTTGCTGTTTAAAAAGAAATAATATAAATAATGTTTAAACGATATTATTTATCAAAAAATTTTTACCGTTAAATTAGATTTTTTTAAATTAGGATTTTAATTAGTCAGTTAATTTACTTCATAAAAAAACACCCATTTAATGGATGTTTTTTATTGCTATCTTGCAAATTGATTGTACTACAACAATCATTAGATTTCTTCACGACCAGATTTAGATAAATCTTGATTCCCTTCGAAATATCTAATTAACCCATCTACAGCTAATGTAACCCCTATTCCTATTCCAATAGATATAGCAAATACTATACAATCATATTCTGTATATATACCTCTGTTTACAGCACTAAGCTCTTGTTGATTTAAAATCTTCATATATTTTCTTAATAATTAACATTATCTATTTTTTTGTATTAGAACCACCATAAGTCTTAAAAATTATTAAATTCATTAACTTGAACTGATGATTCTAATTCTGATAACCTGATAGCGTTATTTAATGCTATTCTCCAGTTAATAAACGCTAATTCAACATTTGAGTAACTTGATTCATTTGTCGATTAACACTTCCAAGAGTACGATCCATATCGGTATGAAGGTTACCCATACGGTTCATCTGTTCATTAATGAGATTAATACGGGTATAAACGCCATTTATACGGTTATCAACGGAACGTATATTTTCATCAATGCTATTCATACGTGGATTAAGGTTATCAATCTGCGCTCTTCTACGTGTAAAAAAATGTACTAAAAACGCAGTTGTCGCCATTCCAGCACAATAAGCTATAAAGCCAATGCCTCCGTTTACAGAACTAAGTTCTTGTTGATTTAAAATTTTCATGACTATTTCTATAATTAACGAAATACATATATTATATATTTTGTTAAAAAAATATTAAAAAATAATCATTTTTTTAATAACGTTAAATTGATGTTTCGTAAAAAACTACCATAAATATTCTACTTCTCCATGTTTTACTATTTCCCAAATCCCAACGTCTATCCAATCTAACGAAACTTTAGTTGTTAATTGTGCTACGATTACGTCTTGATCCGTTACTATC
>CAUUCF010000004.1:0-74072 GCA_963543695.1 uncultured Gammaproteobacteria bacterium
ATCTTACATATACTTTTTTAAAAAATTAAAAAATAATTAGTTTTTTGTGAAATTGTAAAAATTTTTTCTAGTAAAAATGACAGTCTTGTAGGAATTTTATAATCTTTCGATAAATTGAGTAGAAAAAATATATTTGTGTTTTTATAAGGGGTTAATTTTCTTAATTTCAAGATATTTAAAAGGAACCCAAAGTCTTAAAAAAATTATCGTAAAAATAAAAATTTGAAAATCCAGTAAAATGCGATTATTATGCAAGGTTCGTAGGAACGTTATTCAGCGGCGAAAAACTTATTTAGGGTGAACTGCGTGAGAGTACGCTGTAAGCGTCTACTAAATCAGTCAAAAAACGCCGTTATTTATTAACACAGTAAAATTTAAAAAATGAAACAAAAAATGATTATAATCTTAACAATGCTCATAATAATATCGATGATCGTTATCGGAGTCTTGAACCATCCTGCTTTCGGGCAACGACCTAAAAACGAACGTTTAAACCGCATTAAACGGTCAAAAAATTGGCAAAATGGACATTTCGTGAATTATGAAGATACAAAAATCCTCACGGTCAAAAACCGGAATTTGAAATCATGGGTAAAATTATTTAGTCGTCCTGAAAATGCTATGCCTAAAATGCCGATTAAAGCGGTAAAAACCGATCTTAATACCCTTGATCTTACGAAAGATCAAATGGTATGGTTTGGACATTCATCGTATCTTTTGATCCTCAACGGTAAAAAGATACTCGTAGATCCTGTACTTACTTTACAATTTCCTGTCACACTAATGATGAAACCCTTTCCAGGAAGTGATCTTTATAAACCAGAGGATATACCGGCAATTGATTATTTGATTATTACTCACGATCATTGGGATCACTTAGATTATGGAACACTAAAAAGTATTCGTGAACGCGTCAAATACGTAATTTGTCCATTAGGGGTTGGAGCATACCTTGAATATTGGGGATACGATAATAAAAAAATCATCGAAATGGATTGGGAAGACGAATATGTTTCACCCGATAAGATTCGTTTTACGTGTCTTACTGCGCGTCATTATTCTGGTCGTTTATCGCAATCTAAACAAACGCTATGGGCATCGTATATGATTGAAGCTTCAAAAGTCGTCTTTGTGGGTGGGGATAGTGGTTACGGTAAACATTTTGCTGCAATCGGAGAACGTTTCCCAAAGATCGATATGGCATTGCTCGAAGCGGGACAATATAACGTAAATTGGGCGCAGATTCATTTGTTACCTGACGAATTACCTAAAGTAATTCACGATTTAAAACCACGTATGGTAATTCCGGTGCATAATAGTAAATTTTCGTTAGCTCCCCATGATTGGGAAGAACCGATGCGAAAGATCATCGAAACATCAAGAAATGATGCTACACTCCATGTCACGATGCCAACCATCGGAAAACCTGTATATATAGATTGAATAATTAGCTAAAATTAGGGGTTTTTAGTATAGCGAAAATAAAATCTTAATCTTTGCGAAAAATAAATATAAATTTTCTGTGAAAAAAGGATTTATAATGTTAATTTGCGAATAAAAAAATAGGTCTTACGAGTCCGACGCCTGGACTCGTATAGAGCAATAATAAATCAATTGATAATATCAACGTTTGGACGGAAATTCATCATTTAAAACCGTAAGTAAAGTAAATGAATACGGATAGAAATTTTATTAGTTATTTTTTGTTTGTCTTTTTGTACGTTATAGGATTTTGGAGTAATTTCGTTTAAAAATTGGAGAATTTTTTACGTTTTTTACACATAGCTTGGAAACGGTTCGAAAAAAGTCGTTTAAACACCGTATGCTTCAGATTTTAAAATTACGTCCATTTTCGAAAAAACCTTCATCGGTTCATTGTTCAAACCATCAACGGAGAGAGTGGGGTTCGAACCCACGATACGCCTAGACGTATACATGATTTCCAATCATGCTCCTTCAACCACTCGGACATCTCTCCAAATTGCGTATATTATATTGCAAATATTCGTTTTTGCAAGTAGTGCTTAAAAGAGGTTGATTTGGGGCTTGACAGTTGGTGAGAGGTGTTGTTAAATAGCCTAAATTAGTAGAGAGTTATATTTATGCATAAAATTATCGAAGAATTAGAACGTGAACAAATTGCGAATCGACAAATTACGCAATTTAGTGTTGGGGATACGGTAGTAGTGAAAGTAAAGATTAAAGAAGGAGAACGAGAAAGATTACAAGCTTATGAAGGGGTAGTGATTGCTAAAAAAAATCGTGGCTTGAATTCTTCTTTCACCGTTCGTAAAATTACGCAAGGGAACGGTATCGAACGAGTTTTCCAAACTTATAGTCCCTTAATTGATAGTATTACTTTACAAACAAGAGGAGACGTTCGAAAAGCTAAATTGTATTATTTAAGGCAATTATCTGGTAAAAAAGCGAGAATTAAAGAGAAATTAGTTAGTAATAAAAAAAGTAGCTGACGTTAAATAATAAACGATTAAATATGGCTTCTATTTTGATAGCAGCCATTGCTAAAAATGGAGTAATTGGTTATCAGGGTCATCTTCCTTGGGTTGTACCCGAAGAAACGGCGTGGTTTAGAAAGAGAATACGTGGCCATCGTGTTTTAATGGGGAGAAAAACTTTCGTTCGTTTACCTAATCCTTTACAAGTAAAAACCGTAGGGATATTAGGTCGCAATATAGATGATCATATTGACGATAACCAAATAGAGGTTTTTCGTTCCGTCGAAGAGGTGTTTAAATATTGGGGAACGAAGAATTTTTTAGTAATTGGAGGAGGGGAAATTTACAGAACTTTTTTACCTTTAGTAGATCGTTTAGAATTAAATTTTATTCAGAAAAATTACCGAGGAGACGTATTTTTCCCTGTAAAATTATTAAAAGATTGGCGTATCTCTAACTTAAATGCTAGATCTTTTAAAACCGCTAAAGTCCTTTTTACCGTATGGCAAAGAAAACGATAACTTATCATCAACCGGATGTCCGTTTTGTTTTAGTAGAACCGTCTCATCCTGGTAATATTGGGGCGGTAGCTAGAGCATTAAAGGTAATGACTTGGCAATCTTTATATTTGGTTAAGCCTAAAAAATTTCCAGATGCAGAAGCTACTGCTCGGGCAGCAGGAGCAGCAGATTTGTTGCTTAAAGCAGTAGTCGTAGAAGATTTATCAACCGCGATTAAGGACTGTAGCCTAGTTTTAGGTACTAGTATTAGAAAACGAGGAATTTCTTTACCGTTGATTAGCTCTTTTGAAATTGCTCAATTTTTACAAAAAGAAGCTACCTATAAAATGGCAATTTTATTCGGAAGAGAAAATAACGGTTTATCTAACGAAGAACTAAATCATTGTCATTACCAATTATATATTCCCGCGAATCCGTTGTATAGTTCTTTAAATTTAGCCTCTGCAGTGCAAATTATTAGTTATGAACTAGCAAAATGCTTAGCTCAAATTAATTATTTGCCAGAACCTTGTCATTATTTAGCTAATAGCCAACAGTACGGTGATTTTTATCAACGTCTTAGTACTTATTTACCAAGTTTAGGTTTCGATCGACCTAGTGTCTTAACTAAATTAAAAAATATCTTTAATCGTGCTAGGTTGAGTTACGACGAATTACAGCTATTAAACGGAATTTTTAAAGCTAATCAAAAGTAACTTTCCGATTACGATCAAAATTTAATGCAATAAAATGGTAAAGCTTTTGTTTTTTTATCGACGAATAACGCTTCTAAAGACTAATATTTAGCGTAAAATACGGAAGTTAAACTTTTAAATACGGTATTCAGGCACACTAAATATTTCTTTTTTTAGCAATTTTGCGGTTTTTAAATTATGGTGTTTTTTAATATACCGTAAAGCATCTTGAACGTTTTTTTGTAAATCTTTAGTACTGGTCTTTGGGTCAAGCTGATCGATACTAGAACGTTCTCTAACGCGATATTTGATACACGGAATATCCGAGAAAATGATAGTTGGCATCGTAGAAAGATATTTGATGTGAAAACCGTTATCTTCATGAAAAATATTCATGGTGATAAAGGTTAATTGTTGTTCACGCAAAAATTGAGTCAAAAATAATTTGCCCCACGCAACCGCCGGGTAGTTTTCTAACGTATTTTTAAAATTTTGATGCGATACATGGTAAACGTCTTCGTTGTGATGATAATTACAGTATTGACTTAGTCTTTCAGTTCTCTTTTTTAATTTTTCATTTTGGGAAGTAGTGAATACTTCGGTTTTAGAAAAGACAATCTGGGCTTTGGTTTCAAGAGCTTTATTATATAGTTTTTCGACGGCTGCTTGATCAAGAAGATAGTCATCAGCGTCTAAAAACAAAATATATTCACCGGATGCATATTGAAGACCGGTGTTTCTAGCAGATCCGATACCTTGGCGATACGAATGAGAAATCACCGTCATTTGTTTATCTAACGCTAGATATTTTTTTAAAACGGCTAACGAATTATCTGTAGAAGCATCATTTACGCAAATAATTTCAATTTCTTTTAGCGTCTGATTAGTAACGCTGTCAAGACATTCTTGTAAATAGTTTTCTACGTTATAAACAGGAATAATAATTGAAACTTTAATCTGGTTAGCCTGTTCTTTTAATAGCTGAGCATTAAGATTAAAATTTAAGCCTAAAATCGATAATTGTTTATAACGATGATGATAACCGTATTCGTATCGAATGGAAAAAATTTTCCCTAGCAAAATTTTTATGGGATGTAATTTTTTAAAGATGTTAATATTACTACAATCCTTTAAGATTTCGTTATCTACTTTTTGAAATAAATGTTTTTTAAAAACATTTATTTCAAAAGCATATTTAAGACGATATCGCTTATCACATATTTGGTTTCCCCAATATTGTAAACCACCCAACATTTTATTTAAAGCGATGATTTTGAAAGCTTTATCGCTCTCTTGAAAGTCTTGTAAATCTAATAAAACTTTGAAAGCCTCAATGTCGGTTTTAACTATGTTTGAACCGTTATTAATCGCAGAAGTTGTTCTTGACATCAAATAATGATAAAAATTTCGTTTTAACCCATACCAGCGAGGTTTTTTAAAAAAACATTGAAGACAAAATAACCCGTCTTCGCACGTCTTTACTCCCGCTTGAAATCTAATATTATGCTCCATAATGAAAGTTCTTTTGAAGAGCTTTCCAAAAATATTATCTAAAAAACGAGCAATAATATCGAGCTTTTGGGAATCGAGTTTTTCTAACAAAGAGCGATTCCTTCTTGGGAAAAAAACGTGATCCGTTACTTCGTTAACTCCGAAACATAAAATATCGGCCTGGGTATTTTTAATTACTT
The DNA here is from genome assembly GCA_963543695.1 of uncultured Gammaproteobacteria bacterium. Lineage (GTDB taxonomy): Bacteria > Pseudomonadota > Gammaproteobacteria > UBA9339 > UBA9339 > CAUUCF01. Next base: position 5,343 of record CAUUCF010000004.1, read on the forward strand.
GGTAAGTTTCTAACAAACAATTTTCGTCGATAGTATCGTCAGAATCTACAAAAGTAAGATATTCTCCGGTAGCTTTTTCGATACCGATATTCCTAGCGACGGCCACCCCTTTGTTTTTTTGATCGATGACGATAATGCGACGGTCGTTTTTGGCAAATTCGTGTAGAATTTGCAGAGAATGGTCTTTAGAGCCATCGTTAACGCAAATGATTTCGATTTCTTTTAAGGTTTGATTAATAACGCTATTCAGGCATGGTTTTAAATATCGTTCTACGTTATAAACCGGTATGATTACACTTACTTTAACCATTTATTTTATACTATTATAAATTAATAGCGGGCGATGGGAATCGAACCCACACCGAAAGCTTGGGAAGCTTTAGTTCTACCACTAAACTACACCCGCATAATTGCTTCTGATTGTACAACATTTTTTAGATTAAGCAAATTTTATTTAATCTCCTTTTAAATTAATAAAATTTTGTACTTATTTAACAGAAGTGCTAAATTATATGCTTTAAAAATTAATAAAAAAATGGGTGCTAAGCGACTTTTGAAATTTTCTGTTCCGGTAATCGATCAAAACGCGATAGACGAAGTAGTTGATTGCTTAAAGTCAGGATGGTTAGTATCTGGACCTAGAGTTTTAAAATTCGAAAAAAATTTAGCCAAATTCTTTCAAGCGCGTTACGTGTTAGCTTTGAATTCAGCTACAAATGGTTTATTTTTAACTTTAAAAGCTTTAGGTATTCAAGCGGGAGATGAAATTATTACGACACCGATGACTTTTATTGCAACATTGAACGTAATTGCACAAATAGGAGCTAGACCAGTATTAGTAGACATAGATTTAAATACTAGAAATATAGACGTGCATCAAATTGAAGCCGCCATTACTTCACGTACAAAAGCAATTTTACCGGTTCATTTTGCCGGGATTCCAGTAGATTTAAAACCATTATACGAGATTGCGCAGCGTTATCGATTGAGGGTAATTGAAGATGCTGCGCATGCTATTGGTTCGGAATACCGTAATCAAAAAATAGGTAGTTTTGGAGACACCCAAGTATTTAGTTTTCATGCGAATAAAATAATTACTACTGGAGAGGGTGGGGCAGTATTAACTCGAGATGAGCAATTAGCCGACCAAATAAAAACGTTACGTTACCACGGTATCGATTATAATTCTCCCTATTGTGACGAATCAAATCGTTATTTTCCACATTACGACGTAACGGTACCAGGTTATAAATGTACGATGATGGATTTACAAGCTGCTATTGGCATACATCAATTAACACGGTTAACGGAATTTATTCAAAAAAGAGCGCAATTAGTACAACGCTACCAACAACTTTTAGCGGATTGTCCGGGTTTAATGTTACCTGAAATACCTAAATATCCTTGTAAAATAGCTTGGTACCTTTATGCTCCACTTGTAACTGAAAAGGCTAAAGTTTCTCGTGATCACTTCATTTATTTGATGAGACAACAACAAATAGATTTAAAATGTCATTACCGGGCTGCCCATTTATACCGTTTTTATCAACGGCAATTTCGTTATCAACCGGGACAGTTTCCCGTAGCAGAAAGAGTTTCGCAAACGATTGTTTCGTTACCTTTATTTTCTACGATGACTGAAGCTGATCAGGACCGAGTAGTAGAAACAATTAAAAAAATTTTATGAAAATTTTAAGTGTCGTTATTCCGGTTTTTAACGAACAAGGTAATCTAAAACCGTTGGTTGATCGTTTAGTTAAGGTTTTAGATAAACTTAACGTCAATTACGAAATTATTTTAATTAACGACGGTAGTACAGACGATTCGTTAATCGTTTTACAGGCTATTCAAAAGCAATTACCGACGAAAATCGTGATTATTGATCTACTTCGTAATTTTGGTCAACATGCTGCGGTTTTAGCTGGTTTTAGCCAAGCACGCGGTAAGTGGATTATAACGTTAGATGCCGATTTACAAAATCCTCCTGAGGAAATTACAAAATTATGGTTTTTAGCGCAACAAGGTTATGATCTAATTAGCGGCGTAAGGTTACAGCATCGGCAAGATAGTTGGTTTCGTTGCAAAACGGCTATTTTAGCTAATCAAATTCGTGCTCGAATCACTAATTTAAAGATGACTGACCAGGGTTCTATGTTACGTTGTTACCGAGATTATTTGGTAAAATTAATGGTGCAACATCAAGATCCTTTTTTATTTATCCCCAGTTTGGCTTATCAGTATGCTAGACAACCAATTGAAATTCAAGTGCAGCATGATGTTCGTTATCAGGGTAAATCGAAATATAGTTTATGGCGATTAATTGGATTATACGGCAATCTTATCTTTAGTAATTCAACGTGGCCTTTACGGTTTTTTTCGTTCTTAGGGTTTATTTTAACCGGTGTAAACGTAGTAAAATTAACGATATTGGTTTTGGGTTATCAACCAGAAAACGAGTTTAATTTTTATTTTACGTTGTTATTTTTGTTAGGTGGTTTAATTTTGTTAGGAATTGGAACGTTAGGTGAATATATTGGGCGTATTTATCAAAACGTTAGCGGCAAACCCCAATACGTCATTAAAACAATTATTGATGAGGTTGTAGAATGAAAGTTTTGATTTTAGGAGCTAATGGTTTTATCGGTAATCAATTAATTAAAAAATTGTTAGCAGAAACCGATTGGAAAATTTACGGTTTAGATCTACAAGCTGATCGATTAACCGATCGTTTAAAAGAAAAACGTTTTTATTTTACGCAAGGTGATTTTGTAACCATGCAAGCTTGGGTTCAGGAACAAATTAAAACATGCGACGTTATTATCCCTTTAATTGCGATTGCTAATCCTAGTATTTACGTAACGAATCCGTTAAAAGTCTTTGAATTAACTTTTGAAGCAAATTTAGCGGTAGTACGCTATTGTGTTAAATACGGGAAACGTTTAATTTTTCCTTCTACTTCTGAAGTATATGGACTTAGTACTGAAACAGAATACCACGAAGATACGACTATTTTGGCACAAGGACCGATTCAAAAAGAAAGGTGGATTTATTCTTGTGCTAAGCAATTAATCGACCGCATTATTTATGCTTATGGAAAACAAAAAGGCTTAAGCTATACTATCTTTAGACCATTTAATTGGGTCGGGCCTACTCAAGATAGATTAACAAAGCTTACTACTGAGAAAGTAAGAGTATTACCTCAATTTATTAGTAATATTTATTACGGCACTGATTTAAAAGTGGTCGACGGAGGAAAACAAAGAAGGTGTTTTACTTATATTGAAGACGGGATAGCAGCTTTATTAAAAATTTTACAAAATCAAAACGGAGTAGTAGATCGAGAAATTATCAATATAGGTAATCCAAATAATAATATTTCTATTTTAACGTTAGCCCAAAAAGTTTTAATGCAAGCAGCCCAATATGAAAAATACCGGTTACAAGTAAAAAAACTTAAAATTCAAAAGGTAACGGCAGATAGCTATTATGGTGCCGGTTACCAAGACTTAAACCGGAGAGTGCCTTCAATAGTAAAAGCTCAAAAATTGTTAAATTGGGAACCTAAAGTGAATATGGACGAAATTATAAAGCGTACGTTAGATTATTATTTAACCTAATTTTTATGATGGAATTAGCACTGAAAATTGATGTAGATACTGAACAAGGGACAAAATTAGGGGTGCCTGCATTAACGAAATTATTAAAAAAATTACAAATACCTGCTACTTTTTATTTTTCTTTAGGACCTGATAATACCGGTAGAGCGATAAAACGTCTTTTTAAGAAACATTTTTTAAAAAAATGTTTCAAGACGAACGTTTTTAAAATATATGGTTGGAAAACTTTAACGAGTGGTTTATTCCGTTTTAGTCCGATCATTGGAGAAAAGCATGCTTCGTTATTAGCGCAAGTAGAAAAAGAAGGGTTCGACGTAGGAATTCACGCCTATGATCATCAATATTGGCAAAATAATTTGTTTCAAATGGCGTTCGCAGAATCGTTAGAAGAATTTAGTAAAGCAGTGCAACTTTTTACCAAAATCTACGCTCATACTCCTGAAACGGCAGCTGCTCCTGGATGGCAAGCTGATCAAAAAGTAATAAAAATTTATGAATTTTTTGATTTAAAATACGTAAGCGATTGCCGAGGATATTCACCTTTTTATCCTAAATTTGATAAAAAAATTAGTAAAATTTTAGAAATTCCTACTACCTTGCCGACGCTCGATGAATTGTTAATTACTACGTCAAAAGGAGAACAATTAACACAACGATATTTGAAGCAACTAACTAATTTTAACGTATTAACTTTACATGCGGAATTAGAAGGATTACATTATTATAAATGGTTCGAACAATTTTTAAATACTTTACAAAAATACGACGTTCGGTTTATAACTTTAAAAGAGTTAACGAACAGAAAATATGACGTAGGGCAAATGCATTGGGATGAATTTAACGGACGGGCAGGGTGGTTAGCACGTCAAAGATAATATTAAAGAGGGGAGTATGAAAAAATTTTTAATGTTAGGGGTGTTGTGTTTAGTCGGATGCACCGCAATAGATCCATATACCGGTGAACAACGTATCAGTAAAACTAGCGTTGGCGTAGGAGGAGGTGCTTTAGGAGGAGCGTTAATTGGAGGAGCAATTGGACATAACGCAACGGGAGCTTTAGTAGGAGCAGGAGTCGGGGCCGTAACAGGAGGAGTAATAGGTAACATCTTTGACCGGCAAGACGCTGAATTAAGAGAACGCTTAAAAAATACGAACGTGCAAGTACAACGTTTGCCAAATAATGATTTGCGTTTGATTATGAGTAACGACGTTACTTTCGAAAATAATCGGGCCGAAATTCGTAGCGAATGTTATGACGTTTTAAATTCGATCGTTATTGTTTTGAAAAAATACGACCGTACGGCTATCCAAGTGGCTGGTTACGCTTCTAACGTTGGCGATGCTATGTATAATCAGGTTCTATCTGAAAAACGTGCAAAAGCCGTGGCTAATTTTCTAAAAAGCGCAGGTATTAGCAGTAGACGTATTACGGTTGTTGGATATGGTGCTCGTTATCCTATCGCTAGCAACAGTACGTCCAGTGGGCAAGCTAAAAATCGAAGAGTTGAGATTACTATTCACCAAATATAAAAGAGAAAACGTTTATGAGTTTAAAACACGCACCCATAATATTATATTCTAGCCCTTTAGACATTAATTCTCATCGTACTAGAATTATTTTAAACGAAAAAGGAACGTTATTTAACGTTATTTATATCGATACTAACCATTCTTTACCTAAAAATTTAGAACATTCGGTAGGGAGTAGTAATTTACCTATTTTAGTTGATCGCGATTTGGTACTTTATAATTCAGAAATTATCGGTGAATATTTAGATGAACGTTTTCCCCATCCTCCTTTATTACCAGTTTATCCGGTAATACGAGCGAAATGTCGGTTAATGATCAAATATTTTGAACATGAACTTTACCCCCTTTTTAAAAAACTTGAACAAAATAAATTTAGCGATGCAACCGATTTAAAAACTTTTTTTAAACATTTAGTCAATTTAGAAGAAATTTTAGATGATGAAATGTACTTAATGGGAGATAGTTTTACGTTAGTTGATTGTTGCTTAATACCGTTACTGTATCGTTTGAATGCTTATAATGGCAATTTTTTAACTAAATTTAAAAAATTAACTCGTTATGCAAGCAGAGTTTTTAACCGATCAGCTTTTCAAAATAGCTTATCAGAATTTGAAAAAGAAATGAGTTATGAATATGGAAAATTTGACACTTTTTAAACCTCACTTACTCAGGGCTTATTACCAATGGTTTGTTGAAAACCAATTACGGGCTTGCGTATTATTGAAATTAGAGGATTTACCTCAAGCTGAATTTTTCGATAATAATAAACCTACGGTTTTAATCGATATTTCTCCTCAAGCTACTAGAAATCTAGAAATTGGGGAAGAAGTTATTACCGGCAAAATGAGTATGCGGGGGCAGGTTATTGATTTTACTTTCCCAATGGAAAACGTTTTGGGAATATATGCTGAAAATACCGGGATAGGAGAATTATTTATTGAAGATATGGAATCGGTGAACGTTGAACACGCGTCGGGACATCAAGAAAATAAACAATCTCAAGGGAAAAAAGCTCCTAAAGTAAAAATTATCAGGTAAGAACCTTGTTCCAGAGAAAAAATTTAAAAAAATATTATTTAATAGCGTCGCTTTTGACTTTTATCGTAACGAGTTATGCCGTTATTGTTAATAATCAACCTGATTATAATCGGGATCAAATAGTGGAAAACCATGTTTTAAAAGAATTAAACATGAAAGAGCTAATTTACCACGATAATTTATTAAGGTTAAAACAACTTGCTAATTCGTTAACCCTTACACAAACTAACGTTGATTATTTAAGTACCGTTATTAAAAATTTAGACCGTTCAGACGGAAAACTCTATTTAAAATATTTTAAAAAAATTTTCTTCGCCATAAAAAATTTATTCGGGACAAATATTTAAGGTTAATTCAATCTGTTCCGCAAGAAGAACAGCAGGTCTTATTACAAGAACACGAAACTTTAATTGAGCGACAAGCCATTATTGCTTATACTAAAGCTTTTAAACCGCAACTTTTGAAAAACGAAATTAAACTTTTTTATAATCACCTCTTATATTTAATTTTAATCGGTAATTTAACGTTTGGAATAGTTCTTGGTGGTACGAGAAACAGTAAAAATAAAGCGGTTAAAACTTAAATTCTATTTTTACTTATTAAATTCTAATTAAAAAAACACTTGCATCAAGTTCATTAACATAGTACTCTAAAGATTAAAAATACATTAAATAATTTAGATAAACGGGATACTATGGATTTAAACCAAGAACTAGCAGATTTTGGTAAATTAATGGAATTAATTGATAATAGAGCAGCGATAGCACCTCTGAATGAACGTTTGCAAAAAGTTTTAGATCAATTAATCGAAAATTTAAAGCAAAAAAAAGACCAATTTACAATTAAAAACGAAGAACAATGGCTAACCGTATTTGCTTCATTACCTTTAAAAAATTTATTAATTATTCTAGAACAATTTGAAATTAATCTTCCTGGTTCAAATGCTAAATTTTTTAAAACTGCTCAAAATTTAACCAATAACGATGTTATTTATCATAATTTCGTGAAGCGTTTAACAACTTATTCACGGTTAAAGGCAATTGTTAAAATTTTTGAACTTAATAGGTTAGAAACTATTTATTCTATTTTAACTAATAATTTAAAAAAAGAAAATGTGTAAAAATCGATTCAGAGAGAAGGAGAGGGGAAAATAAAATGAAACGTTTGGTAATAATGACAATATTAGCTGTTAGTAGTCCTTTAGTATTAGCTGGTTCTTTAGCGCCCGGAACTTATTCTAATAAAATGGTAGCTACTCCTGGGAAAGAGCCTCAAAATAATAATAATTTTCTTACTACTCGTTCGGTTACTGAAAGTAAAACGGGAAGATCATCCGTTATGGTACCGAAAGCCGGTTATACCCAAGTTAATAACGCCACCCAAAATCCAGTTACTTCATCATCTGAATCGTCTAATAAAAATGCTTATGAAGTAAATAATTACAAAGACGCTCTTCAAACGCCAAATAAAGATAAACAACAAGAATTGAAAGAAATCATGAATCGCAACGCGGAAGTTAATAATTATGGAATTAAATATCGATAATTTTTGAGGTAATTTATATGTTGATTAAAAAAGTTAGTAAAAAAATCTTAGGATTATTATTAAGTTTGTCACCGCTATTAGCATACGGAGTAGAAATTATTACTTCTAGCGATAATACTGTTAGCGCTATTAATGCTTTATCTAACAATCTCAATAATTTATCGAATAATATCAATAATTTAGGAATTAGCGTTGATAATAGTTTAATTAATATGCAACAACAAATGACTAAATTATTCCAAGGTTATTTAGGGTTACACAATTTTAACGAAACTCAGTATGCAGATGCTAGTTATTTAGTAGATCAAGGAGGAAATTCTACCGAAAAAATGAGCCATTTACGTGGTACTTTAAAAGGGTTAATCATGGATTATTATCAGTATATGAATAGCGGTAGTATTCCAGCTGGTGGAACGGTAGCTGATATTTCGATTGACGAAGTCGATACTAATACGAAGTTGAAACTAACGATGACCGATACCATCAACGCTAGAAAACTAGAAATTTTAGAGCATATGAAAGAGGATAATTTAGCTACTTGGCCGGAATCAAAAGAGTACGATTATCAATTAATAGGTTATAGTAACAGTACCGAAATTGGAAAAATTAGTATTTATGATTTACTAGACGTCAATGGATACGATAAAGATAGCGTAATTTCGACGATTAGTAGTGGTAAAAAAGCTAGAACTTTCATTAGTGAATTATTGAAATCTGTTCCTAATTTAACGGAAGTTGTTTTTAACGATAAATTACAAGCCATTATAATCCCTTTAGAAAATGATGAAGGGGATACAACAACGAAATTAGTTTTAAAAGACGAATATAGCGATGCTAAAAGCTTTTTAGAACAAGATACGATTTATAAAAAATATCTGAATAAAATTTCTCAGTTAACGAAGTTAAGAAGTATTTTTACCGAAACTTTTATTAATTCTTATCAAGAACGAGTTAGGATGAACGTTAATAACGTTTCACGTAGTTTAGTAGAACGTGAAACGGAAATGGCTAACCGAGGTTTAGATCAAGAGTATTACGAAAACATGAAAAACAAATCGGCGGCTGAAGTTAATTTAGAAATGCTGTACGCTTTAAATAAAAACGCTTATTTTTTACATCGTTTACATAGAGACAATGAAAAAATCCGTATTTTGATCTCTACTATCGCTTTGAAAGTATTCAGTAAATCAGCGGTTGATGATATCGAATATTTAAAACCAATGAAAGTATTAATTGAACACGAATGTTGGAAAAACGAAAATAAAAGTAGCGATTACTGTAAAAATCCAAAGAGTGCGGCTATCACAGATACAGGAGCAGAAATTGATCAAGAAACTTTAGAACTGTTTAACGGTGAATAATCGCAAATAAACCACGGATAAATTTATCATTTTTTAACACAACAAACTATCGACGATTGAAGATAGTTTGTTTTTTATCTTGAATATGTCCCGATAATACTCATTATCGCTTTTTAGGTAATTAGGGTTAAAAAGGCGTTATTTTAACTTTGAAACAGTTTTTTGCTAGTACGTGAAAAACGTAAACAAACGTATTCAATACTGTTTTAATTTTAGCTTTTGATTGATCTATCGCGATTTATTTTAAATCGCCTGCTAAATTTTGCAAAATAGCGACGGCTACTACGCTCGCAGTTTCAGTACGAAGGATACGTGGACCTAAATTAAGACCAATCGCTTTATTTTGGTAGAGAAAAGATATTTCCGGGCGACTGAATCCTCCTTCTGGGCCTATTAATAAATTAATATTATTACCACCGTGAAGTTCCGATAAACTATTAAATTTATTAGTTGCGTTTGGTTCTAAAAAAAATAACGGTTGATTTTTAACCAAATTAACGTGTTTATCTAGTTCGATCGGCGGATTAAGAACCATTAAACGATTACGTCCTGATTGTTCACAAGCATGAATAACGATTTTTTGCCAGCGTTGTACCCTATTTTCTAAACGTTCTACTGAAATTTTAGTATCACTGTATTCGCCAAATAACGGAGTAAAAGTGGTTACTCCTAATTCAGTAGCCTTTTGTATAGTATATTCCATATGTTCTTTTTTAGAAATAATTTGTCCTAAATGAATTTTTAAAGGTGATTCTACTTCTTTATTTAAGTATCGTTGTACTTTAAGTCGTAAATTTTTTTTATCTAGGTTAATAACTTGGGTAACGAACTCGCCACCTTTACCGTTAAAAAGGTTTAATTGATCTCCTTTTTTAAAGCGTAAAACGTCAACGACGTAATGAAAATAATCCTCACGTAGAGTTATTTCTAAATCTACTTTTAATTCTACTAGAAAAAAAAATCTAAAAAAGCGGGCCATAAAAAAAGCGGGTTCCCCCGCCTTTTACAAAAGCAAATTATTTCTTATTTTTAGGTGCTGGTTTAGCAGGTGGTTCTACTTTACTAGCAACTTTAGCGAACTCAGCCATTTTTTTAGCTACTGCGTCTGTAATATCTAAACCAGCAGCTTTATTATAATAACCAACAGTTTGAATAAATACGACTAAATCTAATTTTTTGTTTTCCGCTACGATACGAATGGAACGTTCTAAATCTTTTTGTACGTCTTGGAAGACCGTTTTTTGCATTTCGTTAACTTCTTTCTGGAATTCCATGTAACGATTATTGAGAACCGTTTCTTCGTCATTGAGCTTTCTTTCTTCTAATTCAATGCTTTTGGCTTTCATTACTACTTTATCTTTACGAAATTTTTCAGCTTTCGCCTGATAGGCTTTCACGTCTTCCATCAATTTTTTTTCTTTATGATCAAATTTACCGTGCATCGCATCTTGAGCTTCTTTTAATTGAATAGAATTTTGCAAAATTTTAGTTGAATCAACTACTCCAATTTTCGTACCGTCTAATGCTAACACACTACTTGCTAAACCTAACGCAAATACCCCCGTTAAAAATCTTTTAAACATAATCTTTTAACCTCATTAAATTACTTAATTATTAAATTAACATAAAATAATGATATTAGCTAGTCTTTTAATCGTCAAGCATCTCTTTCTTTTTTTTTTGAAATAGACTATATATAGTAAAATATTTTTGATAATTTCATATGAAAAAAATACTAATTTTTTTAATCGTTTTCGTTGCAGGATGTGGTAATTATGGCCCGTTATTTATCCCCCAACGCAACAAAACGTTCAACCTTTTAAACTTATAAAGGTGATGCTAAATCACCTTTGGTTTCTAGCCACAATCGACGATCAGCCGATCGTTTTTTAGATAATAATAAATCGACCGTTAACAACGCATCTTCAGGAGAGATAATCTGTACTAATTTTCTGGTTTTAGGGTCCATCGTAGTTTCTTTTAATTGTTCTGGATTCATTTCTCCTAACCCTTTAAACCTTTGTATCATGACGTTTTTATTTCGTTGAGTATGCTTTTTTAAAATTTTATCTTTTTCTTCGTCATCCAGAGCGTAATACACTTCTTTTCCCAAATCAATTCGATATAAAGGAGGAGTTGCTACAAAAATATGCCCGTTTTGAATCAACGGTAAAAAATGTTTCAAAAAAAGAGCATTTAATAAAGTAGCAATATGCAAACCGTCGGAATCAGCATCAGCTAAAATACATATTTTACCGTATCTTAAATTAGATAAATCGTTACTGTTAGGTTCTACTCCTAAAGCGATCGCGATATCTTGTATTTCTTGTGAAGCTAAAATTTTTTCTCCGGCAATTTCCCAAGTATTTAAAATTTTACCTCTAATTGGTAAAACCGCTTGAAAATTACGATCTCTCGCTTGTTTTGCCGATCCTCCAGCTGAATTACCTTCTACAATAAATAATTCTGTAGCTAAATTTTTCAGGATACAATCGGCTAATTTACCAGGCAAAGGTGGACCGTTAAAGCGTTTCCTTGCGATTTTATTCTCGTTATGACTGCGTTTTCGTGCGTTTGCTAAACAGTGTTCTACTAAAGTTTTACCGTATTCTACGTGCTGATTTAACCATAAACTAAATCCATCTCTGACTAAATTATGCGCTAGAGTTAAAGCGATACGTGAAGTTAATCGTTCTTTAGTCTGCCCTAAAAATTGCGGTTCTTCCATTTTAACGGCTAGAACATACGAACTATTCGCTAAACAATCCTCGGCCGATAGTTTAATATTATTTTTAGCTAATTTATGTAATTCACAAAATTCTTTAATTGCTTCTAAAATTCCTGACCTGAAACCGTTAACGTGAGTTCCTTGGTGAGTAGGGATTAAATTCACGTAACTTTCTCGTGGTAAGGCTATGTCTTCTGCAGTCCAAGTTAAAACTAGATCTAGAACAAAATCATCTTTAGTTTGTTGTAAAGTAATCGTTTCGGGAAATAACAATTCATAGTCAGATAAACGTTCGTTTAAATATTCCTTCATACCGTTTTGATAACACCAATGCCAACGTTTTTCGGGGGTTATCAAATTAATTTTTAATCCGGAACATAAAAAACTTTTAGCTTCTAAAAGATTTTTGAGATGATCAATTTGAAAATTCGGTTCGTCAAAATATTGTGGATCTGGTATAAAAGTAATAGTGGTTCCGGTACTACTTGCCTGTTCATCTAAAACATGAAGGGATTGAAAGAGTTGTCCATTTTGAAAACTGATCTGATATTTTTTCTGATCACGATAGATGGTAGCAGTTAATGTTTTTGATAGTGCGTTGACTACTGAAATACCTACACCATGCAACCCCCCTGAATAGCGGTATTGCTTTTTAGAGAACTTAGCTCCAGCATGTAATTTAGTAAAAATTAACTCGGCTCCGGAAAGATGGAGCGTAGGATGTAAATCAACGGGAATTCCTCGACCGTTATCTATTACAGTAATGCTATTATCGGAATCTAAAATTACCGAAATTTCTGTTGCATATCCAGCTAATACTTCGTCAATAGCGTTATCGATCGCTTCTTCCGCTAAATGATTAGGGGAACTAGTATTGGTATACATTCCCGGACGTTTTTTAACCGGTTCTAAACCATTTAAAACTTCAATCGTATTTGCGTTGTACATCTTCTTTATAAACCGTAAAACCAATCAATAAAAATAATTCCCATTCTCAATAACGGTAATAAAACAAGAGTTAAAGCTCCTGTAACAATTAATAGTAAAATAATCCAGATACCGTAACGTTGGAAAAAAAAGTATAAATTAGAGTATTGCTTTTTAGACAACCAAATTTTTAAAATAATTCCTCCGTCAAAGGTCGGGAAAGGTAATAAGTTAAAAAATCCTAAACCTAAATTAATTAAAACTCCTGTCTCACACATCAAAGAAAAAAAATGATTAAAAGATAAATCTAAGGCAGGATAAAGTAAGAGTAATTTTAAAATTCCTCCCCATAAAAAGGCCATCAGAAAATTAGCGGCTGGACCAGCTAACGAAACGAAAATTTCGTCTCGTGGATTTTTTTTTAAAGCTCGAAAGTCAATAGGAACAGGTTTAGCCCAGCCAAAAATGAACCCCGTTTTAGATAACAAACACAGCACCGGAAAAATAACCGTACCGAATAAATCAAGATGTTTAAAAGGATCCAAACTGACCCTTCCTTGTTCATAAGCGGTACGATCTCCTAATAAGAACGCTACGATCCCATGAGTTGCTTCATGTACCGTAATTGCTAACAAAAGCGGGAGAATACAAATAGTAGTTTGTTGAATAAAGTTAAGATTTTGCATTAGTTATACTCGAAAAGTTTAATAATTTTTTTAATTCCGCTAATTTTTTGTAAGTTTTTAATCGCTAATTCACTTTGTGCACGACTAATTAATCCCATAATATAAACTACTCCGTTTTCAGTAACCACTTTGATATTGGTCGCGTTTAACCCTGGTACAGCGTAAAGTTGCATTTTAGCTTTAGTGGTTAACCAAGTATCTTTTTTACGTACGTTAGTTGGAATCGGTTTTTGAATTTTAATCTCGTCGTAAATCATTTTTACGTGGGCGGTTTTTTTAACGATAGTTAAAATTTTGTCATGCAATTCGTACGTAGGCGTTTGTCCCACTAATAAAATTACCTGGTTAAAAACGGTAACGGAAATATGTGAAGTACGATAAATACTACGATCTTTTTTAATTTTACCTTCAATAACCAAAGCTTGTTTATGATCGGAAGCAATTACTTTAGAAGAACGGTGGTCCCCTAACCAAATTCCTACCGTTGTTCCTACTCCTAACGCCGCAGGAACACAAGCAGTTAAATAAAAGCTCATTAATAATAAAACGATTAATTTCTGGAACATCAAAAATGCCTTAATTTCAAAGACAGTACTGTAGGTACTTGCCCTAAGGTTTCTAAGTAAATTTTTTGTGCTTTTTGATAAAAAGCAAAAGCTTGCTCTGTGTCTTGTTTTTTAACGTAGTAATCTCCCCATATCTCGTAATTTTCCGCCGGTTGATTATTAACAGGGATCGCATCTAAATATTTTTTAGCCGTTTCTAAATCATTTTCTTCCAATAAAATACGAATTAAGCGGATACGGGAAATGTCTTTTAATTCGGGAATTAAATAATGCGTTAAATTCCATTCTAAAGCGGTTTTAGCATTTTGGTAATCTTGGTTACCTACCGCTTCTTTAGCCAACCATAAATTCACAAAACCAGCATAAGTAGTTTTAGGATAATCGTTAATAATTTGTTCGCCGTAGAGTTTTGCGTTTTCTAGTTTTTTATGTTGTTCCTCAGATAACATTTGAACGTATAATTTAGCCGCTTGAAAATTGTAATCCGCAACGTATCGGCGATAAAAACTCATTCCCAACGTTGCGGTTGCTAATAAAAAAAAGCTTAAAACTAAAAACGCTATTAACCAACGGTTATTTAAAAATTTTGATTGATTTATCTTAGCTGGCATAATTTTAACTCTGTTTATTTTTAAAATAATTGACTAACCCTGAAATTGATACTACCTCTTCTTTTTTAGATTGTAAATTTTTTACGATACAAGTTTCTTGTTCAAAGAATAAAGCATTTTGAGCTTGAACCGCTAAAGCTCGCTTATAAAGGTTATTAAGTTTAATCTCTTCTACTATTACCGTATATTTTAAATCCCTTAATTGTTCGATGATCGACCAGTTGAAAAGTGCGCTATTGTTAGTAGCGATGAAAAGAATCTTTGTAGGCTCACGCTTAAAGGTAATTAATTCTACTAAACGTTCTATTCCAATCGCGAAACCAAAAGCAGCGGTAGCTTTTCCCCCCATTTCTTCTACTAATTTATCATAACGTCCTCCAGCACACACCGTATTTTGTTGACGATCTGCAGTCAATTTCCATTCGAAAACGGTTTGATTATAATAATCTAAACCTCGTACTAAACGTTGATTAATTACAAACGGAATCTGGAGTTGTTTTAAAGTATCCGTTAACTGTTCTAAACGTTGCAAAGAAAAATCAGATAAATAATCATCAATTTGAGGTGCATTTTCAATTAATTCAACCATTTGAGGCAATTTACTATCTAATAAACGTAATGGATTTCTCGTTAAACGCTTTTTTAATTCGTCATTTAGCTGGTCTTGGTGTTGATTAAAGTACTCAACTAAAGCCGCACGATATTGATTTCGTTCGGCAATTTCACCGATAGAATTTAATTCTAAAACCATTTTTTCCGAGATTGCCAAAGCTTTCCACCAACGCCAAGTTAATAATAATTGTTCTATTTCTATATCTAAAGCGGGAAAACCAAAAGCTTCTACTCCAAATTGATGAAATTGACGGTACCTTCCCTTTTGAGGACGTTCGTGTCTAAACATCGGACCATAATAAAAAAAACGTTGCTTTTGATTATGTAATAAACCATGCTCTAATCCAACACGTACGGTACTCGCCGTACCTTCTGGACGTAAAGTTAATGCTTCATCATGAATTTGAAAAGAGTACATTTCTTTTTCTACGATGTCGGTTACTTCGCCGATCGATTTAGTAAATAAGGGGGTTTTTTCTAAAATAGGGAAACGAATTTCTCGATAACCGTACAATTTAACTTGAGCAATTAATTGTTGTTCTAATTGTTTCCATTGTTCGACAACGTCCGGCAAAAAATCTTGCATGCCTCTTACGGCAGTTATACTTTTCATTATGCTTTACCTTTGATTTGTATATTTAAGACTAAAAACTATCCCTAACCCCCCTAAAATATTTCCTAAAGTGATCGGCAGCAGGCTTTTGTATAAAAAAGGTAATAAAGGGGTATTAGAAGCAGACCATACGAACATGTTAGCAATCGAGTGTTCGAAGCCTAAATAAGCAAAAGTAACGATGTGGACCATAATGGCCAAAAATTTTTCTAAATAATTATCTCGATGAGCAGCTTGATAAATCGCACTACAAACTAACCAATTACACAAAATACCTTTAATGATTAACGTAGAACATGGAACGTTCATTTTCATTGTGACCATCGCTTTAAACGGTTCGGGATTCGGCTGGGCCAGTAAACTTAAAGTATATGCTCCTAAAAAATTTCCGAGATAAACAAAGAATAATTTTAGACCGGTTTTTACGTCAAAGCGCACTAATCCCCATAATAGGTCTCCGGTAAAAAGTTCTGCTTGATGAATGATGATCAACATTAAACTAAAACAAAATAAAAAACCACCTAATATTTTGTTAGGAGTAACGGTAAACATCCAAGCTCCTAATCCAACGTACATACCGGCCCACCAACTATCTAATAACGAGTGATCTTTATTAATTTTTTGTAATAAATTTTGGTAAAATTTTTCTGATAATTCAAGCATAAATAACCTTTTAACAAATTTAATTCATAATTTTTTTAGTAATTCTTATTAACAATATCGGCATAATACTTCCTAACACTACGATTAACCAAGCTGCTTTAGATAAAGAAGATAAATTTAAAAAATCCCTAATAAAAGGAACTAAAGCCATTGCTAGCAAAAAGATTAAATTAAGCCCGATTAACTTTTCTAACGTTTGGTTACGTATTTTCTGTTGAGCTTTGCAAAAAGCAGCACTGTTAGAGCACAGATCTAAAGCGTAAATATTTTGCGTTAAAATTAACGTATAAAAACTAACGGTCGACGCTACATTATGTCCAAAAAAACATTCAGAAAAATGATAAGTTATTAATCCAATAATAGCCATATAAGTACCATATATAAAAATTTTACTTAAAATTTTTCGATCAAAAAAAGTATTTTTACACGGAGGTTGTTCCATAAGATTATGTTCCGCAGGATTTAAGCCCAGACCTAACGCCGGCAAAGTGTCAGTAATCAAATTTAGTAAAAGAATTTGAACGGCCGTTAAAGGAGAAGGACGATTCGTTAACATTGCTACCACGACAATCATCATTTCTGCAATATTACTAGACAATAAATATTGGATAATTTTCTGCAAATTTTGGTAAATTCGCCTCCCCTCTTTAATCGCGCTGATGATAGTAGCAAAATTATTGTCTAATAAAACGACATCAGCCGCTTCTTTAGCCACTTCTGTGCCACTACCCATAGCAATACCGATATTCGCCGCTTTAAGAGCGGGAGCATCATTCACCCCATCGCCAGTCATCGCGACTACTTCGTGTAGTTTTTGGTACGCTTGGACTAATAATAATTTTTGGTGTGGGGAAATACGTGCAAAAACATAGGTGTCTTCAATAGCAGAACTCAATTGTTCTGCAGATAAATTTTCGATTTGTTGCCCAGTTAATACTTGTTCAGTATGACTTAAACCTAATTGTTTAGCAATCGCTAACGCGGTAGTAGGATGATCGCCCGTAATCATTACTAATTTAATCCCCGATCTTTGACAACTTTGAATACTACTAATCGCTTCCGGTTTAGGCGGATCAATCATACCGACAAGACCTAAAAAAATAAAAGCGTCTTTTGCAAGATTTTTTTTAGCTAAAGCTAATATACGTAAAGCTTTGTTTGCTAAATTTTCGTTTAAAAAATTAATTTTTTTTCGGTAATTTTCATCTAAATTAACTATTCCTTGTTCCGTTAAAAGATAACTACATACGTTTAATATTTGATCTAAAGCTCCTTTTAAAAAAACACTACCGTCTTGATGAAACGTATTCATGCAACGATTTTCTGAAGAAAAAGGAATTTCTTGTACCCGTAAATTACCGTTTCGTATTTCATTTACCTGGTAACCTAATTGATCGGCTAAAATTAAAAAAGCTTGCTCCGTTGGATCACCTAAAATTTTGTTATGGTCATTAAGATCATAAGTTGCGTTATTGCATAAAAGACCACAAGTAATTATTTCCGTCATTAACGGTGAAACGGTCATCGGGACTGTAGTAAAATCTTGCTTGAAAGCTAAGCCTACTTGTACGATCTTCATTTGGTTTTGCGTTAAAGTCCCCGTTTTGTCACTGCAAACAACGGTTACTCCACCTAAAGTTTCTGTTGCGGGTAAAGAACGGACTAACGCATTTTGTTGAACCATTTTCTTTACGCCGAAAGCCATCGTAATGGTCGCTAAAGTAGGTAAACCTTCCGGAATAATCGAAATCGCGAGTGAAGAAGCAATTATCAGCAACGGTAACCATGGTTGCTGATAATAACTATTAGCAACACAGAGCAAAATGATAATAAAAACTGCAAACCAAGTGACTAATTTACCAATGGAGGCTAATTTTTGCCTCATCGGCGTTACTAGTTTTTCCGTATGCTCTAATAAATGAGCAATTTTACCAAGTTCAGTATGCATGCCACTTGCAGTGACAATGCCTATTCCGTTCCCAGATAATACGGTAGTACCCGCATAACCAGAATTAGTACGCTCCGCTAAAATCGTAGCCTCAGGTAGAACTATCACCTCTTTTTCAAGAGGTAACGATTCACCGGTTAAAGCGGATTCTTGCATTTTTAAACCGTTTACACTGATAAAACGTAAATCGGCGGGCAAAATATCCCCTTCACTCATGTAAATAACATCCCCAGGGACAATTAATGCGGTCGACAAGAGTACCTTTTTCCGGTTTCTTAAAACAGTGATTTGAGGAATAGTCATTTTACGCAACATAAGTAAAGCATTTTGAGCTTGGTGCTCTTGAAAAAGACAAATCACTATATTGATTAAAATAATCCCGAGAATAATGATCGTTTCTCCCCATTCTCCTAATACGGCTGAAAGAATCGCCACGCCGAATAAAATTAAATTCATCGGATCGCTAATTTCTCGCAACAAACGTTCTGAAAAAGAAGTACTTTGAGAGCGAGTTAAAACGTTTTGGCCATAAAGTTCTAAACGTTTCGTAGCTTCTTGCTCCGTTAAACCATTCGCCGAAGAATTCAATTGCTGATAAATCGTTTCTAACGGTAAGTTATGCCATTTCATCGTTTTCCTGTGATCCTTCTTTCCTTTGTTTTAAAAAAAGGGCCAATTGGTTAATCAACTCTTTAGTGCCTTTCTTTTCTAACGCCGAAATTACAAAATAACGATCCTGCCAGTTAATGGAACGTAAAAAAGGGTCGATTTTTTGCTTTACTGCTTGTTCGGAATATAGATCTTGCTTATTAAAAACTAACCAACGAGGTTTACTTAATAAATTATCTTGATATTTTTGCAACTCTTGCAAGATTGTTAAATAATCTTTTTGTAAGTCACCACTCAAATCTACGAGGTGTAATAATACCCCTGTACGAGAAAGATGTTTTAAAAATTTTATTCCTAACCCGGTTCCTTCAGCTGCTCCTTCAATCAATCCCGGAATATCCGCTACGACAAAAGGCTGGATATCATTTTTAACCATTCCCAAATTAGGATGTAAAGTAGTAAAAGGATAATCGGCTACTTTAGGTCTAGCCGAAGAAATACTACGAATTAAGCTAGATTTACCCGCGTTTGGTAATCCTAATAAACCTACGTCGGCTATTAATTTTAATTCTAACCGTAAATTAAACGTTTCTCCCGGTTTACCGTAAGTAAATTTTCGAGGTGCACGGTTTGTACTAGATTTAAAACGTAAGTTCCCTAAGCCCCCTTTTCCCCCTTTAGCTAAACAAAAAGGAACTGGATCCACTAAGTCAACGATCAATTCTTCGGTATCCAAATTATAAATTAACGTACCTTTTGGTACTTTGATATATAGATCTTCTGCTGATTTACCGGTACATTGACTACCCATCCCGTTTTGTCCATTTTTAGCTTCAAAGTGTCGTAAATAGCGGTAATCTACTAACGTATTTAATTCCGGATCAGTAACAGCGTAAATACTTCCTCCATCTCCCCCGTCTCCCCCATCCGGTCCGCCAAACGGAATGAATTTTTCTCGCCGAAAACTACTGCAACCATTTCCGCCATCACCCGCTTTTATTTTAATAATTACTTCGTCAACAAATCGCATATTTTATTACTCAAATTTACCCATTCTACTACGCTTAATTCTTCAGGACGCTTATTTTGTTCTTCTACCGATAAGAACGCTCGATATTCCATTAAACTATTTTTTAACATTTTTCTACGAATATTAAAAGCTTGTCCGATTAATTGACTTAATAAGAGTTGATTATTAAGGGGATAAGGTTTTAGTTTAGGTTCAGCAATTAAAAAAGTGGAGTTTACTTTTGGTGGAGGATAAAAAGCACTGGCCGGTAAATCAAAACTATCTTTAAAATCAAATTTTAGTTGAAACAATATTGATAATTTGCCGAAAGCTTTAGTATTCGGCTGAGCTTTAATTCTATCGGCTACCTCTTTTTGTAACATGATTCCTAAACGATCTATCCGATCTGCGATGGCTAAAAATTTAAACAATAAAGGCGTAGAAATATTATAAGGCAAATTTCCCGTAATAATTAAAGGGGCATTTAAAGTCGTATAATCGAACTGCAAAGCATCTTCTGTATAAATCGTTAAATTTTTAAAGCGATTTTTTAATAGTGGGATTAAATCACGATCGATTTCAATCGCGATCATTTTATTCGTTTTTTTTAGTAAAAATTCCGTTAAATTACCGTTCCCTGGACCAATTTCTAATAATAATTGGTCTTTAATTTGTAATAATTCGCTTATTTTTTGTAAGGCACCACGATCTTGTAGAAAGTTTTGACCGAACCTTTTTTTAGGTTTAAACATTAATTTTTTGCCCCATTTTCACGTGCGTACCTAATTTTAAAGAAGTTGCAAAATTTTTAGGAAATAAGACGATCACCGTAGAGCCCAATTGGAAATGGCCAATTTCTTCTCCCTGTGCAAAACAAAATTGCGTTTCGTCGTATGCAAAATGCGTTAATTTCGTAGCAAGTTCTGGTTGCCATTTCATTTGAATGCTCCCTACCCCTAAAGCCCCGACTAAAATGACCGCTATTTCTCCAAAAGGAGTGTTAAAATAAGCGATAATGCGTTCGTTTTTAGCAAAAATTTGCGGGGCATAATCAGTTAAAAAAGGGTTAACCGAAAAAAAACTCCCCGGTACGTAAGTCATGCTAGTTAATTTCCCTGCTACCGGTAAATGTACCCGGTGATAATCCCGTGGAGATAAATAAAAGCAAAAAAAACTTCGAAAAGGAGCATTTTTAATTTCTTGCCTAGCTAGTAAAGCTTCTAGGGTAAAAGGTTTACGTTTAGCATTAATTAAAGTATTATTTTTTATTTCTCCCCATTGGTACAAAGTACCGTCCACTGGAGATAAAAAATCGTTAACGTTGGGGAAAATAGGACGTGCCTCTTGCTTTAAATGTCGCGTAAAAAAAGCATTAAAATTAGGGTATTGAGCAACATTTTCGATCACCGCTTCTTTCAAATCAACGTTATATAGTTTAATAAATTGTTTAATTAAAAAATTTTTGATTTGGGGAGTATTATTGTCAGCTAATTTCCCTAATATTCGGGATAAAAATTTTTGTAACATACATTAATCTACTTTAAAACCCTCCTTATTATAATCCTAAAAAAACCAAAAGCAACAGCGATCTTTTTCGTCTCAAAGGATCGAAAAACAAAATAATAAGCTTTTAAGCTTGATTGACAATTAATTACTATTTGCATATATTTCTGAAACGTCTTTTTAATGGTAATGAATTAGTTATGTACGTAGGAATTTTATTAGGTATCGGCGCAGCTTTGGCGTATAGTTTAATGACTTTTAGTATGAAATTATTAAACGGGCAAGTCAACGGGACAATGGTTGTTTTTTTTCGTTTTTTAGTTAGTACTATTTGGGTTACTACCGTTTTAATTAATAAAAAAATTCATCACCATGCCGTCTCTTTAAAAACGCAACGTTTACCTCAATATTTAATACGCAGTATTGCTACCATTTGCTCAATGCTTTGTTTGCGACATTCACTAAAATTTGTGCCGTTAGCTAACGCTAACGTTTTAAATTTAACCTATACCCTCTTTATTCCGATTATTAGTTATTTAGTCTATCGTAACCGTACTAGTTTATTTGCCTGTTTTAACATTATTTTAGGTTTTATCGGAATCTTAATTATTTTAAATCCTAAACTTGACGCGTTCAATACGATGTCTTTCTTTTCTTTGTTTTCAGGTGTTTTTATCGCAATCTCTTTAGTAGCCGCCTCAGAAATAGCCAAATACGATTCGGTTTATACGATAATGGGTATACATTTTTGGCTCACTTTTGTATTAACCGGCATAATGGTAATCTTTCATTGGCAAAAATCTAACTTATTTACTTTAATCCTCCTAATCGTTTCGGGAATCATGGCAACTTTATACCAAGAATTGCTCACGAGAGGAATCAAACGGGTATCCATTCAATTGATTGCTCCTCTACAATATTGCGGGATCATCTTTAGCGGTGTTTTAGATTGGTTAGTATGGCATCATCAACCAAATTTATACTTCGTCATCGGTAGTTTAATTATTGCGTTATCTTGTTGCTTCCTTAGTCATTCCAAAGCGATTAAGGAACGTAGTTAAATCTTGTAGTATCTTCAAAAGATGGTATACTCAACGTCAGACTAGATTGATATAGATTTATGCCGATTAAACTTTATAATTCGTTAACTAAACAGATAGAAACGTTTGTTCCGATTGTTAAAAATAAAGTTAATTTTTACGTATGCGGAGTAACCGTTTACGATTATTGCCATTTAGGACACGGTAGAATTTTTGTAGTTTTCGATCTTCTATACCGGTTATTTAAATTTTTAGGTTTTGAAGTTAATTACGTACGTAACGTTACCGATATCGACGATAAAATCATTCAAAAAGCTAACGCGTTAAAAGTACCTTATACCGTTATTGCTGAACAATTTTACACGTCCATGTTAGCCGACGAAAAAGCTTTAAACGTCATCCCCCCTACCCTAGTACCTAAAGCTAGTGAGCATATTAACGAAATGATTACATTTATTAATGCTTTAATTAACCAAGGTTACGCTTACGTTAATGAAGGAGACGTTTATTATCGGGTAAAAAATTATAAATCTTACGGTACGTTAGCGCACCAAACCCTAGATCATTTATTAACTGGAGTAAGGATTAGTCCTTTAGAAAAAAAAGAATATCCGTTAGACTTCGTTTTGTGGAAAAAAAGTAAACCCAACGAACCAGCTTGGCAATCCCCTTGGGGCTTAGGGCGACCGGGATGGCATATCGAATGTTCCGCAATGGCTAATCAATATTTAGGCCATCATTTTGATTTACACGGTGGCGGAATGGATTTATTGTTCCCTCATCACCAAAACGAATTAGCTCAAACGGAAGCATTAACGCATGAACCTCTGGCTAATTATTGGATGCACGTCGGTTTTGTGCAATATAAACAAGAAAAAATGTCTAAATCGCTAGGTAATTTCTTTACCTTACGTGATTTATTAAAAGATTTCAGCGGTGAAACGTTACGTTATTTTTATTTGACGAGCCATTATCAAAACCCGATTAATTTCAGTCACGAGAACATTTTAATGGCCGAAAATAGTTTACGTAATCTATATTTAGCCCTTAAAGATTTTGAAGGGACAAGTACGTCTACATCGATCTCAGAACAAATGCGACAGCATCGTTTTTACCAACAATTTTTCACGGCCCTTAAAGATAATTTAAATACTCCCCTCTGCTTATCGATTTTATTTGAATTAGTACACGTTATTCACCAAGCGCGCCTTGCTAAACAAGTAAAATCGTTAAATTTTTATCAAACTTTATTATATTTTTTAGGTCAACAATTAGGTCTTTTGAATATGCCTACTAAAGCTTTTTTAAAATCAGGCATAGATAACCAACAAGTAGAAGCTTTAATCCAACAACGCTTAAAAGCTAAACAAAACAAAGATTGGCAAGCTGCAGATCAAATTAGAAACCAGTTAAAACAACAAGGGGTTATTTTAGAAGATGTAGCTTCAAACCAAACAGAATGGTATTTATTAAGAACAGGTAATGGACAATAAAGTTTACATTTATACGGACGGAGCATGCAAAGGCAACCCTGGTGTGGGGGGTTGGGGAGCAATTATACGTTATCAACAAACGGAAAAACGTTTATGCGGTGTTCAATCGGTCACTACTAATAATCAAATGGAATTAACGGCGGTTATTCAAGCGTTAAGTGCTTTGAAACGCTCATGTAACGTCCTTTTAACTACCGATTCCCAATACGTTAAAAACGGAATTACTACTTGGCTCGATAATTGGAAAAGAAACCATTGGCGTAATACTCATAAGCAACCAATTAAAAATATTGAGCTTTGGCAACAACTAGACCGTCTCTTGCAGTTTCACCAAGTAGAGTGTTTATGGGTTAAAGGACATGCAGGTCATCCAGAAAATGAAATCGCCGATCAATTAGCTAATCAAGCTATTACACAATACGTTAATTAAAATTATGTTAAAACAAATTGCATTAGATACAGAAACCACCGGATTATCTTATGAAAACGGGGATCGATTAATCGAAATTGGTTTAGTAGAAATGGTTGACCGTAAATTTACCGGTAGAACTTTACATTATTATTTTAATCCGGAACGTTCCGTCAGTAGCGGTGCTGAAGCAGTTCATCACCTAAACGACCAATTTTTAGCGGATAAACCTTTATTTCATACGGTCATTCCAGAACTAATTGCTTTTATCGAAGGGAGCGAGTTAATTATTCATAACGCTAAATTCGATACGGGCTTTATCAATTTTGAATTGAATAAAGCAGGGCATCCAAAAACTTTAGAAAATTACGCTACCGTTACCGATACTTTAATGATGGCAAGACAAAAATTTCCAGGGCAACGTAATACTTTAGATGCTTTATGTAAACGTTTTAACGTTAGTTTATCCAGTCGAGAAAACGGACACGGTGCTTTAATTGATGCACAACTATTAGCTAAAATGTATTTAGCGATGACTGGAGGACAAATGAAAATTAGCGATGCCAGTATTTATGAAACCGTTAGCTCTAAAAATAAAAAAAAGGAAATCATCCATACCCCTATACTCTACGCTGATAATTCAGAAATACAGCAACATCAACAATTTTTACAACGAGTTTTAACTAATGCTTTGTGGAACCATGAAAACTAAAAAATATACTTATTTAAAAGACTATACACCTTCTAATTATTTAATTCCAGAAACGTTTCTAGAATTTGACTTATATCCAGAACGAACCGTCGTCAGTAGTCGTTTACATATCATCCGTCAAAATTACGAAAAAAATGATCATTTAATCCTAAACGGGGAAAATCTAGAACTATTAGAAGTAACGTTAAATAATGAACCCGTCCCATACCGTTTAACGGAACAATATTTAATGATTATCAATCCACCAGAGGACTTTACGTTATCTATCAAAGTAGCAATTAATCCTCAGAAGAATTTAACGGGTCTTGGTCTATATTTAAGTAATGGCATCTATTGCACTCAAAATGAACCGCATGGTTTTAGGACTATTACTTACCATTTAGACCGTCCTGACGTTTTAATTAAATTTAGCGTATTAATTCATGCTCCTTCTGAATTTACGGTAGTAGCCTCTAACGGTAACTTAATTAAACATAGCGTAGATTCTAGACAACATTTTTTATGGGAAGATCCGTTTCCTAAATCTGTTTACTTGTTTGCTTTAGTAGCGGGTAAATTAGCAACTTTAACCGAATCTTACGTTAATAGTAGACAACAAGAGGTGTGCTTAAAAATACATGCTGCCGAAAATCAAATTAATGCCTGCCACACTGCTTTAACTTTTTTAAAACAAGCCATGCGTTGGGACGAAGAAGTTTTTGGTTTATTTTACGATTTAAACTTATACCAAATCGTAGCTGTAGACGATTTTAACTTTGGAGCCATGGAAAATAAAAGTCTCAACCTTTTTAATAGTAAATTACTTTTATTAGATCCCGATTTAGCTACGGACGATGATTATCGTCGCGTAGCTAGTACAGTGGCACACGAATATTTCCACAACTGGACCGGTAATCGAGTCACTTTACGAAATTGGTTTCAAATCGGTTTAAAAGAAGGTTTAACCACTTTACGAGAACAAATGTTCATGGAAGATTTGTACGGTCAAGATTACAACCGCATTGAAGCTATCCAATATTTAATCAATTATCAATTTCCCGAAGATAGTGAACGCTTAGCCCACCCTATTCAACCGAAACGCTATCAAAGCATAGATAATTTTTATACTCATACGGTTTACGAAAAAAGTAGCGAAGTGTTTCGTATTTTAATTAACCGCTTTGGCCGTCAAGTTTTTATTCGTATTTTGAGCAAATTTATTCAGCAATTCGACGGACAATGTGCTTCGTTACAAGATTTTTTTAGAGTTGCTTCTTTAGTGACTGAAGAAAATTTAGATTACTTTTTCGACACTTGGTATCGTCAAAAAGGTTTAGTAGAGGTTAAGGTTCTTGAAAAAACTACTCCCTTACAACATCAAATTACTTTAAAACAAGTACATCTTAAAAAAAACAAGCACACGGAAATTTTTTTAGACTTTTTTGCGGTTAATTTAACGAATAAGCAAATTTTCAAAGATCACGTACTTTTAAATAAACAAAAAAAGATTTTGAAACTCAAAAAAGCACCACGCGACCTCATTTGGTCTCCGGGAACTAGTAGTTTTTCTTCTCCAGTCAAAATTACTTTACAAAATGATGCTTTTTGGGAAAAGGTGTCCCCTACTTCGATCCCTGATTTGTTTCAAAAATTGTCGGTATATAATCTTTGGCAAATTACCCAAGAGTTGATTAAACGTAGTATTTATCATCCAGATCAATTTACCGATTTACTGTTAGCCGCATTTTCTACTTTATTGGCTGATCATCAAACCTTACCGTTGAATTTTATTTTTCCTACTTTAAAAAGTTTAGTATTAGAACCAGGTCAGACTTTAACGTTAGCCAATTTATACGAACATTTAAAAAAGATCAAACGAACCGTTGCTAACCATTTTATTGATTTATGGCCTCAATTATATGCTCATTTTGAAGTGACGAGCGAATACCAATTTAACGAAACTGCTTTTTTAAAGCGTAAGATGAAACATTTAATTTTACAATTTTGGTTACAATCGGATCATCCGCCTTACGATTTAGCGCTCCATAATTTACAAAAGAGTAATAATTTTACAGACCGTTATAATGCCCTATCAGCTTTAGTAAGCAGCCATTATCCCGATATTCTGAATTTGTTGGACCAATTAAATTGGGCAAAGAACAAAGAACTTTATAATAAATGGCTAAGTATGAACGCTCTTCTAGATCTCTCGTCAATTCTAGAACGGCTTAACCGTATCGTTTGTTCGCAAGATTTTAAAATGACCAATCCTAATAATTTATATTCGTTACTCCATTGTTTTGGCACGCAAAATTTATTTAGATTCCACCGTCAAGAAGTTTATGCCTGGTATAGTCAATTAATTTTACGTATTGAAAGTTTTAATCCTAGTGTAGCCGCTACTTTAACGCAAAACTTAATTCTCACAAAAGGTCTTGACCCACAAACTTTACAAGCCCAAAAAGAACAATTAACGTTTTTACACCAACAAGCTTCCAGTAATAATGTGTTAGAAATCGTTAATAAAGGAATTTAAATGAACTTTGTTTGGTTTATAGCTGATTTACATTTAGGACCGTTAACGAAACCACTGTTAAATCAGTTTATTAACTTGTTAAATGATTTACCGTCCAATTTAAGTGCAATTTATATTCTAGGTGATTTATTTTACCTTTGGTACGGTGATGACAATAACGAAGAATACTTAGTACCTATTAAACGCGCTTTACAAAACGCTACGAGTAAAATTCATGTTTACCTCGTTAGAGGTAACCGTGATTTCTTATTAGGTCAACAATTTGCCAAAGAAACGGGTATTCAATATCTAGAAGATCCATCCTTTATTACCCTTTTCCAGCAACCAATTTTAGTAACTCACGGTGACTTGTTATATAGCAGTTCCGTTTATTTATTGATTCGCAAAAAATTAAGAAATCATCAATTAATCACGTGGTTCAAAAAAATACCTTTGCAAGGTAGAAAATTACTAACCCATGGAATTAAACGATTATTCCGTTTATTTAAAGGTCAAAAAAAACCTATTCTTCTAAACCAATTTCAATTAGCAGATTGGTTAAAAAGATATCCCGTTCCTAAATACATTATTGCCGGTCACATTCATCAAAAACGTCAGGAAGTAATTGAGAATACAACGATCATTACTTTAAACGATTGGCAAAAAAATCAACAACAAATTTTAGAATGGTACGAAAACCATACTTGGCAGTTTAAAAATATCAATTAAATTAAAATAGTTAAAAACTAAATATTCGCTTTTCGATCAAAATTAAAATCGCGTAAAATTTTATATCAAAATTTAATAAAATGATAATTATGTTCATTTTTAACGTATTTGAAATAATTTACAAAAAATTAAGAATCTTTTTTGATTTTTTAATCAAAAAATAATTACCGTTTTGTTTATTTAAATTTACTATAAATATTTTAGGGTAAATTTAAAAAAAATTACATTTTATAAAAATATCGTAAAAAATACTAAGTTTTTTTTTATATTTAAGAAATAAATAAAGGAAAAATTTAAAAAAACTTTAAAAAAAAACAAAAAAAATATTGCATTTTAGAATTAAATGATTATAGAATGGCGTTGTTTATAAAATTTTAATTAATGTATATGCAAAATAATATTACAATAGAACAAGATAAAAACTACTTAATCGATACTTTAAATAAAGCAGGTATTTATATTAAATTCGATGAAGAACAAGAGTTAGTATATTTAAATAACTTCGTAATTAGTTATTTAAGTAAAACAGCAGTAGTACAAAATATAACTTCTTTGTTATTAGACTTTCACTATTATTTTCAAGCAGATACGGATAGACCGTTAATTTTAGACGTAGGTAGTGAAGTAGGAACAAGCATCATCTTTTTTAAGATTTTATACCCTAATGCTAGAATTATTGCTTTCGAACCTCATCCATTAGCGTACAAAAAAATTATAGAAAACGTCACGCGTAATAACCTTACGGACGTCAAAGTAATTAATGCAGCAGTTGCTAAAGAAGAAGGAGAAACTTTCTTATACGGTGACGCAAACTACGTTAATGGAGAATGTAACGTTTTAGGTTGTTCGGTCATTGAAACTTGGGGGCAGCAACGACCATTTTATGATACTATGCCGATCAAATCGGTCCAGTTGTCTCAATATATTAATGAACCTATTGATTTATTAAAATTAGACGTAGAAGGTGCAGAGTACGGAGTATTTGAAAATTTAGAACAACAAAATAAATTTCAGTATATTAAAAATTTAGTGATGGAAATACATCAGTGGGACAATACTTCGACAGAAGGATTATTAAAAACTTTAAAAGATAATCATTTTATCGATGTGGGTATTATTGGATTATCGAATCATGCGAATTTTCCAGAAGATAAACAAGCATGGCTTAAAAAACACGATATTAAAATATCCATTTTAAAAGCTAATAAAGTTGTCGATAAAGTCGATATTTGTTCTAATGATTTATTGTTGAAAAAATTATTTTACGTAAATTGTTTTAACAAATATTTATTTCCACCTAAAATAACTCAAAATTTTTAAATGATTTATAATATATAATATAAAGTTAGCGAGGATTTTAGTATGCAAACTGATGAAGTTATAGATCATCAAAGAGAACATTTGATTGATGCTTTAAGTAATGTCGGTATTAAAATTGGTTTTAATACAAAAGAACGCATTTTGTATTTGAATAATTTTGTAATTCATTATTTAAGCAATACCTCGGTAGTACAAAGTTTAAATGCTATCTTTTTAAAATTCGAATATTATTTCCATAGCGATAACGAAGCTCCTCTGATCTTTGATGTCGGAGGAGAAGTAGGTATTAGCATGTTTTTTTTCAAATGTATATACCCTAAAGCGAGAATTGTCGTTTTTGAACCACATCCGCTAGCTTATCGTGTTTTGGAACATAACGTAGCAATTAATCATCTTGAAGGGGTTACTCTATTTAACCTCGCCGTAACGAATCGAAAAGAAAGCGTTTTCCTCTATGGAGAAATGAGCGATATTAAAGGTAACTGTAATACTTTTGGTTCTTCTATTGTTGAAACTTGGGGTCATCAACACAGTTTGTGTACTAAAACGTTAGTTCATTCAGATAAATTATCTAATTATATTCACGAAGACGTTGATTTTTTAAAATTAGACATTGAAGGTGCAGAATATGAAGTAGTAGATGATTTACAACAAAATAATAAATTTAAGTATATTAAAAACTTATACGTTGAAATTCATCAATGGGATAGACATAGTAATTTAAAAAACAAGTTAATTCAAACTTTAGAAAACGTGAATTTCGGGGATGTTTCAATTAAACAAGATTCGATTGAATTACATTGTCCGGTATTTAATCGAGAATGGATTGTAAAAAATAACATTAAATTGTCGTCTTTTAAAGGGTATTCAAAAAAAGAAGTTACCGTTAGTACTTCTGATTTTAGTATTTTAAATAAACTATTTTATCTCAACCAAAATGAACTATTAAACGAAATTGAATTATATAAAAATATCATAGACAGTATTCCAGCAGGAGTTTATTGGAAAAATTTAGATTATATCTATATAGGCAGTAATAAATATACTAAAGATTTTTATAATAAATATTTTTCTATTCCGGATAATTCTATTATCGGCAAAAAAGATAGCGAATTATATCCTGAACATTTAGCAAGTGGTTTCTACGTTAACGATAAAAAAGCTACCCAATATAAACAAGAAGTAAGAGAAGAAATTAAATTAGGTGAACACAAAGATATGATGTACCAAATTTCTTCTAAAAAACCTTTATACGATAAAAAAGGTAACGTTGTTGGTTTAATCGGGGTTACTTTAGATATCACTGATCGCTACCAGCGTTTGGAATTAGAAAAAATTAATAACGAACAAAAAAATAAATTAGCAGAGCAATATCGTATCCAAGAAATGATTAGACGTCTGGCTCATGATATTCGTTCTCCGTTAACTAGTTTATTATTAGCCATCGAAAATTGTTCTCCTTATTTACCAGATAGTGAACAATTGTTAATTCAAAAAATTACTCGAGAAATCGGTAATTTAGCAAACGGAATTTTAAAGAGTTATTCGCAAAATAAAGAACCAGCTTCTTTAATTAATAACCTGTTTATCTTAGCGTTATTAATCGAAGATTGGTATTCTGAAGTAATTTATCAGTATAGTAATTCTGCCATAGAGTTTAATTTAACGATTGACCCTAGTACTTTTAAATGCTTTATCGAAGGGAATAAGTCGATGTTAAGACGTTCTTTTTTTAACTTAGTGAATAATGCGGTGGAAGCTATAGGTATTAATAATTCAGGAAAATTAGATATAGCGGTTCGCAATTTAGATGAGCAAATCGAATTACGAATTATTGATACAGGTGGAGGGATAGATGAAGCCACGAAAAATTCTATTCAAAATTTACAGCAAATTTCTTCGAAGAAGAAAAACGGTAATGGTTTAGGATTATTACAAGTATATGAGATGATTAAAAATTATCATGCGACCATTAATCTCGAGAACAATAAAGAATTTAATGGTTTAGAAATCGATATTAAATTTAATAAAGTATCGGTACCGCATTGGTTAATTTCTTCTATCCATATTAAACCAGATAACTTTTTAGTTATTGTTTCTAAAAACCGTGAAATCTTCAATGCTTGGAATTACCAACTTAAACAAAAAGGATTTAATGTTAATGAACGTTTGAAACATTTCTACGATTTACAAGATGCTATTGAATACATTACTTCTTGCACGATGCCTTTTCAACATAATACTTTACTTTTTACTGAAAGTAGCTTTCCATCTGGAGACGGACGTAATAAGTTTGATTTAATTGGTTATAGTCACCTGTGTTATCAACATTACATCATTTCTAGTCTGGATAGTAATAGTTTGAAAGCGGAAAATATTTCCAGTTTAGTCATCGCTAGAGAAATCGCTGAACAAATACATTTTGATTTTTAAGGTTGTTTGTTTAGAACAAAAATTTATTATTAAGTTTTTATAGATAAGGTAACGAAGGGTAATTTAGCCTTAGTTCCTTTCTGAAGAAACTGCTAGTTTAGCGTAGACTTTAGGGTAAATAAAACTGCTAATGCACATCAGGGTGCCTAAAATTACTAGAAAAGCTAATAGCAATAAAGGCGTGTTAAATCGACTAAAGGAAATGTTCATGACTAACGGCGTTATGGAAGCCGTAATAGAAGCTATGTTATGGATAAGACTAGTCCAAGTGTAAAGTACTTGGTAAGGATAAACGGTGGCAAAAAACTGCATATAACTAGCGGTGGCTAATGAAGTTACGCAGTTAGTATAAATAATAAAAAAAATTAATCCCCCTCTATAACGTAACGAAGCAAATACTAAAATAATCCCTAAGGTACCCAAACAACTGATCGTACGAACGATGTTAATTTTATTATAAAAATCAGCCAGGTATCCACCTAACATTTTTAAACCAAACGCGAAAAGATATCCTAAAGCAATCATTAACAAAATCTGTGAAAAAGGCCAATGGTAATATTGGTTTAAATAAACAACAAATACGTTTTTTAAAATAGAAATAGTTGCAGGAAATAAATTGATAAATAATAAACACAACGATATTTTAATATATTTTTTCGAAGTCAGTAAATCTTGCCAACAAAATTGGTTTTTTACAGAAAACTTGGTCCGATCTACAATTAAATATTTACGTAAATAACCACAAATTAAAGATAATCCTCCTCCTATTAAAAAAGGAATTCTAAATCCCCAACTTAACATTTGTGCTTCGTTTAATAAGTGAGTTTCTAAACTAATCAAACTAATGCCCACCGCCATGCCTAAACTAGACATCGCCATCATCTTACCCACCGAACGTCCTAATTTTTGCTTTTCAGAATGTACCGATAAAACCGTTAAAGCTCCAGGGAATTCTGTACCAAAAGCGATAGACTGTACTAACCTTCCTAAACTAAATAAAATAGTTGCTAAAATACCCCATGATTTAGTAGACGGGATTGTTCCCATTGTTAAAGTTGCTAAAGCCATTGCTAAAATTGAATAAGAGAAGATTTTCTCTTTACCGTAACGATCTCCTAATAACGCTAAAATGACCCCTCCCAAACAACGCACACATTGCCCTAAGATAAAAACTAAAAAAGCAAAAAAGAGGCCATTTTCCCCCGGATAAAAATTAGCCCCGAGGTATTTAACTAACAAACTATAAATTGCAATATCATAATATTCTAAAACTGTCCCCCAACTAACCAAACGCAATAAAAGATGATTATTTTTGATTTGTAAAGACATAACCATACCGAAAATAATATTGATTATTAACGCCGTTTATTTCTTTAAAGTTTCAACTTTTTCTTTAAGATCAAAACGAACATTTTTGTTTTCTTTTAATTTTTCTATGATTAGTAACGTATTTTGATAATATTGCTGAATCCAATCTTTCGTTAATTTCAGTTCTGATGAATTGAAATCGCTGGCGTCTATTACGTTGCGGTATAATTCGATTATTTCGTTAATATATAAATCTTGGTCTACCATTTTTGCGTAACGTTGCACTTTTAACCATTGATTTTTTAATTGTTGATTTAAAATAGCAAAATTAGGTACTTTAACGTTTTTAATAATTATTTCTCGGCGTACCGTACAAGGGAATAAATCTAACATTTTTTTAGCTACGTCTTCTTCGTGAATGTTTAAAATAGCTTGTAAAATAGCAGGACAACTTAACTTAATCCCCTCGCCCACGTTAGTAACTAATAATTCATTTTCACGGATGATTTGATAATCAAAATTAACTTGATCAACTATTCGTGACTTTAACGGAGAAACCTTTAATTGTTTTCTCGCGTGTTTTTCTATTCCGTTATTACTAATGGCATTATAAAACCATTCGGCAATAGTTTCTAGAGAATATTGTAATTCTGCACCGGTTAAGGCAAAAGCAGTTTCGTTTTGTAAATTTAAAAAACCTTTTTCCCAAATATCCCTTTCGTTTAAATTTATTTCTCGCTTCGAAGTAACTAACGCACGTTGATAATCAACGGCAGGAATCCGTTCATAACTAGCTTTCTGATCAATAACCAAACCCCATTTACAAGCAATATCCGGAAAAACTAAACCTGCCATGCTAACAAAATTAGTGGGATCGATCCAATAATGTTTACCCGAAGGAGTATTAACTTTAACGATCATATGGTTAAAAGCGCTTAAATCGGGCAATCTATTTTCGAAAGCAGCATTATATAAACCACGATGCACTAATACCAAATTCACTTGATAACCTAGTTGTTGCAAAATCGCTTGGGTTACTCTCGCAAAATCTTTACAGTCTGCAACCCTATCTTCAGCTATTTTCTCTAAATCATGGGGGAAATAGCGACCGTTAATTGACCGCCAATCTCCTAAATAGCGTACTTTTTCGTTTAATAACGAAGTAACCGTATTGATTTGTTTAATTTCGTTATCTTGTTCTTGCGCAAGTAAGGCGATATTTCGAAAAATAGCCGGTAAATTTTCCTTTGTCTGGATCAATTGGAGATTTTGATAATATTTTTCGCCTAAAGCCTGCCAATTTTCAACGGAAGAAACTGAAACCCACGTAAAAGATTTACTATCTAAAATGATGTTACCGATTTCTTGACTAATGGCTTGGTACAAAGGTCGTTTTAGTTCAAAGCTTAAAATTTGTTTTTTAGCGTTTGCTGTTTCAGAACGCTTTATTTTTAAACAATTTAACGGATCATTTACTTTAACTTGTAAAGGTAAAGCCGATTGGATCACTACTTTCGCTTTTTCTTCTAAACTAAAATAACCAAAATTAAAAACTTGAGCGAAATAAGAGTCTAATAAATTCTTTTTACAAACTAAACGAGTCGTCAATTCAATTTGGTCTCCCACTTCCACATTAGGAAACGCTAAATAAACTTGATTTACTTGGTCAAAACCTGGACCGTTACTAGCTAAAGGTTTGTCTTCTATAAACTGATCGGATAATTCAATTATTTGACCATTACGTTTTTTTATTAAAGCTTTAGCGATTTTAAAGTTCTCATGGTCAGGATTATAATAAAAACGAAAATCTTTTTCTCGACCACGTTCGTTTAAAATACGAATTACTTTTTTAGTTTCACTAACAAAATTACCCCGGGCTTCAATTTGGATATTAATTTCTTTGTTAATTTTTTGTGGAGCATCTTTAATAGGCACCCAGCGAGCTTCCGTCGGAGATAATAACAGCATTAAACTAAATATAAAAGTTAAATATTTGGCCATAATTTTACTCTAAAAAATTAACACTTAATGGTTTACATTTTATAATATCCGAAGCGGTTTTCAATAAAAAATTTCCATCATAATCGATACCATAACCAATTCCTTCGTACTGTTGATTTTTCCAAATGAGTCTAATACGCTTGTTATACCAAAAATCGTAACGACGATATTCTTGCAAAGAAAGTTTCTCTTTTAATTGTCGTTCTATACGCTTAAATAAATTCACTAAACATTCGTTTCTAGATATTTTATTAAATAAAATATTTTGTAAACCCGTAGCAGGTTGCGTGATTTTAAGTTCCCAACCGTTAGGTAAATACCAATTAATTCCTACTCCAACGGCTAATTGGTTAGGATAAATACTACTTCCTTCCGTTAAAATTCCGGCTATTTTTTTATTTTGAAAAATAACGTCGTTAGGCCATTTAATCATTAACGGTTTAAAACCAAGGCTACTAAAATAATTAACCATCGCTAATGCTACCTTTAAGCCAACGGTTTCTCCTTCTAAACAATGTTTAATCGCATGGTTAAAAGAAAAACAAATTCCTCCTCCTAACGGTGGAGAACACCATACTCTTCCTCTAGTACCGCGCCCTTTTAATTGGTATTCGGCTAAAACCAAAAAATCATTCATTTTAATTTTTGGTTTACTTAAAAGTTTCCACAAATCATCGTTTGTCGAATTAGTAAATGCGTGAACTATCACTCGCCGATGCGTCAATTGGTTTTGTAAAAAAGCACTATTAAAAAACGAAGCTTTATTTATTAACTGCCAACGATCTCCGCTTTTTTTTAAAAGAGCTCCTAACTGAATGAATGCTTTAAAGAGGGCTTCTTCATCAAGCATTCCTTCGCCGTTGATTAGTTGTTCCCAAGCAGCCTGCAATAATTCAATTTGCATCGAATTGTCCGATCGTTTTTCGATGGTTAATACCGTTAAGCCAGGCTTCAGCCGTAATAATTTTCCCTCCTTCAGGTTGCACTTTTAAGAGTTCTAAGTTAAAATCCGAAGTTCCTACTTTCAAACTATTCTTTAACCATTGAAAAACTCCTGGTTCACTAACTAATTTTTCTTTCGTTACTTTAGCTTCCCAAATACGTAAAATTTTGCCTCGAAATGAGGTAAAAGCTACCGGCCAAGGATTCATGGCTCTAATTTTTCGGTCGATTAACGTTACCGACTGATTCCAAGTTATTTTCCCCTCTTCTTTCGTTAGTTTATCCGCATAACAAGCTTCTCCCGTTTGTTTTTTTAACGTTAATTGATCTAATTGTTCTAGTACTTCTACAATTAATTTACTACCTAATATCCCTGCTTTAGATAACAAACTAGCTGACGTATCTTCGGGTAAAATAGGAAAGCGTACTTGTTTCCACAAATCCCCCGTATCCCAACCAGCATCCATCTGCATAATCGAGATTCCTGTTTCCAAATCACCGGCTAATAACGCTCGTTGCAAAGGAGCGGCTCCTCGCCAACGAGGTAATAACGAAGGATGTAAATTAATACATCCTTTTGCTGGTAACGTTAAAATATCTTCTGGAATTAAAAAACCACAGGCTACGTTGACTAAAACGTTAGCCGATAAAGTACGTAAATATTGGAAGGCTGCTGGCGTTTTTAAAGTTGATGGTTGGTAAACCGGAATACCTAATTCTAATGCTGCCCGTTTAACCGGATTAAAGATAATTTTTTTTCCTCTTCCTTGTGGAATATCTGGTTTAGTAACGACGGATACAACCTGATGCTTTTTTTCAATTAATAAACGTAAAGTAGGTACCGCTATTTCCGGAGTACCCGCAAAAATGATCCGCATTATTATCTCCTTAAAAATTTATTCGTTAACTTAAAAGTATTTTAACAGATCAATTTAAGTTTTCAATTCTTCATTCTGATTAGCATGAACGATTAATAAAACGTCTCTTTCTTTTAAGATCGTTCCTCCATCTGGATTCAAAATTTTCATCTGGTTTCGTTCTAAACCAACTATTTGTCCTTTAATGGTTTCTCTAACGATTAAATCGTTAATTTTACAATTAATTAAATTACTATTTTCATCTAATAAAATCGTCTGCAGCACAAAATCATTACTAATCGATAAATCTCCTTCTAACGTTTTTCTAAAAGTTTTTACTTGCTCAACGTTTCCTAAAATAGTCAATAAGTCTCCTTTTTTTAAAACAAAGTCACCACGCGGTTTTTCAAATATTAAATGATCACGTTGTACTCCTGTCACTTCTAAACCGTATTTATTACGAATCCTAAGAACCGCTAAACTTTTACCAACAAAATCCTGGTTTTCTACGTATACTTCTGCTAACGGAGCATCCATCAACTCTAATAGATCAAACTTATGTTCTTGAACCCCGTTTTGGTTTAATTTTTGTTCGATTAAATTTAAAATTTTCTTTAACGTCTTCTTAAAAAGCATCAAAATCAACAGTAAACTACCCGCAAAAATTAAGGCAAAATACCAATTCTCGAAAAAAGCAATACTGAAAAGAATTAAAGTAATAAATGCTAATGATATTCCGATAATTCTAGCAAAAATTTGTTTATTTGAAGGTAAAAAAGAGTAATTGCTAATTAGATTCCAAATAAAAGGCCCAATTGAACACATGGCTAAAATCCAACTCAATAACTCTACGTTATAATTATTGAAAATATTAGCTAAACTCGGAAGCATCAAAAATTTAACGCTAATAAAAATGAACAAGATAGCTAAAATATTCATTAAGTACTTAAATAATAACCTTCGGTATACGGCTTGTTCACGATAAGCTAAAAATTGATATATTTTATAGCTGTAGCTATCTAACTTCAATTGAAAATCTTCTGACCACCGTTTTTCTAGATAACTAATGATTTGATTAGTAGAATTAATTAAATAAGGAGTAATTATTGTGCTCAAGCACGCGATTCCTACTATCGTTTGGTACAATTTAGCGTCTGCTACTTTTAACGATACCCCTAACGATAAAATAATAAAAGAAAATTCTCCGATCGGAACCATACTGAAACTAACTCGTAAAGCATCCTTCCAACCACTACCGGTTAAATAAGCTCCGATACTCGTGACCACAATCGCCGTTAAAACTAAAAAAATCGAACCTAATAAAATTAGGTGCCATTGTGTGATCATCCCTAATAAATTAATGCCCATCCCCACGGAAACAAAAAAAATCGCGGCAAAAACATCTTTTAAAGGATTAATTAAACTTTTAATGCGATGAGCCAAATGAGCCGTTTCTGCTAAAATAGACCCCATCATAAAAGCCCCTAAAGCAGTAGAGTAATGGAAATACGCAAAAATGACCGATAACCCTAAACATAACGCAATAGAAACTAAAGTAATTGTTTCTTGGGTAACGTAATTAATAATTTTTCTAAAAAGGAAAGGAGTAACGTAATAACCGATAAAAAACCAACTACCGATTACTAACAACAATTTTAAACCAGCTAAAATAATTCCGAACGAAAAAATATTTTGCGTTTCAACTACGGTAGTTAAAGCCGTTAACACTAAAACCGCCAATAAATCTTCTACGATTAAAATACCGCATACCAGCCTAGCGAATTTTTTACGACGTAAATTTAGTTCTTCTAAAACTTTAAAAATAATAGTCGTGGAAGAAAAAGCTAAAGCTGCCCCAAAAAATAAACTACTGTACCTTCCCCAACCTAACCAAATACCTAAATAAAAACCAGCAGCAATTAAACCGCCACTTTTTATTCCCGCCGTAATAATGGCTGGTAAACCGATTTTTTTCAATTGGTGAAAACTAAATTCCAAACCAATACAAAACATTAAAAAAATAACCCCTAATTCCGATAAAGCATGTACCTGATCAACGTTTTGAATACAAAAACCGTAAGTATAAGGTCCAAGGATAATTCCGGCAATTAAATAACCAATGACTATCGGCTGCTTAATTTTTTGAAATAAAACAGCCAACCCACTGGTTACCAGAAAAAGCACCGATAAATCAAAAATGAGCGGAGGTAAACTTTCCATCGGGTTAATTCTGTGCTTGAATAGCCGTTACAGTAATAGTATAGATCACGTCTTCCACCGTACAACCGCGAGATAAATCATTGACGGGTTTCTTTAGCCCTTGTAAGATAGGTCCGATCGTTAATAAATGCCCATAACGTTGAGCAATTTTATATCCTATATTTCCCGATACTAAATTAGGAAAAATAAATACGTTAGCTTCACCGGCTACCGGATTATTAGGAGCTTTTAACTTGGCCACTTCTAGTACGCTAGCCGCGTCAAATTGTAAAGGACCTTCTAACGTCAGATGAGGATATTTTTCTTTTAAAAGGCGCGTAGCTTCTATTACTAAATCAACATCTGGTCCTTTACCTGAATTGAAAGTACTATAACTTAATAACGCGATTTTAGGTTCTAAACCAAAAGCTTGTGCCGTTTTCGCCGTTTGTACCGTAATTATCATTAGTTCTTCCGGGGTAGGATTTAAATTAACTGCACAATCCCCAAAAACAACGACACGTTCTGGTAAAGCTAACAAAAACGACGAAGAAACGATTCGGTTATCAGCAGCTACTTTAATAATTTGTAAAGCAGGACGAATCGTATCTGCCGTAGTATGTATAGCTCCTGACACTAAACCATCTACTTTTTGATCATACAACATCAGCGTTGCTAATAAAGTATTATTATTTTGTAACTGATGAACCGCCTCTTCACGCGTCATTCCTTTATTTTTACGTAATTCGTATAATAAATCGACGTATTTATCTACTAAAGTTTTAGGATTAATCACTAATAAATTAGGTACTTCACCAATGGCTTGTAAAATTTTGTTTTGATCGCCGAACAAGACACATTTAGCAATACCGTTTTTAGCGCAATGTACGGCCGCTTGCTGAATTCTAGGTTCTTCTCCTTCGGGTAAAATAATCGTTTTTAGCGAACGGCTTGCCAATTTAAATAAATGCCTTTTAAAACGCTCTGGCGTCATTAATTCGTTATTTAAATTAGGCATTTTACCTTTTTGAGTATCAAGACCTACGGCTACCCAAGAAGCATCCGTAACGATATTAGGATCGTTCAAAGAGTCTTTTTCAAAAATAACTCCTACGCTTGGAGCTTGTTGGCACCAATAATTAATTCTATTTTTTAACTGTTGAGTTAATTTTTCATTGACGAAAAAAAAGACCGGCGTTTTTAAAATATTTACCAATTTTAAATTCAAAAATTCATCTTGGCTGGCTTTAAACCAAATATGTTCTTGTTGATTAAGTAAATTAAAAGTAGGATCAGCTAATTTATCTACGTCATTACCTAACTGGTCAACTGGATAATCTATCCCCGAAAAAGCACTTTTTTGTTTAATTTGTGTTATTAAACGTTCACTTACTTCCCCAATTTCAATTGCTAATATTTTCATCATTTATTTCTCCGTTACGATTTTAACGCTAGCTGAAGCTCCAATACGATCTGCTCCTGCTGCTATCATTTTTAAACAATCGCTTTTCGTTCTGATTCCTCCCGAAGCTTTAACTAAAACTTCGGCTCCAACGATCGATTTCATTAGTCGTATATCTTCCACTTGTGCTCCCGCGTTTGCAAAACCCGTAGAAGTTTTCACAAATTTAGCTCCAGCTGCTTTAGCTAACACGCAAGCCATCATTTTTTCATCGTTATTTAAATAAGCTGTTTCAATAATGACTTTTACTAAAGCATCCTGGGCCGCTTTAACTACTTCATGAATATCTTCATATACTAATTGGTAATGATGATCTTTTAAAGCTCCAAGGTTAATCACCATATCTATTTCTTGAGCTCCGTGATCTACTGCTACTTTCGCTTCGTACGCTTTGGCCGCAGTAATGGTTGCTCCTAAAGGAAACCCAACTACTGCTACGGGCTTAATTATACTTCCTTCTAAGTATTTAGTAACCGTTTTAATGTGATAAGAATTAACGCATACTCCGTAAAATTGATACTCTAAAGCTTCTTGACAAAGTTTCCAAACGTCACGTTCGGTTGCGTCAGCTTTTAATAAAGTATGATCAATATATTTTGCTAATTCAGCATTCTCCATCTTTATCCTCTATCAATACCTGCTCCGTTTTAGTATAATCTCTTTCCACGTTTTATCAATAGCGTACGTTTTATAATAAATCTTCCGTTAATTCGTCAGAAATATTGCCTACGTAAGAATCAATTTCTTGAACTTTTTTATCGATAAAATCAATTTTTTTTAACGGATATTGCTGCAAAATTTGATTTTTATCCCAATCGTGTCGTACTAACTCTAAACGTAATTGATCAACTGTTCTTTGTAACAAAGACGATAATCTGCTACTACTTAATTGATCCTTAAAACCGAGGTATTCAACCACTAATAAAATAATTAATACTAAAAAAATTCCTCTGAGTATCCCAAAAACCGATCCTAAAAAACGATCTATAATTCCTAAACCCATTTTATTAATAAGAAAAGCTAAAATTTGATTGAGCACTAAACTCATACAAACGCTCGTTAAAATTAAAATGGTAAAAGCTAAGCTTGTATTTAAAACATTATTTTCCAAACTCAATAAATTACTAACTTCAACGTGGTAATTAATTGCTAACCAAATCCCTACGACTAAAGTTCCTAAAGAAATCACTTCTTTAACGAAACCACGTAAAAATCCAACGATTAAAGAAAAAGTTACTATTCCTACAATTAACCAATCTATCCACATAAATTTAACCTGCTTAACTTATAAATTGTACAATTATCGGATCTACTTTCAATTTCACTTTTAATTGTTCCGCTAATTTAGCTAATTGTTCTTTCGTTCCTTGCTGCACGATTAATTTATACAGTACCCCTTTCGCAGTTTGTACTTGTTGAATTAATGGATTTAAACGCATTTGTTTTAAAACTTTAACGGTACTATTTAAACGAGCTATTTCTTTAAAAGCTCCTACTTGCAACGCATAATTTTGAAAACTATTTTGTTTAATTTTTTGACTTACGACGTCTTCTTCATTATCTAATTGCAAATTTAAAATTACTGCCGGTAAAATTTGATAAGTATTTTTTTGACTTAAATGGTCTCTAATCAAAGCTACCTCCGAAGTTTTTTCGTCAAAATGACATTTTTTAATACTTAAAAAAGGGAGGATAATTAAACTACCTAAAAAGATTACCATCCCTCCAATAAACCGCTGCTGATTCATTTAACCTCCCGAATAAATCGTAAAAAATTGTTTGTCGTTTCGTGGGCCAACGTTTCTAAACTAATTTGTTTTAAATCCGCTCCCAATTGAGCCACTAAACTCACCCAAGCAGGTTCGTTCTCTTTACCTCTATAAGGTACTGGAGCTAAATACGGAGCATCAGTTTCTACTAACAAGGAATTTAAAGGCACTTTTTTAAATACCGTTCGTAAAGCTTCGCTGTTTTTAAACGTTAAAATACCCGAAAACGACAATAAGAAATTAAGATCTAAAAATTGTTTAGCCGTTTCCCAATCTTCGGTATAACAGTGTACTACCCCATTAACGGGGTATTTCTTTAAAATACTTAATAACGTTTTACTTGCTTGCCGTAAGTGTAAAATTACCGGTTTATCAGTTAAAAGCGCCACCTCTAAATGTAATTCTAATAATTCGCATTGTCTTTTTTGCTCTTGTAAATCAGCCGTTTTAAAATCTAAACCGGTTTCTCCAATAGCTACCATTTTAGGAAGTAAAGTTTGCTGACGTAACTGTTCTAAAGTAGGTGCAGCCACTTGTTCCGTAGGATGTACCGCAATTGCACCATAAACGTTAGGATATTTTTGAGTAAGATTTAAAATTTTATCACTATCTTCCAAAGTAACCCCAGGATTTAGAAAGTACCCTACCCCTTTTTCTTGTGCGCGCAACAAGATTGCGTCGATTGAATCGTCTAAATTGATTAAATGACAATGGCTGTCGGCTAATAACATAATAAATTTCTCTCTACTTCTTCTCGATCTGTAAAATAATCTTTAGTTTGTGCGATTTGCAAACATGCTTCGTGTCCTCTACCTGCTACTACTATAATATCTCCCTCTTTCCCTTGTTTAATTCCTAAATTAATCGCTACTTTACGGTCTAAAATTTTCGTATACGTTGGTAAAGAAATCCCCGATATAATCATCGAAGCAATTTGTTCTGGATCTTCATTTCTAG
This sequence comes from uncultured Gammaproteobacteria bacterium, assembly GCA_963543695.1. Lineage (GTDB taxonomy): Bacteria > Pseudomonadota > Gammaproteobacteria > UBA9339 > UBA9339 > CAUUCF01. The sequence goes on from CAUUCF010000004.1 coordinate 49,034, forward strand.
CATTATCGTTAGTAACGATGATCCAATCGGCTAGTTCACTAGCTATTTTACCCATCATTTTTCGCTTTCCTTGATCTCGTTCACCACCGCAACCAAAAATTACCCCTAATTTTCTTGGTTTAAAGCTTCTCATTTCCAATAATATTTTTTCTAATGCATCGGGAGTATGCGCATAATCAACCACTACTGCTGGAGAATGACCTTTTTGTAAAAGTTCTAAACGTCCTTCAGGAGCTCTTATTTGTTTAAAAAAACCTAATAAAACATTCAAAGGGAAAATTTCTCCTAAAGCCGCAATCACCGCTAAACAATTACTTAAGTTATATTTTCCAATTAAAGATGATTGTAATGACCCTTGTCCCCAACAAGTTTTTAAACGGCTAATCGTACCTTTCAACGTACATTCGAAATCTAACGTCGTGATTTGAGCTTTATGCTCGTATAACCCGTAACTGATCGCCGTACTTGAAAAATCTTGGCACCATAATTTTCCGGTCGGGTCGTCTAAATTGAATATTTGACGACGACTCTGTAGTTGATAAAATAATTTAGCTTTAGCGTCACGATAACTAGCTAAATCAGAATAATAATCCAAATGATCTCGAGTTAAATTGGTAAAAATTACCGTATCGAAAATTAAATGTTCTACCCTAAATTGTGATAAAGCATGAGCCGACACTTCCATTACTACGGTAGAAACTCCACTTTGTATCATTTGAGCAAACCAGTTAGTTAGTTCTAATGCCCCAACCGTAGTATTAGCCGTAGGATGTACGATTTTTTTAAAAATTACTCCTAAAGTACCAACGAATGCTGTTTCAATACCTGCGTTGTTTAATATCTGATAAATTAAATAAGCAATCGTCGTTTTACCGTTTGTTCCGGTTACCCCAATAATTTTTAATTTTTTACTCGGAAAATCCCAAAAACGTTCGGCTAAAATACCTATTTTTGTTTTTAGATTAGCCAAATAATAATCTCCTTGCCCAGGTTGGTCACTAACGACTAACGCCCCTTTAGCTTGTACTGTCTTAATAAATTTTTTACGATCAATTTTTTCTCCTTGATAAGCAAGAAATAAATCTCCCTTTTTTATTTCCCTAGAATCATCGACCAACCAATTAATATTAATTGCTGCGGGAATATCAGGAATTTCTAATAAAATATCACGTAATTTTTTAGTCATAACCTATTCCTTATCAAATTCTATTGCTAAAATACGTAACATCCCTTCCATTACTCTCCCAAATAAAGGAGCCGCTACTTGACTACCAAAATATTGAGTTTTAGGATCTATCACCACTACCACCATTGCAATTTCTGGATTACTAACGGGAGCAATCCCTGCAAAGCTAGCATAATAACGATTAGGATCATACCCTCCTTTAGGAGAAATCATGTGAGAAGTACCTGTTTTCCCTGCAACACGATAATTTTTAATTCTAGCTCTGCGACCAGTTCCCTCTTCTACTGCTCTTTCTAAAATTTTTAAAACCCGTTCGCATAATGATTGAGAAAATAAACGTTCTTCTTTTTCTAGATTACGAGGTGTCGTTTGTTTAACAAAAGTAGGAACTCTTTTTAAACCCTTAGCTCCTAAAGTAGCGTAAGCAGCAGCTAATTGTACCGCCGTTAACGAAACGCTATACCCAAAAGATAAAGTAGCTAACACAAAAGGACGTTTCTTTAAATTATCAGGTAATTTTCCAGCACTTTCACCAGGGAAAAAATGATTAATACGTTGTCCAAAACCTAATTTATGTAAAGTATTTAAAAAATGATCCGAATCTAATTGTAAAATTACTTTAGCGGTACCGATATCACTAGAACGAATTAAAACTTCTGATAAACTTAAAACCCCGTTATTAATTTTTTCAGCATCGGTAATAATGTTATTTCCAATTCTAAATTCTCCCGGATTAGTGTCGATTAGCGTATTTTCGTTAAATCTACCGCTGGCTAAAGCTTCTAAAATCGTAAAAGTTTTAAAAGTAGAACCTGGTTCATATAAATCCGTTACCGCTCGGTTACGAACTATTTTTTCTATCTTAAGGTTAGGATCAAAACTAGGATAATTAACCATCGCTAATATTTCTCCAGTTTTTACCGATAAAGCAACGATTATTCCTGCGTTTGCTTTAGTTTGCTGTACTACTTTTTTTAATTCTTGATAGGCAAAATATTGTAAACGACGATCTATACTAATGACTAAATCTTGTCCTAAAACCGGAGATTTTAAAATCGAAATATTTTGAATCACGTTTCCCAAACAATCTTTTAATACTCGATTTTGGCCCGGTATACCTCTTAACCAATGGTCAAATAATAATTCTATCCCTTCTTGTCCTTGATCATCAATATTCGTAAGACCTATAATCGGTGCTATACTTTCCCCTTCCGGATAAAAACGACGATAACCCGTAGCTAAAAAAATTCCTGGGATTTTTAATTTTTTAATCGCTTCCTTTTCAACTTCGTTAATCGCTCGTTTTAAATAAACAAATTCACGGTAATTTTGTTGTACTTTATGGATTATTTCGCTTAAAGGACGTTCTAAAATTTGGCTTAATTGTTGATTGTTCTTTTCGTTATTAACGTATTGTTTAGGATTAACCCAAACCGCAGGGGCTTCCACGCTGATTGCTAATAAATTACCGTTACGATCTAAAATTTTCCCTCGATAACTATTCAAAGCGACGTCTTTAATAACCCGTTTTGAACCTTGAGCTTTTAAAAAATTACTTTGTACACTCCCTAAATAAATTATCCGAATAATTAAACCAAAAAAGATTAATATTAACAAAATCGTAATAATTAACCATCTAGTAAAACTAATTTCAGCTTTTTTATTCATTTAAATTTCAACGCGCACTACTTCTTTAGGAATTTCCATTTCTAATTTAATATTAGCATCATTTTGTACTTTAATTTGAGCTTTTAATACGCTTTGCTTTTCTAATAATTGGTTATTTAACATCTGTAAAGTATATTCTTCTTTTTTAAGGTCATGGTAATCACGGTAAATTTGTCGATTAATTTCTTTAACGTAAATTAAACCAAAAGAACTACCTAAAAAAACAATTATCAATAATAATAATTTAAAATTTGGTATGATGGTCATTTGATATGATACCCCCTTTAGATAATGTTCTTTACTACGCATGACTGCATTCATTTTATCTTCTCCAAAACTGTTAACGTCGCGCTTCGCGCCCTGATGTTACCATTAATTTCCTCATCCTGTGGCTTAAAACGACCAATTTTTTTTATTAAAATTTCAACTAACGCCGCCGGAATCGGTAACCAACTAGGACTATTCGTTTTTTGCTGAATGAAATTTTTAACGATTTGTTCCTCTAAAGAATGAAAAGTAATCACTAATAATCTTCCGTGGATTTTTAATAAATCTAGAACAAAATCTAAAAATTTAGTTAAATTTTCTAATTCTTGATTGATAAAAATTCTAATAGCTTGAAAAGCACGTGTAGCCGGATTTTTTGATTTAGTTGGCACAATTCGACTAATTAATTCCGCTAATTCGTCAGTATATTCTAGCGGTTTTAATTTTCTCCTTGTAACAATTGCTTGCGCAATAGCCCGACTATAACGTGCTTCACCATATTGAAATAAAACGTTTTGAATTTCTTTTTGCGTAGCTTGATTTAACCAAATACGAGCATCCATTACCAAATCTTGATCCATTCTCATGTCTAAACGATTATGTCCCCTAAAACTAAATCCCCGTTCCAAATTGTCTAATTGCGGAGAAGATACTCCTAAATCTAATAAGATTCCCGATAATTTACCTTTTAAATCTAATTCCCGTACCCATTGATCCATTTCGGTAAAATTACCTTTTTTGATTCTAAAACGATGATCTTGCTGAGCTAAAATTTCCCCCGCGGTCACTGCTTCTCGATCACAGTCCATAGCATATAATTTACCTGACCCCGATAATTTAGCTAATAACGCTCGCGAATGTCCTCCTCGGCCAAAAGTACCGTCAAAATAAACTCCATCTGGAGAAATAAGCCAATGCTCGATTACCTCGTTAAGCAAGACCGGTTGATGCGACATTCCTTTCCTCCCTTGCTATAAAGATAAAGTCTGTAAATTATTCGGCATCATATTATCGTCCCTTAAACCTAATTTCAGCCATTCAGCACGGCAATTTTCCCACATTGTTTTACTCCATATTTCAAATTTTTTACCTTGACCTACTAACATGATTTGTTTATCAATTTCCGCATATGTTCTTAATAACGGAGGCAATAATAATCGCCCGTTATTATCTAAATTCACTTCAGTAGCATGTCCAATTAACAAACGTTGAATTTTTCTGGTTAACGGATTAAAACTCGGCAAATTCGCAATTTTTATCTCAATTTCTTCCCAGATATTAAGTGGATATAAAAGTAAGCATTTATCTTATGAATCGATAGTAATAACCATCGTTTCACTATTTTCTAATAGCGAACGATAACGAGTCGGGATAATAATTCGACCCTTATTATCTAAATTAATCGAAGTAATGCCACGAAAAACCATTTACAACCACTTTTATACTATAAACAACCACTATAAACCACTAATATTTCATCAGTATGGTGATAGACACGTAATTTGTCAACTTTATTTATATTAACGAATTATTAAGCTATCTTTTTAAAGGTCATCAAACTTTTCTCTGAAATGGCTTTTCATACTTAAAAAACGATTAATCAAAAAATGGCAAAAAACTTAATCGCTAATTCATTTTGATTAAATAAAATGGTCGTGAACGATGAAGGGATTTATTTTAAGTTATTTAAGATTTTTAATTTTTTACGAAGATACTGATTTAAAAAGCACTATTTCGTTTAATAGAAAAACAAAAAACTTTAACCGTTACTGGTAACGTTATCGGCATGAACCGTAAAAGCAGTAATCAACAATTTAGGAACTATTACTAAAACAAGAACAAAAAAAAGAAAGCAATACGATTATTCCAAACGCCTATAAGTAGACGTTTGGAATTTATAAATAGAACTTATTTTTTCAATAGTGCGTAAGTATCTCTAGCAATCATTAGCTCTTCGTTCGTAGGAATCACTAACGCAACCGGTTTACCCTCAGTAATGACACCGTTAGAATGTTTACCGTTTTCTTCGTTGTACTGGTCGATTACTTTAAAACCTAAATAAGCTAATAACTTTAATACTTTGCCTCTAATAATCGGCGAATGTTCTCCGATTCCGCCGGTAAAAGCGATTGCATCTAATTTTTGTAAAGGGACGATATAAGAAGCAATATATTTCGCTAAACGATAGCAGAAAATTTCTAAAGTTAAGATTGCACGTTCATTATGTTTCAAATATTGATCTTCTATTGTACGCATATCGGAATCTAAACCCGATACCCCTAAGATTCCACTCTGTTTATTTAAAATTTGCGTTACTTCTTCTAAAGAACAATTTAATTTACTAGCTAAATAACCGTGTAAACTTGGATCGACATCCCCCGACCTTGTCCCCATCATTAAACCTTCTAACGGAGTAATTCCCATGGAAGTATCTACACATTGACCGTTTAATATGGCACTAACGCTACAACCGTTCCCTAAATGAGCCACGATAATTGCGTTATCTTTTTCCGGCAAATTCAGCTGTTTAATCACTTGTTCAGTAATAAAACGATGACTTGTCCCGTGAAAGCCATAACGACGAATTGCGTATTTTTCGTAAAATTGATACGGAATCGGGTATAAATAAGCATATTTAGGCATTGTCTGATGAAACGCGGTATCAAAAACGGCCACTTGAGGTAAATTAAAAGCTTTTTGAACCCCTTCAATACCTGCAATATTCGCTGGATTATGTAAAGGACCCAACGGAACACAATCTTTAATAGCTTGGATCACTTCCTGATCTACCACTACCGAATGCGTAAATTTTTCTCCTCCGTGTAAAACCCGATGACCAACTGCTAAAATACGTTCCGCTAGCGTAGTTTCTTCCCTAATAATTTGAATAATCAACTGGATAGCCGTTTCATGGTTAATTTTACCCAATATTTTTTCTTTTTTTCCGTTATTGTAATATTTGATAGCCGCTTCTCCACCTAAACGTTCCACTAATCCAGAAAACAAATTTTCTTCGGTTTGAGGATTTAAAATGGCAAATTTAATCGATGAACTGCCACAATTTAAAACTAAAATTAAATCTTGTTCCATAAATTTTACCTTCTAAGTATCTAAATTTTTCACTGCTTTTGCGTTACGTTCGATAAACTCCCGTCTAGGATCTACCTGATCTCCCATTAAAACCGTAAAAACCTGATCAGCTAATAACGCATCTTCGATTTTAACTTGCAACATATTTCTCCGACTAGGATCCATCGTCGTTTCCCATAATTGATCTGGATTCATTTCCCCTAAACCTTTATAACGCTGAATATTTAATCCTTTTTTCACTTCTTCTAATAGCCAAGAATATAATTGTTCAAAGCTATCGACGTTAAACGTTTTGCCCCCTCGTACTACGGTATAATTTTTAAAAATTAAATTAGACAGTTTTTGGTTCATTTCGACTATTTTTTGATACTCAAGTGTTCCAAAAAAATTAACGCCGAAATGAGTTTCATGCCAAGAACCGTTTTGATACAACCGAATTAACGGTTCATAATAACCAATTTTCAATTCGCTAGGCACTATATCGGTCGTTATTTTAACGTTTAATGATTTAAAATATTCTTCCAGCGCCGTCAACCAAATTTTCATCGCTGCTTGGTCACTTAATTGTTCTAAAGTTAAACAAGGTATTTTTAATAATCCCATTAAAACGTCTTTAGAGTAAAAAATCGCTTGTTGGTTAATGACTTGCAATACCCCATTATATTTTTTAAAGAACGTTAACAATTGTTCTTGCGACAAAACTGGTTCTTGCTGTTCATTGACGAGTTTTACTCCGTCTAAAGCGATTTCAATTAAATAATCATTTAACGCTCGTTCATCTTTCAAATAACGTTGCTCCGCGTTTTTTTTCACTTTAAATAAAGGAGGCTGAGCAATATATACGTAACCGTTTTTAATTAATTCAGGCATTTGTCGGTAAAAAAAAGTTAACAGTAAAGTTCGAATATGAGCTCCATCTACGTCTGCATCCGTCATAATAACGATTCGATGATAACGGATTTTGAGTGGATCATAATCTTCTTTACCGATACCACAACCTAAAGCAGTAATTAAAACTTTAATTTCATCAGAACTTAACATGCGGTCAAAACGTGCTTTTTCGACGTTTAAGATTTTCCCTCTTAAAGGTAAAATAGCTTGATATTTACGGTCTCTCGCTTGTTTTGCTGAACCACCGGCAGAATCACCTTCGACTAAAAATACTTCACATAAACTAGGATCTTTTTCCTGACAATCAGCTAATTTACCTGGCAAACCTGCGATGTCTAAAGCTGATTTACGTCGAGTCATCTCCCGGGCTTTTCTGGCTGCTTCTCTCGCCCGCGCTGCTTCAATCATTTTAGAAACAATCGCTTTTGCTTTTTGAGGTTGTTCTTGTAAATATTCCCCTAATTTAGCAGTTACTAAATTTTCCACGACGTTTTTTACTTCTGACGAAACTAATTTATCTTTCGTTTGCGAAGAAAATTTAGGATCAGGTAGTTTAACGGACAACACAGCGGTTAATCCTTCTCGCGCGTCGTCCCCAATCGTCTCTAATTTTTCTTTTTTTAATAAATTTTCAGATTCAATATACGCGTTTAACGTTCGGGTTAAAGCACTACGGAAACCAGATAAATGGGTTCCCCCGTCCCGTTGAGGAATATTATTCGTATAGCATAATACCGTTTCTTGGAAACCATCATTCCACTGTAAAGCTAATTCTACGCTAATTAATCCTTCCTCAGCGTAAAAATAAAACATAGGATCATTAATGACCGTTTTATTCGCATTTAAAAATGCAACAAACCCATGAATACCGTTTTCGCATTGAAAACAATCACTTTTTCCTGTACGTTCGTCTAATAAAGTAATTTTGACTCCCGAATTTAAAAAAGCTAATTCTCTTAACCGTTTTACTAAAATTTCATAACGAAATTCTGTTTGAGAAAAAATTTCGGTACTTGGTTTAAAAGAAACTTCGGTCCCGGTTAAATTACTGTCTCCAATGATTTTTAAAGGAGCTTCAGGATCTCCGTTACGATACACTTGATAAAAAACATGTCCTCGTTGGTAAATTGTTAACCGTAATTCTTCGGATAAGGCATTAACCACTGAAACCCCTACTCCGTGTAATCCCCCCGAAATTTTATACGCGTTAGAATCAAATTTACCCCCTGCATGTAAAATAGTCATAATTACTTCGGCCGCTGATCTACCCTCTTCAGGATGGATGTCGGTTGGAATACCTCGACCGTTATCTCGTACCGTTACAAAACCATTTTGATGAACCGTAATTTCTATATGGTCACAATACCCAGCTAGGGCTTCGTCGATCGAATTATCCAGCACTTCAAAAATCATATGGTGTAAACCCGTACCATCATCGGTATCACCAATATACATCCCTGGTCGTTTACGCACCGCGTCTAATCCCTTTAGAATCTTGATGTTGGAAGAATCGTAATTATTATTTTCTGTCATACTTTATACCTACTGCTAAGCCGCTTATTATATCACTTTTTTTTTATTTGAAAACTATTTATACCACAAAAATCACTTACTGATAGCTATCTATTCTTTGTAACCACCCTTTTAACCAATTTTCGTACGCTAAATGAGGTTGTTTCAGTGTTCTTAAAACTAACGCTTGTTTCGCTGACCAAACGAAAGCAGCTAACGGTCGTTGATCAGGAGCTTGAGACATCTGACGCAAAACTTGTAATAAACCGGTGCCCTCATAATAATTAGCTAATCCTGTTCCTTTAAAATTCATAAAATCAATTAAAGCATAAAGGCCTTGAGGAGTATTCGCTAAAATTTTTAATTTATTAAAAATAAAAGCTCGTTCCTCTTTAGGAGTGACCTTTAACATCAACGGTACCGCTTCCGTAAACTGATCAATTAAAAATTCGGCTTGTAAAGCTACCGTCCTTTTTAAAAAAGTACGTAATTCTACCATTTTCACGCTATTAAATTCTCGATAAAAAGTAGCACGATTCTTCCACGGACAGCTTTCAGCGTTATTCATCAACCATTGGGGAATTGCTACCCCTTTTTGTCGCAAATAATTTAAAAGCTTAGGAAAGCTAGCATCTACTTTACCGTGAGGATACCATAAAAAATGAGCTATTCCTAAAGAAGCAAAATTTTCTCCTTTGTTCCAACTAGTTAAGCCTTGATCCGTACCATCGCATTCGTTAAACCAAATTTTAATTCCGATCGGTAGCGCTAAATTTCTTTTTTGCTGTATCGTATTAATGAACCGTTGGATCACATCGTTGCTAACAACGTAATTTTCTGTACCGTAACAAGGAACAATGCTCCAAAATAAAATTAATAAAAATATTTTTTTTAACATAACGCTTTCTATTTACCTTTTTATAACATATCCTCCGGTAAATAAAAATATTCTTGAAAAAAAATAAATTTGTTTTATGCTTGTTTTCTAGAACGATGAAAATAGTTATGTATAAACAATTAAGCGACTTTCTGAGTTGGATCGGGATTAAGGATTTTCAAGGTCAGTATTTCGAAAATTGGTATCCTACTTCTGGAATGCATTACCACTCTTATTTGCTCAAAGATCAAAAAACAGCTTTATTAGATACGGTAGATGCTAAATTTTTAGGTGATTATCTCGACGCTCTAGAGCGAAATTTAGCCGGTAGAAAATTAGATTACTTAATAATTAGTCATATGGAACCCGATCACGCTGGATGTATCGAGGCCCTTTTTAAAAAATACCCTGAACTTAAATTAGTAGGTAATCATAAAACCCGTACTTTAATAGAACAATTTTTCCATTTAGACGTTAATGATCGTTACGTTAACGTTAACGATCGAGATCATTTAAATTTAGGTGTAAACCACCTTGTTTTTTATTTTGCTCCGATGGTACATTGGCCGGAAGTCATGCTTACTTACTGTCCGGAACAGCAGATCCTTTTTTCTGCCGATGCTTTTGGTAGTTTTGGTGCTTATACTGAACTGTATCTAGACGAAGTCAGTAATTTTGATGATTATCTTGCTAACATGCGTCGTTATTACGCTAACATCGTTGGTAAATACGGTAGTTTCGTACAAAAATTACTTAAAAATTTAGCCCCTCTCCCTATTCGATTTGTGTACCCTTTACACGGTTTATTCATACGGGCTAATTTACCTCAAATAATCGATTACTACCAAAAATGGAGTCAATATTTACCCGAAGAAATCGGAACTTTAATCTTATATGGAAGTATTTACGGTAATACTGAAAAAGCCGTTAAACAATTAGCTTTGCATTTAGAAGGACGCAAAAAAATAGTTAATTTAACGCAACTTCATCCTTCTTACCCGTTAGCGGAAGCGTTTCGTTATTCTCATTTAGTTTTAGCAGCACCTACGTATAACAATGGTTTATTTGATGTTATGGAAAATTTATTAGCTACCTTTGTTCAACACGGCTTACAAAAGCGCACGTTCGCTTTAATTGAAAACGGTTCTTGGGCGCCGAGAGCAAATTTATTAATGCAACAATGGTTAGCCAAATTAGAACAAATCACTGTGCTTCCTCATCCCATTTCGATTCGTTCGAGTTTAAGCTCTGATAATTTATTATCGTTAAAACAGTTAGCCGCAGAAATTCAAAAATCAATGGAGGTTATATGAAAAAATATATATGTGAAGTATGTGCATATGAATATGATGAAAACCTGGGGGATCCAACACAAAATATCCCACCCGGTACTAAATTTGAAGATTTGCCAGATGATTGGGTTTGCCCGCTTTGTGGGGTGTCTAAAGCAGAATTTGTAGAAGGATAAATGAGTATATGAGTAGTCAAACATTAGGCTTTCAAGCAGAAATTAAACAGTTATTATCTTTAGTAACTAATTCTTTATATAGCAATCGAGAAATTTTTTTACGTGAATTAATCTCTAACGCTTCGGATGCTGCCGATAAATTGCGTTTTTTAGCGATTGAACATCCTGATTTTTTAAAAGAAGATACTGATCTAAAAATCACTATTTCGTTTGATAAAGAACAAAAAACTTTAACCGTTACCGACAACGGTATCGGCATGAACCGTGAAGAAGTAATCAACAATTTAGGAACTATTGCCAAATCAGGAACAAAAGAATTTTTATCTTCGTTACCTAAAAATCAAACGAACCAAACTACGTTAATTGGACAATTTGGCGTTGGTTTTTATTCTGCTTTCGTAGTAGCAGAAAAAGTAGAAGTATTTACTAAAAAAGTAGGAGAACCCGTAGGAGTACGTTGGGTATCAGAAGGAACGGGAGAATTTAGCGTTGAAGAAATCGAAAAAAAGGAACGAGGGACAACCATCGTCTTACATTTAAAAGAGGCAGATTTAGATTTATTAGATTATTGGCGTTTAAACCAAATGATCACTAAATATTCTGATCATATTATGTTCCCAATCATGATGACTCCTCCGGCTACTAAAGAGGAACCTCAGCCTAAACCTGAAATGATTAACAAAGCAACGGCTTTATGGTTACAACCCAAAAAAGAATTAACGGATGAAGCTTACCAAACTTTCTATCGACATATTAGTCATGATTACGAAGATGCTTTAACTTGGTCCCATAACCACGTAGAAGGTAAAATTGAGTATACCTCGTTAATTTATATCCCTAAAAAAGCTCCTTTAAATTTCTGGACCCAAGAACGTAAACACGGTTTAAAACTTTACGTCCAAAGGGTTTTTATTATGGATAATGCGGAGCAATTGTTACCTAATTATTTACGTTTTGTACAAGGTATTGTAGACACTAAAGATTTACCTTTAAACGTTTCTCGAGAAATTTTGCAAAATAATCAAGTCATCGAACAAATACGAGCTGGAATCGTCAAACGTATTTTAGAAATGCTTGATAAGCTACCTGCTGAACAATTTAAAATTTTCTATGCTAACTTCGGTAACGCTTTAAAAGAAGGGATTGTAGAAGATATGCCTAATAAAGATCGTTTAGCTCGTTTATTGCGGTTTGCTTCTACTAAAAATGAAAATAGCGAACCTACCGTTAGTTTCGACGAGTATTTAAAGCGTATGTTACCAGAACAAGATCAAATTTATTACATTACCGCCGAATCTTATGCGTTAGCTAAAAACAGTCCTTATTTAGAAGTTTTTAACCGTAATAAGATTGAAGTCTTGCTGTTAACCGACCGAATCGATGAATGGTGGTTAAATTATTTTACTGAATACGAAGGTAAAACTTTACAATCGATTACTAAAGGGGAAATTGATCTTAGTAAACTCGTTAAAGAAGAAGCTCAACCGAAAATGGAAGAAACCGATGAATTAAAAACTCTCATCGAAAAAATGAAAAACCTTTTAGGGGAAAAAGTTTCTGCTATTAACTTAAGTAAACGCTTAACTGATTCGCCAGTATGTTTAGTCACTAATCAAAACGATTTAAGTTTTAGTATGCAAAAAATGATGCATTCGTTAGGACGCGATTTACCCAAAGCTAAACCTATTTTAGAAATCAATCCGGAACATAACTTAATCAAAAAATTAATCACGTTGCAAAATAATGAAACTGTCTTAAAAGATTGGACCGAATTATTATTTGAGCAAGGTTCTTTAATCGCCGGTAATGAAATAGAAGACGTTATTGGTTTTACTAAACGGCTGAATCGTTTACTGGAACATAACGGTTAAATTTAGATGGGAATCATTTCCCATCTAAATTCTTTCTCTTTATCAATCTTAGTGCTTTTTGCTTTTAGGTTATTCGGTTAAAATAAAACAGAATAGTGTTTGTACGTATTTTTATAATATAAAATTACGGTTTTAAAAACGATGAAATTAAAAAACTAAGTGCTTAATTTTATTTATAAAAAACTTTAATTCATTTAGTCATTAACCCTTTTGAATATTTATAATATTTCTTAAAATTAAAAAATCTTATTTATCTTTTTTTAATCAAAATCCAACTGGGTTAACAAATTGCTTTGAAAAAGAACGGGGTAATCTTTTTATTAAAGAAATTCTATTTTATCAAGCTATTTTTGCCGTAAAGAAACCTTTATGTTTTTTTATTCCTACAAGGAATCGTCATATTTAGTTTGATCTAAAGTTCCTTCCAAATGATCAACAACGACGGTAGCGGCACAATCTCCGGTAACGTTCACAACCGTTCTAAACATGTCTAAAAATCGGTCAATACCCAAAATTAACGGAATAATGGCCTCAGGTAAACCAACCGCATTTAAAACCATACCTAACATAATGACCGCTCCGCTAGGATACCCAGCTGCTCCAATTGAACCGATGGTTGAAGTTAACATTAAAATAACGTATTGATAAAAAGTTAGCGTTATACCTAACATTTGCGCTAAAAAAAGAGTACACACGGTAATGTAGATAGCAGAGCCACTCATATTAATTGCCGCTCCTAACGGTAACACAAAGTTGGCGCTTTCCGAAGAAACTCCTAATTTATTATGTAATTCGTCAATCGCTAGCGCAATACTTGCTTTACTACTAGAACTAGCAAAGGCTAAAGATTGAACGTTTAAACTCTTTTTAAAAAACGGTAGTGGATTTAGGTGACAAATTAAAAGCATTAGCCCAAAAATTAAATATTGAATTGCAAAAGCAAACAAAATCGTTAAAGCTAATTTTCCTAAGCTAACGAAACTCGTAAAGCCGTAATGGGCTACTACCCAAGCCATCGTAGCAAAAACACCGTAAGGGGTAATTTTAACGATTAGCTCTACCATTTTAAAAACTACACTCGTAATTGAACTAATTAACTGCTTAACGGTTTTAGCTTTTTCACCGGTTAAAATAATAGAAATCCCTACAATAAAAGCAAAAAAAACCACTTGTAAAGTATTACCTTGCGCCATTGCCATTATCGGATTTTTAGGAAAAATCCCTACTAACAAATTTTTGATCGACATTACCGAAGGATGAGACCCTTGGGTTAAATCCAACATTAAATTTACCCCTATCCCGGGTTTTAAAAGGTTAACGATTAAAATGCCTAAACTTACGGCTAAAATAGTCATTCCCAGATAAATCCATGCCGCTTTTTTACCTAACCGACCTAATAAAGTAACATCACTTAAATTAGTAATACCGTACAAAATAGCACAAAAAACCGTAGGAATGACGATCATTTTAATTAAATTCATATAAATTTCTACCATCGGTTCTACGTAAGTTGGTAACCAAGGTAAATATTTTCCTCCTAATAATCCCAAAAACATCCCTATTAAAACTTTATGACATAAACTTAATTTCATTTTAGATATCTCTTGCTAGCCATTTTAGGTTAATTAACGGCTCATGTATTCTTAAATAATCAGCCACCTGTTTTAAATGATAAGACAATGCGGCCGTTAAATGATCCGCATTCATTTGAGTATTACCTTGCCATTTAGTTAGAAAACTTTTACGCGAATGTCCGACTAAAACTTTAACCCCTAAATCTTTAAATAGTTGTAGATTTTCTAACAATAGTAAATTTTGAGCAACCGTTTTACCAAAACCGATACCAGGATCGAAAATAAATCTTTCCGTCGATAAACCAGCTCTTACCCAAATATTTAAATTTTCAACTAAATGATCATAAACTTTTTCGATAATATCAATTCCGTCAAAGCATTTATTCTCTGCCGGCAAACCTAAATTATCCATAACAACCACTTTCCAATCGGTTTGTTTAAATAGCGATAATTTTTCTTGCGTTAATTCTCCGCTTTGATCGTTAATCATCTTTACCGCAGGATAAGCTGCCAACTTTTTCATAATAGACAAGTTAAAAGTGTCTACACTTAAACGAGCACTTTTTGGAGGATATTTCGTTAAAAAAGGAGATAACCGCTCCCATTCTACTTGTTCATCCACTAGTTTCCTACCTGGAGCCGTAGAGACTCCACCCACATCGACGTATTCGCAACCCTGTTGATAAAAAGTTTCTACTTTTTTAATGGCCGTTTCTATATCATAAAAAACGCTAAAAGATTCAGGGGATAAATTGATAATTCCTAATAAAGTAGGGCGATCGACGGCAAACGGAGTGATTTTTAACGTTTCTTTAGCTTGTAAACGCAATAACCAATCTTGAATACTAACTTGTTGAATTAGAAAATTATTAGGCCATATTTCCGATAAAGGTTGTAACGCAAATAAACGATTAGTTAATTCTAAATGAGGAATTTTTAAGTGCGGCAAGTCGATTTCACCATGGTTCCATACTAAAATATCTAAATCTAATTCCCGTGGTGACCAACGCAGATGGGGTTTACGACCTACTTGAGCTTCGACAACTTTTAAATAACCTAACAACGTTTCTGGTAAAACATCCGTACGTATTTTTAAAGCTAAATTTAAATAATTAATATCCCAATCAGCCGGAGAATCTGGTAATAAAAGAGCTTTAGTTTCATAAATTTTAGAAACTTCAATAATTTCTATTCCAAAATTTTTTAATAGTTCTATTCCTTTTCTAATATATCCTAAACGATTTCCTAAATTACTCCCTACAGCAATGCCATAAATTTCTTTTTTGAACATTTTTTCACCTTGGTTAATGTTTTTTATCTTTCGTAGATAACTGCACCGTCCGTAATTTAGCACTTACTTGCGATATTTTAACTAATAAATTAGTAATGTTTTTCCGTTGGTGCTTATTCATTAGTAAACGTTGCATTTGTGTTTTTTTACGAATTTCATCCGCTTCGTTAATATCCTTAGCGGCCAATACTGTATCTGCTAAAATAATCACGTGATTAGGTTTAACATCTAAAATACCTTTAGAAACATAATAATAAGAATTTTCTTCGTTTTTTAAAATGATTTTAATTTGACCTGGTTTAATCAGCGTTAAAAACGGAATGTGACCCGGTAAAATTCCCACTTCCCCTAAGATGCCGGAAACTACTACCATGCGTACCATTCCCGAAAAAATCGGTTTTTCTAAACTAATAATTTCTAAAAACAGTTCTGTCGTTTGCATTATAATTTCTTACTTTTTTCTAACGCTTCTTCAATTGTTCCAACCATATAAAAAGCCTGTTCTGGTAAATCATCATATTTACCAGATAAAATTTCTTGAAAACCACGAATGGTATCTGGTAATTCTACGTATTTACCAGGAACACCGCTAAAGTTTTCAGCTACAAAAAAAGGTTGGGACAAAAATTTTTCTATTTTACGAGCACGATTAACGGTTAATTTATCTTCATCGCTTAATTCATCCATTCCTAAAATGGAGATAATTTCCTTTAAATCTTTATACCTTTGTAAGATTTGCCTTACCATATGTGCCGTTTGATAATGTTCTTTACCGACGATCGATTCTTCTAATTGTTTACTAGAAGATCTTAGTGGGTCGATAGCTGGGAAAATTCCAATTTCTACAATATGTCTAGATAAGACAATACTTGCGTCTAAATGTGCAAAAGTCGTTACCGGAGAAGGATCAGATAGATCATCGGCAGGTACGTACACGGCTTGCACTGAAGTAATCGAACCACTTTTAGTAGAAGTAATTCGTTCTTGCAATACCCCCATTTCTTCCGCTAACGTAGGCTGATAACCCACTGCTGAAGGCATTCTACCTAGTAAAGCGGACACTTCCACCCCAGCTAACGTATAACGATAAATATTATCGACAAAAAATAAAATATCTTTGCCTGAATCACGAAAATGTTCTGCTACCGTTAACCCACTTAAAGCTACTCTTAATCGACTACCCGGTGGTTCATTCATTTGTCCATAAATTAAAGCAACCTTATCTAAAACTTGAGCACTTTTCATTTCATGATAAAAATCATTTCCTTCTCTCGTTCGTTCTCCCACCCCGACAAAAACAGAATAACCGTTACTTTCAATCGCGATGTTTCGAATTAATTCTAAAATGCTAACGGTTTTACCTACTCCCGCGCCACCAAATAACCCAATTTTTCCTCCTTTAGCAAAAGGAGTTAATAAATCGATGGCTTTAATCCCCGTCGTTAAAATTTCGACGGTTCCTTTTTGTTCGATAAAAGCAGGTGGAGTACGGTGAATCGGCAAATAAGTTTCGGCCTTTATCTGTCCGCCGTTGTCAATTGGGTTTCCTAAAACGTTCATGATTCGCCCTAAAGTCCCCTCTCCTACTGGTACTTGGATCGGTCTTGCTAAATTTTTCACTTTCATGTGACGTTTTAAACCGTCCGTTTGTCCCATTGCGATCGTTCGCACCAAACCATCTCCTAATTGCTGTTGTACCTCCAAAATTAAACCGTTTTCCTCTACTTCTAAGGCATCATAAATTTTAGGAATTTCATCCACGTTATATTCAACATCAACAACCGCTCCTAATATAGCAACAATTTCACCTTCATTCATTATTTCACCCCTACTAAAGCTTCTGATCCCCCGATAATTTCTGTTATTTCGGTAGTAATCAATTCTTGACGAATTTGATGATAAATAGCTCTTAAATCTTTAATCATCGTGATCGTATTATCGGTAGCACTTTGCATTGCTAACATTCTGGCTACTTGTTCACTAGCAATATTCTCCACTACCGTTTGAAAAATTTGCGCTTCTAAATATCGCAAAATTAATTCTTCCGTTAACTGAGTAATATTTGGTTCATACTGGTACTCTGCCTGTTTTTGCTTATCCTTTTTCATCGGTTCAAACGGTAACAATTGCCTAATAGTAGGCTGAAAATTCAAATTTTTTAAATGATTAAACGCAATAAATACTTTACTTAATTGCCCATCACGATATAATTTAAGAAATTCTCTCCCTTTTTTCACTACTTCAGATACGTTAGGCATCTCCCCTAAATCAACAATACTATTTACGATCGTACCTTGTTGTTTTTCAAAAAAAATACGTGCCTGATTACCAAATAATGACCAAAATAACTCTTTTGAAGCAAATTGTTTTTTATGCTCTAAAACGACCTGAAATAATCCGTCATTTAACCCGCCACAAAGGCCATGATCGCTAGATAAAATTAAATAACCTACTCCTGCTCCTTGATCCAGATTATTTTTTAAATAAGCTAAATTACTAATAGCATGTTCAGAAGAGAGTAAATGTTCTAAAACTTCTGAAACTTTATTTGCATAACAAGCAGTAGCTTCTTTCCGTTTTTTCGTAACGAACATTTTACTCGCTGCTATATTTTGCATTGCACGCGTAATTTTTTGAATTTTTAAAATTCCCTGTATTTGTTCTTTGATTTCTTTTAACGATTTCATTTTATAAAAATGTTTGTTTAAATTCGTTTACTATTTTTAACAGTTCGCGTTTAAGTTCTTCATCATAAACCGGATCACTTTCCATTTTTTTCAATAAAGGATCGTAATTATCGATTAAATAAAAATGTAATCTTCTTTCAAAATCACTAATTTGATCTACGGGGACATCGCTAATTAAATCTTCTTCGATCAAAAATAAACTAACGGCAATTAATGGCAAAGGAACGGGTTGGAATTTAGGTTGATTCAATAATTTAACGATTCTAGTTCCTAACGCGATTTGATTTTTAGCGGTTTCGTTTAATTCCGAAGCAAATTGCGAAAAAGCTTCTAATTCACGGTATTGAGCTAATAATAGACGAATTTTACTACCCAATTTTTTAATTAAAGCCGTTTGAGCTGTCCCTCCTACCCTAGAAACCGATAAACCTACGTTAATTGCAGGACGTACTCCCGAATTAAATAAATTCGTTTCTAAAAAAATCTGACCATCCGTAATTGAAATAACGTTCGTAGGAATGTACGCCGATACATCCCCTTCTTGCGTTTCTAAAATCGGCAAAGCAGTAATCGAACCGGTTTTATTTTTTACTTTTCCTTTCGTAAAAACTTCTACGAAAGTTTCACTCACCCGCGCAGCTCTTTCTAATAAACGCGAATGTAAATAGAAAATATCTCCCGGATACGCTTCTCTTCCAGGTGGCCGACGTAATAATAAACTAATTTGTCGATATGCCCACGCGTGTTTCGTAAGGTCATCAAAGACGATTAAAACGTCTTCCCCTTGATTACGAAAATATTCAGCCATTGAACAAGCAGCGTACGGAGCAATATATTGCTCTACCGCTGAATTAGCCGCAGTTGCTGCTACCACGATGGTATATTCCAACGCCTTAAATTCTTTTAATTTCTGCACAATATTAGCGACCGAGTTATTTTTTTGTCCGATAGCCACGTATACACATTTAACCTGTTTACCTTTTTGGTTAATAATCGCGTCAATTGCCAAAGCAGTTTTCCCCGTTTGTCGATCGCCAATAATTAATTCTCTCTGCCCTTTTCCAATCGGGATCATTACGTCGACTGCTTTAATACCAGTATGCAACGGCTGATCTACCGTTGCTCGGTCAATTACTCCGGGGGCTTGATATTCGATAGGCCACTGCTCTTTATATTTAATTTCTCCTAAATTATCAATCGGTTTACCTAAAGCATTTACCACTCTTCCTAATAAATTTTCTCCTACCGGCACCGATAAAATCTGGTGTGTCCCTTTAACGCTCATTCCTTCTTTAATTTTCGTAACGTCTCCGATTAACGCAATACTCGTAGTATTCGCTTCTAAACTCAAAACGATGCCTATTTCTCCACTTTGAAAATAGACTAATTCGTTTAGCATTACGTTATTCATACCATAAATTTGTACGATACCGTCTTTAACGCTTAAAACTACCCCTTCGATATCATAATTTACGTCGGTTACAAAAGTACCAATTTGTTTTTTAATCGATTCTTCTAAATCATTTAAATTTAACATGTTTAATTCTCTAATAAATGTTGTTTTAAACGCTGTAATTGTCCACGAAGCGTATAGTCTATTTTTTTATCATTCAAATAAATAACCATTCCCGCGATGATTTTAGGATCTAAATAATTTTGTAAAATCACTTTCTTTTGGCATTTTGCTTCCAATTTTAATTGCAATTTTTCCGTTTGCACTTCGTTTAAATAATCTCTTGTAAAAACTTTTACTAAGATGATTTGATGAAATTTTAAAATATCATGTTGTAACCTAACGATAATATCAGGTAGTAATTGCAAATGATGGTGTTGAATCAAATATTTTAAAAATACTTTTTGCCCAGGTTGGTCGAATAATTGCTCGTCAAATAATTTTAGTTTATCGGCTAAAGTAATTGCCGGATGTTTTAAAATCGACGATATTTTAGAATAACTAACTTCCCGATACACGCGTAATAAAAATTGTTGCCATAATAACAAATCATCTACCGCTACTAATTTTATTAGCAGTTGGGTATACAATTTTGCTTGACTAAAATGACTTTGCTTACACTTATGCAAAACGTCATTTTCTAAAGATTGTTGATTTTTTTTATAATTAATCATTTTACGTTTTCAATCGTTTGGTCAAGCAATTCATTTCTTAAATGGTCAGTTAGTTTGCGCTCTAAAATTTTTTCTAACATTGCGATCAAATATTCCACTTCGTTATCCCGCATTTTTTTAACCACTTTTTCAATTTTAAATTCCGCTTCTTTTTTAGCTTCGGCAATTAATTGTTTCTGTTGCTCCTCTAGCGCACGTATAGTTTCATTACACGTAATTTCAGCTTGTTTTCTAGCCTGATCCAAAATCAACACTGCTTGTGTTTTGGCTTCGTGAATAATGGCTTCAGCTTGTTGTTTAGCTTCTGCTAAACAATTATTACTTTTTTCAAAATTCTGAATTCCTTGTAAAATCTGACCTTGCCTTTCCTCTATTTTTTTAATTAAAGGTGGCCATAGATAGAAAATTACTACTAACAGTAAAATACCGAAAGTGATAAATTCACCAACTAAAGTAATATTAATATCCATTTTTTTAATTTAACGTGACTTTCGCTACTTGTAAAATAATATCTACAAACGGATTATTCCCAAAAATTAACAACAAACCGGTCGCTACCGCAATCGCAGCAAAAGCATCGATTAAACCAGCCATAATAAACATACGCATCATTAATAATTGAGCAATTTCCGGTTGACGAGCAGTACTTTCCAGAAATTTTGACCCAATATAGGTAAAACCTAAAGTAGTACTAACTGCTGCAATTATAATTAATAACGTTGCAAGTACTGCCGTAATCACCTGAACTTCTTTAATAATTTGTACTAGTTCCATATATTTTTAACCTCACTCTTTTACACTCATACCTAAATAAATAACCGATAACATCATAAAAACAAAAGCTTGAATTGATATAACTAAAATATGAAAAATTGCCCAAAGACTACCTGGAATGCCTTGAGCCCACCAAGGCAACATTGCAATCAGTAAAAAAATTAACTCTCCCGCAAACATATTACCAAACAAACGCAAAGAAAGAGATAGAGGTTTCACCCCATCTTCAATCAATTTAAAGATAAAATTAACCGGGAAAAACCATTTACCAAAAGGTTCAAAAAAATAAGTTTTTAACATCCCTCTGGATCCTTTAAAGCGAAATCCGGCTCCTATCACTAAAAACAAAATCATGAATGCCGTTCCGAAAGTACAATTCGGATCGTTAGTAGTCACAATTCTCATTTCTTGTCTAAATATCCGAGAAAACAAGTCTACTGGTAATAAATCGAATAAATTAAGGGTAAAAATCCAAAAAAAAGTCACAAAAGCAATCGGGGTAATCCAACTACCGCTTGGTAAAATATCTTTCACTAAATGATCGATGGTTTCGATGAACATTTCTAAAACCACTTGTTTTTTAGAAGGATTAACTTTTTTAAAATTACGATTTACCTTAAATAATACTATTATTATAAACAAACCAACACTTAACGAAATTAAAAAAGTATCTAAATGTAGGTTCCAAAAGCTATGTTGACCATTAATTTGTCCGGTCAATAAATTAACCCGCCAATGTTCCAGATGCATCTTGATATATTCATTTTTCGGACAAAAATTAATCATATTTTTTAATTGCGAATAATAAACTAACGATCACTGCCACGATATAACTAATCATCCAAGAACCGGAACACCAACCAAAAACGAATCCTCCAATTCCGATTAATAATATACTAAACATCCATTTTAAAACTTCTTGTTTAACAAAATAAACCATTAATTTTTTATAATCAAGTTTTGCATCTATTTTTCTACCGCGTAATAAAAAATAACCGCACGGTAACCACCAACACAAGATTCCCCAAACGAATACTAGCTTCATTTTTCGAAAAATACACCCTACCACTAATAACGCAATAAAAAATTGGCTTAACCATTTAATGACCCAACTTGGAGCTAATTTTTTCATATTAAATTATTATTTTCTATTCAAAATACTGGTTAATCCTTGTAAGAGTTGCGCTGCTTCGTATAATTGATAATCATCTTTTAAAATTTCTACCGCCTTTTGATAAACAGTACTTACTTGATCTTTTTTATTACTTTTAATCGATGAATCATTATTTTGATCTACACGAATGTGATCTATAAAATTAGCTTCTTCAAATTTTAATGCCTCTTTTTGTTGATTTTTCAAAAGATTATAGTCTAGAGGTAAATTTTCTATTTCCACATTAGGCAAAACTCCTTCGGCCTGAATTGATCGACCGCTCGGAGTATAATAAACGGCGGTAGTTAATTTAAGAGCATTATTACCTTCTAAAGGTAAAACTACCTGAACAGATCCTTTGCCAAAGCTTTTAGTTCCTACGATTAAAGCCCGTTGATGGTCCTGTAAAGCACCTGCTACAATTTCAGAAGCAGAAGCGCTACCCCCGTTAATTAAAACGACCATCGGTATTCCAGACAAAATGTCTCCTGGATGCGCATACGCATCTACTTTAAAACCAGAAACTTTACTTTTGGTATAAACGATCAACTTATCGTACGCTAATTGATTAGCATCTAAAAATAAATCTGCTACGTCAACAGCCGCATCTAAAAGTCCACCCGGATTATTACGCAAATCTAAAATCACCCCTTTTAAAGCAGGATCTTCTTTTAAACAATGCATAACGTTTTCTTTTAATTCTTTAGCACTACGTTCTTGGAATAAAGATAAACGTAAATAAGCATAATGAGGTAATAACATCATTGAACGTACGCTTTTAACTTTAATGATTTCGCGCTGTAAATTAAAAATTAAAGGTTTTGAATTATTTTGTCTTGCCACCGTTAATTTAACTCGAGTTCCAGGAGTTCCTCGCATTAAATTAATCGCGTTTTTCAAAGTTAAATTTTTTACTAATTTATCGTTTATTTGAATAATGTAATCACCAGCTTTAATTCCAGCTCTATGGGCTACCGTACCGTCGATTGGAGAAACAACTAAAATTGCATCTCGGTCCATTACGATTTCTACTCCTATACCTCCGAATTTACCGGTAGTATCGTTTTCTAAGTCTTTTACCTCTTCCGGCCCTAAAAAGTCTGAATGAGGATCTAATTTCGTTACCATGCCTTGTAAAGCGGTTTTTAATAAAAGGTCTTTATCTACTTCTTGGTAATAATACTGTTTAATATTTTTAAACGTTTCTTTCAATAAACGTAAATCTTGGTCTTTTAACTCTTCGTTACCAAACGCCAAAAAGTTATAGCTCAAAAGACAAACACTCAAAATTAACTTCAATACTTTTTTCATTAAACAAATTCCTTGTAATCTCAGGAATCATCAAAACATTTTCTATCAAAATAATCAAGTTTAACCCTATTTTTTATCTCAAAATAAAACAAAGACGGTAATAATTTAATTAGTAAAAAAAGCGAGTTTCAAACGGATAGAGTTTTTATAATAATATTGATCCGATCATTTCATAAAATAATCAGCATGTTAGATTTCATTCGTTTTTCAAAAAAAATTTATCGTCGCTTTTTAAGCCACAATCGTTGTTTAATTTGTCGTAATGCAACGGGAGTTCCTTTTTATTTATGTAGAACTTGTTTGTCTCTCTTACCTACTTTACCCAATTTTTGTAAAAAATGTTTTTCGCTAAAACATTTTAATCCTCATACCAAATGTCAAAGTTGTTTCGAACGAGTTTATGCTCTCTACGGTTACGAAGAATACATTAAGTTATGGTTAATAAAACTTAAATTCCATAAACAATTATTTTTTGCTCATTTATTAGGTACGTTGTTAGGGCATGCATTAAAAAGACATTTATCTCCTCCTTTTCCAGAAGTAATATTACCTGTTCCGCTGCACCTTAAACGTTTAAAAGAAAGAGAATTTAACCAAAGTTATCAGATTGCTAAAAGGGTAGAAAAAGCCCTTTCTATCCCAATTGATAACGAAATCATCGTGAAAATAAAACATACTGTTCCACAAAGTACTTTAAATTTACCAGCACGATACCGTAATTTAACTAATGCTTTTGAGGTTAAACAAAATCATTATCGACACGTAGCGATCATTGACGATGTTTATACCACTGGCACTACTGCCAAAACGATTGCTAAACAATTACATAAAAGTGGTGTTAAGAAGGTAGAAATTTGGTGTGTAGCAAGGAGCCTTCATACGTCTTAGTAAATTAAATTAAAATTACTTTCGTTAAAACAACGACTCCATCTATATTTTAATTTTTTACGATTAATTAATCGGTATCGCATATTTCTTTTCTATTAAATCCTCTATTTCGACTAGTTTTGTTTCGTTTTGATTGAGTAAATGCCCGTTGTTGGCGGTTTTTAAATTTGTTCGATTGGCAGTTTACTTAATTTGATAATCGTCGGAGGTAAGCCCTTGCTTGATTACGACGTTACCGGATGCTAAATTTTTCCTAACTACTGGTTAAATTGCCAAATACTTGTTTTGAATCGATTTTCTCGAATTCTTAATATTAACATTATATTTTCATAATCATTTTTAATATACCTCTTGTACAAAAAGCATTTGGATTTGGTTACGTGAAAAAACTTAATCTAAGATTT
>CAUUCF010000005.1:0-58749 GCA_963543695.1 uncultured Gammaproteobacteria bacterium
GTTCGTCCAAAGTTACTTCGTGAGCAGGGAAAAAAACAACTTCTTTAACTTTTTTCCCCGAACGCTGAGTTTCAGGATCTAAAAGCCAAATATTTTTTAATTGCTCATCTTCAAACGCTAACCGATAAGGAGAATGATCTATATATAGATCAATGATTCCCCCTCTAATTGCATACTCTTTAGGAGCAGTTACTTGAGATACGTTAATAAAGTCATTTTGTACTAACACTTGTTTTAAAGTAGTAAAAGTCACCTCTTGAGACAAATTTAACCCTTTGGGTAAATTTTCTGCCGGAGGTAACTTACGCATCAACGTACTGATTTCAGTAATAATCACTTGCGGTCGCTGTCTAATTTGGTTTAAAGTGGCTAATCGCTGATACAACAAATCGTCAGCAATCATTAAATTTTCGTAAGGCAAAGTTTCGTATCCAGGAAATAAATCAACCGTCCAGGAATACGCAAAGAACCGTTTAATAAAACGTAATTGGTTAAAAATTTGATCAGCTACTTTTCCATTTTCAGTAACGATTAAATAAGAAAAATCCTTTTCTAAATTAATTTGCGTTATTAAACTATTAATCATCTCCTTATACCTTCTTCTCAATAGCTATTAACCCTAGAAATACTCCTTTTCATTCTTAAGCGATTTATTTTTCAAATTACTAGGTAGTTAACTGCAAGCGACCGTTAACTAATGCGTAATGTTTTTTTAACCGTTTTGCAATTTCTAAATCATGGGTAACCATCAATAAAGTAGAACCATAATTATTCACCAAAGCTAAAAATTCTGCTAAAACTTGTCGTGAAGTGGTATAGTCTAAATTACCGGTAGGTTCATCCGCTAAAACCAATACCGGTTTAGTAACTAAAGCACGAGCAATAGCTACCCTTTGGCCTTCACCCCCAGATAATTGATGATAATACCTATTTAAATGCTTACTTAAGCCCAATTTTTCTAATAAATCAATTACGTGTTGATGATCGGTCGGACGCTTACTAATTTTTAAAGGCAATAAAGTATTTTCTAAGACCGTTAAATTTTTCAATAAAAAAGTTTTCTGATAGACAAAACCTAAACATTGGTTTCTAAAAACACAACGTTCTTGCTCGTTAAATTGGTTAATTTCACGCCCTTTAAACCGAATACTCCCTTTTTGATAGTTTAATAACCCCCCGATTAAATGTAATAAAGTACTTTTTCCTGAACCAGAACTACCGGTAATGGCAACACTTTCCCCTAATTGAATTTCTAGGTTTACTTCTCGTAAAACAACTTCGTCACGATAACCTTTAGTTAGCTGCTCAATTTTTAAACAATTATTCTCCACGTAAAACCTCCACCGGATCTATCGTCGTTGCTTTCCAAGCTGGATATAAAGTAGCTAAAATACTCATTAAAAAGGAAATAACTCCCACTAATACTAAATCTGAAACTATTACTCGAGAAGGCAAATAGTCTATAAAATAAATCCCTTCTTGAATAAATTGCGTATGTAGTAAAAGTTCTAAAAAATGAACTATTTGAGGAGCATTTAAAGCTAACGGTATCCCTAACAAAAATCCTAAACATACCCCTAGAAAACCGATTAGTCCACCATAAACCATAAAAACTTGCATAATCATTTTAGAATTAGCCCCTAAAGTTCTTAGTAAAGCAATTTCTCCTTTCTTTTCGTACACGTTTACAATTAAACTCGCAACTAAATTAAAACTAGCTACCGCCACAATAAAAGTTAAGATAACGAATAACGTCGTTTTTTCCATTCGCACCGCTTGAAAAAAAGCGCTGTATTCTTGAGCCCAAGTAGAAACGTACCCGACGTGCTGGTATTTCTGCGAAATCACGTCCGCTACCTGAAAAACATGATAAAAATTAGGTAAATTAATACTCAACCCCGTTACCGTTTTACTTTGTAATAAAGTTTGCACCGTTTTTAACGGTAGATAAGCGGTCATTTGGTTTCCCATTTTCTCTTCAAATAGCCCAATAATCTTTAAAGATCTCATTCTAGGAAGCATACCACCTAAAGTAGTGGTCAATTGCGGAATAATTAAAACGACCGTATCTCCAGTTTGCACTTGTAAATGACGCGCCGTATCTTTACCTAAAAACACAACGTAATCTTTAAATTGCTCTTTTAAGGAAGTCAATTCTTTTAAAACGGCGGGCAACGGTTCTTCAAATTCAATACCTTGAATCATAATTCCACTGTACTGTCGATGGTTCACTAGCATCCCCTGTTCGGTCAAAAAAGGAGCGCTTAATAAGTGATGTTCGGCATACAATTCTTTTTTAATCACGTTATAATTTTCTAATTCTCCTTGATAACCAAGTAGAGTTAATGGTCGAGTGTATTGAAAAATTTTCTGATGAATTTCGTAATCGAAACCATTCATCACCGACAAAACGACGATTAATACCATAATCCCTAAAGCGATCCCTAAAATTGAAATCCAGACCCCTAACGAAATAAACTTATTTTGTTTCCTGTTTTTAAAATAGCGCCAACCTAACTCCCAAATCACCGATTTCATAACCTTTGCTCTATCTTTATTTTTATCTTTGCTAGTAAATTTTGATCTGCCACGTTAAGCTGGTAATCTTCATGTTCCCATTTTTTTAACCAAGTTAACTGATGCTTAGCTAAACGACTCGTAGCATAAAAAAGTTGCTGCCGCATTTCTTCTTCCGTAATTTCTCCTTGTAAATAAGGAATCACTTGTCTATATCCGATATTTTGCAACGCAACGCTATTTTTCGGTACCCCTGCTTTTAACAAACCATCTACCTCTGCAACTAGACCATCACTCAACATTCGTTCTAAACGCTCTTTAATCTTAAAGCGTAAATTTTCCATTTGGTCTAATAAATAAAAATTAACCCATTGAAATGGTAAAAAATGCCGTTTTGTTAATAAAATACTCGGTTTTTGCCCAGTTAAATAATAAAGTTCTAAACCGCGTTCAATCCGTTTTTGATCGTTTACCGAAATTTTAATACTATATTGTTCATCTATTCGCTTTAACTGATCGTATAACGCTTTTAGCCCTACAGCATTTTTTCGCTGTTGAAACCATAACCTAAACGTTTGGTTATGTTCCGGCAATTCTGACATTCCATTTTTTAAAACGTTAAAATACATTAAACTACCCCCCGTAATCAGCGGTAGTTTTTTCCTACTAATAATATCCGATAAAATTTCCTTAACTTTTCGGAAAAAATCCCCTACTGAAAAAACTTCGGACGGTGATAAAATATCAATCAAATGATGTACTACTTTTTTGCGTTCTAGAAGGCTAGGTTTAGCAGTACCGATATCTAATCCCTGATAAACCATTGCTGAATCCATACTCACAATTTCAATAGGGAAAAAATCAGCTAATTTTAATGCTAACGCACTTTTACCTGTTGCTGTAGGCCCTACTAAACAAAAAACCGTTTCCAAAATATTACTCGCGCAAAATACCTTTTGTACTCTCTTCTAAAAAACGCTTCATTTTCGCAATTTCACTACATTGTTCGGATAATTCTTCGAGAGCTTCAATTGCTTGCCGAGCCGTTAAACCTTGATGCAAAATCAGATTATAAGCCTGATGGAGCTTTTCAATTAATGCCTTCGTAAATCCCGCTCGCTTTAAACCCACTAGATTTAAACCGTATAATCGCCCTTTTGGTCCTCCAGCAATAACGTAAGGTAAAATATCTTTACTAACGTCTGAACCACCGATTAAAAAAGCATGCTCTCCTACCGTTAAAAATTGAGCTATTTTAGTAAAACCGCCTAAAATCACGTAATCATGAATTTGGACATGACCAGCTAAAGTAGCTCCGTTAGCAAAGACCGTATGGTTACCTACGATACAATCATGCGCCACATGAGTACCTACCATAAATAAATTATCATCACCGATTTTAGTTACTCCTCCACCTTGGACGGTACCAGTATGTACGGTACAATTTTCCCTAAAAACGTTATGGTCACCGATAATTAACGCCGTATCTTCTCCAGCATATTTTTTATCTTGGGGTATTTCTCCGATTGATGCAAATTGAAAGACCTTATTCCCTTTACCTAATTTAGTTCGTCCCTGAATAACCGCATGTGGACCAACCGAACACCCTTCTCCTAATTCCACTTGTTCACCAATTACCGCAAAAGGGCCGATTTCGACATTATCAGCAATTTTTTTCGTTAAGACTACTGCTCGTTGATCGATCATGTTTTCACCTTAGCACTTTGTAAAATCAATAATTCAGCTCCACAAGCCAATTGTCCATCAACCGTTGCTGACGCTTCAAAAATCCATAAACTACTTTTTCGCTTTAAAATTTTTACCTTTAATTTTAATTGGTCACCTGGTTCTACTACCTTACGGAATCTTACTTGATTCGCCCCGGCAAAAACATAACCATTATTTTCGCCTGGTACTAAATCTAAAGTATAATAAAGTAACAATCCCGCCGCTTGACCTAATGCTTCCACCATCAACACTCCAGGCATAATTGGCATTTTAGGAAGATGGCCATTAAAATATTCTTCATTAATCGAAACATTTTTTAAAGCAATTAAATAATCTCCGGGAATATATTCTAAAATTCGGTCCACCATTAAAAAGGGATAACGATGCGGAATTAATCTCCGTATTTCTTGCACGCTATTTTTTTCATCTACCATTTACATTAGCCTCTTTTGAAAAATTTACTTTTTAACTTTTCCCACCAAGACAAAGAAGGTCGTTTTAAATTTCTTTTCAGTTCATCTGCACGAGTAAACAAAGCGATTAATTTCCACCATTGCTTATTAGGAAAAGCCGGTACCCCCGAAGAATAGACCCCTGGTTCCGTAATTGATCTAGCTACTCCCGTCATAGCCGTTAAAATCACTCGATCATGTATTTTCAAATGACCAGCAATTCCTACTCCCCCCGCAATTAAACAATATTTACCGATCTCTACACTACCCGCAATCCCAGTACATCCTGCAATAGCAGTATGTGCTCCAATCTTAACGTTATGAGCAATCTGGACTAAATTATCGATCCTAACCCCCGTTTCAATCACCGTATTGCCAATCGCTCCTCGATCAATTGAAGTATTAGCACCAATTTCTACGTCATCATGAATTTCCACAGAACCAAGCTGATGAATTTTCTCCCAACGTCCTTGATAATTAGCGTTGCCAAAACCGTCTGAGCCAATCACCGTACCACTATGTACTAAGACTTTTTTCCCTAATTTAACGTCATGATAAATCACTACGTTAGGAAAAAGATGGGAATCATCTCCTATTTCAACGTCGTCTTGAACGGTACAACCAGCTTCAATAATTACGTTGTTTCCCAATTTAACTCTTTTTCCGATAAAAACATGGTGTCCAATCGCTACGTTATCTCCTAACTGTACTTCTTCACTTAAAACAGCCGTATTCGCTATCCCAGCAATAAACGTCCCTTTAACAAACAAAGCCGAAATTTTTGCATAAGCATAGTACGGATCCTTCACGATAATAACGTTATTTTTAACTTCTTCCGCTGCTGCCGCAGTCAATAAAATAATCCCGGCTTGACAACGTTGTAACTCTTTCTTGAATTTTTTATTACTATAAAACGTAATCGCTTCGGCATCTGCTTCTTCCAGCGCCGCTAATTTATGAATCGAATAAGTAGCTACTCCGCGATACGAAGCGCCTAAATAATTAGCTAAATACTCTAAAGTATAACTCCTCACTAAAATCCCCCACTAATATTAAATTGAAAACACTTCGTTTCATCCCAACTCTTCTTACGTACTATTTTACTAAAGCTAACCGCTAATGGGCCTATCGGCGTACGAAATTCTAATTGAAACCCGACTGACATACGTAAATCGTTCAAATGGAAAGAATTATCAGATACGTTTCCTACGTCGTAATAAAAACTAGGACGCACTACCGTTGGCCATGGAGTAGGTAAAATTAAACTAGCACTAGCTAAAGTTAAAACGTTACCTCCAATAACGTTCTTTCTATCTTCATACGGAGCAATAGTACCTGGTTCAAAACCACGTATAGTATTCATTCCACCGGCATAAAAATTTTTGAAAAAGGGGTAATTTTCTTTCCCAACAAAACTAATTCCGTAACCTAATTCTCCATTGATTTTAAAAATTAAATCCTTATACACGGGTTGATAATAGCCAATACGCCCATCGACCTTTGCAAAATATAAACTTTTATGAAAAGCAGGCATATAATTTTCTAAGGTTAAACTAGAATATAACCCATGTTTAGGAAAAATACCTCGATCTAATTTACTGTAACGTAAATCCGTTACTACTTTAAAGAAATCAAAATATTCTCCGTACGTTTTTAAAAAATCTTTCGCTTTTGGATTTAAATGATCCGTCATTCCTTCAGCAATATGTTCATAACCTACCCCAAAACCCAATTGCGTATAATCACTAATCGGAACATCGATTGAATTCATTACCTCTAAAGATCGACTACGATATCTACTTAAATTACTATCGATCTTATGCGGATTACTCTGAGAGATATTAATCGAAAAACCATAACCGATACGATCTTTTAAATAATAAGGATCATAATAATTAAAGCCTATACTTTGAGAAGAACGGGAATAATCTGCTCTAACGCCTAACGATTTTCCTGAACCTAAAACATTACTATCGATTAAACTTGCTCCGGCAATAAAACTAAACCCTCCTTGATCAGAAACCCCAGCCTGTACGTTTAACGAAATATCTGAAACTTCTTTAAAAGTATAAACTAAGTCTAATTGGTTATTAGTATTTTCTACCGGGTAAACTTGAAAATTTAAATCTTCTAAAATTCTCAAATTAGCTAACCTACGAACAGATTCATTAATTTTACTAGTCGAATATAAGCTACCTTCTTGTAACCGCATTTCTCGACGTAAAACTTTATCTTCCGTACGGTTATTCCCTTTAAAATTAATATATCTTAAATACACTCGGTGTTTAGGATGGATTTCAAAAATAACTTTTACGCGATTACCGTTTTCTACATAAGAGACAATTACTTCCGGCATTCCGTATCCTAAATCTCCTAAAATTTCTAAAATAGCAGAACGAATTTCGACTACCGTTTTGCGGGAAAAAACCGTCCCTTTCTTAATCGTAATTGCTTTTAAAAATTGCTCTTTTTTATTACAAAATTCCCCTCGTAATTCAAAATCATCAAAATAAAATTGTTTCCCTTCAAAAATCGTAAAATGTAAAGCTACGCCATTTTTTTTAGCATCGTAAGTTACTTTTACTGGAGGATTAACGTTATCCTGCACCTCTAATTCTGAGATTTGTAAATCAATCCAAGTATTCTTTTTTACGTTTTTCATGCGAGCTTGATCGTTAACTACTCGAGCATGCAAATAACCGTAATCCATATAATAATCTTGAATCTTCATGCATTCTGCTTCTACTTGGTTAGCCGAATATCGATCATCATTATACAACCAACTTAAAATCCCGGTAGTTTTTAACCCCATTACTGAACGTAATTTTTTATCGCTGAAGACCTTATTGCCGGTAAAACCAATATATTTAACTTTTGCTATGTCCTGCTCCTTAATTTTAATCCATAATCGCTGACGCCCTTGCACGTCCTCGTCTAAATCAAAATCTACCTGAGCAGCATAATAGCCTTTAAGTTTATACTGTTCTAATAAAGCTACTTTGATCCTTTTCAAACTAAAATGGTCAATCGACCGTCCTTCTTTCACCTCTAAAGCATCTAAAATTTCGCGAATATTTTTGTTTGAAAATTCTTTATTCCCAGAAATTCGAATAGCACTTAACGTACTTTGTTCTTTGACTCTAACGATTAAAACGTTATCTTGCTTGTATAACTGTATATCCTTAAAAAAACCAGAACGATAAAGACTATTAATTACCAAAGGAGCATCACTATCTTTAAACTTATCACCTATTTCTAAAGGCACGTAGTTTAAAACAGTCCCGACTGGAATTTTATTAGCTCCTTCGACCTTAATTTGTTTAATCACGAAATCAGCATATATAGAATTAACTAATAATAAATTAAAGAGCCAAAAAAACTTATAACCTTTCATATTCACCTAATTCATCAATATTAAGCCCAACATCCAAATTGGCATAACCGCTAAAGTACTATCGATACGATCTAACCACCCACCGTGTCCTGGTAACATATGACCACTATCTTTAACGCCCGCATTACGTTTGAGCATACTTTCAAAAAGATCTCCTAATGTCCCCAAAAGACTAGTCAATATCGATAAGAAAAACACCATTAAAAATTTCTTCGGTTCTCTTAAAAAAATTAACGGTTTAAACCGTACGAAAGCTAAAACAAGTCCCCACAAAATACTCCATAAAACAGATAAAAATAAGCCTCCCCAAAAACCTTCTTTCGTTTTATTAGGACTAATTTTAGCCGCTAAAGGTAACTCTCCATACTTCCGTCCTACTAAATACGCTCCAGCATCATTAATCCAAATACCACTCCAAAAATAAAGCAAGCTAATTGCCCCGTAATCGTGAACAATCCTATTAATACTACTGATCGCAGGAATAAAGATCAGAAACAACATCCCTAATATCATCCCCCAAGAAAAGACGACCCGTTGCCATTTACTGTATTGCCAAATTAACATCGGCACTACCAATATCCACCAAATAGCATTTAAAAATAACAACGGTTTTAAAGGCATTAAGCCGTTAACAATGAGGTTAAGCAACAAAAAGGATAAAACCGACCAACGCCACTTCCTTTCCTTAAATTCGGCAAATAACAATAAGAATTCATTAGCTGCCAATATCCCTATCCCCCACACTGCAAGGCTGAAAACCAAAGGGGAAGTATTCAGTACTAAAACCAATAATCCTAATAAAACCATTGCCGTAATCACTCGTTGTTTTAACACTTACCGTACCTCCGATTGCGTGTTTGAAATTCTCTTAAAGCCTGTTGAAAGTCCTCTTTCGTAAAATCTGGCCAGTTTTTTTGCACAAAATATAGTTCTGTATAAGCTAATTGCCATAACATAAAATTACTGATTCTTTGTTCCCCGCTTGTTCTAATTAACAAATCAGGATCTGGTAACCCTTTAGTACTTAAGTAATCGTCGATAGAACCTTGATGATGATTTTGAACAAACAACTGACAAGCATTTAATATGTCCCAACGTCCACTGTAGCTTAAAGCCACTACTAATTTTAACCCTCGGTTCTTAGCCGTATCTTTTGCAATCGTATTAAGGCGCTCTTGTATTTCTCGCCGAAGATAACTAAAATCTCCGATAAATCTAATTTGTACGGCTAATTGATTTAATTTATCTATTTCGTTCAAAACTGATTTTTCAATAATCTGCTGCCACAAAAAATGTACTTCCTCTTTAGGCCGTTGCCAGTTATCTAGACTAAAAGCAAATAAAGACAATACTTCTAATTGTTGTTCTATTGCGGCATACACTATTTCTTCGGCTCGTCTAGCTCCTTGAGTATGCCCAAAAGTTCTTATCTTCCCCCGTTCTTTTGCCCAACGACCATTACCATCCATAATAATTGCAACGTGACGCGGTAACAGCATTTTACTATACCGTCATTAGTTCCTGTTCTTTAACGCTACCCATTTTATCTAAATTCACAATAAAACGATCAGTAATTTTTTGTACCTCATCTTCAATACGACGTACGATATCTTCACTGATTTCTTTATTCTTTAAAGCTAATTTAGCTTTATCTAATACTTCCCGCCGTACGTTACGCACTGATACTTTCCCAGCCTCTACGATATTTTTAACCAATTTGACTAATTCTTTACGCCTCGTTTCGGTTAATGGCGGAACGGGAATACGCAATAATTCCCCTTCGTTAACCGGGTTTAAACCTAAATCTGCCGTAATAATTGCTTTTTCAATCGCTTTAAGCATGCTTTTATCCCACGGAGTAACCGTTAGAGTGCGCGCATCACTAACGCCTAGGTTCGCCAGGTTTTTTAAAGGACTCTCGCTCCCGTAATAATCTACTTTAATTCCTTCTAAAATACCAACGTGAGCTCTACCGGTACGAACTTTACTTAATTCATTTTCGCAAGCTTCCAATGCTTTCTTCATACCTACTTCTGCCAATTTTTTACAATTATCCAACATAGTCTTTCCTCAACAAACGACAGTACCTTCTGGTTGCCCTTTCAAAATTTTCTCTAAAGCACCCGCTTTATTAAAATTATAGATTCCTAAAGTTAAATGTTGTTCTTTACCAATTAAAAAAGCAGTACGATCCATAATCTTAAGCTCTTGTTGCAAAACAAAATCGTAACTTAATCGGTGATATAATTTTGCGTTTTTATCGAGCAACGGGTCACTAGAATAAACCCCGTCTACTTTATGAGTAGCTTTTAAAACCAAATCTGCATTTAACTCTACTCCTCGTAAACATAAAGCCGTATCTGTAGTCACCAACGGATTACCCGTTCCCCCTACGATAATAACTAAATCTCCTTTATTAAGATACTCGTTTACCCGATCAGGAATATAACGTTCAATTAACCCTTCGACTGCTAACGCGGAGACTAATTTCACTTTTAATTGATGTTTAGCAAAGAATTCTTTTAAGAAAAGTCCGTTCAACATCGTTGACATCATCCCTAGTTGGTCGCCCGCGACCCTCGACAAATCACTT
Organism: uncultured Gammaproteobacteria bacterium; assembly: GCA_963543695.1. Lineage (GTDB taxonomy): Bacteria > Pseudomonadota > Gammaproteobacteria > UBA9339 > UBA9339 > CAUUCF01. Next base: position 10,685 of record CAUUCF010000005.1, read on the forward strand.
TGTTTACTAAAAAATTCTCCCCGAAAAAAATTACCTGCTCCTATCACTAATGCCAATTGAAACTGACTAGCAACCGTCTTAATTTCCAGGAGCAAATTCTCCGCTTTTGCTAAACTAAGCGGAGCATGAGTTTTTTCATCTAATAAAGCTTCACCGCTAACTTTCAAAATAACGCGTTTATAACTCATTAATTTCTCTTTGCTTCTGCTATTTGCGCTTCTACTTCTTTAGCAAAATCGACGTTTTCTTTAGTAATTCCTTCTCCTAATTCAAATCGCACCATTTTTAAAACTTTTACACCTGCTTTATTTAAAAGTTCTCCTACTTTACAATCTGGCGCTTTTACAAAAGGTTGCCCCTCTAAAGAAATCTCGTCAAGGAATTTATTTAATTTACCGGTAATAATCTTTTCTTTAATATTTTCAGGTTTACCAGAATCCGCCATTTGAGCTAAATAAATTTCTTTTTCTTTCTCTAAAAGCTCACTAGATACGTCCTTACGGTAAATCACCGTTGATTTTGTAGCCGCAATATGCATGGCTAAATCTTTTCCTAACTCAGGATTAGGTTGATCTAGAACAACCAAAACACCGATACGATTCGCGTGTAAATAACCAAAAACCGCTCCTCCTTCTACTTTAGTTAAGCGCCTAATTTGAATATTTTCACCAATTTTAGCAACTAAAGCTTCTTGCACTTCCAAAACCGTCTGTTGATCAATATAACAACCCTTTAAAGCTTCTAAATCGTTAATTGAACGGTCTAAAGCCACTTCACCTACTTGCTGACAAAATTTTATAAATTCGTTTTCTTTAGAAGCAAAATCGGTTTCGCAGTTGATTTCCAATAAACAACCTGTTTGTTCTTTACAAGCTAACACTATCCGCCCTTCGGTTGCTATCCGTCCACTTTTTTTCGCTGCTTTAGCCTTACCTGCTTTCCTTAAATTTTCAATTGCTTTATCTAAATCCCCTTCAGCTGCTTCCAATGCTTTTTTACATTCCATCATTCCGATTCCGGTCTGTTCCCTTAATTGTTTAACCATCGCTGCCGTAATGTTCATCTTTCACCTCTCTTCAGCTTATTCAAATCCCCTGTTAGTTGGTTATTTTTTTCTACTTGCACGCTTGATGCTGCTTTTTTAACTACTTTACTTTTTTTCGTGCTTTTAACCGTTTCACTTTCGTTATTTTCTTCAGTTTTTGGTTGTTTTTTCGTTAATTCCGGTTGAGTACTTTCGTTAGTAGTTGCTTGATTTTCTGCTACCTTCGTTACTTTCACTATTTTTTCCGCGTTACGTTCTTTTTTAAAGACCCGTTTTTTACCCGTCGGGACTAATTTCTTAACGTTTTTTTCTTCTTTTTCTTCCTCTTCATTTTGAGGCAATAAAGCTTGAGCATCTAAAATAGCATCGGTAATTTTCTTTAAATACAATTCCATCGCACGACGAGAATCATCGTTTCCAGGTATTAAATAATCTACACCATCCGGAGAATTATTTGTATCAACGATGCCAATTACCGGTACTTTCAACTTATTTGCTTCACTAACCGCAATTTTTTCGTATCCTACGTCAAGCACAAAAATCGCATCTGGGACCCCAACCATGTTACGGATACCCCCTAAACTTTTTTCCAAGCGAGAAATTTCTCTCTGTAAGACTAAAGTTTCTTTCTTCGTCATCTTGTTAAATAAATCGCTGTCTCTCATTTCTTCTAATTCTTTTAACGTTTTCAGCGATTGACGTATTGTTTTATAGTTAGTTAACATTCCCCCTAACCAACGAAAATCCACGTAAGGCATACCACAACGTTCCGCCTCGCGTCTTACTAAATCTCTGATTTGAATTTTGGTCCCTACAAAGAGAATTTTCCCTCGACGCGCTATAATACCACTAACAAAATTGATTGCTTCTTGAAAATTAACTAAAGTTTTATCTAAATCAATAATGTGTACTTTATCCCGTGTAGTATAGATGTACTGAGCCATCTTAGGATTCCAATAACGTGCATGATGACCAAAATGTACACCTGCGCTCAATAATTCTTTAATTGTTAACTTATTTTTCATAAATACACTCCTTTTGGGTTGTTATCCTCCACTTTTCCCAAAAACCAACCTTTAAAAAAGCACCCGATTTTTGTGTCGAAAAGTGTGCGTAGTTTAATAATTTTATATTTATACTTTACTTTCCGTTTTTTAGCAAGCAATAAAATTTCTTAAAAAGTAGTTTTAACCTACCTTTTTTCACTCGTTTTCTTAATTAAGAACCTACCTTCGAATTATTATTGATTACCTAACCTTATTTATAACTCCAAGTATCCGGCATATCATCAAAAGTTAAAATCGCTTTATCCCCAATAAACAAAGTATATAACGGTTCTGTTGGAAAATCGTTAATTCTAATTTTCCAAACTAAATCATTAACCACTTGTTTATATAAAAACTGATGATCCGCTGCATCCTCATTTTTTCTCCATTCTATTTCTTTATTAAATAAGATATTGACTACTTCTGCATATTCTTTAGGTGCAATTTCTTTTAATAAACCGAATTTAGTTACTATTTCGTCTAAAACTTGTACTTTATCTTTAACCATGCTTTATTTTCTCCCAAACCTAGGTTTATATTGATGGACGTTCTCTAGGATTTACGTCTACAACGCTATTTGTCAAATGGATAATATTTTTGATTTTATTCCAAAGCTTATCGACCGCGTTCCCTAATGAATGACTACTTTCCCAACCCATAGTTCCTATATTCGCAATGACCCCTGTCACCAGACCAGTATTCATCAAATCGTAAATCGACACAAAAAAATTAACTTTACGATTCGTTTTCGTCGACGAATTAATAATTTCTTCGTACAATTGATCTAAATTTTGTTGATTTACCTCCCCTTTGATTTTGGCTAATTTTTTCGCAACCAACCATTCAAAAGTGGGCCCCTCTCGATTACCGTAAGTTTTAAAATCCCTAGCTTCAACTAAAGTTCGATCTTTTACATTCATATACTGCCTAGCTTCTAATCTAGCTTGATGGCGCACGTTATAAGCAATATACGCTTTATCGGCCAGAGAAAGCCTCGTATCTTGTTCTAAACCATTTTCACCTTTCCAGCCTTTATCTAAAAAATAACTAAGAAAACCGTTGTAATATTCCCTAATTTTACTATTAGAAGACGATAACGGCGGTTTACTTAATTTACCTACGATTAATTTAGTAATCGTCCGGCAAACCTTACATTGTTCTGCTACGATTGCGTCTAAGTGCTGTTTCTGCTCTGGTACCATTTCAATACCTCGTTTTATTAATATATAATTATTTAATAATAATTTAGAAACGATGTCAATTAGGAACACCTCCCCCTAATTTGTTAATTCAAACAAAAAATAACAAACATTTTTCCATCATAAATAACGCTACGCTGCTGTCTATTTGTAAAATCATCAAATCTTTTCTTTACCTAAAGTGACGTTGCAGTGAACCTTACGATTCGAGAATATCCATTTGCAGCAGTTGAGTCCCCCTACTTAAACAAAATAAACATTAAAAAACCAAAGATCTCTTAAGTATATTTTGATCAACACCTACGATTTTTTACCAAAGCAAATAATAATCTGCTTTACTACAATAATCAAAACGTTCTTCCAATTTGGTAATCACGTATTGGCCATTACGTCGAAAGAGCATTCCTAAAGTAGTTGCTTCAGCCTGCTTTGCTTCGTTAATTAACTGCGCTTTAAACGAAATACAGAGACAAGCTTCCGGTTGTGTAGCGCCTGGAAAACGTACAAACTGAAAAACGTTACCGTAAGTAATGAAAGATTGATCGATAAATTTTTCAAAATCTAGTATTGAAGGTTTAAATCTCGGTTTTTTCATCCGATGTTTAGCTAAACAAAAGTTAAATAATACCCATTGCGACAAAAAATCAATCTCAAATTCTAAGCGATGTTTAACTAAAGGCGCATGAATATTCCGGTTAATAGCATGCATTTCTAATTGTCGTTGCAGGTTAAATTGTTGCTGCACTTCGCTTTTATGCTGATCTTCAACTCGATCTAATAATTTTTTTTGAAGTTCATCGGATCGTGAAAAATAATAATTCCGATTATCTAAATAAAAGTTCCACTGTTTTTTTGCGACGTATTCCGCTCTGTCTTCAATATAAGTCACAATCTTTGCGGGATAATTTTTTCTAAAAAAGATAGGCATTCTTGGCTATAAGTAGCTTGTTCCAAAAATTCAGCCATTTTAGCTTCGTATAACTGGTCTGGTACAACCATTAAATTAGGTAAATCCGCAATTTTTTTAGCAATAAAATCTAAAAGGAGCTCTGCGGTATTATAGATCGCATAAGCGTTTTTTTCTAACTGTTTAAATCGCTGTGAAAGTGTGCTTTCCGTGCTTTCATCATCATCTTCTGCTGCTGCTTTGCACTCATCTTTCATCTCCTCTTGATGCTGCTGATAAAACTGGAAAGCCTGCACATAAGCTGCTTCAAAGCTAGGGTGCCATTGGGCCAATAATTCTAATATCGTATCGTGGGTATAATCTAAAAAAGGAGTTTCCGATAATTTTTCTATACCGTCCCTTTCAAAAATAGAATTCCAAGCGTTTAAGTAATAACAACCAAACGCTAAAGGATAAGTGGTTCGATTCACCGCAGCGTCGCTTAACGCAAAAGTTTTACTTTCTAAAAAATTTAACAGCCCATCCAATCTCGATTGTGAAGTACCGTCAAAATCACTTTGTTTCATTAAAATCGGAGCGTTATCTGGCCAAAAATTGGCGTACTCTACAACGGATAACTCGGTACTATTAACGTTCAGATATTTCATCCAATTCGTGTGATCGATAATCTTCGCTCGGTAATCAACGATCGCCTGTTTTATTGGTCGAAATTTATTAAGCGCGTAGTAAGTAATACTAAGACAAAATTTATAAGCCAAAAGCAACGCTAACCCAGCTAGCACTTGATAGCTTATACTAATAAATTTATATCGACATGCGGCATTTTGTAAAACAAAATCGCCATTAATAAGCCAAATAACATAAAATTATTATATCTCTAATGATACTTATAATATAATGCAAATGTTTAAAACCATCTGGTTATCCAATCATTCTTGGTACTACTAATTAACCACTAAAAATCATCAATTTATTTATTATCTATAATATCACTTAAAAAAAAATAAAATATATTCGTCTTACTACGGTAATTAAATTTTTCCGATAAAGTTGTTACCAAATATTGCCTATTTAAACGAAAGAGCAATAATATTTTTTGAATTTGACGTTGATTATGCTGATCTACTAAAATACCATCAAAAACTATCCCTAAACAAATTTCTGGCTCCTTTTCCCCGGGTAAAATTACCCTTTGAAAAATCGCGTATTTATCTATCGTTTTACTATTTCCAAAAAATTTTTTAAAATCCTCTACCGAAAGTTGAAAATCAGGATGTAACTTCTGATGTTGAATTACGCAAAAATTAAATAAAATGACCTGTGCCCAAAAATCAATTTCCACTTCCAATTTATGTTTATTTTTAGGTCCATTAACATTCCGTTCATCCCTCTTTTTTCGCTTTCTGTTTCACTCTCAATCTTTTATTAATTTCATTTTTTATAAATAAGTTATATTCGCTTTTTGCCACCGTTGCCTCATATCAAGTTCATTGCTCTCTAAAAACGATTGACTCAGTTTTCGTTTTTTCTTTAAATAACTATCAAATAACCCTTCTCCTACCTGTTCGACGTAATATACTAATTCTGGGAAAGTTTTCCTTTTAACTTGTTCTATAACCGCTAAACATTCTTTTCCATACAAAGCTTGTTCTAGAAATTCGTCTATTTTAGCTTCGTAAAGTTTATCGAGTACAATTCTTAAACATGATAGTTAAGCGATGCGTTTTGCAATAAAATCTAAAGTTGATCTTTGGCTTTTCATTCGCTTCGTTAACGTCTTTTTCAAAAGCAGATCACTTCTTTACCTCCCCGTATTTTGATTCTTCAGATTACTACCCTTTTTAGTATCATCTCTCTTTTAGCATGTTACTTGTAATAACGCATAATCTCGTTATAAACCGTTGCTAACGAAGAATTTTACCGTTTCAAAACTAATGACCCCGTATTCCTCGTCACTAAATTTAAGTACATCAACGTTAAACAACCCGTAATTTTCCCGCTAAAAAATAGGATCCAAATCTTAAAATAATAACCCAACGTTTCCGAAAACCGTTGCTTACTGCCTACTCCGTCCTCTAAAACAAAAGCTTTAGTTTCAATAATCCTTCAATTCTACCTAACGAAAAGCCTTAAAATTACTTTATTTAATGATAATCGGTGGATTTCCCCTTCCGTCCGTTTAATACCTTAATTTTAGGCAAATCGTCACTTTTAAAGTGTAGATGTCTATCCTAGTCTTCGTAATCAAACACTATGTTCATAAGACGGTTACTTAAACTCCTAACGAAGTAATTCATAATAGTCAGCCTAAACCGTATTTAAATCTCTGCCTTTATTTTAATTAATGGATTTATTTCATGACTTTTCGCCTCAAAACAAACGTTTTTGCTGCTCATTTAATCGAATCTTTACCGTTCATTTGATTTTACTAAACGTTTCAGCGTTGTTTTAATCTTTGATAAACGGGAGCAAAACTACGACGATGAATCGGGGAAACTCCTAATTGAGCTAAAGCTTTTTGATGCATTGCCGTACCATACCCTTTATGTTGCGCAAAACCGTAACCAGGATATTGTTGATCATACTGAATCATCATTTGATCACGAAAAACTTTGGCTAAAATCGAAGCAGTACTAATTTCAGCATATAAACGATCCCCACCGATAAAAGCTTTAGTTGGATACCGTAATTCAGGAACATGTGGACCATCCACCCAAACTTCGTCCGGAATTAACGTAATCTGTTGAACCGCTCTTTGCATTGCCAATAACGTTGCCTTTAAAATATTCAGTCGATCGATTTCTTGTACGCTGCTTACACCAATTCCCCAACTTAACGCGTTAGCTTTGATTTTCAACGCTAATTGCTCTCTTTGTCGTGGAGTTAATAGTTTAGAATCTTTTACCCCGTTAATTTCAGTGTTTAAAACTACCGCTGCTGCTACTACTGGACCCGCTAAAGGACCTCTACCTGCTTCATCTACCCCTACGATAATCGCCATGTTTTACCTATATAACCAATACGCAAAAAGAATACCACTTAAGAAACCAAAACAATGCCCTTCAAAGGAAACGTTTTTTTTCTGTGGGAAAATCGAAAAGATTAAACCTCCAAAATAATAAAGCACCAAAATTAATAAAATTATACTTTGGGTCGTACGGTGAAAATACGCTTCTGAAACTAGGTACCCAAAATATCCCATAATTAAACTACTTGCCCCGATCTGAATCCCTTTTCTCCCCAATAACCAAATAGCTAACCCGCTACTAATCATTACCCAACCAGTCAAATAACTAAATAAACGCACCCCACGAGTTAACAATAGATCCGCCAACCCAAACAAAGGAACCGAATTAAAAAATAAATGATTCCAATCTGCATGTAAAAAGGGAGCTAAAAAAATACCCCCTAATCCTTTAATCGAACGTACGATAATCCCCAAATGATTCAAACGATATCGAGTTAAATAGTTAATCAAATGAATACCCCATAAGATACCTACAAAACTCAAACTATAATAGAAATTTTTCGATAATTGGTACAACATTATTTCGAATTGCTTACTAATTTCATTTAACATAGTGACTTACCCACGGCCAAATTAAGTGAGCAATTTTAACCATAAATAAAGCAATACTTAATTTAACCATCAATACTTTAATCGTATATTTCCAACCAAATTCTTTCCCAAAAGCCGCTAAAGTTGCAACACAAGGTGGCGAAAAAAGGGTAAAAGTAGCAATCACAAAAAGTTGTTCCGCCGTTAAAACTTGATTTAAAGCCGGAGTACCCAACAAACTACCTAACATTACTAAAATCAGTTCTCGACGTAAGATCATTAATAAAAATAAAATTCCCATTTCAAAAGGCAATCCTAAATACCGAGTTAACCAAGCTAAGCCGTGATTAATTTTAAAAATCTGACCACTACTTAAAATAATCCCTAAAATAATAACGAAGGGAGCAGCTAAAAAAATAAATTCTTTAAACCTTAACCACGTTTGTAACCCTACCGTTTTGAAATTAACCCAACGGTATTCAGGCATACGCATAATTAATTCGGTTGCTTGCCCCGGTAAAATTTTTTTAGCTATTAAACCTACTAAAAAGGTAACTACCATAAACATCCCGTATAAAATTACCGTAGGAATTGTCCCTAAATATCTAGTTGAAATTCCACTTAACACGATCGTTACCGCTCCGCACGGAATAAAACTAACCATTAATCCGGTTAAAAAACGTTCTCGAGCCGTTTCCATAATCCGACAGCCTAAGCAAGCGGGGACGTTACAGCCAAAACCTAAAACCATTGGAATACATGCTTTCCCGTGCACCCCCAATTTATGCATTAAAGGATCCATTAAAAAAGCTACTCGGGCAAAATACCCAACGTCTTCTAGAAAATACAAAAGAAAATAAAGAGGTAAAACACATGCCACGCTTACTTGTACTAAACCGTAACCACTTTCTAAACCACTCCATAATAATTTACTCCACCAAACCTCTGGCATCCAATGACGGTAAAAATTAGTAAAAAGCTCCAAACCTCGGTCAAAATAATTCCCTAACCAATTAGTAAAACTAAAAATTAAACCAAACCCTAAAAAAAAGACTACCCCAATAATTAAATATCCCCAAACTTTATCGGTTGTTAAATCTTCAAATTTTTGCCAATGATTTACTTTTTTAACTGGACACCTTTTTAAAACTTTCGTCACTAAACGATGCGCCATAGCTGCGCGTTCATCAGCAATCACCAAACTACTATCGTGACCATGCATTTGCTCTAATATTTTGATACTTTCGTTCACTTGTTCCAATACGGCAGTTTGTCCACTTTCGTTGATCAATCGATTAATTTCGTGGTCTTTTTCTAATAATTTAATCGCTAAAAAACGTTTAGGATAATTTTTTACCGTAACAATTTGATCAGTAATTTTTTGAATTTCCTTTTCAATTTCAGCTCCAAACCAAAAAGAACGTTGGGGTTTCAAAAGATGGGGATCATATAATACCACATCTAACATTTCACTAATCCCTTTCCCTTTAGTCGCGACCGCAAAACGTACTGAGATACCGAGCAAGTCAGCTAAAGCAGTTTGATCAATAGCTAAATTTTTACGTTCCAAAACGTCGATCATGTTTAACGCCAAAACCATCGGCCTTTCTAACTCTAGTAGCTGCAAAGTTAAGATTAAATTCGTTTCTAAATTACTAGCATCTATTACGTTAATAATCGCTTGAGGATTCTCATCGATGATATACTCACGAGCCACCAGTTCTTCTTCCGAATAAGCCGTTAAAGAAATAATTCCTGGTAAATCAATCACGTTAACGTCGTAGCCATTGTAATATAAGCTCCCTTCTGCTCTAGTAACCGTTTTACCGGACCAATTACCGACGTGTTGATGTAACCCCGTTAAATGATTAAAAATTACCGATTTACCGACGTTAGCGTAACCCGCTAAAGCAATGCTCACTTTCTTATTCATTAACCTGCAACTCTACGATAATTTGTTCCGCAATTTTGAAACTTACCGCTAAACTACTCCCTCGTACTTTAAGTTCCAACGGTCCACCAAAAGAAGCTTTATGCAATACTTCTATTTCCGTTCCTATCGTTAACCCTAAATCTGCTAGACGTTTACTTTCCTTAATGTCTAAATTCATTAAGTTTACTACCTTAGCTTTTTTATGTAAGTCTAGATCTACTAATTTAATTTGAGAAAGATTACTATAAATCTCTACCTGATCTAGTTTACCTAAAATTAAAATATCCGCCCGCTGCTTTGCAAAAATTCCGTTAGTAACTACTCCCGCAATTTGGTTTAAATCTGTTTCTAATTGTTTAGGATTAGTAATCTGCCAATTCCACACGTCTAATAAAACGTTACCGTAATCAGTAACCTCACCTACCCGATATACCGGGTTTCCTCCCATTTTAACGATTTCTCTAGCTACTTTACTCCTTGCTAACGGAATAACTTCAATCGGTACCGGAAAATTCCCTAAGCGATTTACCCTTTTTTTTTGTTGGGCGATACAAATAAACTGACGACTCATTGAAGCTAAAATTTTTTCTCCGGTTAAAGCTTTTCCTCCTCCTTTAATCATGCAAAAATTAGGATCTATTTCATCTGCCCCATCAACATACAAATCAATACGTTCGACAGAATTACACGGCGTTACTTCATAACCCCTTTGTTTTAACGCGAGTTCCGTCTGTAAAGAACTGGCTACTAACGTCAACGGAAAATTGACTTGCCTTAACGCTTGAATAAAATAATGAACCGTAGAACCGCTACCTACCCCTAATATAATTTCGGGTTTTAAGTATTTTAAAGCTGCCTGAGCTGCTACTTGTTTCTCTTGTTCTTCCACCCCAAATAACCTGTTTTAAAAAATCAAGTTATTCTAACACATTATTCATTTTCAATAAAGCATCAATCGTTGGCTCCCGTCCCCTGAAATATTGAAATAAAACTTTAGGATCTTCACTTCCCCCCGTAATTAAAAAACAACGGTAAAAATCTTCTCCTACTTTGTTGTTAAAAATACCTTCTTCCATAAAACGAGCAAATAAATCGCAAGATAATACTTCGGCCCATTTATAACTGTAATAACCAGCCGCATATCCTCCCGCAAAAATATGTGCAAAAGAAGGCAACATACTGAATTTTTTATTCACCGGAATTAACCGAGTTACTTTTTGAACTTCTTCCACCGCGCTCAAAATTTCTTGTTTAGAATTCCAAGTTTTAGAATGTAAAATCAGATCCACTAAAGCAAATTCTAATTGCCTTAACATCGCGTTAGCTGCCATAAAATTACGGTTCTGGTTAATCTTTTCCAATAATTTATTCGGCAAAGGCTCTCCTGTCTGATAATGCTTCGATAAATAAGTTAGTCCTTCCGGTATCCAAGCAAAATTTTCCATAAATTGACTAACTACTTCTACCGCATCCCAAGGAATACCGTTTGTTCCTGCTGCGTTAGGATACTCTACTTTTGTCAAAACGTGTTGTAAAACATGTCCAAATTCATGTAACAAAGTAATGACCTCACCATGGGTTAAAAGTACCGGCATATTTCCTGTACTCGGTAAAAAATTACAAACTAAATAAACGATAGGATTATCTCTTAACCCTCTACGATGATTTCTTCCTTGTAATTCTCCAACCCAAGCTCCGGCTTGTTTATAGTTTCTGACAAACAAATCTAAATAAAAATGACCTACTAATTCCCCGTGGTCCCAAACTTCAAAATACCTAACGGTAGGATGCCATTTATCAACTTGTTCAAAAACCTCTACGACTTTTACTTTAAATAAGCGTTCTACTAATTTGAATAACCCGTCTAAAACGTGTTCCAACGGGAAATAAGGACGTAAATCCTCTTCGTTAAAATCAAAAATGGTTTTCTTTAATTTTTCCTTAAAATAATTAAAATCCCAAGGTTCAATGACTTTGACGTGTTGAAATTGAGTAAATTCTTGCAACGTTTTAAATTCTTTTTCTGCGGCTACTCTAGATTTTTCTAATAATTGCTTTAAAAAAGTTAAACTATTTTCTAAAGTTTTAGTCATACGGTTAACTAAAGCATAGGCTGCATAATTAGGAAACGACAATAAATTACTTAAAGAATTACGTAAATTCAAAATTTGTACGATATTAGAAAAATTATTAAAAACATGCAAAGGATTTTTGATCGAACTAATACTATTTTTATGTTGGTACTTAAAATAAGCCGTTTTTCTTAATTTCCTATTTTCAGCATAAGTAATGATTTTGACGTAGTGCGGATCATCCATAGGGAAAATTAACACGTTTTTGTTTTTTGGTGAACGGCAACTATTAATAAAATAATTAGGTAATCCTTTTGCCAAACAGGCTGGAACTTCCAATTTACACTGTGCTGTTGCCGCCACTAAATTGTTAGCAAACTTATTACTCAACTTTGCTAACTTCATTACTACTCGGTCTAAATTTTTTTGTTGATCGGTTTCTAAAGCAATTCCAGATAACTCAAAATCTTGAATTATTCTTTCTAAAATACGTTTTTGCACGTCATCTAAAGTAAGGTCTTGTTTTAACGTATTTTTAAAAAGATGGTATAAGCCTTGGTTATGCATAAACCAATTTTCATAATCAATCATTACTTTTTGCGCTTCCGAATATGCCTTTTTTACGGTCGCATTCCCATTCACCATATCCATTAAGCTGATTCTTTCCCAAAAGCAGGATAAATCCCGCTCAGCTTTGCTCAACACGTCTACGAAATTGACCCAAGAAACGTCATCTTCCTCAATTAAGGCAGTTATTTTTGTTTTTAATTCTTCCGTTAAGGATTTAATTGCAGGTACAAATTGATCAGGCAATAGATCTCTAAACTTCATTCCTTCCCAAACTACATTCGTTTTATTTATCATACCATTTCCACCACTCAGCAAGTCCAGTCAAAATTAAATCTGGAAAATAATCGTACTCATTTGCCAATGGTTTACCTCCTCCACCCGTAACGACCACTTTAGCTTGTAATTTCAACCGTTCTTGCATCTTCGCAAGAATCGCCCGTAATGCTCCTTTTTGCCCATAATGTAAACCACAACTCATTGCTGATTCTGTGTCCACTCCCCATCCTAAATCATCACTTAGTTCTTCTAATTTAACCAACGGTAATTGCGATGCATATTGATGCATCGCTTGCATGATGATTTCTTTACAAGGGTAAAAAACGGCCCCTAATATCTCTTGCGCCGCGGTTAAAACGGTAAAAGTAATAATCGTGCCTAAATCCACCACAATTAAATTCGTGTTAGGAAACAATTTTTGTGCTCCAACTAATCCGGCTAATAAATCTGCTCCTATTTGTTCAGGATTAGGCACTAGCACTTTAAAAGGACATTTTAACTCATTAGTAAATAACGGAATAATATTAAAATATTTTTTAAAAAAAGCCTTTAAAGGTAGATTCAAATGAGGTACTACCGAAGCAATCAAAACCTTACTAAAACTAAATGAACGTAATACCGATAATAAGTTTTCAAAAACTAAAAATTGCGAATTAATTATGAATTTTTCTTTTAATAAACCATTTTGAAACCAGGCTCCTTTTAGAAAGGTATTACCTAAATCAACCGTTAACAACATAATGAATACATAAAAATATTTGAAATAGTCTATTCGTTTATTATGAAAAATACAACTTCTTTTTAAAAAGATTGCTGCTAATCAAGCCAAAGATTTTTATTACGATATTATTCTAAACGCAATTTATTCCAGTAATGCTCATAAACTTGCTTCGTAGCGGTCGATAAAGGAAATTGTATTTTCCCGTGGGTCAATAAAAAAGCTAATTTTGCCGGTTCTAAAGTTTGTCGTAAGATTACGGCATTCGTCGAATAATAACCGTTTTCTAAAATTTGGACGATAATTTCCGGGCGATTAATGAAATTTAAAAATCGGTACGCATTTTCTTTATGAGGGGCATTTTTCAACATCACTAAACAATCGTACCATAATACAAAACCAGGTTCAGGATTAACAAAATGTAAATGTGGATTTTCTTTACTGGCAATTTTATAATCCCCACTCCATGCCGTACCGATCGTCACGTCTTCATCAATGTAAATATTAGGAACACACTCTAAATTAATGACCCGAACATTAGGCATTAACTGCAATATTTTTTGGTAAGCTTCTTCTAAATGTTGGAGTTCTTCATCGTTAACATCGTATCCTAACGAAATTAATACGATACTAAATAATTCTCGCATGTCATTTAAAATCATTAATTGATTCAGGTATCGAAGTTGCCATAAATCGTCCCAACTACGAATTTGCTGATGATCAAAATACCGATCGTTAACGATTAGCCCCGTGGTCCCCCAACAAAAAGGTAAATTATAAGCAACGTGCGGATTAACCGTTAGTTGTAAAAAAAAAGGATGAATCTGATGTTTCAGCTTGGTTTGATCTAAACGTTGTAATTTTGGCAATACTTCCGGTAAAAAATAACTAGAAAAAACCGCTAAGTCACCTTCGAAATTAGGTGAAGTATTAATTTTTGTAATTAGATTTTCGTTATTTTCACACTCTATAACGTTTACCTCAATCCCCGTTTCTTTCGTAAACTGACTAATAACGTGACTAGGAATATAATTACCGAACACATAAAAGTTAAGCACCTCTTGTTCTTTAGCAAAAGTTAAGTTTAAACAAGATAACCCCAACAAAAAGAAAATGATTTTATTCATACAATTTATGCCTTAATAAGCGATAAGCCACCAGCGTCATCAAAAGGGTAAAAAGAATCATAATACAACATAAAGCGTTAATTTCCGGCTTTACTCCAAACCTGATCATTGCGTAAATTTTAAACGGTAACACGATAAAACTAGGACCACCCACAAAATAGCTAACGATAATATCGTCAAACGATAAAGTAAACACTAATAAACTAGCGGAAATTAACGCTGGTTTAATCAGTGGTAAAACAATTTTTTTCATAATGATCCAATCACTTGCTCCTAAATCTTGAGCCGCAGCAAAAATACCTTGTTCTAAACCAAAAAGCTGTTCTGTTACGATAATGGTAGTATACGGCACACAAAGAGCAGTATGACCTAATAATAAACTCCAAAAACCTAAAGGTATATGTAAAAAATTGTATAAAAGCAATGAAGATACGGCAATTACAATTTCTGGAACCACTACTAAAGCCGCAGTAATAACGTAAATCACCTTGTTACTAAAAGAATGGTAACGAAAAGTATTAAAAGCAATAATAAAGCCAAGAATCGTAGATAAGCAAGCCGATAAAACCCCTAACACTACCGAATGCCAAGTAACTTTCCAAATCGTAACGTCCTGAAATAAAGCGAGATACCAACGCCAACTAAACCCTTGCCAATTTAACGTATGCTGGGCATTATTAAAAGAAAAAATAATCACTAACCCAATCGGTAAATATAAAAACAAATATACTAACAATAAATACGAAGTGCGTCCTATTTTTTGCATTTACTTACCACCTGGTTTTTGTCGAGTAATAAGCCAATAAACCGAAATCACGACAAACATAATAATCGTTAATAAACTACTGATTGTCCCTCCTAAAGGCCAGTTATTAGCCGTTAAAAATTGGTATTCAATCAAATTACCAATTAATAAATTTTTAGCTCCTCCTAGTAAGACTGGAATATAAAACATCGTCATCGCTGGCAAAAAAACCAGTAACGAACCAGATAATATCCCGGGTCTGGTCAACGGTAAAATTATTTTCCAAAAAATAGCCCCTTTTTTTGCACCTAAATCCTGCGCCGCTTCTAACAAATTACGATCTAAATTACTTAAACTAACGAATAAAGGTACAATCATGTAAGGTAATAGATCGTACACACACCCTAAAATTACGGCAAAATTACTGTACAGTAATTGTAAGGGAGTAGAAATTACCCCTAAAGCTAATAATAAGGCATTTAATAAACCTTTGGTTTTTAAAATAGCCATGATCGCGTAAGTACGTACTAACGAGCTAGTCCAAAAAGGAATAATGACTAACAATAAAAAAAAAGGGGACCATTTTTTCGATAATTTAGATAAAAGATAAGCAAAAGGATAGGCGATCAATAAACAAATTAAGGTACAACTTAAAGCTAATAGAAAAGAGCGAACAAAAATTTTAACGTAAACTAAATTAAACAAAAGGCGGTAATTTTCCAAACAAAATTGAGACGAAAATATTGTTCCGGGAACGTACTTAACGCAACTCACCCAAAAAATCAAAACCAAAGGTAAAAGCGAAAAACAACAAAACCATAACCAACTGGTTCCTAACAAAAAGTATTTAACTCCTTTATTACGATTATTCATGTGGCAAAATCACTTCCCAACCAGCAATCCAAGATACCCATACTTTTTCAGCAATCTGGTAATCTAATTTTTCATCATCTTCATTAAAAAACTCCGTAGCAGATACTCGATGTCCACTCCTCAATCTGACGATTAAATCCACCGTAGAACCTTTATAAATTACCTGTTCTACTACTCCAGGAAACATCGTCTTTTTTTCTTCCTCGGTAATTTCGTTATCTCCCCAAACGTCAATATCTTCTGGTCTGATCACTACGGAAATAGCCGTTCCTTTCGCTAATTTTTTACGATTTTTTAACGTATAGCAATTACCTTCAATTTCCGTTACTAAATATTCTCCTTCGTTTCGTTGCACATAACCGTCAAAAATATTTGTTTCCCCGATAAATTTAGCAACGTAAAGAGAATTAGGTTCTTCGTAAACATTTTTAGGAGTACCAATCTGTTCAATCACTCCATCGTTCATCACCGCTACTCTATCTGACATCGACAAAGCTTCTTCTTGGTCATGAGTCACAAAAATAAAAGTAATTCCGAGCCGACGCTGCAATTGTTTCAATTCTAATTGCATTACTTTCCGTAATTTATAATCTAATGCACTCAACGGTTCGTCTAATAACAACACTAAAGGTTCGTTAACTACCGCTCTAGCAATCGCTACCCTTTGCTGTTGCCCTCCACTCAAATGTTGCGGATATCGCTCAACAAGATGAGACAATTTCACCGTCTCTAAAATGTTCGTTACTTTTTGACGAATGACCGTTTCCGAAATTCCTTTTACCCTTAACCCGAAAGCTACGTTATCGTACACGTTTAAATGAGGGAATAAAGCGTAATTTTGAAAAATCATGTTCACTTGGCGATGTTCCGGGGGTAAATTAGTGACGTCAACGTTATTAATCGTCACTGATCCAGCATCTAATTGGTCTAAACCAGCAATTACCCTCAAAAGAGTAGTTTTTCCACAACCCGAAGGACCTAATAAAGTTAAAAATTCTCCGTTATAAATATCTAGATTAATGTCTTTTAAAATTTGAATCTTTCCCCTTTTTTGGTTCAGTCCGCTCAAGCTTATAATTTTCACTTTTTCTATTTAACTCCATGATTTTAATCGGATTATACAAAAATCAAGCTAGTTGTCTACCATTTTATTTTTATTTAAAGATCTAAAGAACCATCTTTAAAAATAAGAAACTACCCTTTAATAAACTGTCCCAAAACTTAGGGAATGACCGACGAAAAATGCCATTAGATATAAAAATTTTTCTTCGGTTATAACGTTTGTTTTAAACGTTTTACCCCTAAGATCCCAATTAAAAAACCAAAAGTAATGATCGGTAATAAATGTTGGAAAAAATAAGTTAAATCGCATCCTTTCAATATAATGTTACGAGATAAAAAGATAAAATGGGCTAAAGGATTAGCGTTAGCTAAAATTTTTAAAACTATCGGCATATTTTCAATCGGACACATCATTCCCGATAACATCATAAAAATAAACAAACACATCATTAAAGCCAACATCGCCTGTTGTTGGTCTCGACAAAAAGTAGACAATAACAACCCTAACATAGAAATCGAAAAAGCGAACGTAAAGAAGGTCGTCACCAACATCCAAAATGCTCCTCTAAACGGCAAATGAAATAAAAAAATCCCTATCATCCAAATCATGAAAAAGTTTAAAAAAGCAATCATAATGGCGGGAACGATCTTACCGATGATGATATGTCGTTTTAAAATAGGAGCGGCGATTAAAGTTTCCATTGTCCCCGATTCTTTCTCGCGCGAAAAAGAAGTACAAACGATACTAACGACCGTCATCATGACCACCATCGACATGATCGCAGGTAAAATATAAAATTTAGTGTTTAATTCTGGATTAAATAAAATACGAGTATCAAATTTAATGGTAGGAATTTGACTACTAACCAGATTTCTCCCTTCAAATTCCTCTGTAATTACCCTTTGGGTAATGCTTTTGACATATCCGCTTAAAGCTTGACTAATGATTACGTTAGAAGAATCCATTAGATGTTGAAAATTACTATTTTCTTGGCGATAAATATTACGAGATAAACCTCCTTTAGGAGCTACTAAAACCGCATTGGCATGCCCTCTGCGAATAAACTCTACTGGATCTTGATTTGGTGCAATTTTCACCGGAATAAAAAAACCACTTGCAATTGCTCGATCGTAAATACGTTGCATTAAAAAATCGTTAGGCTCAGCTAAAAGCGCAATTTTCAAATTGACCGCTTCGTTAGAAATAGTATAACTAGTTAATATAGCTTGCACTAAAGGCATAAATAATAACGCAAACATCAAAACGGGATTACGAAAAGATTCAATTAATTCTTTCTTTAAAAAACCTTTGATAATCATTCTAAACTCCGATGAAAATTAAGGATAGATAACAAGATCACAAATAATGCTTGTATTATAAGAATAGATAACGGTCCAGCGATATCTTTTAACCCTGCTCCTCGTAAAAAAATACTTCTCGAAATATCGATATACCAACGTGCTGGAAAACAAACCGTTAGCCATCGTAACACGGCTGGCATAAATTGCACTGGGAAAACAAACCCTGATAACATCGTGTTAGGCAATAGTCCGATAATCATCGCTTTCTGAACAGCTACCCTTTGTTCTTTGGTAGTAACCGAAACGAACAGACCTACTCCTAAATAATTAATAATAAATACAAAAGTAGCGATAAATAAAGTAACGTAATTTCCGGTCATCGGTACTTTAAAAATTAAGCGTGCTACGAATAAAACAATCATAAACCCCACGCTACTTAAAATCGAGTAAGGAATAATTTTTCCTAACATCAATTCACTAGAACGGACGGGTGTAGAAATCAACAATTCCATTGAACCAGATTCCCATTCGCGACAAATCGTTAAAGTAGTTAATAACGTAGCAATTAAAGCGATAATTACCGCCGATAAACCAGGAATAACAAACCATTTAGAATTCAATTCTGGGTTATATAAAAAACGCTCCGTAATTTTCACTGGACTAGCGACATCTAACGAATAACCTAAACATTTCGAAACGGCGCTAGTTTGAATGATACCTAGGTAATTACCAACCGCAGAAATCACCGAATTGTCGGCCCCATCTAATATCACTTGTACTTTTGCTCCTTCCCCTGAAACTGCTTTTAAAAAATTACGGCTAAAATCAGGAGGAATAACTAAAGCTACTTTCGCATTTTCTTCGACTAATTCATCGTATAATCGATTCGGTGAACTAAGATTATAAGTACGAAAATAATCTGAACTATTAAAAGTTTCTAGTAAAGAATAAGACTCTTGCTTTTGATCAAAATTCACTACTGCTAACGAAATTTTATCTAAATTAAATTCAATCGATTCTCCTAAAATCATGACGATTAAAAAAGGCATTACGACCGACATTAATAAAACGAAAGGATCCCGCGTAATATGCATCGTTTCTTTTTTAACAATCGAAACTAAACGTTGCCAACAAAAACCATTCATCGATCCCCCTCCACCAATTTCACAAACACATCTTCTAAAGAAGGATTAACCGGCACAATCTTCACTAAATCACGCCATTGTTCAATAATCTGTTCAACGGATACCTGTTTTTTAAAAATCACGTGAAAGTGATGTCCATAAGCTTCACAAGTATCGCTAATTTCGTCAATTTTCTGCAAAAAAACGGCCCGATTGTCCGCCGAAAGCGGAGTAACCAAATAAATTTGCTGATCAAAAGTACTTTCTTTTAAACGTACGGGCGAATCTAAAGCAATTAATTCCCCTGAACGCATTAAAGCAATGCGGTTACAATTTTCTGCTTCATCCATATAATGCGTAGTAACGAAAATCGTTTTTCCCTCCTCGGATAACTGATTAATTAATTCCCAAAAACGTGCTCGCGCCATCGGAGCAACTCCAGCCGTAGGCTCATCTAAAAAAACAATTTTCGGGTTGTGCAAAATCGAAACGATCAAAGCAATTTCTTGTTTAATCCCTCCTGGTAATTCTCTCACTAAAGTATTGGGCTTTTGATTAAACCCAATAAAAGCTAACAGCTCTTGTTTCCGTTTTTTAAACTGATCGCTAGGAATAGCACGTAATGCGGATGCAAATTCCATATTTTCTTCGATCGTTAAATCATCGTATAAAGTAAACTTCTGGGACATATAACCCACTTTCTGTTTCACTAAATTTTCTTGTCCCGAAATTACCGGTTGCTGGTCTACAATTACTCTCCCTGAAGAAGGCACTAACAATCCACACAGCACCCTAATTGTCGTTGTTTTCCCTGCACCATTAGCACCTAAAAAACCGAAAATTTCTCCGCCTTGCACGGTAAAAGAAACGTCTTTAACCGCATAAAAATCTCCGAATACTACGTTTAAATGTTCAACTTCGACTACATTCGTTACTTTATTACTCATGATTATTCCGTCGAATGAAAAATTCATCAAAATTATTCACCTTTTCTTGTTGCAATAACGCTAAAGGCTCACCTTCCTCTAAAACCACCCCATCTTCCATCAAATGAACTATTTCACACCTAGCAGCTTCGTCCATATAAGCGGTCGTCATAATCACCGTGATATTTTGCTTTGTTGCTTCATTTAAAATATCCCAAAATTCCCGGCGGCTAATCGGATCTACTCCGTTAGTTGGTTCATCTAACAAAATCATCTGAGGATTACGAAGCATCGCACACATCAACCCTAATTTTTTATACATACCCCCTGATAATTTACCTGCCGGACGGTCTAAAAATTTATTTAAGCGCGTCATGCTCAGTAATTCATCCAATTTTTGCTGGTAAGTCTCTTTACTTAAACCGTACATACTAGCAAAAAAATCTAGATGCTCTTTAATAGATAGATCTTTATATAAACTTCGTTGTTCAGGCATATAAGCAATACAAGGCATGATTGCGTTGTAATTGACCGTCTGACCATCTTGTAGGTAAATAATTTCACCGCTATCTGGTTTCAACAAATTTAAAATTAACCGTAATAGCGTAGTTTTACCGGTTCCCGCTGGGCCGATAATGCCGTGCAAAACACTCGGTTGAAAAGTAAGGTTAACTTTCCGCAAAGCTTGAACTGAACCTTTGTTGAAACTTTTGGACAAGTCGTTAATCTTTAAAGCGATCCCTAAAGCACGAGAATTAGTCAAAATCTGCCTCCATTGTCATTCCGGCTTTTAACATTAAATCTGGGTTTTCAAATTGTACTTTTACCCCGTAAATCAACCTGGCTCGCTCTTTTCTAGTTTGTACGTTTTTAGGGGTAAATTCCGCTTCTTCGTTAATTTTTAAAATTTTACCCTTAAATTTTTTATTCGGTACTTCTTGTAAACTACCCCATACTACGTCTCCTGGATGTAGTTTATGGATTTTATCGTACGGCAAATAGAAATATGCCCAGATTTGCGTAGGATCCGCGATCGAAACTAAAGCTGAACCTGGAGCCACGTAATCTCCTAATTCACGATAAACCGTTAAAGCAATTCCACTAATAGGAGCCTTTACTTCACACCATTGAATTTGCAAATCGTTTTCTAATTTCTGTCTTTCAATGGTATCTAAATCTGATTTAGGGACGGCTTTTGCTTCGTATAATTTTAAATAACGTTCGTAATTCGCATTTAGTTGTTTTGCTTTTACTTGATAAATATCGTCGTTAATTTTTGCAATCACTTGTCCTTCTTTAACGATATCACCTTCATCCAATGGATTATAAATCAAATCATTAGCCACTTTAGCCGCAACAATCGTTTTATCATATTCCAAAGTACCTGCATACGAAAAATCATCAAAACGCTTCGCTACAAAAAGCATTCCCCAACCGATAACGATGATCGCTAATACTCCGCCAACGACATATTTCTTCATTCCACCACTCCAATTACCCTTCAGACTTATCAAATTATCACCAATATTTTTATATAGCAAGCATTTTACAAAAGAAAAAGACGATTTTATTTAATTTAGTTTTAATTTTGTTGGTTGTTATTTAACTTTGTAAAATCCAAATTGGGGTCTATATTTAAAAAATATTAAATTGCTTTATTACGCAAATCCATATATATTAGGGGACGTTAGAAATTTAATTGAAAACCTTATGAACATCATTAACAAACTAACCGCTTTATTTGCTCCTCCTGCCCCTATTAAACCGTTACCAGCGAATCAAATAGATCGGCAATTAAAATTCAAAAAATTTAAGATTTTTTTAGGTATTTTTATCGGTTACGGAGCGGCTTATCTCGTTAGAAATAACATTTCAATGGCAATTCCTCATTTAGTAAAAGAAGGTATTTATAATGAAACCCAATTAGGCTTATTAATGACCGCTATTTCCTTAGCATACGGTATTAGTAAATTTGTCATGGGTAATTTGTCGGATCGTAGTAACCCACGATATTTTTTAGCTTTAGGTTTATTAATCCCGACGTTAATCGCTTACGTTTTAGGCTGTACTACTTGGGCTTACAGTAATTTAACGATTTTAATGTGCTTAATGATTTTAATCGGTTGGTTCCAAGGCATGACTTATCCACCATGTGTAAGAGTACTGGCTCATTGGTATACCGTCAAAGAACGTAGTTTTACGATGACGATTTGGAACCTTTCTCATAATATTGGAGGTAGTTTAGTAGGCCCCCTAGCTACTTTGGGCATGTTATGGTTCGGTACTTGGAAAGGGTTATTTACTTTACCGGCAATCATCGTTTCAGCAGTGACTGTTTTGGTCATTTGGTTAGTACGAGATACCCCGCAATCGTTAGGTTTACCTTCCATTGAAGAATATCACGGTCAAACTTCTTCCGCGACAACTGCAGGTGCTTTTAAAGCCGAACGCGAATTAAGCAGTAAAGAAATTTTTATCAATCATATTTTAAAAAATAAAGCGATTTGGTTTTTAGCCGTGGCCAATATTTTCGTTTATTTCGTTCGGTACGGTATTTTAAATTGGGCACCTTTATATCTACAAGAAGTAAAAGGCTTTGATTTTAAAGGACAAGGCATTGCTTACTTTATTTATGAATTCTCCGGTATTTTTAGCATTTTACTGTGTGGTTATTTAAGTAGTCATTATTTTAAAAGCCGTCGAGTACCGGTCATTTTAGTATCGATGTTATTAGTTACTTTTGCCGTCTTAGGTTATTGGTTAAACCCTCCGGGACACATTATGATCGACAATATTTTACTAGCTTCGATCGGTTTCTTAATTTACGGACCAGTAGTATTTATTGGCATGCAAGCCGTAGACGTCGTTGATAAAAAAGCCGTAGGTACCGCGACCGGTTTAACCGGTTTATTCGGATACATGATCGGTACGACGGGAGCCAATTTATTATTAGGTCGCGTTTTTCACCAATACGGATGGAATATGGGCTTTTACTTATTAATTGCCGCCTCCATTTTATCGGTCATCTGTTTAATCCCGATTTGGAATGCGGGAGGAGAAAAATAACGAAATAAGACATGGAACTTAAGATCGATTTTTATATTTTCCCGCAGTTAGCAGATAAACCCTTCTTAACGAAGATTGGTTTATTGATCGAAAAATTATACCAAGATCAACAAAAGATCTTGGTTAATTTAAACGATTCTACTGAAGCGGAAGAATTTAACCAATTTTTATGGACTTTTAAGGACCTTAGTTTCATTCCTCATCGCTTAATTACGGAAAACCGATCAGACGCTCCCGTCCTTTTAACGAATCGTTATCAAATCACCCCTTCACACGATAGAGATTGTTTCGTTAATTTAGCTTGGTACTTACCTGAACAAGATTTTCCTTGGTCCAGTTTTAATAAGATTATTGACTTCGTCGGTGAAAAAAATAAACAACCAGCAAGAGAACGTTATCGCTTTTATAAAACTTTAGGAAAAGTCATTGATCACCCGTCGAAATGATCGCGTTACTTTAAAACAATAGCTTGACGTTTTACAAAAGTTTGCGTAATATTTGCCCAGAGTTATTGGCAAATTATTTAATTTAATTGTAAGAATAAAGGTGGATGATGTATGCAGTAATCGAAACTGGTGGCAAACAATATAAAGTAGCACCAGGAGAAACCATTCAAATTGAAAAAATTGAACAACCAGTCGGTTCGATGGTAACTTTTGAAAAAGTCTTATTAGTAGCAGATGGAGAACAAATCAAAGTAGGTACTCCTATTTTGGACGGAAGTAAAGTTTGTGGTGAAATTACCAACCAAATTAAAGGAGATAAAATTACCGTTATCAAATTCCGACGTCGTAAACATTATATGCGTAAACAAGGACATCGCCAATTATATACGATGGTAAAAATTAATACGATAGAATAGCAGGTTAAATTATGGCACATAAGAAAGCAGGAGGTAGTACCCGTAACGGTCGAGATTCTAATTCTAAACGTTTAGGAGTCAAAAAATTTGGCGGGGAAGCTGTAAAAGCAGGCAATATCATCATTCGCCAAAGAGGAACAAAATGTAAACCGGGGTTAAACGTTGGCATCGGAAAAGACGATACGTTATTTGCCTTAAAAGAAGGAATTGTACGT
Organism: uncultured Gammaproteobacteria bacterium; assembly: GCA_963543695.1. Classification (GTDB taxonomy): domain Bacteria; phylum Pseudomonadota; class Gammaproteobacteria; order UBA9339; family UBA9339; genus CAUUCF01. The sequence goes on from CAUUCF010000005.1 coordinate 35,312, forward strand.
TTTGTCCGTAAAGGTTTAAAAGGACATTTATTCGTTAACGTAGAAACGAATCAAGCCGTTTTATCTCATTAAGATCCTTTTTATAAAAGCGCTTAAAAGCAATAAATTTTAAGTGCTTTTTAAATATTGTTTATATCAGCGTATTGGACTTATACTCGGCCAGTGTTTTAAATGATCCATTATTAGTTTAATTAGATACGGTACGTCTGTTTTTGTTGTTCGACCCATTTACTTAAATTTTGTAGTGCTTGCTGTTCTAACGGCGATAATTGTTCAAAAGCTTGTTGCCATGTTTCCACCGTATAATACGGTTGATTACGATAGTTCACTCTCGCAATTGTTGCGTTCCAAATAGCACGAAAATAATCGTCACTTTGTTGTTTTAATTCTCCTTTTAATAGAGGTGCATAATTACGGTATAAAAGATGTTGTCCTAACGTTTGAATATTTTGATTAGCTACCTTTTTCACAAAATGGACTTTATCGTCTAAACGTTCCATCCGATGAAAAGCTAACAGCCCTTGTTTTTCTAAATTACTCCAAAAACGATTTTGGTATAACGCCGCTTCTACCGAAAGATCCGGAACTACTGGATACTTCAAAGCCAAATAATAATCTTGTGCCTGTTCTAACCAAGTAGGATGGGTTTGAATCCACTGTAAATTATTTACGATCGTTGCCGAAAGTTCCCCATATCGTTCATTTAACGGTAACCAAAAAGGAGGTTCCCCGTATCTTTTACGAATCGGATAAATTTGTTCAAAAGCCATAACTTTCTCTAACGGTAAATCTAACGGTAACCAAATACTTTGGTTCCGATAATGAGAATGTTGACCCAAATAATAGCCAGGTTTTAGAAAAGCAGTTTGATAGCCAAATTCACCACTGATAAACCATCCCGTCAACCCTTCTTTCCCTTTTCTTTTCCAAATGCGCGTTTCTTCTTGTTCTTTACAAAAACTCTCTTCTAAATAACGCCAACGTTGAGCATCGGTTTTTAATCTTTTAGCAATAGCAATAGTAGCTTCTACATCCGCTAAAGCATCATGAGAAGCCCTAGATACGTTCAATTGGTTAGCAATTACTAAATTTTCTAATTTAACGGGTTTATCTGAAGTCCATTTCAATTTATCAGGCAAATACAGATAATAAAATAATACCATCGGAAAAATATCGATTCGATAACATCGGTGAGCGTACTGATGTTGATAAGGATCTAATAAATTACGATAAAAAGTAAACCGAAGAAACTCATCATCAAAACTAAGGTTATTATAACCAACAGAAACTGTTTCTGGAGTATTAAACGCTTTAAAAATTTTCAGTGCTCCCTCATATTCTGAAATGCCCTTTTCGAGCAATGACCATTGCAAGTGGTTAACTAATAACGCTCTAGGAGACGGTAATACGTCGGCACGTAAATTAAAAAAATATTCCATTCGTTCTATTTCGTGGAAGTCTTCGTCTGTACGAATAGCCGCAAATTGTAAAATTTGATCGAAAACTACGTTTAATCCGCTCGTTTCTAAATCGTAAAACAAATAAGTCTTCATCCTATAATACCCATAGTATTGTTCTTATTATCTTACAAAAATAACCGTTTAAAATAAATCAATAGAATAATCTTGCATTTTCAGGCATTATTACATTAACGTCATTTAAAATGTAACATATGAAGCAAGCTATCGTTAAAAAATTCATTTTACTGATTGGTTTATTCTCCAGTTCCGTCAGTTTTAGTCGCGAATACCCTTTAGATCCACAAATTTCTCCCTGTGAAGATTTTTATCAATACGTTTGTCATCAAGTCATCCACCATTTTACTTTACCTAAAAACCGGAATCGCTACGTTTTTTCGTTTAGTGATTTAAACGAAAAAATGTTAACCGTTAAGAAGAACTATTTACGTCGTTTAACGAAGCGTAAACCAAATAATAAAATGGAAATAAATTTAAAAAATTACTATTTAGCTGCTATTAACCGTAACGCCAGAAAAAAAGAAGAATACCAAATCATTTTCGCCACCAAAAAACAATTATCTCAAATCCAAACTAAAAAAGCATTCTTAAATACAGCCGGACAAAACGTTTTAAAAATTCCTGCTTTTAGTTTTTTATCGTTGCACGCTAATTTAACGAATCAACAAAATAATGCTTATAACGACGTTACTTTCGATATTCCGTTATTAAGTTTACCAGAAAACAGTTATTATCAAAATAAACCGTTATTAGATGAATATTTAACAATTATTACTGATTTCTTCAAAATTTTAGGAAGTAAAAACCCCTTAAAGCAAGCTCAAATCGTCCTTACTTTCGAAACACAACTAGCACAACATTATCCGGAACCTTCCGTACTACGTACCCGTTACGTACAACCATTCACTTTAACTCGTCAACAATTACGTTCATTAACGAATCTCTGTTTAAATGACGTTTTAACTCAAATTCCCCCTCATACGGTTATTCGCGATTTAGTAGGATTTGAGGTATTAACTTGGCTAAATACTTATTTATCGCGGGTTGATTTAGACACTTTAAAAACGCTCGCGTTATTTTACCAACTTTTCCCGTTAATTGACGCTAGTTATCCTCAATTCTACCAACGTAAATTTAATTTTACCCACAAATATTTAGGAGGACCTTTAAAACGTCCTTCTTTACAAGAACGGGCTACCGTTCAAACCATGAACGATTTCACGATGGAAATAGATGCCATTTTATTACCTCAATTATTTCCCCATTTTCCGAAACATAAAATTCAAGCTTTAGTCCTTAAAATTAGAGATAACTTATTAGAACAACTTACCCAAAACGAATGGTTAAGTTATAATGCCAAACAAGCAGCTCTCCAAAAAATCAAAACGCTCAAATGGTATTTAGTCGCCCCTGATAACGAAATTGCCTGGAATTTTAACCCTCAAATAGATTACCATCGTCAGCAACCGATCCATAATTCTTGGCGTTTAAAACAAGCCCTTTTCGATTTTGATTTAACTCAACTAAAAGACAAAGTAGATAACCAACGTTGGTGGATGGGCCCGTTAAGCGTAAATGCTTATTATGAACCCGCTTTTAATCGTCTAGTATTACCGATCGGTATTTTACAACCTCCCTTTTACGACGATCACTTATCTGAAAAAATCAATTTAGGAGCTATTGGGGTCATCTTAGGACACGAAATGGGACATGCCGTCGACGATCAAGGTAGCTGTTACAATGCTCAAGGTTTATTAAAACCTTGGATGAGTAAAGCAGATCAACAAGAATTTAAACGTCGAACCGCTAAATTAATCACTTTATTTGACCAAATAGGACACAACGGCCAATATACTTTAGGGGAAAATATTGGTGATTTAGTCGGTATTACTACCGCCTATTTAACGTTACAAACGTTAAACCCTAGCCACGAAGAAATTCAAGCTTTTTTCCAAAAATATGCTTGCCTTTGGTGTGAAGTTGAACGGCCCGCTTCTCGCTTACGAAGGTTAAAAACAGACCCTCATGCCTTAGGAGAAGCGAGAGTTAACCAACAATTAAAACTACAACCCGGTTTTCAAAAAGCTTTTAATTGCCAAAACAACGAACCAATGGCTTGCAAAGAGGTCATTAAAATATGGTAAAAACTACTCAACAAATGATTAACTTCGGTAAAAAATTAGCAGCCATTTTACCGCCCGTTGGAGGCATTATTTATTTAAAAGGAGATTTAGGAGTAGGCAAAACTACTTTAGTCAGAGGAACACTACAAGGTTTAGGATATGCGGGTAAAGTTAAAAGTCCTAGTTTTTCCTTAATCGAAGTTTATCCTATTCCTCCTGTTCCGGTATGCCATCTAGATTTGTACCGTTTAAACCACCCTACAGAAATTTCTGAATTAGGCTACGAAGAATATTTAGATAATAGTTACAGTTTTATCGAATGGCCTGAAGTAGGGGAAAATTGGTTGCCCCCAGCTGATTTAGAAATCCACATTACTCTTCTAACCCATTCGACCCGACAAATCACTTTATTTGCAAATTCTCGATGGGGTAAAACGGTTCAATCTAAACTTAAACCCTAAAAACGCCTTAAAAAAAGAGAAAGTTAATCTTGGAACTTTTTATGGTCCGTTTTTCGAACTACCCACCACCCTTGTAGTAATAAAAAACCTAATAACAATCCAAAAGTTCCAAATAATTTAAAAGATACCCAAATTTTAGTTGAACAATAATAAGCCACTGATAAATTTAACGCTCCTAAACCCAATAAAAAGATTACCCAAATCCGTTGTAAAACTAACCAATCGATTGCCGATAGTTTTATAAAAGGTTCGACCGTCAAAACTTTCTTTAAAAAACTTTCTCGCCTAATACGTTGATAACCTATTAATCCTAAAGCCATAAACCAATATAAAATCGTGGGTTTCCATTTAATAAACCATTCGTTACGAAAATATAAAGTCATCGTCCCTAAACAAATTAATATGAAAAAATTAACCCAAGTAAGTTTACTAATCGTTTGACGACGTACTTTTTTAAGTAATAATTGTCCCACGAAAATTAATAACATTCCTAGCGTAGCAAAATAAATTCCTTTCCAATGGTAAGCAATAAAGAAAAACAAAATAGGCAGTAAATCTTCTAAAATTTGCATTTTATTACCCTTTAAAAAAGCTCGGTAAAGCTAAGGATAAATAATTTAACATTGAAAAAATAGTCATTAAAGCCGCCATATATAATAAATAAATCCCGTAACTAGTAAATAATTGATTAACTGCTAACGGCCAACTCCGATTGTACAACAGCAACATTACAACCGCAAACATTTGAATCGTCGTTTTTACTTTAGCGATAAAACTAACTTTGATCTTAATCTGGCTACCAATTTTAGCTAGCCATTCCCGTAATCCAGAAATAGTCAATTCCCGTAAAATAATAACGATTGCCGGAATCGTAACGACAATATTCCCTATTTCTCCAATAATCATCCCTAAAGCCGTTGTTACTAATAACTTATCTGCAACCGGATCTAAAAAAGCTCCGAAGAGAGTTTCTTGCTGCAAATTTCTCGCTAAATACCCGTCAATTAAATCGGTAATAGCCGCGATTCCGAAAAAAACAGCCGCCCAAACGTGCCCCCAAAAACCGCCTAAATAATAAAAAACTATTACTACCGGAATTAAAACGATCCGAAACACCGTTAACCAATTTGGTAACCCCACTTTTTCACCATCTACCTAAAAAACCTTAAATAATATAGCTTACTCCAAAAATAATGTAAATCTTTAAATTGTAAATAAAACTTTAATCTTTTTAAATTAAACGACAAGCCGTTCTAAAAAAGCAATGCGTACATAATTTAAATTCTAACGGTTCCATCGTTGCTTTTCCTAACGTAAAATCTTCGGCTAATCGTTCGATTTTATTTTTCCAATTTGATAATAATGTCTGTTTCGTTATACGTAACTTCGTTGCTATCTCTTCTAACGAAACAAAAGATAATTGGACTTGATGCGCAACTAAAGTCGCAAAACCAAAATAATTAATTTGAGGATTACTCAAAAGATAGAGCGGCATTTGTAATGCATAAATCCGTTCTTGTAACCAATTAGTAACCGAAAAATTAATTTTTCCCGTCTTATAATCAATTATAAAATAATCGTCCCCCACTTGATCTAAACGATCGAAACGTAAAGTTAGATTTTGATTTAATACGTTTAAACTCGTCACTTGTTCAACCGCAATGGTATTAAATAAGGGCCTTTGTTGTTCTTGAGCAAACCAATCCAATAAAATAGTCTTTAAACATTGCTTCTCTACGGGATCCTCTTCTTCTAAAATTTGTGCTACCCATTTTATTATATCATCCTGAGACATTTGCCTGATCGCATATTTTAAATAAAATTGAGCTAAAATAGCGTGCAATTTAATTCCCCGTATTCGTTTTTGTTCCGCCACTCCATTAAATAATGGTTTAATTTTTAAATGGTATTGTAAAAAAGCGCGAAAAGGGCAAAGGGTTTGCGCTTCTAATATTTGAGCGGATAGTTGGTTATTTTTTAATCCCTTAACCCGTAAAGGTTGAGGGATCGGTTCTAACGGTCTTTTTTCAACTAAGAGTTTAGGCTGTAAAGGAAACCATGAGCTTTCAGGTACATCTTTTAATAAGGGACTAAAAGCTAAACCTTCTTCTTCCTGGGCATAACTAAAAATTAGTTGCTGGTTTCCCCTGCGATAATTGTTTAACCTTCTTTCTGACTCTTCTAACGTTCGGTCCACCGAACAATGTGGTAAATTAAGTCGTTGTTGCCAAAATGCATCTAAACACGGATTTAACTGAACAGGAGCAGGCCATTTTTTTTCGTCGCATTGAGTAACCCATAAAGCATCAAAAGAAACGTCTAAAGCATCTAAAGCACTAATAAAATTAATTTTTGCTTGATAATTCTTTTGAGGCAATACTTCTTGCAATAACTGTTCAAATAAACGACCCGCTAATTTACCATCTACTTGCGTAAACCAACTACTTCGCCGCGATAGATTAAACAATTGAGAACGAATTTGATCTAATACCAAAATTTGATCCGGTAACAAATCAATTTTTTTAACCAAATCAATTTGGTTAAAAAATTGAAACCAAATAGTTACCCATTCCTGTATCGAATGTTTTTGATCAAAAGAACGCCAAAATGCTACTATGCTTTGTAAAGGTTTTAATAAAGCAGGAGGCGCAAAAGTTAGTACGACCGATATGGGACATTCTGGAACTACGTAACGATTAATTTTATGAAATAATTGATGTCTTTCTAAAACTTCTTCTTCCCAATTTCCCCATAACGGAGATAAAAGCAAAGTTTGCCAGAACGCCAGATCTAAATACGGAGGAGGATTCAACAAATTTTTTAAAAAAAGACCGATTGTAGTTTCTCCCAATCTAGGAGACCAGGCGATATTAACATCTTCTACTGGTTTGTAACCTAATAAGCGTTTTACCATCGGTAATTGTTCAGTAAAATTACTGAGAACGATCCCATAAATTCCTGCAGGTTGCGCCATTACCCAATTAATTGCCTGTTCTAACTCAGTTTCACTGTCGTCAAAACGCTGTTTACTTTGAAGTACTGTTTTAGCCTTTGCGGTTACTGATCGTCGAAACGATACCTGCTGTTGTTTTAAATGTTCCCAAAATAATCTCCTTTGAGGAGTAACCTCATTAAAACCGAAAAAGGTAATTTTATTATTACAACGAATCACCGGTTGGTTTAGCAATTCTACGTCACAAATTAATTGATGTTCGTTTAAAAAAGTACAGAACGCATCGTATTGCTCTCGCACTTGCTCTAACGCACTCTCAAAAACTAGTTGTTCTGGAGAGAGATTCCACTCGTTCATTAATTTGAAAACTGCTAGTAGATCCTCCTGATAATTTGCTAAAGGACTATCTTTTAAAAGAAATTGCCAAATCATCCGTTCTTCAGTAGGATTAATTAACGATTGTTTTAAAGCCGGCTGTAGCGATAAAATCCACTCTGAAACAGATAAAACAGTAGGTAACTCTAATTGTTTAAAATAACTTTGAGTTACCCAGTAAGCTAAACGTGGAGTAGAGGTAACGATTATAGCATCGTGATCCATTCCTTCCTTTAAACGACAAGATATTCAAAAGAACCGTATCTCTTAAAAAAATTTAAAATTTGCTGCAATAACGCTAGGCGATTATTTTGCAAAGCAGTATTAGAAACTAAAACCATCGTATTAGCAAAAAAATCATCTAAAGGTTCTGAAAATTGCATCAAACTTTCTAAATAATCACGATATAGTTTTGCTTGCCAAGCCTTTTCCAATAAAGGAGTTAAAGTATTTAATACTTCTAATAGCCTTATTTCCGAAGCCGTTTGCAATAACTTAGCATCAACTTTTTCCACCATCGAATGACTTTTAACTAAAAGACTCGCAAGACGCTTATAACTGGTTAACCAAGTCAAATCTATACATTTAGCTAACGCTCGAATCGCTTTATCGAAATCTAATAAATCGTTCCATTCTCCATGAATGACCGTTTTGAAAAAATTAACGTTATAATTAGAATATAATCCCATTAAACGATTAGCTAAAAAAAGTATTATTTCTTCAATAAAACCATCGTCAACGTTTCGTTGGTAATAAGTTAAACTTTGCTTCAATAAACGTTTAACGTCTAAAGGACGTTGCCAATGGAAAATTAAACGAATAATCGCTAAAGCAATTCTTCTAATACCTAATGGATCTTTATCCCCTGTTGGTTTTTTACCTAAAAGAAAAGTACCTACTAAAGTATCTACCCGATCGGCTATCGCTAAAGCAATACTTAAATCTTTTTGTGGTAAAACATCCTCTGCAAAACGAGGCAAATAATGTTCCTTAATGGCTTCAGCAACTAACAGATTTTCCTGCCGATACAAATAATAACCAATTACCCCTTGTAATTCTGGAAATTCCCCTACTAATAAAGTAGATAAATCGCACTTAGCTAACCAAGCAGCCATTTTTCTAGTTTGCTTGTCTACTTCGGGCAATAAATCATTTAACAATTGTTCCACCCTTGCTGCTTTATCCGCTAAAGTCCCTAAATTTTGCTGAAATACTCTTTGAGATAAACTTTCGATTCTATTAGTAAACGCAATTTTTCGATCTTCGTTATAAAAATACTCTGCATCTGTTAAACGCGCCTTTACGACTTTTTCGTTACCTTCAATTATCGTTTGCAGATTTTTACTTAATAAATTACTTACGATTGCAAATTTTGCCATAATAGCACCATTTGCGTCTACTTCTATAAAGCATTTCTGGTTGACTTTTAAAGTCGTAGTAATCACCTCTGTAGGTAACTTTAAAAAACGCTCGTCAAACTTTCCTTCTAAAATTACTGGATATTCTACTAAATTAGTCACCTCATCTAATAAAGCTTCGTCTATTTTAACGTGTTCTAATTTCTTTAAGCCCTCTTCGATCATTTTCCTCCTTTGATCGTAATCCACAATGACAAAAGCCTCCTGCATTTGTTGTTCATAAACTAAAGGATTAGATAAAGTAATGCTATATTTGCTCAAAAAACGATGGCCAAAAGTATAATTACTAGCTACCACCGCAAATAATTCCACAGGAATCACTTGCTCGTTTAATAAAGCTACTAACCAACGCACGGGTCTAACAAATGGACCTTTCCCTTCTCCCCAAAACATTGCTTTTTTCAACGGTAATTTTGTAACACTGTTTTGAATAATTTGAGGAAGTAATTTTTCAGTTTTTATTCCGTCGACGACATTAGTATAAAAAAAATACTCCCCTTTAGGAGTGTCTCGCTTTACTAATTGATCTACCGTAATTTGATAATTAGAAGCAAAATTAATCACCGCATTCGTAGGATACCCATCGATCATGCCAGCTTTTACTGAAGGACCTTTCACTTCAACTTTACATTTAGGCGTTTCTAATATCAAATGTTCTACTAAAAGAGCTAATCGGCGCGGAGTATAAAAAGTCTTTAATGTATCGTACGATAATTTTGCTTCTTCCAAAGCAATTTTAAAATTCACCATTAAAGCCCGAGCTAAAACAGATAATTCTTGTGGAGGTAATTCACAAGTACCAATTTCCAATAAAAAGTTAGCCGTACTCATACGTTATCACTCGCAGTTAAATAAGCCGTTGCAACAGCATTAGTTAAAGCACGAATTTTTAAAATATAATTTTGACGTTCGCTCACCGAAATTACCCCTCGTGCATCTAATAAATTAAAGGAATGAGAAGCCTTTAAAACGTGTTCTAAAGCAGGTATAAACAACTGTTTTTCCAACAAATTTAAACAATTTTTTTCTAAATTCACAAAACTTTTCGTCAAATATTCTACGTCCGCTAATTGAAAATTATAGATCGACATCTGTTTTTCATTTTCCTTAAATAAGTCTCCATAAGTAAGTTGATTATTTTGGTCCCAAATGACGTCGAACACGTTATCTTTGTTTTGTAATAACATGACGATCCTTTCTAAACCGTAAGTAATTTCTCCACTCACCACGGAACATTTAATCCCCCCCATTTGTTGAAAAAAAGTAAACTGGCTAATTTCCATTCCGTTTAGCCAAACTTCCCAACCAATTCCCCAAGCTCCTAAAGTAGGTGATTCCCAATTATCTTCCACAAACCGCAAGTCATGGACCGTAAAGTCTAAACCTAATTTTTCTAAAGAAGCAATATACAGTTCCTGAATTTCATCTGGAGACGGCTTTAAAACCACCTGAAATTGGTAATAATGTTGACATCGGTTAGGATTCTCTCCATAACGACCATCCGTTGGACGTCGACAAGCTTGCGTATAAGCCGCCCTCCAAGGTTTTCTACCTAAAGAACGTAAACTAGTAGCAGGATGAAAAGTCCCTGCTCCTACTTCTAAATCGATAGGTTGTATAAGCGTACAACCGGCATTACGCCAAAACGCTTGTAATTCTAAAATTACACTTTGAAAATCTAACATAAATTATTTAACCTTATCTAAACCTTCCTTGAGAGCTTGTTCTGACATATTTTTAATCAACTGTACCTTCTTATTTTGACGGTTAACTAAAATAACTACTGGAGTACCTAAAAATTCCAATTGTTTTGCTAAGTAAAAATTTCTCTGAATCGCTTCGTTAATTAGCTTATGATTTTGATCTTTTAATAAACGTTTACAATCTAAACCAGCTATTTGTTTAACCCGGTTGATCACTTGTTCTTTTTGATAATCGTGTAGCGTAGCTTGCCAAATGGTATCATATACTTCCGTTGCTTTATTTTGCCATTGAGCAGCTAAAATCAATTTAGACCAAAAAATCGATTCCCCACCTAAAAAAGGCCAATAGAACAATATATGTTGAATTTGTGGTTTGTCTGCCAAAAATTTCTGTATTACCGAATAACTATGTTTACAAGCAGCACATAAAGGTTGCGTAAATTCCACTAACACTAAATCTTGCTCTTGACGTACTTTAATCGACCCTAAGTGTTTAGGATCTAACAACTGATTAAGGCATTGCGGAATTTTTTGTTCGGTACGTAATAACTGTTCTGCTTGTTCCTGTTCTTTTGCTTGTTCTAATAAAGCTTCTAGCTCTAATAAAATTTTAGGGTTTTTACGAAAATACCGTGTAATTATTTTTTCAATAGCTAACTCTTGTTCAGCTGTAAAAACCACTTCGGTTGCATTGACCTTTTGTTGAGATAAGAAGTTAGTATTCAATCTATCTGATGGGATAACCATTTTACTTTTTTGACCACTGCTCGTTAGTTTTACTAACCATTGGCATCCATAGGAACAATTATTTTGACTATTGGTAGTCCGTACCCAACAAACGGCTAACGAAATAACTCCTACTAGCAATAATGCTCCTAACCAACGCTTACGCATACTTACTCTCTCATATCATTTCTTTAGGTTTTGTATAATATTCCCTCTTTAACTGTGGTAAAACCCATCCCACTTTCACTAACTCCGCCAAAATAAATATAATACAACATCCTGATAAAATATAAAGCCAATTTTTTATTGCTAAATGAGCCGTACTAAAAGTAGTTTGCATAAACGGTACGTAAGTAAAACTGATTTGAATAAACAACAAAACCAGTAATGCTCCAATCATCGCCGGATTTTCTTTAAAAATCTCCTTTTGTTGCATAAATTCGCCATACAGTTTACGACAATTTAATAGAAAAGCCGCTTCTCCAAAAATCAACATATTAACAGCGGCAGTACGCGCTACCGTTACATTAGCCGTAACTTGCATTTCATAATAAAAAATACCGAACACGAAGCAGACTAATAATAAAGCGACAAAAATCATGTAAAGAATAATACAATTTTCAAAAATAGGACCATTAGTATCTCGCGGAGATCTTGCCATAAGATTAGTCTCACTTTTTTCAAAACCCAAAGTTAAAGATAACGTAATCGAAGTAACCATATTAACCCACAAAATTTGTACTGCGGTAATAGGTAACGTAGTTCCGAACAAAACAGCAAAAACAATGACTAGTGCTTCCGCCGCATTTGTTGGTAAAATGTGTAAAATCATTTTTTTTACGTTATCAAAAACTACTCTTCCAGCCTTAATCGCTCCCACAATCGTTGCAAAATTATCGTCGGCTAAAACAATTTCACTCGCTTCTTTGGCGATATCTGCCCCTTTCTGTCCCATAGCAACCCCAATGTTTGCTTTGCTTAAAGCAGGGGCATCGTTTGCTCCATCTCCCGTCATTGCAACGATTTCTTTTTGTTGCTGTAAGATTTCTACCAATTTTAACTTATGCCGCGGTGAGGTACGAGCAAATACGTTGATCTCCGCTACTTTTTGTGCTAATTGGTCATCCGTCAACTGGTCAATTTCAGTACCAGTTAATACTCCCGCTTCGCAATTAATCCCTACTTGCTCTGCAATAGTAACCGCCGTAACAGCGTAATCCCCGGTAATCATCTTGACTTCGATGTTAGCTTGATGACACGCTTTGATAGCTTCAATTACTTCCGTACGAGGTGGGTCAATTAAAGCTAATAGGCCCACCAAAACAAACCCGTTTTCTAAAGCATCAAAAGACAAAGTATCTCGTTCCGTCGGTTTATATGCAATTGCCAGCAACCGGTAACCTTGTTTTGCTAAATGATCGATCTGATTAAACCAATATTCTGATTGAATTCCTTGTGGTTGGCCATTTTTTAATTCTAAAGAACAAGTCGATAAAATTTTCTCGGGAGCTCCTTTCATGAAAATAAAAGTTTGTCCGTTATGGTCACTATGCAAAGAAGCCATTAATTTATGTTCAGATTCATAAGGGATAATATTTTTCTGTGGATATTTTTTTTGCAACAAATCCAAATCTAACTTAACCGTTTCAGCTAATCTTAAAATAGCGAGGTCAATTGCGTTCCCAGTATTTAGCTCGTGATCGACTTTATATTTACTAATCAGATCGTTACATAAAAGCCCCTGTTCAACGATCGATCTTAATGCTGAATTTTGTTCTAAACTAACACTTTTCCCGTTAACGCTCAAAGTACCTTCGTTTAATTCTATCACTTCTTCAGAAGTAATAATTTTACAGATTGTCTGTATATTTTGAGTTAAAGTTCCCGTTTTATCAGTACAAATTACCGTCACTGCTCCCATCGTCTCGACTGCAGGTAATTTACGTACAATTGCTTTAGCCTTCGCCATTTGCTGTACACCTAGAGCTAAAATAATCGTTAAAGTAGGAGGTAGGCCTTCAGGAATAGCTGCTACAGCTAAACCAACGGCTGCTAAAAATATTTCGTTAATATTTTGACGCCACAAAATAATTCCAAACAAAAAAGTCACGCTTGCTAACAAAATAATCAAAATCGTTAACCATTTAGAAAATTTCGTTAACTGTTGGGTTAAAGGAGTAACCGTCTCAGGAATATTTTTCAACATCGTATTAATTTTACCTAATTCAGTTCTTTCCCCAACTGCAACTACGATTCCTTTGCCTCGTCCGGAAATAATTTCGGTACCGCTATAAGCCATATTAATACGATCTCCTAACGGAGCCATTTTGGCTACTAAACTTGTCTCTTTATTGATACTGTTAGATTCCCCCGTTAAAATTGCTTCCCGAATCTTTAAATAATTAGTTTCTACTAAACGCAAATCTGCTGGAACAATACTCCCGCTTTTTAATAAAACAATATCCCCTATCACTAGTTCTCTAGCGCGGACGACCAAATTTTTCCCTCCTCTAATCACTTCGGCAGTAGGAGCTAACATCGTTTTAATCGCATCAATCTCTTTTTCTGCTTTTTTTTCTTGCATCGTCCCAAAAATAGCATTAATAAACACTACACCAATAATCACCAGGGTATCGACCATCTCTCCTAAACAAAAAGTAATGATCGCCGAAATTAACAAGACGTAAATTAGAACGTTACGAAATTGGTTAATAAAAGTGACTAACCAAGAATTTTTCTCTACTCCTTTTAATTCGTTAAAACCGTCCCGTTGTTGTCTTTCATCAATAGCTCTCTGACTTAAACCTTCTTCTACGTCCGTGTCGACTACCGTTGTAACCGTTTCAATCGTTAATTCATGCCAATTATCAATCATAATCCCTCATATGTTCTAAATAGGCTTTCCAAGTATTCTCCATTAAGACCGCTACCGTCATCGGCCCTACTCCTCCAGGTACTGGAGTAATCCATGCTGCACGCTCGCTAGCCGTTTTAAAATCTACATCTCCTACTAAACTTTGATCGGGTAACCGATTCATACCCACGTCAATTACGATGCAGTTTGCTTTTAACCATTCCCCTTTAATTAAACACGGTTGTCCTGTAGCACTAATCACTAAATCTGCTATTTTTAACAGATCTACCAAATTATTGGTGGCTTTTTGAGCTACCAATACGGTCATTTCGGCATTAATTAAAAACATCGCCATCGGCTTACCCACGATATTAGATGCACCGATGATTAAAGCCACTTTCCCTTTTAAATTTACCGGAATCGTCGCTAATAAGTACATGATTCCTTGCGGAGTACAAGAAAATAACCCTGCTTGATTATTAAGGGACAATTTACCAACGTTTTGCGGATGAAAACCATCTACATCTTTATCCACTCTAATCGCTTCTAAAATTCGATTCGTTAATAAATGTTTAGGTAACGGTAACTGCACTAAAATGCCATCTACCTTTTCTTCGTCGTTTAACCGTTGAATTAACGCGAGCAACTGTTCATTCGTCATCTTAGCGTCAAAAACGTAACTACGAGTTAAAATGCCTAGTTCTTGACAAGTCAGATGTTTTTTTTGCACGTAGAGTTTGGAAGCCGGATGATCCCCTATTAAAATCGTTACTAAACAAGGAGGGCGTTTACCTACATTACTACGACAATAAACGTTAATTTCCTCTTTTAAAGCAGCTAACCGTTGTGTTGCTAATAGTTTACCGTCTAATAATTTAGCTACCATATTGCAAATCTCGAATTACTAACGAATAATCTTCGCTATTAAAAATCGTAGAACCCACCACTAACACATCCGTTCCTAACGCAATTAGTTTTGCCGCATTTGCTCGATTAATTCCCCCATCGACACTGGTTAGACCGCTAAAAGAATAGTTTTGCAATTCCTTTAATTTTAAATAAACGTTCGGTAAAAATGGTTGTCCCCCAAAACCAGGATTAACACTCATAAACAATAATAAATCTATCTGCTCAGCTAAATAACGTATTAATGAAAAATCGCTCCCAGGATTAAAAGCCAATCCTGCTCGACATTGATACTGGTGAATCAAACTTAAACTTCGTTGCAAATGGATCGCAGCATCATGATGAATCGTAATATAATCCGCTCCTGCTTCAGCGCACGCTACAATTAAAGGATCGACTGGGGTTGCCATTAAATGCACGTCTAAAATCAACCTTGGAAAAAGTTGCTTAATGCGCCGACACACCCCTGGCCCAAAAGACAAATTAGGCACGTAATGGTTATCCATTATATCTAAGTGAAGCCATTCAACGCCTGCGTCTATCAGCGTTTCTATTTCTTGCTTTAAATTCAGAAAGTCTGCCGCTAAAAGAGAAGGAGCAATTTTGACCATATTTACCAATACCGTTTAACTTTAATCAAGTTAATCTAGTTTAGGCTATTTTTCAAGGGCTAAATTTAAATTTGGCCCCTTACTGAAAAATATTCACAAAATCTCTACTTCTAACGGCAACCACACAAATTTTGACTAATTTCAAATTATTAAGGATAATATTAACTTATGAATCGCCGCCCAATTTTTACCACAAATTCACCTAATCTTATCCCGAATCCAAATCCTAAAATTATCCCCAATCCTAGCGCCGGAGAATAAAAGATACTACTTTCGTCATAAAAAGCAGGACATTCGCAATATACGATTTCACTTTGATTCTGCAGGTTAAGTGTACCATGCATACGATTAATTTCTACGTGCTCAGCACAAAATCTCCATCCTTGTGAAATAGTGAGATTACCAACGTCTTGAATAACGATATTATTAAAACCACCAATCACCCATTGTCTTTCGTTTCCATTGATTAACTTCATTATCTTACCCCTAAAGAATTACTCTAAGGAAAAAGCCACATACCATTCCCGCTATACGTCATCTACACTCATACTTTCTTGCCTCAACGAATAAGTCATATTATTAATAAATACTGTATTATTTCGATCACAATTCACGGAAACATTATACGACTGGCTGCCTATAGCCCCTGTAACATAAGTAGTTTCCTGATTAGATAATACTCTCAAACTATTTTTCATGAACTAACCTTTTTAGACCTAAAACGTATGTTTTTACTTTAAGCACAGTAAAAATAAATGGATAAATCTTAAAAGAAATTAATTTCCAATATTTATTAAGTATTTTACAAGTTTAATGCTTGTAGAGTAGTTTCTACTGCGCCTCGATATTTTTGCAATACTCGTTCTCCCTGTAAGGATAAAGAAATTCGTGCTTGTTTATTTTCTATTAATAAAGATACTTGTCTGGTTAAATCTTCACTATTTTGAACGATCAAAAGCGCTTGATGATCAAGTAATTGTTGGCTAATTTCTTGACAATTTTGTAAATAAGGCCCAGCTAAAACGGGCAGTTTAAAAAAAAGCGGTTCTAATAAATTATGCCCGCCAACTGGCACCAAACTCCCTCCTACTAAAGCAAAATGACTCACTCCATAAAATACTAACAACTGCCCTAAAACATCTCCTATTAAGACTTCTGTGTCTAAAGATAAGCTAATTTTCAAATCTAAATTAGAAAATTTTTCGGTTTTAAAACTCTGCCTTGCTAAATCGTATACCGTTTTAAAACGCTCTGGATGCCTAGGTACTAGAAACAACAACAAATGATGATAACGGCGGCGCAATTCACGAAAACTACGTAAAATTAACGCTTCTTCTTTTTCGTGGGTACTAGCAGCAATAAATATGGTCCTATCGATAAATATTTTTTTTAATCGTTCTACTTGTTTTTTTACCGCAAAACTAATCTGCAGATCAAATTTCAAATTACCCGATAAAACTATTTTTGTTTCATCAACACCCAAAAACAAAAAACGTTTTTGGTCCCTAGCACTTTGCACAATAATTTTTGTAAAATCCTTAAAAAGTGGAACGAACATCGCTTGCCATTGCCGATATCGTTTAACACTGCGTTCACTTAAGCGAGCATTTACTAAAAATAAAGGAATTTTACTACGTACCACCTCACGAATTAAATTTGGCCATATTTCAGTTTCAACTATAATACCCAAACGAGGGTTAAACTGCCGTAAAAACCGCCGTATATTCCATCGCACATCCAAAGGAACCCAAACAACTTGCGCTTGAGGAAATAAACGTTGTGCTTGTCGTTTTCCGGCCGGTGTAAAACAAGTAATTAAAAGAGGTTCATTAAACCGTTTCAATAATGGAGTTGCCGCCATTAATTCCCCTAACGATGATACATGCACCCAAATACTATGCCGAACTGGATGAAAATTCTTAGGATAAATAGCTAACCGCTCCAATAACTTGGAACGATATTCAGGATCTTTAAAATAAGCGCTAACGTAAAAAAATAAGCACAAAAGGGGACTCAATAACGTCATTCCGACGTTATAAAGGTTCATTAATATTTGATGGCTATCCTCCACTCTTTTCCCAAGTATTTTTTAAACTTACAATACGGTTAAACTTTAACGTTTCAGCGGAAGAACTATCGTCTACGCTAAAGTATCCTAACCTTTCAAATTGAAAACGTTCTCCTGGTGCACTCGTTTTTAACGACGATTCTCCTTTACCATGTACGATTTGCAAAGAATTTTGGTTAAAATACTCTTTAAAATCGTGATCTTTATCCGCCAAAGGATTTGGTACTGTAAACAAACGGTCGTAAAGGCGTGCTTCTATCGTTACGCTGTCGTGTTCGGCTACCCAATGTAAAGTCCCTTTAACTTTACGTCCGTCCAATGCGTTACCCCCTCGGCTTTCTGGATCATAAGTACATAATAATTCCACCACGTTACCATAACAATCTTTAACTACTTCTTGACAACGAATAATGTAAGCAGAACGTAACCTTACTTCTTTACCTACACTAAGTCTAAAAAAACCTTTAGGAGGATTTTCACAAAAATCTTCTCGTTCAATGTAAATTTCTCTAGCGAAAGCTACTTTACGCGTACCAAACGCTTCATTTTGCGGATGATTAGGTACTTCGACATACTCCAGCGTATTCTGGGGAAAATTAACGATCGTGATTTTTAACGGATTTAAAACCGCCATTCTTCTAGGCGCATTTATATTTAAATATTCTCGTACACATTCTTCTAAATAACCCATCTCTATCGTACTTGCTTGTTTAGTAACACCAATGCGTTGACAAAATTCTACCACTGCCGCTGGAGGATAACCTCGACGTTTCACCCCCATTAAAGTTGGTAACCTTGGATCGTCCCAACCGTCCACTAAATGATGCTCTACCAATTCTAATAGTTTTCGCTTACTCATCACGGTATACGTTAGATTCAACCGAGCAAACTCGATTTGCCGTGGATGAGGCAAACGCTTAATTTGATCCAAATACCAATCGTATAACGGACGATGATCTTCAAATTCTAAAGTACATAACGAATGGGTAATGCCTTCTAGAGCATCAGATACGCAATGAGCATAATCGTACATTGGATAAATACACCACTGATTACCAGTTCTAGGATGTTCTTTATGCCTAATTCTAAACATAATCGGATCACGCAAGTTAATATTACTCGCTTGCATATCGATTTTAGCCCTTAATACTTTAGCCCCATCAGGAAAACAACCTTCCCGCATTTGTTGAAATAACTGCAAATTTTCTTCGATAGAACGGTTACGATAAGGGCTTTCTTTTCCCGGTTCCGTTAACGTTCCTCGGTACGCTTTAATTTGTTCGATCGTTAAATCACAAACAAAAGCTTTCCCTTGTTTAATAAGCTCTACCGCAAATTGATAAAATTGTTCAAAATAATTAGAGGCGTAAAATAAACGCTCTTGCCAATCAAACCCTAACCAACGCACTGCGGCTTGAATACTTTGAATATATTCGTTATTTTCTTTTTCTGGATTAGTATCATCCATCCTTAAATTACATACTCCGTGATATTTTTCGGCAGTTTTAAAATTTAGACAAATGGATTTAGCATGACCTAAATGTAAATATCCGTTAGGTTCCGGTGGAAAACGAGTATGAACTCGGCCTTCATTTTTATTTTGTTCTAAATCCCGTTCAATAATTTCATCTATAAAACTAGTGTTCATTTTTTTCTTTATTCTCTTCTTCGGAAGCACTTTAACAAAAAAAACCTAGATAAACAAATTTTAACCTTTTCGTTGCACCATCAAAAAGTATACGATAAACGTAAAAGCAAATTCAGTTTCGCCAACAGCTGAACCAAATCGTTTTCTTGTAACGTCACCACCAGATTAAGTTCGTCAAAACGGTAACTTTGATCGAAACCTAAAATTTCCTTTAACCCTGCAAAACATGAAGCCCGTACTCCGACGTCAAAAAAACCGACCTCTAATTTGAAGCGATCAGGTAATTGAGTTGCATTTTCGAATAAACGTTGCTGTAACCGAATCGCTGCCTCTTTAGCTCCGTTTTTCAGCCTAAGTGCTGCTGCTTCTAAACTTAAGCTTTTTGCACAAGTACGACTGAGACTTTGCTTTACGGCTACGGTAACGATCGTAGGATTCATACGCTGTTGTGTTTCGTAAACTACCTGGTCATCCCCACTTAAAAAAATAATCGGCACTTTCCAACTTTTAGCGTAATAATCAAATAAACCTGCTTCGTTTACCATTTGCCCGTTTATTTTTAGAAAACGAATTTTACCAGATAAAGTATGGCTTAACAAAGCATGCAAGTTATCTCCGCCAGCGTGGTATCCAACGCATAAAATTCCTTGAATATCCTCGGTTAACCCTGCAAACATATTTTGTTGTCCTTCCCAACCTTGAATTAACGATACGTTCGCTAAATTGGCTAACGTTAAATTACTAGCCCTAGCACCATGAGCATCTCTTACTAAAATTTCACATTGAGGATCAACTTCACGTAACCCTGCGACAACAGCATTAACGTCATGCTCCATATAACGACAACCTACCTGATGGTAAAGACCTTTTTCGCTAGAATAATCGTGATTTAAAACCCCTGTAATTCCTTCGATATCTACGGAAATTAAATATTTATTCATCTAAAACCTCAACAATTGGTAACTGCACTTGTAACTTCTGATTAAAGCTATTGACGGCTAATTTATATACGATCGAAATAGTTTTACCTAAATAAGGGTATAAATTTTCTATATTTTTTACGTTAAAATAGATTGCTTCCCATTCTTTTTGACTACGCTCATCCCGTAAAAATAATTTGGCATGTTTAGTTTTTAAAATATTAATACGTATCACGGTAAAATTACCGACAAAAAGCGGTTCTTCAAAACCATGCCCAAAAAGCTGCTGATTTAATAAAAGCGCATTTTCTAAAGTCAATTCTGAAGTAGATAACTCTCCGTCAACTAAATATTCTACGGGTTGTTTCGTCAACTGTTTTTTTAAAACGAATTCGTTAAAAACTTGTTGAAAAGTTTCCCGTTGATCATAATTAATAGTAATTCCTGCCGCCATAGCATGTCCCCCAAAATAACGGATTATTCCAGGAAAAGCATCAGCTATTTCAGCAAATAATGCTCTAATATTTAACCCTACTACCGAACGAGCAGATCCTTTTAATTCGCGATCTTCTTGTCCAGGAGCGAATAACACTACTGGACAATTACACTGCTCAGCAATTTTAGAAGCCACTACCCCAACGATGCCTTGATGCCAAGTTTGATCGAACAAACAAATGGAGGCATTCTCCTGATCAATTTGTTCTAACGCTTGTTGAAACATCTCGTTACTTAGTTTTTTTCTCGTTTCGTTTAACCGATCCAAATTTTTCGCTAAAGCTAACGCCCGTACGTTACTTAAAGTAATTAAGATCTCTACTCCTAATTTCATATGTTCTAATCTACCCGCCGCATTCAAACGAGGAATCACACAGAAAGCTAAATCGCCCACGGTAATTTGTTTAAAATCTTTTTTAGCTTCGTTCAATAAAGCTAATATTCCTAACCGGGTTGCACCTTTACGCATTAATTTCAACCCGTTAGCCACTAAAATACGGTTATTATAGTCTAAAGTGGCGGCATCTGAAACCGTTGCTAAAGCCACTAAATCTAGATAATTAGCCAGTTTAATTTCTCCTTTCCCTATTTTACGTAACGCCGCTCGTAAAGCGATCATCAAATAAAAAAAGACCCCCGCGCCCACTAAATTATTTAGACCCGATTGATCTCCTATCTGATTTGGATTAATAATCGCTTCTGCTTCTGGTAAAGTACCATTAGGTAAATGGTGGTCCGTAATTAATACCTTAATATGGTGTTGATGTGCTAAATTAACCCCTTCGTAGTGGACGATCCCGTTATCTACCGTAATAATTAAGTCTGGTTGATACGGTAAAATGGATTGTACGATTTGCTCGGTTAAACCGTAACCTTGTTTAAAACGATCGGGAATACAATAATCAACCCGTTGAAAACCAAAAGCTTTGAGAATTAAATAAGCTAAAGCCGTACTAGCAGCACCGTCTGTATCAAAATCCCCAACGATCATAATCTTTTCTTGTTTATGCCAAGCATTTAACAATAAAGCTACTCCTGCTTCGATGCCGAGCAATTTTTCGTACGACTTAAGATACTTTAAATTATAATCTAATTCTTGGTTAGAAATAATTCCTCGACCGTTATAAATACGGTTTAACAAAGGATTTGCTGATAATGGGTAATTAGTAACTTGACGTTCGGTAATTTTAATTGTCATAAATAAAAAGTTAACTTCCCATCTTGATCCTGTAAAATAATTTTTTTCAAAACGTTCTTACGGTAAATCACTTCACGTTGCCACTGATCTTTTTGACTTTCGTTTTGGTCGCCAGCTAAGACGTCATTTAACCATAACCAAGGTAGATCTTTACCGAACTGTTGTTTTAATACTTCGTTTACTGTGCCGTGTTCAATTAACTGTTGATGGTTCCAAACCCAAATTTGATTTCCCGTTTTTTTCACGAAAACGGATATCACGTTGGACCAGTCGGTAATTTTACAAAAAAAATCTTTTCCTTGACCAGCCCAAGCAAATTTCAACCAACCCTGGTAAGTTTTCGTTTCTATCCGTAAAGAACCTTGACGTTGCCAAACAACATGATCAATCGGTTGTCTTGCACAGCCTCCTACCATCATCACGAATAAAACACCCAAGAGACAACTAAATACTGTCTTCATCCCGTATTAAACAATATTGTCTGTTCACTTCAAACAAATATATTAACAACAGCCGAATTAATTAGCAGAATTTATCGTGTTTTTCAACTAAATCTCCCGTTTTTTTACGGTGTTGTTCTAATTTAATTACAGTAGACAAAATACCGTATAAAGCATAACTACTAAAAAATAACAACAACGTTTCGGCCGGACTAATAAACAAACACACTAAACCTAAAGCCATTAACAGCGTCACCACAAATTTAACGGTTTTCGTTAATTCCATCGCTTTAAAACTGTAAAAGCGAATATTGCTAACCATTAAAACCGCACTTAATAAAGTAAAACAAGTTAAGGTAAAGATTACCGTTTTTCCGTGAAAGCCGTACTTTTCACAAACCCAAATTAACCCTACTACCAACGCTGCCCCAGACGGGCAAGGTAATCCTTGAAAATATTTTTTGTCATTGACTTTAATTTGAGCGTTAAACCTTGCTAAACGCAAAGCTACGCTCGCTACATAAATAAAAGTCATACTCCAACCTGAACGATCAAGAGTATGTAAACCCCAACAATACATCAAAATTCCTGGTGCCACTGCAAAAGAAACCATATCTCCCATACTATCAAACTGTTCCCCAAAGCTACTCATCGTATTCGTTAATCTAGCCACACGTCCATCTAAAGAATCTAACAACATTGCAACAAAAATAGCTATACACGCATTTTCAAAATTACCGTTGATGGAGGAAACCATCGCATAAATTCCAGAAAAAATCGAACTTAAAGTAAATAAATTAGGTAAAATATAAATTCCTCGATTAACCATTTTATTTTTATTCACGTTCCCCTCGCTAGCTTTAAAAGTGTTATCAGTTTAACGACAATAACGAATAAATGCAATGTTGTTTCGATAAAAGTCCATCAACCTACCTTAATCATTACGTAGTAGTATCAACTTGGCTTAAACGAACCTCATTAGTAAAAAAACCTGATTCATAAATCGAAATTGTAAAAAAAAGCTTTTCAAAAGGGAAAAAGTAGGTATACTGAGAGCAAGA
>CAUUCF010000006.1:0-54784 GCA_963543695.1 uncultured Gammaproteobacteria bacterium
ACCAATCGTCCCTATGTTGATATGCGGTTTGGTTCTCTCAAATTTTTCTGCCATTATTGTACCTCATACATTCAAAAATTATTTTTTTGCTACCATTTCTACCACGTTCGCCGGAGCTTCGTTATATTTAGCAAATTCCATATTATAAGTAGCTCTCCCTTGGGTCATCGACCTTAGATCAGTAGCATATCCAAACATTTCTCCCATCGGAATTTCTGCCTTCACAATCCTTCCTGATGGGTTAGAATCCATCGCTTGTATAATACCGCGACGACGACTAATGTCCCC
Organism: uncultured Gammaproteobacteria bacterium; assembly: GCA_963543695.1. Taxonomy (GTDB): domain Bacteria; phylum Pseudomonadota; class Gammaproteobacteria; order UBA9339; family UBA9339; genus CAUUCF01. The sequence goes on from CAUUCF010000006.1 coordinate 289, forward strand.
TACGACATCTCCCATATATTCTTCAGGCGTAACTACTTCTACGTTCATAATTGGTTCTAATAAAACCATTCCGGCTTTAGCTGCCCCTTCTTTAAAAGCCATTGATCCAGCAATTTTAAAGGCCATTTCACTTGAATCTACATCATGATAAGAACCATCAAATAAAGTAACGCGTACGTCTACTACCGGATAACCCGCTAATACCCCGCTTTCCATCTGACCTTTAACCCCTTTGTCTACCGCAGGAATATACTCTTTAGGAATCACCCCTCCTACGATATTATTTACAAATTCATACCCTTGACCACGAGATAGCGGTTCCATTTTAATCCAAACATGTCCATATTGACCACGACCTCCAGATTGCCTAATATATTTGCCTTCTTGTTCAATCGTATTTCTAATCGTTTCACGATAAGCTACTTGCGGATTACCAACGTTAGCCTCTACGTTAAATTCTCTTTTCATACGGTCAACGATAATTTCTAGATGCAACTCTCCCATTCCAGCAATAATTGTTTGTCCCGATTCCTCGTCAGTACGAACCTGAAAAGAAGGATCTTCCTGAGCCAATTTACTTAAAGCAATCCCCATTTTTTCTTGATCAGCTTTAGTTTTAGGTTCAACTGCTACCGAAATCACCGGATCTGGAAATTCCATTCGTTCTAACGTCAACACATGGTCTTCATCACACAAAGTATCTCCCGTAGTAACGTTTTTTAACCCTACGGCCGCTGCTATATCTCCAGCATAAACTTCTTTAATCTCCGTACGATTATTAGCGTGCATCTGCACAATTCTTCCGATTCTTTCTCTTTTACCTTTAACTGGATTATAAACACTATCACCAGATTTTAAAATACCAGAATATACTCTAAAGAAAGTCAAAGTACCTACAAAAGGATCAGTCGCAATTTTAAACGCTAACGCCGTAAACGGAGCATTATCATCTGACTTCCTTTCTACCACCTCGCCATTTTCCAAAGTTCCTTTAATCGCTTCTACTTCGTCAGGAGCAGGTAAATAATCGATTACTCCATCTAACACCGCCTGAACTCCTTTATTTTTAAAGGCTGTTCCACAAAAAACCGGAATTGCCTGATTTGCTAAAGTCAAGTGTCTTAACCCGGACTTAATTTCTTCAATCGTTAAATCTCCTTCTTCTAAATACTTTTCCATTAATTTTTCACTGCTTTCTGCAACAGCTTCTACCAAACTACTACGCCATTTTTTACATTCGGTTAATAATTCTTCCGGAATTACTTCTTCGCGAAACGTCAACCCCTGATCATTTTCGTTCCAATAAATGGCCTTCATTTTTAATAAATCTACAACACCTTTAAAGCTATCTTCTCTACCGATAGGAAACTGTACCGGAATCGGATTACTATTTAAACGTTGATGAATTTGATTGACTACTCGGAAAAAATCTGCCCCAGCACGATCCATTTTATTAACGTAACAAATACGCGGTACTCGATATTTATTCGCTTGTCTCCAAACCGTCTCCGATTGCGGTTCTACTCCACCTACTGCACAAAATACTACGACTGCTCCATCTAAAACTTTGAGTGATCGCTCTACCTCAATTGTAAAATCTACGTGACCTGGAGTATCAATAATGTTAATATGATGTTCGGGATATTGCTTCGCCATACCGCTCCAATAACAAGTCGTTGCTGCAGCAGTAATCGTTATTCCACGTTCTTTTTCTTGCTCCATCCAATCCATTGTAGCAGCTCCATCGTGCACTTCTCCTAATTTATGTGATAACCCAGTATAAAAAAGAATCCTTTCGGTTGTGGTTGTTTTCCCAGCGTCAATGTGCGCAGCAATACCGATATTACGATAACGTTTTAAGATATGTGTCCTAGTCATATAATATTATCCTAATTTACCAACGATAATGAGCAAATGCTTGATTTGCTTTAGCCATACGATGAACGTCTTCTCGTTTTTTCAACGAATTACCCCTGTTTTCAAAAACATCCAGCATCTCTCCAGTCAAACGTAAGATCATCCCTCGCTCATTTCGCGACTGAGCTGCCTTAACTAACCATCTCATTGCTAAAGCTATCCCACGCTCTGGCACTACTTCTACTGGAACTTGATAAGTTGCTCCTCCTACCCGACAAGAACGAACTTCAACTACTGGTTTAACTAAGTCTAATACTTTATTAAACAACGATAAAACTTCCTCTTGTTTATTTTCTCCTTGCTTGCCTTTCTTTTCAAAAACGTTATCTAAAGTACGGTATACGATTTTTTCAGCTACTGATTTCTTACCGTTACACATTAAAACGTTAACAAACTTAGCTAACAATTCACTTTTATATAAAGGATCTGGTAAAATACTTCTTTTTGCTGCTGCTTTTCTTCTTGACATATCTACAATCTCAACTATTTTTTAGTCGTTTGTTTAGCAACTTTCGCGCCATACTTAGAACGACTTTGCTTACGTTTATCTACTCCAGTTGTATCTAAACAACCACGAACAATATGATAACGAACCCCCGGTAAATCACGAACACTTCCGCCTCGTATCAAAACTACAGAGTGCTCTTGCAAATTATGCCCTTCACCGCCAATATAACAAGTTACTTCCATACCATTAGTTAACCTTACCCTAGCTACTTTACGTAAAGCTGAATTCGGCTTTTTAGGCGTAGTAGTGTAAACCCTCACGCATACACCACGTTTTTGCGGACAAGAACCTAAAGCGGGTACCATATTTTTTACCGGTTTAGCTTTCCTAAAATGTTTTATCAATTGATTAATCGTCGCCATTTTCTTCCAATTTTTCTTTTAATCACCTAACAAGTGCATGATACTACGTCAAATAACCCGCAATGTCAAGAACTCACCAAAGTTGACTTAGTTTATCTTGCCTACATTTTTAAATCAAGTTTTTTTTAATAATTGCGATCAAAGATAACTATAATATATATAGTTTTAAATAGTTTTTAACGACGCTTTTTAAAAAAAGTACGCAATAAATTAACGCACTCCTCTTTTAAAACCCCCGACTTTAAAACGATCTTTTTAAAACCCGGTTGCTGATTAACCTTATCTAAAGTTAAAGCTCCGTATTTTAAAGCGGTCGCTCCAAAAACTATCGTTTTAATTCTCGCTTGTAAAATTGCTCCCAAACACATTAAACAAGGTTCCACCGTAACGTATAAACAAGCCTCGGGAAGACGATAATTATTTAATTTCAAAGCTGCTTCGCGCAAAGCGATAATTTCCGCATGCGCCGTAGGATCAGATAACCTAACAGGTTGGTTATACCCCTTCCCTATTATTTCATCATTTAAAACCAACACCGCCCCCACCGGAACTTCATTCGCTTGTACAGCCTGCTTTGCTAAAACAATGGCTTGCTCCATCCATTTTTCGTCATTATTCATATGGATTTGCTATTTTAAAATCGTTTAAAATCGCAATTTCTAATTTTTCCATAGCTAACCTTTCTGGTTCTTGACAATGATCGTATCCTAAAAGATGTAACAGACCATGAACCACCAAATGAACAAAATGATCCTGTAGAACCTTTAATTGTTCTTTAGCTTCCAAACGTACCACCGGTACACATAAAACTAAATCTCCTAAATAACCAGGTATCGCAAAATTTTCAAAAGATAGAACATTAGTAGGTTTATCAATTTGACGGTAATCACAATTCAACCGTTTACTTTCTGCTGTACCTACAAACCTAATCGTAACATTAATTTCAGAAGTAGACAAATATCCTACTTTCGTTAATACTCCAACTAATACTCGCTTTAGTAATTGCTTATCTGGTAAACGTTTAAAATGGTTCGGATTTTGAAGCTCAATACTAATTTTCATAATATCAACATTGCATCCCCATAACTAAAAAAGCGATATCGTTTTTGAATAGCTTCTTGGTAAGCTTGCATCACTAAATCATAACCTGCTAAAGCACATACTAACATTAACAAACTAGTCCGAGGTAAATGGAAATTCGTAATTAAACCGTCTACTACCCTAAAACACGCATTTCCCGGATAAAGAAACAATCGACTTTCACCACGGTACGCTTTTAAAACTCCAGATAATGCCGCCGTTTCTAACGATCGTAAACTAGTCGTACCAACAGCAATAACGCGACCTTTTTGTCTTTTCACCGCGGTAATTCGACCTACTAAGTGTTCAGACACTTCTACTCTTTCAGCATGTAAACTTTGATTTTCAAGCGGTCCTTCTTTTAAAGGTTTAAACGTTCCCATTCCCACATGTAACGTAAGATAATCGTAGTTAATCCCGTTTAGCGTTAAAGCTTTAAACAGGGTTTGATCAAAATGTAACCCCGCCGTTGGTGCCGCACAAGAACCATCCACCTTAGCATAAACAGTTTGATAACGTTCACGGTCTTCTGTTTCAACCTGGCGTTTTAAGTATGGAGGTAAAGGAATTTCGCCGTACCGATCAAATAATTGCACCACCGAAAGATCAGTTAAAAGCACAAAATGACAAAGTTCGTCTTGTCTATCGACTAATTGTATGCGATGTTCTTCAATTAAAAAAGTATCGTTTACTTTTAAAGGTCGGTTAGCGTGCGCTATCGCTAAAAAATGTTTGTCGTCTAAAGCACGTTCCAATAATATACTAACCTTCCCTCCCGTCGATCGATATCCTAACAAACGAGCAGGAACCACTTTCGTATCATTTAAAACCAGTAAATCAGAAGCTTGCAACAAATTAGGCAAATCAAAAAAATAATGATGACTAATCTGTTTGGTTTTTCTATTTAAGCACAACAAACGGCTTTCTCGACGAACCCGCGTAGGATACTTAGCAATTAAATCCGGCGACAACGAAAAATCAAAATCGGCCAACTCCATGGCAATTCATTACTTAACTTGCCCGTAACGTTTCTGAAATTTCTCCACTCTACCAGCAGTATCTACGATCTTTTGTTTACCGGTATAAAAAGGATGACAAGCTCCACAAATTTCTATATTTAAAATTTTTTTAGGAGTAGTAGAACGAATTTTAAATTTATTACCACAACTACAAACCACGTCTACTTCACGATAATCAGGATGAATATTCTCTTTCATTGTTCTCTAACTAATAATTATGATCACAGCTAAAATATACTTTTTTAAAATAAAGTGCAAGCCTCCCCTTTCTAGAATCAATAGTTACTCCTAATCGCTCATTGTTAATCTCTTTAGAATAATTACGTAGACAGAATCGTATTTAACTGTAATAACGATTGATCCGTTAAACAACGAGCGGGTTTATCAGGATCGGGGAAAGTTACTAATTCATATTTATTATGGTTTAAAGCCACCATTTTTAATGATTCACCCGCCAATAAACCTTTTACCGCTAAATCTCCCATCACAGAAGCAACTAAACGATCTTGTGCGGTCGGCTGTCCACCGCGCTGAATATGCCCTAATACACATACTCGGTAAGAAAAATCTGGCGTTAATAATTTTAACGCTTTTGCAATATCAAAACTTCTACCCGGTTGATCCGCTTCGGCAATGACAATTAAAACACTATGCCTTTTACGAACAGGATGCAAAATTTTATCCGCCATTTCAGGGACCGAAATTGGGTATTCCGGAATAACGATTAATTCAGCTCCGCACGCTAACCCAATATCTACCGCTAAAAAACCAGCGTTTCTTCCCATCGTTTCAACTAAGAAATAGATACCACTACTTGCCGCCGTATCTCTAATTTGATCGATAGACCTAACCGCATTATTTCTGGCGGTATCATAACCAATCGTATATTCGGTTCCTACAATATCGTTATCGATCGTACCCGGAATACCGATACATTTTGGCCCCCCTTCTTTTTCTAAAAGAGCTGCCCCCCGAAAAGTACCGTCGCCACCGATCGCAATTAAAAAATCTATCCGTTGTTTTTTTAAAAAAGCGATTACCTCTTTTCTAACTTCTGGATTACAAAACTTTTTTGACCTACCCGTGCGTAAAATCGTACCCCCATATTGGATACAACCAGAAACGTTATGAGTATCTAATCGAAAAATCTGTTGTTCAACTAACCCTAAATATCCGTCGTGACAAGCAAAAACTTCTAAATCATGATAATAACTAGAACGAACTACCGAACGTATTGCTGCATTCATCCCTGGGGAATCCCCTCCAGAAGTCAACACTAATAACCGTTTTTTGGCTGACATAAATCCTCCTGATTTGGTGGGCCCACTAGGATTCGAACCTAGGACCAATGGATTATGAGTCCACTGCTCTAACCAGCTGAGCTATAGGCCCTTAATTACTTTCAGGTTAAAAGTATAACCAAGCAATTAAAAATAGTCTAGCAAAATTTATTCCTTTTTTGGCATTCCACGTTATTGAGCTACTACAACCATTGCCGGACGTAAAACACGGTCTTTTAACCAATACCCTTTCTGAATCACTTCTACTACCGTATTCGTAACTACGCCATCCACTAATTTAACCGTAACGGCGTTATGTTGTTCAGGATTAAAAAGCTCATTAAGCGGGTCAATCACTACTACTCCATACTTTTTCAATAAATCCATTAACGATTTTAAAGTTAATTCAACACCTTGATACATCGGTTGTAAAGCAACATCTACGGTTCTATTTAATAAAGAACGCTCTAAATTATCTACCACACCTAACAATTCTTTCAAAAACTTCTCAATTGCGTATTTATGAGCATTACTAACTTCTTTTTCGGTACGCTTCCGTAAATTTTCTATTTCCGCTAAAGAAGAGATTAATGCGTTTCTATTCTCTTTTACTTGTTGTTCTAAAGTTTTAATTTGGTTTTCTAAAACTAAAATTTGTTCTGCGTTACCTAACGAATCGGTAGGTTCTTCTACCGAAGCTAATTCTTCAGCATTAACCTTTTTTTGTTGTTCTTCACTCATTTTTTATAACCTCAATCGAAATAAACTGGAAATTTTTTACATAAATCGGTAATTTGCGGTTGAATTAACTTCACTTGCTCATCGTTTGGTTCAATTAGAAGATCACACATTAATTGTGCAACTAATTCTACTTCTTTTTCCTTTAAACCTCTAGTCGTCATGGCAGGAGTGCCTACACGAATGCCGCTAGTAACCGTAGGAGGCAATGGATCGTTCAAAATAGCATTTTTATTTACCGCAATATGAACTTTTTCTAACCATTTTACGGCTTCAGCTCCTGTTAAATGATAAGGTCTTAAATCCACTAAAAATAAATGGTTATCTGTTCCTCCAGAAATTAACTCAAACCCTCTGGCTAAAAAAACTTCCGCCATCTTTTGCGCATTCAAAATCACTTGTCGTTGATAATCAACAAAAGCTGGTTGTAATGCTTCATAAAAAGCTACCGCTTTAGCGGCAATCACGTGACACAACGGTCCTCCTTGTAAATTCGGAAAAACAGCACTATTGATTTTCTTATACAGTTCAGCATCATTCGTCATAATTAACCCAGAACGCGGACCACGTAAAGTTTTATGGGTGGTAGAAGTTACGATGTCGGCTACTTTAACCGGCGAAGGATATAAGCCCGCAGCTACTAACCCGGCTACATGAGCAATGTCTACGATTAAGTAAGCTCCTACTTCATCCGCAATTTCACGAAAACGTTGCCAATCTACGACTCTAGAATAAGCTGAAAAACCCGCCATAATCACTTTAGGACGATGTTGCTTGGCTAAAGTCGCAATTTGTTCATAATTTAATAATCCCGTTTCAGCATCTATACCATACCCAACAGACCGGTAAATTTTACCAGAAAAGCTGACTTTAGCTCCATGAGATAGGTGACCTCCTGCCGACAAATCCATCCCTAAAATTACCTCTCCTGGTTCCAAACAAGCAGCATAGGCAGCAGCATTAGCCTGTGACCCAGAATGGGGTTGAACGTTAACGTAATCTGCACCAAAAAGTAATTTGGCCCGATCGATCGCTAATTGTTCCACCTGATCTACATATTCACATCCCCCATAATAACGACGTCCTGGATATCCTTCAGCGTATTTATTCGTTAGTACCGAACCCTGCGCTTTCATCACTTCCCGACTCGTATAATTTTCTGAAGCAATTAATTCTAAATAATCTTCTTGTCGTTTTTCTTCTAAACCTACTAATTTCCACAATAAATCATCTTTAAAAACCTGGTTTTTCATTTCTAACCCCTTTCTTTAGTTTAGTTAATTAAATAATTTTATTGTCATTTTTTATGGTAATCGTTTACTTATTGCGCATTAGAATGATCATAAGGATCATACTCCAACAAATATTGGCGACGTTGCAAATAAGCATCTCTCGTAAAGAGATAAGGATCAAAAGCTTGTTCTAACATCGCATCAGCATCGGTTAAAGAAGCTCGCGTTTGTACGTAATAACCCCCAATCATACTCCATTGTAAAGCGTTACTCGGAATCCAAATCCATATATTAAGCGCCACTGCATCTACCGGTTTACCGATTAATTCGTTAAGCGTTGCAGAACCAAAAAAAGGAATCATCACGAACGGTCGATTCATCGATCCCCAATGAGCTAAAGTAATACCAAAATCACTATAATCTTTTTTTAACCCCCAAGCATTAGCTACGTCAAATATCCCGGCTACTCCAAACGAAACGTTAATCACGATCCGGTTAATATTTGCAAGGCAACCTCTGATATTACCCTGTAGTAAACGATTTACTGAAGTATTAATATCAGCAATCACTCCGTACATATTTCCAATACTTTGGCGTACCACCCTAGGCAAAAGGAAATTATACCCTACCGCAATAGGCCGCAGAAACCAACGATCCATTTTCTGATTGACTAAAAAAATTTTACGGTTGATTTGCTCGTAAGGATCAACCTCGTACGTAAGATCTTGTTGCTCTTTTTGAATACCGTTTACCGAAGAACACCCACCACTTAAAAGTAAAACTGCTAACGTTAATAAAATAACTTTTTTCAATTACTTTTCCCTTGTTTTATTAACAAAATTAAATCGGGATGAGAGGATTTGAACCTCCGGCCCCTGCTTCCCGAAAGCAGTACTCTACCAGACTGAGCCACATCCCGTAAATCTTCTAAACAAAATAACTGATCTCTTATACGAAAGCAACTATTTTCAAAAACTAACTTTTTTATCTCGCTGATTAAGTTTTTTTAATTTTTTCCTTAAATGGTTCCAAACTAATAAATCCGCTTCCGTAATTTGCCTAACCTTAACCGATTTTTTCCCGTCGGTAGGGAGGAAAGATAATGACGTAAAATCCCGTTTAATTTTTAATTGTATACTCTCTAAACGATTAAAATAGCTATTTACCTTTAAAGCCTTAGTTAAATCAGGTAACAGATATTTCAACCGGTTTGCCCAAGCGGTATTCTCCAAAAAAAGCGTTAAAACTTGATCTTGAAAACTACCGAAACGGCATTTACCTCGAAATTGTACCGGTAAAACTTGATAAAACATCCCTTCGACGTCTTTAATTTCCCCTTTAAGATCAGCAAAAGATAAATTTTTTAAAAAAACTTTTAAATGTTTCATATTAATGGTAGGCACGATTGGTATCGAACCAACGACCCCCACCATGTCAAGGTGATGCTCTACCACTGAGCTACGTGCCTAATTACTATTACGAACAATTACCATGATTTAATCGATTAATCAAGTATTTCTCAATATTATTTTTTCCCACTCACACTTTACCAAACACAAAATTTCTCCTTTTACGTTTTTTAACTGGTGTTGAGTAGTTAAATGATCGACCATCTTCACTTCTGAGAGAATATGATCACCTCCGCGAGCTTCTTTTTTAAAAATGATCTCTAGATTCTTAATTTTATGCTCTCTTTTAAAATCGAACGGTAAAGCTTCTAAGCTCCAAACTATATAATTACCGTTGTTTGCATGGCCATTACTATCTAAATCGTTATACCTTACTTCAAAAGTACGTTGCAACGTTATTTCCGTTAATGGTTTCAATTTACTAAACACTAAATCTGTCGACCTGTAGACATATTTTGGCATGTTAAATACTTCGTCCACATCAACAACCTTACGGCTATTTCGGTCAATAATTGACCATAAACTAATTATTCGACCTAATAATCGGTGCTGCTCAGCGATAGTAAAGTTTCGATAAGTAAAAAATTTATTATATCCTAAAGATTGAGTAGTTAACGTTATTTCGTCAATATCCATCGGATAATCAACGAATTCCATTCTATATTTAACTAATATCCAACTGTATTTACCTTTTTTATAGTCAAGCCCAATCCCAAAACGGTTAGCGTCTTTAATCGCAATGTCTTGTAAAAAATTGAACAAAGCATAAGGTTTTAAAACTAAATTATAATCTATCGTTGAATAGCTAAGTTTTATTTTTTTCTTCTGTACTATCCGTCATTTAAATCCTCAAACACTAAGTTAAATTTATTAAAAAAACATTTTGCGTTATCTTTGAACTAACACTTTTTTCAAAGTAGCCGTTTTTATTATTCCCTTATCAAAATAAATCGGCGCTTCACCTTGAATCAAAGGTTGTAAATAATCTTTTCCTAATTTCGTTAACTGATTATTTTGTAAATAAGTTTGGGGTAATGGCCGTTCTAAATTAGCAACGTACTCTAACGGTATTTTATCTAAATGGTAACGGTACGGTTCATTTTGATCCCTAATTAAGTTTACCATGTAACCACTTTGTCCTTGATAAGCTATCTGTACCCCGTATTCACCTAATTCTATTGCTTGCTTAAAATCCACCAATGAAGCTAAGTGCCTAGCAGCTCTTTGTAAATAACCGGCTACCGCCCAATGAATTTTAAATCCCGTTTTTTCCCTTAAAAAGGAAGCTAAAAACATTGCTACCCCTCCTAATCGCCAATGCCCAAATTGGTCACAATCCGAAGCATTAACGTAAAGCTCTCCTTTCAGATTACGTACTCCCTCCGAAACGACAATTAAACAACGTTGAAATTGTTGTACACATTTTTGTACTTTGAACGTCAAGTCTTCTAACGTAAAAGGTTGCTCTGGCACCAAAATCAAATGAGGAGCATCTTCTGCTTTCTCTTTGATTAAACCACTAGCGGCAGCTAACCACCCAGTGTGCCTACCCATTACTTCTAAGACGAAAACTTTAGTACTAGAAGCCGCCATTGAGGCTAAATCTAAATCAATTTCTTTCGTCACGTTAGCGATAAACTTAGCCGCTGAACCATACCCTGGGCAAGTATCAGTTCCTAATAAGTCATTATCAATTGTCTTCGGAATGCCTACACATACTAACGGATAATTTAAAAGCTTAGCCGCCATCGACATTTTATTAGCCATATCTTGAGAATCATTCCCCCCATTACAGAGAAAAATGCCAATTTTATGTCGTTTCAAACAATCCAAAATTTGACGATAAACCGATAAATCCTCGTTTGGATTCGGCAATTTTATGCGACACGAACCAAAAATACCCCCAGGAGTAAACAACAATCGCTCTAATTCTGTTTCAGACTCAGCCCCGAGATCAAATAATTCATCATTTAAAACCCCTAATAAACCGTTTTTAGCTGCATATACAGGTAATCCCAACTGCTGAGCTTGTTTAATCACCCCGTATGCTGTCGCATTGATTACCGCAGTCATCCCTCCCGACTGCAGATACAAAATGCTATTGTTCAACACCAACGCACTCTAAAAAGCTTATTTACCAACGGCTAAAGCTTTGACTTTACGATTTAATTTACTTTTATAACGAGCTACGGTATTTATATGCAATAAATTTTTATTCACCGCTTTATCTAAAGTTTTCACCGCGGTCATCATCGCTAACTTACTACCTTCTACGTCTTTACGCATTACTGCGACTAATACCTTTTTCATCACCGTACGATAATTCGATTTCAAACTATTATTATGTTGACGACGAACTTCATTTTGAATTGCTCGTTTTTTTGCTGATTTAATATTTGCCACTCTTACCTCACTAATCAATATCCGCTCAGTATCTTTAATTCTTGATAATTTGTCAAGCTACCTTCTAAAATAAATCTTTTAATTACCAGTTACCAAATGGTTTGTTTGGAGCTCCAGACGTTTTAGTATTATTTCCAATATTAGCTGAAGACGCGCTGCTACTAATGATCGTTGAGTGCTGCGTTTGCGCTTTCATTGCTTCAGCACGAATTAATTCTTCTAAATTAAGTACTCGATCAGCAATTTGCACTGTTTCTTTACGATGGGCAATAATGATTCTGGTGATTCCTAAATCTTTTATATGGTAATTAATATAACTTTCGTTCGTCGTATCTAAATGACTGGTTGCTTCGTCTAAAAATAAAATTTTAGGATCACTATACAAAGCCCTCGCTAAAAATAACCGTTGTTTCTGCCCTCCTGAAAGAGCTGCCCCCATATCTCCAATCAAAGATTGGTATCCCATCGGCATTTGCATAATATTATCGTGAATAGCAGCTAATTTAGCACAACGGTAAATTTTATCCATATCAGGATTCGACTCAAAAAAGCAAATATTATCCGCTATACTTCCGCTCATTAAAACGTCATCTTGCATCACCGCAGCAATTTGTTGACGATATTCCTTTAAACTAACTAAATTGAGATCAATCCCATCTAAATATATTTTCCCTTCGGTAGGAATAAATAAACGTACTAATAACTTTAATAAAGTAGTTTTACCGCATCCAGAAGCTCCGACAATCGCTACCGATTCTCCAGGTTTAATTTGAAAATTAATGTTTTTAAAGACATAAGGATCTTGTTGAGAATAACGATAAGCTAAATTTTCTACTTGTAAAGCACCCGAAATAGTTTGATTAGTTAAAATACCAGGAGCACCCGTTTTTTCCGGCTCAGTTAACGCAATGTCCGCTACTCGCTCTAAATGAATCGAAATCATTTTATATTCGATAAACTTACTAATCAACGACTCAGCTTTACCGACGAATTGACCACGATACGATAAATAAGTCATTAACATACCGATAGAAAACCCTTTATTTCCCATGACTAAAGAAGCACCCAAAACCAAAATTAAGATGTTCTCTATCCCAAAAATTAAATGGTTAATCGCTCGGTAAACTAACCCTAATTTACTAACTTCAATCCCCATATTTAATTTATCGGTAAAAGCATTTTGCCAAATACTTTCCCTTAAACTCTCTTTTCCAAAAATCTTAACCGGTAAAATAGCTCGAATACTTTCCATAAAAATCGTATTTTCTTTCGCACTAACGACGATCATTTCTTGATTCTTTAATTTAAAAGTAGGGTAGAATAAAATCCGCACAACGATATAAATTAACAACGCTCCGATCACAACGGCACTTAATTTAACACTATAAAGTAACATGAAACACAAAGTAACGAAAACCATGATCCCATCTAAGATCCCTTCTATGAAATCCGTACTAATTTTACTTTGAATTGCCGATACCGAACCAAATTTCGAAACAATATCTCCCATATGACGTTTTTCAAAAAAATCAATCGGGAGTTTAAACAAATGATGCAATAAATTAGCCGTTAATTGCACCCCTAAAGTATTGCCTAAATACAAAATGATCCAAGCACGTACGTACTCCGTGACGAACTGAATCAACATCAATAAAGCAAAACCAATAGCTAAAGTATAGAGTAAAGGAAAATCGTTGGTCACTAAAATATGGTCCGTAATCAATTGGGTAAATAAAGGACTAACGATCGCAAAAATTTCTAAAGCTAACGATAAAACTACTATTTGTCCTAAAACTAATTTAATTCCCCTAACTGAACGCCATAAATCTCGTAAATATAATTTAGTACGATCCTCTTTGGCAGTAAAATCCACCGTAGGAGAAATTTCTAAAGCCACTCCGGTAAAGTGTTTAGAAACCTCTTCCAACGTATATTTAACTACTCCTATTGCCGGATCATGAATGATTACTTTGTTTTTTTTCACCTGTTTTAAAACGACAAAATGATCCATGTTCCAATGGAGCATACAAGGCGTTTTTAATAACTTCAGGTCCTCTAGCTCTAATTTTAAAGCTCGGTAAGTAAAATTTAATTCTTCGCAAATTTTAATGAGATCTGGTAAGCGACTCCCTTTTAAAGAAATCGGGAATTTACGTCTCAAACTTAATAAATCCGTTTGATAACCGTAATAACTGACCATCATCGCAATACAAGCTAATCCACACTCCGCAACTTCTGTTTGCAAAATGACCGGTAATCGACTACCAAAATGAAATTTTAACTTGGATAAAATTTTACTCATGAGAAATCAAACTACCTCTTAATGTATAAATTGGTTCTAAAATCCATTGCCAAATTTTACGCTTTTCTCCTATTATTTCTCCAATAAAAGTCATCCCCGCATTTAAATGGCTCAATTTACCGTAAGCTCTAACCGTTTGCTTATCTAATTCAACCACCACTCGATAATAAGAATCTAATATATAAGGATTGTCCATATTTGGTAAAACTGGAAAATCGTATTCTTTCTGAGATAAAGCACTTTCCGCTATATTCACTATTTTCCCTTTATAAAGTCCGAAATTTTGGTAAGGGTAAGCATCGTACTTCAATAAAATCGTTTGCCCAACGTGAATAAACCCAATATTGCGAGAATGCACAAACATGATTCCTTCTAAAATAGCTCCTTCCGGAATGATCGTACACAAAGCTTTATCCATCGTAACTCGGTCACCTTTCACCGCAATAGCATTAGAAATCAACCCGTCTTCAGAAGCTCTGATCGTATGTTCTAACGAAGAACGAGCGTGAATTAATTGTTGTTCAATCGTTTTTTGTTCAATTTCCTTATCAATATAAAAATCATAGGCACTCTGATATTCTGCTTCGGAAACGTATTCTTCTTCGTATAATTGTTTATATTTATTTAAATAGTTTTTGGCCGAATCAGTACGGCTTTTAGCTAAAGCTAACTGTTGTTCAAGCGTAGCTATTTGCTGACGCGCTAAACTCATCTGCCCATTATCGTGTACCTCAGTAGAAATACGGTACAAAGGTTGATCTTTTTGAACTTTATCTCCCTGTTTAACGAACCGTTCTAAAACTACTCCGGCCCCATAAGGGTATACCAAAATTAATCCTTTATTCGGTAATAAAACACCTCTAGCTTGATGATGTTTTGAATATCCACCGAAAATCAGGAAAACTAACAATAAAACCGCAATGCAAGCAATACCGATTACCCAATAACGAAAAGAAATAGGACAAATAATAGAAACGTTCCCTAAAAAACTACTCCTTTTATGTTCAATTACTTCTTGTCTAAAGAGTGTATCTCGCTCTTTATTTTCCGAAGAATTCACTTTTTCTTCTTTTTTCACCATTTTTTAATTTAAAATACTTTAAACGACGAAAATCGTCCAAGATGCCGTTATAAACTAGATTTTGAACCCAAGTCAATCATTTTATAGCCTACGTTAATATTATTAGTTTCTCTTCGAAAAAGCCTACACAAATATTAACCTTCGTGCTATCTTACTAAGGTTATCGATCCAAAAATACTTAGTTTAATGACGAACATCCCAGAACATAATGAGATTTATAACATAACTAAAAAGAATATTCAATAAATCCTTATTTCACCCTTTAAAAATTAACCTTTGTACACAGCCAAATTAAAAAAAGAAAAAGCCCAATTTTTAAAACCATTGGGCTTTTAGAGACGAACAATAACTTTACATTTTAGGTAATAAATTCATCACGTATAATATTCCTAAAAGAGCAAATACCCCTCCAACGCTTCCGATGAAAATAATAAATGATCTACCTACTGGTACTCGGTAAGTAGTTTTAAAATCCTTTAACGTTCTGGCCCGCAATACCATTAAAGCCGGAATAATCACGATCAAAACCGCTATACAAATAGCCGCATAATTTAAAGCCATTACAAACGCATTTGGACACACTAAAGCCACGATTAAAGGAGGAATAAAAGTTAAAAAAGCAGTTTTTAGCCTTCCCGAAGCAGTATTAGGTATTTTTAACCCATCCGCTAAAAAATCAAATAAACCTAAAGCGGTTCCTAAAAAAGCTGTTACTAAAGTAATATTTGCAAAACCATTCACTAACATTTTAAAGCAACTACTTTGAGAAACCCCTACTAAAATCTGAATTAACTTACCCACTGCTCCTTCCGGAATAGAAGCAAAACTATTCTCCCCTTGTAAAGGAACTACTCCTAATACGGTTGATGACCACCAAGCATATAATACAAAAGCAATGAACAAACCAATGGTAAAAATTTTCTTTAAATCTTTAGCATTATTACCGTAATAAGAACGTAAAGACGGAATAATCATATGGAAATTAAAAGCACAAAGGAAAACCGGAGCAACTAACCATAAATATTTCAAATGACTAAAGTCCTTCAACGGAATAGCCAATAAATTAGCTGGCTCAATATGACCAGATAATAAAAATAAAGCCCCGATCAGTAAACCGGCTTTTAACAACACTAAAACTCGATTAATATAATCAACGGCTTTTACACTACAATCTACGATAATTCCTACTAAAGAAGTAAATAAAATAGCACTTTGCCAATAAGCAATCTTAAAATTAAAGTTAGTCTTAACGTAGTTAACGATAATATCTGATTCACCGACAATATACGCCGTAATACAAGCATACATCAAAAATAGACTAATAAACCAAACGACGAATTGCCCAACTTTCCCTAAAGTTTTTTGAGCCATTGTCGCAAAAGAATTACTATGGTCTGGCAAACCTAAATTTACCTCTAAAACCATAAAACTACAAAAAACGGTTAGTAAATACACTAATACCATTAAAGTAGTACTCCACACAAAACCAGAAGCATAACTAACTAACGGTAAAGCCAACATCCCTCCTCCTACGGTACTACCCACCACCATCATTACTGTGCCAAAAAACTTATTAGAATCTCTTTCCATCTCTTCTTCCCCCGTCTATTTTATGTTATTTAATTGCTGCAATACTTTAGATATTAATTTACCGCAAACTTCAAGACGCTCCTGATCGCGACGTACTATTAATTCTGGAGCTTTATTGATATATGTAACATTATTCAATTTAGCTGTCAATTTAAGCTTTTCGTCATTATAATGCGCTAATTCTTCCGTTAAACGTTGCTTTTCCGCTAATAATTTTTCGTTCGGAATTACTACGGCTAACTCAACTCCATCTCCTACGATTAAAGCATAACCTGAATCCAATTTAAAATTGTCTTTTAATTTTTCAAAACCAGTTAAGCGAAAATAACGCTTTAAAAACATCAACCTTTCTCGATCAGCATGCTCATACGTTTTTAAATGTACCGTCGTATTTTTAGGTAACAAAAATTCACTTTTGACGTTACGAACGTTCACCATTACTTGCTTCACCCATTCAAGAGTCAAATAACTTTGCTCATCTTCTTCCAAATCCTGGTCAGGGTATTTACTTAACAAAATACTTTCTAAAGAAGCATCTTTTGTGTAATTTTTGAAAAGTTGCCATAATTCTTCCGAAATAAAAGGTAAAATCGGATGAATTAAACGTAAAAAACGTTCGATTATTCTTACTAAAGTTAGTAACGTACTTAACTTTTCTTCGTTTAAAACCTCGTCTTTTAAAGTTAATTTACTAAATTCTAAATACCAATTACAAAATTGTTCCCAAAAAAATTCGTACAACTGATGACAAATCAAATCAAATCGGTATTGCTTAAATCCTACCCTGATCTGAGCTACTAAATGATTAAATTTTTGATTAATCCAAAAATCAATAGCGTTACAAATTTTTACTTGTCGCAAAGGGAAATCAGCAGGGATTTGCATTAAAACGTAACGAGCAGCATTCCAAATTTTAGTCACTAAATGTTTACTATTGACCAAACGTTCCATTTGAAAATTAACGTTCATATTCATCGTAGCTAACGAACATAAAGTAAACCGTAAAGCATCTGTACCACTCTTTTCTATTCCGTTTGGAAAATCTTTTTTCGTTTCTTTCGTAATTTTATCCGTTAAATGTTTCTGCATTAAAAAATGAGTGCGCTTTTCTAACAAATCTTCCAAAGAAATACCGTCGATTAAATCAATCGGATCAATAATATTGCCTTTAGATTTAGACATTTTCTGGCCTCGAGCGTCTCGAATTAACCCGGTAATATACACCGTTTTAAACGGTACTTGTCCAGTAAAATGTAATCCAAACATTACCATTCGAGCTACCCAGAAAAAAATAATATCGAAACCGGTCACCAATACCGAAGTAGGGTAAAATTGCTGGTAACGTAACGCCTTTGAATCTGGCCAACCTAAAGTTACAAAAGGCCATAAAGCCGATGAGAACCACGTATCTAAAACATCTTCATCTTGCTTTAAATCCTTTAAATGCGGGTGCTGCGCCTTAATTTGCGCTTCACTTTCTCCAACATACATTGTGCCATCTTGATCGTACCAAGCGGGAATACGGTGTCCCCACCATAATTGACGACTAATACACCAATCTTCAATTTTTTCTAACCATTGTAAATAAATTTTACCCCAGTTTTCCGGTACAAAAGTTAACTGACCATTTTTAAATGCCTCTATGGCTCGAGCCGCTAAAGGTTTCATCCGAACAAACCATTGATCGGTCAATAAAGGTTCAATGATTGCTCCGCTACGATCTCCGCGTGGCACTTTATGCCGATAATTTTCACTTTTAACTAATAAACTTTGTTGCTCTAACGCGGCTACAACTTTTGCTCGCGCTTCTAAAACGGTTAACCCCCGAAAAGCCTCAGGCACTTGTTCATTTAGTCGACCTTCTTTCGTTAAAATATTTAAACACGGTAAATGATGCCGTTGACCAACGGCATAATCGTTAAAATCATGAGCCGGAGTAATCTTAACACAACCCGTCCCAAATTCCATTTCTACATAATCATCAGCTATGATCGGAATTACTCGATTAGTTAAAGGGACCAAAACCGTTTTACCGATTAAATGTTTATAACGCTCGTCTTGAGCATTAACCGCAATGGCAACATCCCCAAATAAAGTTTCTGGTCTAGTCGTTGCAATAATCAAATCTTGCACTCCCGTATATTTAATATACCATAAATGACCGTCTTCTTCTTGATTTAAAACTTCTAAATCAGAAATAGCCGTTTTTAATTGTGGATCCCAATTCACTAACCGTTGCCCACGATAAATCAACCCTTGTTGATATAATTCGACAAAAACTTTCGCAACGGTACGACTAAACACTGGGTCTAAAGTAAACCTTAAATGGTCCCAATCCCCTGCAATCCCTAAACGCCGTTGCTGATTGACGATCATATCCCCTGAATATTGTTTCCACTGCCAAATTTCGTTTATAAAGGCCTCTCGACCTAATTGTAAACGATCTTTCCCTTGTTGCTTAAGCAAATTTTCAACGATTAATTGGGTCGCTATCCCCGCATGATCAATCCCTAACTGCCACAACGTAGCTTGACCATTCATTTTATGATATCGCCATAAAGCATCCATAATACTTAGTTGAAAAGCATGTCCCATATGGAGCGTACCGGTAACGTTAGGAGGCGGAATAACCATACTAAAATTATCCCCTTTGTTACCGTTTAATTCAGGTACAAAATATTTATTATCTACCCAAAAATTATACCACCGTTCTTCGGCACTATTTGCATCAAAATACTGTTTCATGAAATTAAATCAATTGTTTTAACTGTTCAAAAATTAATAAAGCTTGTTCCGGATGACCTTCCGCGACTAAAACCTCGCTCAGTGCGATATAACCTTCGAGGGTTGGTTGAATCGTTTGCGCACCGAGGAAATAACTGTGCGCTTTAGCATAAAAACGCTGTTTCAAACAAATTTGCCCTAATACCAATAACAAACAACTGTTATGCGGGTTATTTTTTAACCATTTTTCTGCTTGTTCTAACCATTTAATTGGATCATTAGTCTTAATTTGTAAATATAACCGCAATAATGATTCGTCGATCTTTTGGTTTAAACGTTTTACTAATAAAATTTCGCCGTCGGCATAATTACCTTGTTTAAACAAAAGTTCTACGTAAACTGCAAGTAGCGTCGGTCTATTACGTAAATACCGCGGTAATTTTTTCCAAAATTTTTGAAAGTCAACTTGTTTTAACAAGAGATTACTATATACCTGCTCTTCTAATTGCGTTAAATAACTACGGTCAAAAACTTTTTTCTTATATAATGCCGGCAATAAACGCCTCAATTTTTCCCATTCTTTTTGTTGAAACCAAAAATTAGCCAATACTTTAATCACGGCAGAATGATTAGTATACTGTTTATACAGACTTAAAATAAACGGTTCGGCCCTTAAAAAATCTTTTTTACTTAGCCATAAATTAATTTTTGCTAATTTACTTTCTAAAGTAACGGAACGATCTAACAACGTTAAACCTTGATCGTATTGACCTAATTGACGGTAAACTGTACTTAACACTAAATTTTTAAATTCTCTTTCTTCTGGATCGTTAAATTTTAAACGTTTTAAACAACGTTCAGCTACCAGAAAATCAACGTTCAAGGCGGCTAAAATTCCTTTACGGAATTTAATCTTTCGCTTACGTAAACGATTTTTGATCCACCATGCCTTCATTTGTTTTAACCCACGGAGCAAACTTACAAGCAGAGCTTTTAAGCACTTTAAAATTACCAGAACGAAACCAATTACCCCGATTAACAACCAAAAAGATAATTTCCAAACGTTATTTTCTATAACAAATAATAACGAAATGGGATATTTATAAATTAATAATCCTCCCATCACGGCAACAACTAAAGTTAAAATAGCAAAAAACGTCTTTTTCATTATTAAACCTCTTGTTGTTCTAATATTTGTTTAATTTCTAAATGAGGTCTTTTAGGTTTATTTAATTTCCTTAATTGATCAATTTCTGCCAAAAACGTTTGCCCCCAAAGAGAAGTTATTTCCCCCGTTTGCAATAAATAATTACGTAAATTTTCTAATTTCTTTTGATATTGTTCGTAATCGTCTGTATGCCAAGCGATATTAACGTCGTTAATTAATAATCGAGCCTGTAACAGCCAAATTACTCGTTCAGAAGGCATTACTACCGTTGTTTTTACCTGTTCAACAACGACTAACTGTTTTAATACTAACAAAATTTGCTGCCAAAAGTGTTGCTTCTTTGGTGTTACTACTGGGACTTTAGGCTGCGCCATTGGATGCTCAACTAAAGGAGTAGGCATCTTTTCTAATTCTATCGCTAAAGTTTGTAAGCGATCGTTTACTTTAAAATAGGGATCCTTTTGATAAATTTTTACTCGTTCAATATCGCGATTTAAAATCTCTTTAGCTAACGTTAAATTACCCTTATCCACTGCTTGTTTTAGTAAATTTAAAACAGCAAAGCAAGCAGGAAAATCACGTACGATTAAACTAGCTTCCGCTAATTGTGCTAAATTCATCAAATGCAGATTTTCTTCTTTACTATTTTGTTTACGGTTTAAAATTTCGTAGGAGGTAAACAAATTTTTTATTTGACTGCTATCCTCTTTCTGTTCACTTTCTAATATACTGACACGTTGTTGCAAAGTTTGACGATCAAAATTAATTTCTTTTAAAGATAATGCAAAAAAATAATAACCCGATACTAAGCTAATAATAACGAGGCTTAACAAACAAAAAAAGCCTACCCTCCTGTACTTTTTACCGTTATTAGGCCCTTGCTGTTCTCTATCTGTTTTCATACTTTTATACTATTTACGTTTATATTGAATTTCCGAATAAACATCATCTACTTTTTTAGGTGCTTCTACAAAAAAGAAACAATCAGCTGCACTCGCAGATTTACACATACGATAACGATTTTCTACTAAAGTACTCCATCCTCCTTCACCGTTTACCGGTTCGACAATTAATTGCTCGTACTTTTGTTCAATGGCTAAAGGAAAAGATACTTCTTCATTCGTTAGATATAGACAAATAATTTTTCCTACTCCTACCCCAATCCACTGAGCTCCACTAAATTTACTAATTTTATTCGCTAAAGAAGGAGTATAACTAATCCATTCTCGATTTTTACTTTGCCAATAATCTCCCTGCTTTTCTAAATCTCCAGGCATCGGACAATAACTAGGTTTAGAACGGTCGATAACTCCTCTTTCAATTTTAACGACTAAATTTTCCGGATTAATTTTAGCAAATTTTTTCATTTCTGAAGGTTTCAACCAATAATAAAAAATCGCGGTTCCTACTAACAAAAACATTCCTACTGCTATTAACAATTTTTTACGCATATCAAAATCTTTTCTACCTAACTTTCTTGTAATATGTTATCCTAATTACCCGTTTAAATCAATTCTTGTAAGTTTTCCCCCTTCCGATAATTACGTTCGATATTTACTTACTTTAAATATTTATCTAAAATTTGGGCAAATATGGTATCTTGTAGTTTTAAAGTATTAATTTGTTGTAAGATTATAATACGTAAGTCTGCTATTTTAGCGTAGGCACGCGAAATGGAACTTAAAGCCGGATAAGTATTACGTTGATTACGCACGTCAGAAGAATCTAATTGATCTACTTCTGTTAAATCATCGTAAATTTGAAACAATAACCCGAAATACTTACCTAATGCCGTTAATTTGGCCAAAATTTCGCAGTTTTGTTTGGTGATAATTCCGGCCATTTCAAAAGTAGCGCTAAACAACGTACCGGTTTTAAAAAGATACAGTTCTTCTAACTGTGGAAGCGTTAAATCTAAATTAGCAATATCTAACGTTTGACCGTATAAAATACCGTTAGGTCCTAAAGCTTTCAGTAAAACGTTGCAAATAGCTACTTTCTGATCAGCTGACCAACTTTGATTCGTCGTCATCTGTTGAAAAGCCAAAGGTAATAACGCATCACCAACTAAAACGCCCACTGCTTCTCCAAACATAATATGCACGCAAGGTTGACCACGACGGTATTGATCATTATCCATCATCGGCAAATCATCGTGTACTAAAGAATAAAGGTGCGCTAATTCAATAGCCATTGCAGCTGCATCACCCGCCGTATAATCGTAACCGTAAGCAGTAATTAAAGCATATAACAAAAGGGCTCTTAACCTTTTTCCAGGACACCGACAAACGTACGACAAAGCTTCTTTTAACGTCCCTTCATGAAGCGCCACAAGCATACTATCCGTTAATTGATCAAGGCGACAAAAACAATTTTCTACGAAATCAATCACGTTTGCCTTCTTTTTCCGGATCAAAATTTCGTAATTGACCTTCCTCTAAAATTTGTATCTCCTTTTTTCCAGCATTCATCGTTTGCTGGCATTGTTGAACTAATAAAATACCTTCCCGGTATAGCTGCAAAGCTTTATTTAAAGGTAATTCTCCTTCCAATTGATTAACAATTTTTTCTAATTTTTGTAAATCTTTTTCAAAATTATTCCGTACCATAAAGACACTTTAAACAATTTCGTACTAAAATTCAAATCCCCTTTTTAGAACAAAATTTACCGTTAACAACCTAAAGATGAACGTTTATGGCTAAAAATTATTTAGATCTCCGAAACCCACTAAGCTTTATCTTCCACATCCCGCTTACTAAACAGGACGAATGAATTCGTCCTGTCTTTTTAAATAATGAAGATTATTAACCCTAAAATTTATAACGCAAGCCGACCATTAAAGCATCTGCATAAGGCTGATAACTTTCTATCTCATGATTTCCGTTAAAACGTAACCATTCTGCGTTTAGTACCAAATTTGTAGTAAGCGCAAAATCCATTCCAAATCCAAAAGCTATGTTACAATCAGTCTGGCTTTTAAAAGTTACTCTTTCTTTGTCTTTATCCACTGCGTTACCAAATAAGAAGTTAATTCCTAATTTGCCATAAAAACTAACGTTATCTAATATAGGGGCTTTAAATTTGCCAAACAAATCAAAAGCTTGTACCATTTTAAATTTATAATCTGTACTCATTTTACACGGCCATCCTGAGGCAGCATTTCTATCTCCGCAAGCGTAATCATTATATTGTCCTGAAACTTTACCCCAAAAATCGGTGTAACCAATTTCAACAGCAAAATAACGATTAATATCGTAACCCGCAAAAATCCGGCTTACGAAATGATTATCCTTATGGATTTTAAAATTTTCATCTCTATAAGAAAATTGCATATTATCATAATTCGTAAAACCTAAACCTCCACTAATACCCAAATAAAACCCAGAAGGAGAAGTTGATAAATTATCCGCTAAAACATTGGTACTAAATCCTAAGAACGCTAATGCGCTAACTACTAACATTTTTTTCATAAGATTGCTCCTTACCATTATAACTAAAAAACAAACCCTTATTTTTCATTAATTAAAAATATTTAACCCTAGAATTTATAACGCAACCCCACCATTAAAGCATCCGTATCTGGTTGATAATTCTTGATTTCATGATTACCGTTAAACCGTAACCATTCTAAATTCACGATAACATTAGGGGTAATTGCAAAATCCATTCCTGCACCGAAAGCAAGATTAACGCTTACGTCTTTCTTCACTGGTAACTGCTTGTTCTCTATCACTTTAAGAACGGAAGCATCAACATTTAACCGATCACTAAATAAAAAGCTAATTCCTAATTTACCATATAAATTTACGCGTTCTGATACCGGTACTTTAAATTTACCGAACAAATCAAAAGCTTGTACCATCTTTAATTTCCACTCCTGCTGGTATATACAATCATCACCGCTGGTCTTCATATTAAAAACAGGTGCGAACAACCCTCCATCACAATAGTCATACGTAAATTTCACGCGAGATTTACCCCAAAAATCCGTATAACCCAATTCTACTGCTAAATAACGATTAAGGTCATAACCCATAAAGATACGGCTAGTAACATGGTTATCTTTATGTATGCCCAAATTCATTGGGCCAAATCCAAATTCAAATTGTTCATAATTCGTAAATCCTAAACCAGCACTACCTCCTACATAAAAACCGGAATCATTCGCGCTCTTAATAGAGGGCACAGTCTCGGCTAAAGTATTAATATTCAAACCTAAAACAGCTAAAATACCAATGGCTAACGCTTTTTTCATAAAATCTCCGCCTATTTATTTTTATTTTATAAACAAAAAAGACGAGTTTTTAGTTCAAACTCGTCTTTCGCATGTCATCTTTGATCAACAACAATTAAATTTCAAATTTGTAACGAAGACCAAGCATAAAGGCATCGGCATTCGGTTGATAATGTTTGAGGTGATTATTTCCGTTGTATCTTAACCACTCCGCATTCACGATAATATTTGGAGTAATTGCAAAATCAACACCAGCTCCAAAAGCTACGTTAAAATTCTCTTCATGTTTTATTGCGTAGCTTGATCCGCTAAAACGTACTTCATCTCCAAATAAGAAGCTTACCCCTAA
Source organism: uncultured Gammaproteobacteria bacterium (assembly GCA_963543695.1). Taxonomy (GTDB): domain Bacteria; phylum Pseudomonadota; class Gammaproteobacteria; order UBA9339; family UBA9339; genus CAUUCF01. The sequence goes on from CAUUCF010000006.1 coordinate 25,686, forward strand.
TTTACCATAAAGGTTCAAATTATCTAATACCGGTGCTTTAATTTTGCCGAATAAATCAAGAGCCTGCACCATGCTTAATTTCTTATTCGTTTTACCGTCTTTTATAGAAGCTTTTCCCCAAAAATCCGTATAGCCAAATTCCGTCGCAAAATAACGGTTGATGTCGTAACCGATAAATACTCGAGTTACCATATGGTTATCGTTATGGGCATTGATTGCTCCTTTCGTTTCTAATTGTTTATAATTTGTTAATCCTAAACCACCGCTTATTCCAAAGTAAACTCCTGCATCAGAAACCGCACAAGGAGTCATTGGCATATCTTCTGGTAAACCACCGGCTAAAACATTCGCACTTAGACCTAAAACCGCTAACGCACTAATTGCTAACATTTTTTTCATAACACTCATCCTCATTAAAATAATCTTATAATATAATAATTGACCACAACTAGACCCAATAGTCAATAAAAATTTTACTTTCTAATTCGCTAACGATCAGTACGCTACTTTACCTAACCAACGTTTCAATAATTTGCTTTCCTTCTTTAAAAAAGTCAATTTTAATTTCGTTAATTGCTCATAAAGCGCTTGATCTTGCCAAGGATCAAAAAACCTAAAACTATTGGTTCCGCTTTGTCGGTACCCAAACAATTCTCCCGGTCCCCGCCAAGCTAAATCTTGTTTGGCTAATTGCCAACCATCTTGTTCCGATCTTAACAAATTCAACCTTTTTTTAGCTTCACAACTTACTTTGGTTCCATACAATAAAACACAATAACCTTCTTGTTCTCCTCTCCCTACTCTTCCTCTCAATTGGTGTATCTGTACTAAACCTAAAGTCTCCGGATTTTCAATAATCATCAAATTAGCCGCTTTCACGTCAATTCCTACCTCAATTACCGTAGTAGCTACTAACACCTCTATTTGATGATCTAGAAATAATTGCATCACCGCTTCTTTTTGTTGATCCTTCATTTTCCCGTGCAAAATTGCAATTTTTAACCCGGTTCTCTCGGCTAATACTCGAAATCGCTCCTCGACGCTCATCAATTGATACTCATCTTGACTTTCGATCAAAGGACATACCCAATAAACTTGTCCTTGGTTCCGACAATATTTCACGACTCGATCAATCAACCGTTCTATCTGTTTTTGGCTAACTAAAAGCGTTCGAATGGCTTGTCGATTTACCGGTTTTTCCCGAATTTGCGAAAACACTAAATTTCCAAATAAACTCATTGCTAAACTACGTGGAATAGGGGTAGCACTCATCATTAAATAATAAACTCCTTTATTTCGTTGAAAAATCTTTAACCGTTGTTTAACTCCAAAACGATGTTGTTCATCAATTACTACCAGGCCTAACTTCTTAAATAGCACCGTATCTTCTAAAACAGCATGAGTCCCAACCACCAATTGAATCGTACCCTCTTCAATTTGCTGATAAATTAAACGCCGAGCTTTTAAGGTTAATTTCCCTCCTAAAAAAACCATTTTCAGTTCAGGGAACCAGGCAGTTAAATTATTGAAATGTTGTTTAGCCAATAAAACCGTAGGAGCAATTAATAATCCTTGCTTTCCGTTTGCCACGATCATCCGCAAACTAAGCGCAGCTACTACCGTTTTTCCACAACCCACGTCTCCCTGTAACAAACGCTGTTCTATTTTGCCGTGCACTAAATCATCTTTGATTTCATTAATCACCCGCTTTTGTTCGTCCGTTAAAGTAAATGGTAACTGACCGAGAAAACGTTCCTCTATCGTTTTATCCCAAAACAAATTTTCTTTACTTAGTTTACTGTTTATTTTACCGTTTTTACGAATTAACGTTTCTACTAGTAATTCTTCGTAAATCAAACGTCGATAGGCTGGTGTTTGCCTTAAAGAAGTAGGTAATTTATCCGGAAAATGCAAACTACGTAAAGCGGTATTAAGCTCAGGTAACGCAAATTTTGCTAAAAAAGATGGTGGCAAATGATCTGCTACGTGTTCCGTTTCTAAAGCAGTTAATGCGGCAGCAATTACCTTGCGCAAAAAATTCTGCGTAACCCCTTTTGTTAATGGATAAACCGGGAAAAGACCTAAATCTAAATCTTTATTAAAACTACGCCATTTTAAATCAGGATGAATAAAAACTAATTCATTATTCCAAATTTGAGGAGCCCCAAAACCAACGACTTCCTTACCTATTAACGCTGGTTTAAAATAATGATGAAAAAAAATTAAAATTCCCATTCCCGTCTGATTACGCACGTAAAGCTTAGTATATCGACGTTTTGATGCTACTTGCGCTATTTTACCAGTAAAAACTACCGCTTGTTTAGGGACTAAATGGTTAAAAGCGGCTAAACGATTACGATTTTCATAACGTAAAGGTAAATAATAAAGTAAATCAAAACCTGTTTCTAACCCTAGATTTAGTAATTTTTTCCCGGATTTTATCCCTATAAAAGGCAGTTCGGTACATTTTCGAATAAAAATATCATCCATAATAATGATCTTTACGCACCACCTCTTCTACCGTCGGAATTTGCTCTAATTTCTTAATAATTTTTTCTAAATGAGTTACTCCTTTCACTAATATTAATAACGTCACTAAAACATAACCTTGTAAATATTCTTTACTGTAGAAAGTTTTTTTTATTTCACCATGTTGCTCTAGAATTGTTCGTTCGACTAAATTTAAATATTGCGCTTGATTTAAGATTTCAAAGCTAAGAATCGTATGAAATTTTTCGTTCAGGTGTTCTGAATCCCAATGCGTTTCTAAAATCAACTGAGGATTATTATGCCATAATCGGTTAAAAACGGGACAGTAATAGGAGTGAACATCTATTCCAAAATTGGAAGTAAAATATCCGCCGATCCTATCTCCCGGAATAGGGTAACAACAGCGAGAAAACTTTAAAGGAATATTATTAATGTTTGATAATACTTTAACTTTATTCGCCGTATACCCTTTAGCTAAGTTAATCAACTGATAACTAACAACGGTCGGTAATAAATCCCCTCGCCCGATTTTATAATAAATCTCTTTCATGGAAAAACTAATTTTACGGTAAAAGTCAGGCTTAAAGTCTTTGAGAGTATAACCAAATTTATCTAAATATTCCGATAATAACTTTTCCCCGTTCTCAATCAAAGTTTCTCTTGCCAACTTAGACAAGAATTTTTTGATGTTACGTCGAGCTAAATTAGTTCTTACTAAACTTAACCAACGTAAATCCGGATTAACGTTCTTATTCGTAATAATTTTGACTACCGCTCCATTATCTAATACCGCGAAGATATCCACTAAGCGATGATTAACTTCCGCTGCTACGCAAGTATTCCCTAGTTCACAACCTAAAGCATAAGCAAAATCTAAAACGATTGAACCGTTCGCTAAAACTACACTTTTTCCTTCCGGAGTAAAAACGTATATTTTTTCTGAATATAAATTACCACGCACATTGTCAAAAAATTCCCGTAAAGAAGTGCTGCCGTAATTTTGCAATTCTAATAAGTGCACGACCCAATCTTTAGCTTTCATGTAGAAATTATAACTAAAATTTTCTTGACGTTTAAACATCCAGTAAGCAGCGATACCATAAACGGCGATCCTTTCCATCGTTTGATTACAAATCTTTAATTTGATAATCGTCCCGTTAGGACCTAATACTTCCGTATGTAAAGCACGGTAGCCGTTTAATTTGGGGATAGCAATGTAATCTTTAAATTTTCCCGGAATAGGTTTAAATTCACCATGTATTTTCCCTAAAATAGCGTAACAATCCTCTTGATCGTCCAGTACGATACGAAAATTTGCTAAATTTAAATTATCTTCTAAAGAAGTACGATTATGCAACATTTTAACGTAAATCTTGTATATCGAACGAAGCTCTTGTTTAATTAAAAACGAACGACAATTCAACGATAATAACTCGTCTAATTGTTTTAGTAACATTTGTTGGGTCGGAATAAAAGCTTTAATTAACTGATCACTCTCTTTTTTTAACGTTTTATACCTTAAAGGAAATAACGCAATAAAAGCTAATAATTCCAATTCTCTTCCAATTTCGTATAGTCCTAAATGATTAGCAATAGGAGCATAAATATCTAGAGTTTCTTGAGCGATACGTTTTCGTTTGTTTAAACGTAAATTACTTAACGTACGCATATTGTGTAAACGATCAGCTAATTTTACCAATATAATTCTGATATCTTCAGAAACCGCTAAAATCATTTTGCTAAAATTTTTAGCTTGTTGTTCTTTAACGGATAAAGTCCCAAATTTAGCCAGTTTAGTTAAACCACTCACTAAATTAGCAACTTCTCTACCAAAATTATAAACTAATTCTTCATAATTAGTGTTCGTATCTTCCAAAACATCATGCAATAACGCTGTAGCAATCACTACGCTATCGCAAAACATTTCTGCTAAAATGATTGCTACCTGTACCGGATGAATAATATAATCTTCTCCGCTAGCACGTAATTGACCTTCGTGTTGTTCTGCCGCGAAACAATAAGCTCTTTCTACTAATGAACGGCCTTCCTCATTCAAATAAGCAATTTTTGCATCTAATTGTTCAAAATTAGATGTACCATCCAAATTAATCCTCCACCGTTTGGTCTTCTTTATTCATTAAGCTATCCATTTCTAAACTATTTAGTTCTTCTTGAATTTCTTCTTCCGTAATTTTCCCTTTTTCGCTAATAGAATAATCTCTACTTCCTGAAACCAGAGGTTTTACCGCATTTAAACTATCGATATTTTCTGCTGTTACCAAACCAGCCGCAATTTCCCTTAAAGCCGTCACTGTCGCTTTATTATTACCATTGATTAATGCCTCACTCCCTAACGATAACTGCTTGGCTCTTTTACTTGCTAACAAAACTAACTTAAAGCGATTCTGTTCTTTTTTCAAACAATCTTCTACCGTGATTCTAGCCATATGTCTCTCTTAATAATGAATTTTCTAAGATTAAATCATTAACTAATTTTTTGCAACCTTCTTGCTGCTTGGCTAACTTCAACCGATTAGCTAAAATGATACTTTGTAATTCTTTCAAAGCGATCTCGAACGTCTGGTTTATAACTAAGTAATCGAATTCCGTATAATGTTTAATTTCAGAAAGAGCTTTTTGCATTCGAGCCTCTAACATTGGTCCCGTTTCTCGTTTACGAATTTCTAATCGACTACGTAGTTCACTTAAAGAAGGAGGTAATAAAAAAATAGTATGACAATCCATTTGCTGCTTAATCGCGCGAGCACCTTGCCAATCAATGTCTAAAATCACGTCTTTTCCTGCATTTAACGCTTCTTCTACCGTTTTTTTAGAAGTACCGTAATAATCGTCATACACTTTAGCATATTCTAGAAAAGCCTTCTGCTCTATTAAAGTATTAAACTCTTGCATCGAAACGAAATAGTAGCTTTCGTTCATCATTTCCCCCTGACGAGGGACTCTCGTCGTATGAGATACCGAAATGACAATATCAGGCAATAAATTAACTAAAGCCGCTGCTAAACTGGTTTTACCCGTACCTGATGCGGCAGATAAAATAAAAAGCGAACCCCGAACCATAAAATCTTAGACCCATTCAGCAATAACTTCTAAAGTCTCTAGACTACTAGCAAACGCACTTAACAGATTCGGATCAAATTCGGTTCCCGATAATTTCATCATCCGTTCTACTACTTGCTTACTTGCTTGTTTATCTAAAACTTGTTCTTTTCCCTTTTGATCTAAATAATGCATTAAATAATCGTAATGATGAGCAATCGCCACGATCCTACCGTTTAACGGTATTTCTTTTTCTCGTTTGCCAAAAGCAACTCCTTGATCTTTTGTGTAGCCGGTTAAAGGTTTACCGCTCACATAATCAATATGCCCAGGGACTCCTGAACCGTTCCATTTTTCACGATAATTTAACAATAAATCTTTTAAATCTTCTACTAGAATACTATTTTGATTAGAAAAAAACAAATTAGTTTTGATTAAACTTGCTAATAGATTTTCGAAATTATCTGCTTTACCTAATAATAAATTAAAATCGTGCAAAAAAGCCAACGTCATTAATTTATCTTGATTTTGAACGATAACCGAATTAGATAAGGCTTGCTTATACGCCCATTGTTTATATATTTCAGCAGCAGTACTAGCTACCCGATACGCATGGCGAAAAGTTTCTCTGGCGTGGTTACAATGAATTAACTCACAAATCATCTTAATCAAATTCCTAATCGTTTGCGTGTAAAAAACCGGAGAACGTAAAGTTTGAACAAATAATTCCACGATTTCTTCATCTTGCTGATTAAAATAACGATAGTGACCTTTTTCCATTAACGGATTAATTAACTGGAAAACGCCAATAATCTTTCTAGCATAACCATAAATCGGAATCGTTAAAACAGAGCGAGTACGATAACCGGTAAGTTCATCAAAATTTTTATTTACCCGGTAAGGTTGATTAGGATCTAAATGATAGACGTCTTTAATGTTCAACAAGAAACCATGAGTAGCAACGTACCCCGCAATCGAACTGTTATCTAACGGAATCACTTCCTTATGAATCGCATATTTTTTACCGAAAGGTAAACTTTTTTGCAAAGTAACGTTTTTCGATATTTCAAAAATTAAGCATTTATCTTTAATTAAGTATACTGAACCTGCATCAACGTTCAATAAACCCATTAGTTCTTCTAAAGCACGATCAAAAAATAAATCTTGATTTAAAAGATGAGATAAATCTTCAATAATTTCAAAAACCCTACTCGATATTCTTGGATGCATATTTCACCAACATTGTCTGCCGTTGTTTAATTAATCCTAGAGTAGAACTATCTAAATGTTCTCCCTGAATCGATTGTTGAATGACCGGTAAAATCGTTTTAGCTAAATTTTTACCTAATTCTACTCCCCATTGATCAAAAGAATTAATTTGCCAAATTGCCCCTTGTACTAAAACTTTATGTTCATACAAAGCGATTAACGCTCCTACCGTTTCTGGTGTTAAACCGTCAAGAAGCAGTAAATTACTTGCAACGTTACCGTTTACTACCTTATAAGGCACAAAGGCTTGCTCTTGATTTGCCGTTAAGTTTTGATTTAACGTTTCTAAAACCGCTTGCGTATTACAACCGACCATTAATGCTCTACTTTGCGCTAAACAATTAGCAAACAAAAGACGCTGGTTTTCTCCATCTTTTAAAACCGGGAAAATAAAATCTACCGTTAAACGGTTATTCCCTTGCATTAAAGCTTGGTGAAACGAATGTTGACTATCAGTACCTGTTCCGCCCCAAACTACCGGATTAGTCAAATAATCGACGGTTTGTCGTTCACGGTTAACGGTCTTACCGTTACTTTCCATTTCTATTTGTTGTAAAAAATTAACCATTTTACGTAAACGGTAACTATAAGGTACCACCGCTAAAGATCGACAATTTAAAAAATTAAGGTTCCAAATCCCGATTAACCCTAAAATGACCGGTAAATTTTTTTCAAAAGGAGCCGTTAAAAAATGTTCGTCCATTGCTTTAGCCCCGTTTAAAAAACGGGTAAACGCTTCATTCCCAATCATTAAGTTAATTACTAAACCTACTGATGACCACAAAGAGAACCTTCCCCCTACCCATTTTTCGAAACGAAAAACGTTGTCCGGTAAAATACCAAAGCTAACGGCTAACTCTTGAGCCGCAGTAACCGCTACAAAATGACGCTGAATGGCTAATTGACTATGCTGCACGCGTTGTAAAAACCATTTTTTTACTTGTTCTGCATTTACTAAAGTTTCTTTGGTCGTAAAAGTTTTGGAAGCAATAATAAACAAAGTTTGTTCTGGCACGATTTTTTTTAAAACCGCCTGCAAATTTTTTTCGTCTAAATTCGAAATAAAAAAAGCTTGTAAATTGGGAACAAAATAATCCTCTAAAGCCGTTACTACCATTTCTGGCCCCAAATGAGACCCCCCAATACCAATATGCACGATGTACTGTATCGGTTTACCTGTAATTCCTAACCATTGCTTTGCAAGAACTTGAGCAACAAACGCCTTTTGCTTTTGCAAATTAGCAGCTACGACATCTTGATATACGGGGCTGCTTCCGCGTAAAGCCATATGTAAAACGGATCTTTGTTCCGTAAAATTAACGGCGGCTCCGTTAAATACCTGTTCAATAAATTCTCCTAGTTGACTCTCTTTAGCTAATGCTAATAATTGCGTAAATACTGAATCAGTAACTAAATTTTTAGAATAGTCTAAAGTAATCCCTGCTGCACTTAACGAAAATCGCTCAAAACGTCTAGCATCTTCTTTAAATAACGCTTCAATTCGTGTATTTTGATATAGTTGAGCTAAAGCACTTAGACGTCCGTAACTACTACCTTCTTTCATTATTTGTCTCAATCATTATTTATTAATTTTATAATATCGCCATCCCTTTCTTAAATCAACTTATTAAAAATTAATTATTTGTTTTGACGCGAATTAACGTTTCTTCTTTCAAAGCCACGATTCCTAAAAGGATAATGCCAATGATGGCCGCGTAATAAAAAATAGTAAAAGTATCGTTCCAACCATGAAATATTTTCCCAAATAAAGTTAACCCGTTAGTCGTAGGATCGGCAATCGCCGCCAAACCTACTTTAGCCATCGAATCTCCAAATAAATAACCGAAAGTTCCCGTCATACCGTTCGTTGTAGCCGCAACTTTTTTAGGCACTAAAGATACAACCGCTACCCCTATTAATAATTGCGGTCCAAAAATTAATAATCCTAAAATAAACAAGAAAGTATTCACCATCACCGGTGAACTACTATGACGATAACCAATAATTGCGAAAATAATTAAAATAAAACAAAAAACGCCTACTAAAGAATAACGCCCCTTACATAAATCCGCCAAATATCCTAAAAATAAAGAAGCTACTAAGGCTCCCATTTCAAAATAAAACAACGTATTCACCTGCATCGACATCGAAAAATTACAGACTTCTTTAGTATATAAAGGAGCCCAATTATCAATTCCAATACGAATGATATAAACGGTAATGTTAGCTAAACATAGTAACCATACCCAAGGATTCGTTAAAACCCATTTCAAGAAAATTTCTTTTTTACTCATTTGGTTCGAGGCTACTTCTAATTCGCTAACTGGTTCATTAAACAATACTTCCGCTTTCTCTAAACCAACAGCCTCAGGAGATTCTTTTCCAATAAATAAAGTAATTAACCCTATTACTAAAGCAATGATCGCCGGAAAAATAAACATCCCACTGACCCGACCTTGGAAAAAATAATTAGCTCCAAATAACGCTAAAATTCCAGCAATAGCACCTCCAATATTATGTGAAGTATTCCATAACCCCATATAACGCCCCCGTTGCACTCGCGGAGTCCACTTTAAAATGGTCGCATAACTTAACGGTCCACCTATAGATTGAAATACCCCGTTTAAACCCCAAAGTAATAAAAGTAACCCCATCGCCGGACGATCACTCCCTGCTAACAAAATACCCATTAATAAGATACAAATCGCCGATAAAGTTAATAATCCAGATAAAATTCTTTTAGTATTTCTCCCGTCAGCAATATAACCTAAAATTACCTTTCCTAAACCATAAGTAATCGAAAAAATAAACCCGATTTGGCCTAACTGAGTAGTAGTAAAACCTAATTGATCTTTTAAAAAACCTTGACTAGCTTTAAAATTATTTCTAATTAAATACATTGCGGCATAAACAATAAACACAACGGCAAAAACTTTAATAAATTCTTTAAACCAGATTTTACGCTGTTCAGAAAGCTCTATATTTAATTTTTTTGGCAAATCAGTGACTGAAAAAAATTTTATGATATTTAACATGTTAGTATCCTTAAACGTTAATTAATTATATTCTACTTTAATTAAATATAAACCACAAGCAGGAACCATCATTGCTCCCTTAGTACGATCTTTAGCCAATAACAACTGCTGAATCCATTCTGGACGACGTTTACCTTTACCTACTTCAATTAAAGCTCCCACGATATTCCTAACCATATGCAATAAAAAAGCATTCGCTGTAATTTCAACACTAACGATATTCCCCCCTCGCTTCACCAAAATTTGATCTACCCGACGCATCGGAGTTCTAGATTCACAACGACTACCTCGAAAAGAAGAGAAATCTAGTTCTCCTAATAAATAATTAGCACCTAACTGCATTTGGTGTTCATCTAGCTGGTAAGGACACCACATAGTTCTTAACCGATATAAAGCTGAAGCAATTTGGTAATTATAAATTAAATAACGATAAGTACGCCGTTTAGCACTATAACGTGCGCTAAAATTAGCGTCTTTTGTTTCCACCGATAAAACTCGTACATCTCGTGGTAAATATCGATTAACTCCTAAAACCCAAGCGGTTCCTTTTCTTTCAGCTTTCGTATCAAAATGGACTACCTGAGCCAACGCATGTACTCCAGCATCGGTACGACCAGCACAAGTAACCGTAATCGGTTCTTGAGCAATTTTACTTAACGCATCCTCTAAGACTTGTTGCACCGACAACAAATGACGTTGTCGTTGAAAACCGTAATAATTACTCCCATCGTATTCTATTTCTAAAACTAGACGCATCCCTATTTTTCCAATTGATTTAATATCGCACGAGCCTCATTTCTAATCGTTTCGTTTTGTTGCTGCGCTACTAATTTTTCTAAAATAAACCTAGCTTCGTCGTAATCGTCCAACTCTAAATAAGCTTTAGCCAAATTAATTTGCTCATCTAACGGTAAATTGAGCTGCTCATCCACCTTCTTTGAAATTCGACGACGACGCTGCTTTAAAAACAAGCAAAGCTTCTTTACTAACCATAACCCTATTAACCCAATCAATATTCCGATCACTGGCAACCGGTATTCCCGTAATTTAACCAGAAGCAAAGGAGGATGTTCAAGTGCTTCTACTTTTTTACAAAGCATTAATAAATTTTCTTTTAAAAACGCTTCAGACAACGTCACTTGTTTCAATTCTTGGAAAATAATGGTTTCTAATTGTTTATTCTGTTTTAACGCTTTTTCAACTAAAACTTTTAAATCAACCCATTGTCGATTTAATTCTAACTGTTGCTGGTTTAATTGACTTTGCTTATTTTGCAATTGTTGCAAACCTTTATCGTTAATCTCTTGTTTTAAATGTTTAAGAACTAAATTAACTTGATATAAATTATCTTCTAACCGTTGTATTTTATCGGATAAATTAATTTCTAACAGTTTTTGATTTTCTAAAGGTTCGACCATTGAGCTTTCTACCGTTAGAGCTAAAATGCCCAAGGTCAAGATTAAATAAACTCTTAATAACTTCATCGCATTACCTTTTTTAAGTCCACTTGTTCAAATAATAAAATTTCACTGTCCCCTTGCTCAAAAGTCAGTTCTATAAAAGGAATTTTAAAATGTTTTTCGATTAACGGGAAAGAATTACCCACTTCTATAATTAATTGCCCATTTTCATTTAAATAGTGAGCAGCATGTTCAATAATTTGCACTAACATTTCTTCTCCCTTCGTTCCTCCCAGAAAAGCTAAACCAGGTTCATGCAAATATTCCATCGGTAAATTACTTAATTCTTCTTTTCCTACGTAAGGGGGATTAGTAATGATTAAATCATACTTATTTTCTATTCGTTCGAATAAATCGGATTGCCAAAAATTCACGACCACTCGATTTAAATTACTATTTTGCTTCGCGATCGCTAAAGCATCAAGGGAAATATCGGTAGCATCGACTATCAAATGGGGACAATATTTAGCAGCGGCAATGGCCATACAACCACTCCCTGTACACAAATCTAGTATTCGGTGTAATTGCTTTAAATTAACCCAAGGTTGAAACTGTTTGACGATTAACTCCCCAAACGGAGAACGAGGAATTAATACCTTAGAATTAACTTGGAATCGTAAACCGGCAAAATAAGTATAACCAAGAATATAAGCCACCGGTTGCCGCTCAACGATTCTTTTATTCAAAAGTTGTAACAACTGCTCTTTTGATAACGGGAAATCTAGAAAAGATAATTGACAAAAAGCCTCTACGTCCCAATCTAACATCTTAGCCGCTCCCGCTAATAAAAAATAAGCTTCGTCCCATGCATTATCGGTACCATGCCCGTAATAAAGATGAGCACGTTCAAAATCTTTTGCTATCTCGTTAATTAATTCACCGACAGTCACGATTTTTTTCTTCTTCATTTGCCAATTAATTTTAAAAGATCTTCGTTAAATAAACACTTAATACCTAATTGTTGAGCCTTTTCTAATTTACTCCCTGGATCCTCACCCACGATCAAATAATCTAAATTACGACTAACGCTTTCTTTAACTTCTCCCCCTAAAGAACGCAACATCTCCTTGATTTCATTACGACTAAACGCTGCAAAACTACCTGTAATAACAAAACTTTTCCCTTGTAACGTTTTGATTTTAGATTCGTTTGGCACTAAAACTAACTCTCTCGTTAACGCATCCAATAAAGTAGAACGTTCGTTAAAAAATTGTACGATCTTTTTAGCCGTTTCTGGACCAATTGTCTTTAAAGTTTCTAAAGTTTCTTTAGAAGCATTTCTTAAAGCAACCAAATCTTCCTGGAAAGCATAGGATAAATAACGCGCTGTAACTTCTCCTACCCCCGGAATGCCTAATCCATATAATAGTCTAGCTAAAGTCGTACGTCGACTACGTTCAATATTTAACATCAATTTATTAGCTAATTTTTCCTGAACTCCCTCTAAGCTTAAAAACATCGCATCGGTCAATCGGTAAATATCTACTACCTGTTTTAAAAAACCTTTGTGGTACAAATTCGTTAAAATTTCTTCCCCTAAACCATCAATATCTAATCCTGCCTTACTGGTAAAATGCCTTAAAGTTTCTATTAGTTGAGCCGGGCATTCCCATCGGTTACTACAATATAACGCTACCTTATGTTCATCTTGTATCACTCGACTACCACAAACAGGACAAACTACCGGAACAGGTACGGGTTCCACTTGATCATGTCTACGACTTAATACTACACTCACTACTTCTGGAATCACTTCCCCGGCTCTACGAACAATTACGGTATCTTTTTCCCTAATATCTTTTAAATGTACTTCGGACAAATTATGCAACGTCGCGTTACTAATGACCACTCCCCCCAAATTCACCGGACGCAACCTCGCAATCGGAGTTAGCACCCCCGTTCTTCCCACCTGAAAATCAATGGCTAATACTTCCGTAGTAGCTTCTTTTGCTTTAAATTTATATGCGATAGCCCAACGAGGAGTACGAGTTGCTAAACCTAGCCTAGTTTGCCAACCAAAATTGTTTACTTTAATTACTACCCCATCAATATCGTAAGGTAATGCCTCTCTTTTTTGATCTAAAAGACGAAGGTAATTAAGACAATCACCTATATTTTTCGCTAAATAACCTTCCCGATTAACTTTAAACCCCCAAACTAACAATTTAGCCAACAAAGCTTGTTGTGTGTCAAATTTTACTTGTTCAAAAGCTCCTACCGCATAACTAAACATTGATAATTTACGCTGTTTAGTAATTTCAGGATTTAATTGCCGTAAACTACCTGCCGCCCCGTTACGCGGGTTAGATAATAATTTTTCTCCGTTTAAAAGAGCATGTTGATTATACGCTTCAAAAGCCGCATAAGTCATATAAATTTCCCCACGCACTTCTAAAAGCTCTGGATAATTACCTTGTAGTTTCATTGGAACATCAGTGATCGTTTTAACGTTTTCAGTCACAACTTCTCCTATTTGCCCATCTCCACGCGTAGCAGCCTTCGTTAAATAACCATCTTCGTAAGTTAAATTAACCGCTAATCCATCCATTTTAGGTTCGCAAAAATAACTAACGTCCTCTTCTCCTAAAAAAGAACGTACTTTCTGATCAAAAGCTAACAATTCTTCTTCGTTAAAAGCATTTTCTAAAGAGAGCATGGGTACTAAATGGCGTGTTTCAGCAAAGCGACGATCTCCTTTGCTCCCGACTTGTTGGGCAGGAGATTGATCTGCGACTAGTCCTAGTTTCTTCTCTAACGCTTGTAATTCTCTAAATAATTGATCGTATTCGTAATCAGCAATCTCTGGAGCATCTAATACGTAATAAGCATGGTTATAACGTTGAATTAAGTCACGCAACAATTTAAGTCGTTTCAAATCAGACATCGACGTTATTCTTAATATTGAAAATTAGTTAACGCAAAAGGTTGATTATTTTCATCAGTAACCGCCCCTCCTAATGCATCTACCAAAAACTGAGCAGTATGCCACATCTCTTTTAAAATTAACAAATCTTCGTCACATTTAGGATAATCCATATATAAAATCAACCCTTTACACCTAAATTGCCCCCAAGCATTGTTCTTAAAAACCCCTGTCGTTGTGGCAGGTACTAATTTAAACAATTCATTCCCTTGACTATCAAATTTCGCAAACGCTCCCCCTGAAGATAATTTTAGTTCTGAACTGAGAATAGCTTGATACAATTCGTAGCCTTCATAAAAAGGTTGAACCGTAGGATCTGTAATTAGTTTTAATATCAGGTATTTAGGTTTTTTATTCGGTTTACCTTTTGCTAGATTAGTTTCATCGACAATGTGATCTTGATTTTGCTTTTCTGGTACCGGTGCTTTTTGATTACGAGGTAACAATAACGTTAATTTATCGTTGATAATACGGGTTAATTTTAAAAATAAGATAGAATCCCCTTTTAGCCAATTAATCAATTTATTACTGATTAACCCTTTTTGTTTTTTAATGTCGTTGTTTTTAATATTCCAACGATTCGAAAAATTATTTTTTTTCTTTTTGATCACGCGTCGATAATAAAAATAACCTATTAATAAACAGATTAATAAACTTAATGCTCCGATTAATAACATACCAAGCTCATTTTAGACTGTTAAACCTGGAATCATGATAACAAGCCAGCTTTTAAAAAGCAACCACCGTTAGCACAACGGTTCCCTTTTGATCGATTAAGTTCGCTTCCGGCAAAAATACAAATAACGGAGAGAGTGAGATTCGAACTCACGGAGGGATTAACCCTCAACGGTTTTCAAGACCGCCGCTTTCGGCCACTCAGCCATCTCTCCTTTCTTTCCTTTACTCTAAAAAATTAACCCTCTTTTGTCAATAAACCCGTTAAAAGACTATAGCCATCCCTAAGTTTAACATGATCGACTGCACCCCTTTTAATTGATATCTGACGTTATAACCCGACACGTGATCGTCTGGTAAAGATGTTCCATTGTTCCTACCGTACAATAATTCGTACCTAATACTAAAATTATTTGTACACATCCATTCGGCACCTAATCCCCCTTCCCATTTAAAATTAAGGTGACTTCTGGTTTTCGAATATAATTGATTAGTACCGTTGTAGATAGTACAATTAATCTTATCCCAATCGGTACCCATACCAAATTTCAAGTAATACAACCAAGAACGATTGCGCGTTAAATATCCTATTAATACGTCTGAAACCGCTGTGGTATACTCGGTTTTTTTAAAATCCGCACTATAATTTGAAGCGTATCTATCGTGATCTTTAATATTTAACCAATGATAATTAGCAGATAATTCTAATCCTAAATATAAGTGACGCCAATTCCAACCAAAACCACCGTATAATCCAGGACGAAATCCAAAACGAGACTCATGACTATTAGTATGAATACTCGTACTTTTCGCGTTCAGACTAAAATCGGTATCTAAACGGTTATAATCTCCGCCTAATAATGCCCCTAAATACCATCTACTATGAGATTCCATCGGTACTGCCTGCGCGTAACAATCTTCTAACGTGGGTAAAGTATTATCTAAATAAACATCCGCACTAGCTCCTAATCCTAATGAACATAATCCTAAAAATAACCCTATTAATTTTTTCATATTTTTCCCTCTAACTTAGCTGCTTTTAATAAACGATTCGCTTGAGTTGGTACGTTAATTATTGTTATTTGCTTATTTTGTTGTCGAGCAAAAGACAATAAATTCACCAAAAAACCTAATTTTAAATTGTCTAAATAAATGATCGGCGCTAAATCAATTACGATTCGATCTACCCGTGACAAAATTTTTAAACTGTTTTTGTACCAAACCCGTAAATCATCCGTTTCCCGCCAAATGATCGATTTTTCTTGCTGATTACCCATTTTTTTCCTTCAACTTCTGCACCAAACCGGCTAACCCTTCGTTACGTAAAATCGACGCAAATTGTGCATTATAATTTTTCACCAAACTAATTCCATCAACGCTAAAATCGTAGATTTTCCAACCTTTAGCTGCATTTTGTTTTAAATTATATTGTAGTTTGACGATTGCTCCGTTACTCAAATGTAAATTACTGATTACTTGTACTCTGTCTTTATATTCCCCTTTTAACGGTTGAAAATGCATCTTTTGTTGTCCATCGTAACTACTTAAAGCCGACATATAAGTATTAATTACGTATCGTTTAAACGTTTGTATAAATTGTCGCTGCACTTGATCATCCGCTTTATTCCAAGCGTTACGACCCACTACTGCCCTAGCCATTTCGTCTAAATCAACATATGGCAATAAAATTTTATCGATTAAATCGTAAATAAAAACTGTTCGTTTATTTTTCGGCAATTCCTTTTGTTTTTCTAATTGCGAAAAAACTTTCCCCGTTAAATCTTTTAACCAAGTTACTGGATTAGTTGCGTCTGCATACGTTAAATTTAAAAAAAAGATCGATACGATCACTAAACACCAGCTTTTTCTATAAAATTTCATACCGATCCCCTCTATTTAACTGTATCTTTTGAATACAAAAACTTACTAATTAAATTTTCGATAACGATTGCCGACTGAGTATCGACAATTAAATCGCCTGCTTGCAAATTATCGTCAGAATAACCAGGAATTAATTCTATATAATTAGCACCAATAACCCCCGCAGTTAAAATTTTAGCCGTAGAATTCTTCGGTAAATTATTAAATTTATTATTGATTTTTAATTGAACTAGAGCTTTATAAGCTTCGTGATCCAACGTAATATTTGCTACTTCCCCAACGTTAACCCCCGATATTGTAACCGGAGCCCGCACCTTTAAATCCCCGATATTATCGAAAATCGCAGTTACAGTAAAAACATCTTTCCCCATATACGCAGAAAAATTACTCATTTTAAAAGCCACAATAAATAACGCTATCCCTCCTAACAAAATAAAAATACCTACTAATAAATTTAATTTTAATCTTGACACTTCACCATCCTCCCATCATAAACGAGGTTAAAATAAAATCTGCTCCTAAAACCATTAAAGAACCGTAAACTACCGTTTTAGTTGTTGATTGTCCTATTCCATCAGCAGTAGGTTTAGTATAAAAACCTTGGTAAACCGCAACCCAAGCGGTTAGAAAACCAAATACAAAAGGTTTAACTACTACACCGTTAATTACGTCAACCACGAAATCAACCGCACTTTGCATATTAGCCCAAAATTGCCCTGCATCAACGCCTAACCACAAAACGCCTACTAAATATCCTCCAAAAACAGCGATCACACAAAAAATCACGGTTAAAATCGGTAAAGATAAAATACTCGCCCAAAACCTAGGAGCAATCACCCGATAAAAAGGATCTACTGCCATCATTTCCATACTAGTTAACTGTTCTGTTGTACGCATCAGCCCAATTTCCGCCGATAATGAAGAGCCGGCTCTTCCCACAAACAATAACGCACTCACTACCGGGCCTAATTCACGGATCACCGATAAAGCAACTAATTGCCCCAATTGCTGAGCAGTACCGAATTTAGCTAAAATAGAATAGCCTTGTAACGCCATAATCATTCCTATGAATAACCCAGAAATTAAAATTACCGATAAGGAAATTACCCCAACTTTATAGATCTGGTTAATAATTAGACGTATAGAACACCAACGCCATTTTGAGCTTAATAATTGTCCAAGAAATAAAGTAGCGTGACCAATTTGCTGACAATAAGCAACTATTTTTAAATTTCGCATTTTCATATTCCTAAGTCTTGATAGTAATCACATGTTGCAGGATAATGAAAAGAAATCGGACCATCAGCCTGTCCCGTTAAAAATTGGTTTAATAATTGAGAATCATTGCTATTAATTTGCGCTGGCGTTCCTTCCCCAATTATCTGACCGTTTGCCATCACATAAACAAAGTCCGCAATGGCTAACGTCTCTTGTACGTCATGCGAAACAACGATCGAAGTAATCCCTAAATTTTGGTTGACTTCTTTGATCAATTTAACCAATACCCCCATCGACACCGGATCTTGACCGGCAAATGGTTCATCGTATAACATTAATTGCGGATTAGTCACTAAAGCCCTGGCTAAAGCAACTCTTCTTGCCATTCCTCCCGATAATTCGGAAGGCATTAAACGGATAGCCCCTCTTAAACCTACCATTTCTAATTGAATTAAGACGATTTTTCTAATTACTTCTCCCGGAAGACGGTATTGTTCTCTTAACGGGAAAGCAACGTTTTCGTAAACGTTTAAATTTGTAAATAAAGCTCCGCTTTGAAATAAAAAACCTATTTGACGCCGTAAACTAAACAAAGCTTTTCGTGTTAACCCTAAAATCGAACGTTCGTCAATCAAAATATCTCCTGTATGAGGAGATAATTCTCCAGCAATTAACCTTAACAACGTAGTTTTACCGCAGCCACTAGGCCCCAAAATAGCAACCACACTCCCTTTCGGAATCGTCATCGATAAACCACGAAAAATATACCGATCATTTCGTAAAAAAACCACGTTTTTCAATTTAACTTCTTTACTCAAGTTATTCCTCTAAGAAAAACTTAATAAAAGGATGCCCGATTCCGTCTGTAAAAGCAAGTAAAATCTTAGCGGACATAATCTTTTAAATATTCGGCAAATTCGCTTCCTACTTCTTGATGATTAACCCCCAATTCTACCGTAGCCTTTAAATAACCTAGTTTACTTCCACAATCGAAACGTTTCCCTTCAAAACAATAAGCATATACTTTTTGAGATAACAATAATTGGTCTATTCCGTCTACTAACTGAATCTCTCCTCCCGCTCCTTTTTGAGTTTTCTCTAATAAAGCAAAAATCTCCGGCATTAATAGGTAACGCCCGATTGACGCAACGTTAGAGGGTGCTTTATCTGGGCTTGGTTTTTCGATAATTTTATTAATCGGTAAATAAGCACCGGTCATTAAAGTTTTTTCATCAATAGCAACGATTCCATATTTAACCGTCTCCTCCCAATCTACTACTTGGCAAGCCAAGATATTGGTTTGCAATTTATTAAATAATTCTACCATCTGCGTTAAACAAGGTTGAACACTGTAAATTAAATCGTCCGCTAATAATACCGCAAACGGTTCATTACCCACTAACTGTTTAGCTGCCAAAACCGCATGTCCTAATCCTAAAGGATAATTTTGTCTGACGTAAGCAACACTAACGTGCGCCGGAAGAATGTTTTTTACTAACGATAATAAAGCCAGTTTATTTTTATTTGCTAAAGTACTTTCGAGTTCAAAATTAGAATCAAAATGGTTTTCAATGGCTGATTTACTAGAACTAGTAACAAAAATAATTTGAGTAATTCCGGCAGCAACCGCTTCTTCCACGGCATATTGAATTAAAGGCTTATCCACAATCGGTAACATCTCTTTAGGAGTAGCTTTCGTAGCAGGTAAAAACCTAGTACCTAAACCAGCTACTGGAAAAACGGCTTTTCTAATATTCATGCTATTCTAATCTAAATAATTAATCTTACTTAAAATGATAACATATTTATAACGACAAATACAAAATAATTATCGAAAAATTAAATTTAGTTAGGTAACGTTTCAAAAGCTTTATTAAAAAGAGCTTCTCTCAATAAATTTTTTTTCAATAATAAAAGATTACGGCATAAATTAATTTGTTCTTGAGTACCGTTGCGACCAATATAAGTTAATTTTTCTAAGATGATTGGCTCTTCCGTATAAGAAATATAACCTTTATGATAAGTAAAAGTCTGTATTATTTCCATTACGATAATGGCTAAATAATGATCAACATTCATGATCATTTCTTGAAATAAAATATGCGACTTTAAAAATGAGGTGACTTCCTTTAAAAGTTTCCCAAAAGCTTTATTTTCAGAATAGATACTTAATTCACTATTTAATACTAATTGGATTTGTTTTAAATAAGCTAATAAGTTTACAGAACTTTCATTTTGTAAATTTTTACACAAAAACTGACTGTTTAAGGGTACATAATTTATCTTTTTTAAAAAAGAGCAATAACGTAAAATAATTTCAATTATTATTTTTCTGTTCTGTATCATACTCTAATATTTTAAAATATCGTTTCCGTATAAATTGCTTGACTCAGCTTTATGATATACTTCCAACTTTAAATGTCAATTTAAAAAACTTAACACGATACTTTAATTAAACGCAATGGTAAGGCATTAATCACGATAATCTAGAAAAAATAATGATATTTTGCTTAAAAAAAGCATTATGAAAATAAAATATAATTAATTTTTTGTACCATAAAATGGCCAATTAACTTTTCCAATGACACTTCCTAATCCAAAACCCATTATTGGCCAAATCATCTCGTTTATTATCAACCCCAAATGAGTATGCAAAACGCCTATTATTCCTAAACAAAACAAGATTATTTCTAATATTAAATGATTCTCTTTTCGCCTTAATGATTTGCTAACCAAGATTAAACCGAATCCTACTACCCATTTTAACCCTTTAAAAATTAAACGTTGTTTTAAATAATTCGTTCGTTGTTGAAAAAGCCCGGCAACTTCATAATTAGGTTCTAAAACCGCCGACACCCCTTTTAACTGTTTTAATTTAGCGATTAATTGGGTCCAATTTTGATAATCTAATTGACTAGGGTAGACGATTAGAACTTCTGGTAGCGTTAAATCTTTCAAACTCCCTGCATTGATTTCCAATTGCGTTGCTAAAAATTTCTTGCCGTTTTCACGGTCGTAGTATTCACCGTTAGCGACCTCAGGTTCATTAATAATCGCTTGAGCAAACTCTACTCCGTTAGTATTTAAAACTACCGTTAAAGCTAAAGCTTTAGTCATTTCGGTCTGAAAAGTCAACAAATTTTGCTTTAAAAATAAGTCTGCTAACCACAAACTACCTACCCAAATTCCCAAACAAACGATACTAAGATATTTCATTTTCAAAAATAGCCTCTACAAATGCTTGCGGATCAAACGGTAATAAATCTTCACTTCGTTCTCCCACCCCAACGCAATAAATAGGTAATTTAGTCATTTTACTAATGGCAAAAATGGCTCCTCCTTTAGCACTACCGTCCATTTTCGTTAAAATTAATCCGGTGACTTGGAGGTGTTTACTAAATTCTTCTACTTGTTGCAAAGCGTTTTGCCCAATATTCGCATCTAAAACTAAAATGATTTCTTGAGGTAAACGATCATCGATTTTTTTTAAACAACGTTCTATTTTCTTTAATTCGTTCATTAAATTAGCGTTATTATGCAACCGCCCGGCAGTATCCGCCAACAGTAAATCACAATGACGAGCTTTAGCTGCTTGATAAGCATCGAAAATTACCGCTGCACTATCAGCACCCGTTTTTTGGCTAATTACTGGAATAGCTAAGCGTTCCCCCCAAATTTTCAGCTGTTCAATTGCAGCTGCTCTGTAAGTATCGCCAGCCGCAAACATTACTTTCTTTTGTGCTTTTTTAAACTGTTCTCCTAATTTACCAATCGTCGTCGTTTTTCCTGTACCGTTAACTCCAATCAATAACAATACCGTCAACTGATCAGGAGATAATGCTAATTTTTTTTGATTAACCTGTAAAATTTGTACTAAATACCGTTTAACGTTTTCTATCATTAAAGCTGGATCGGTAATCTTTTCTTTTCTAATTAAAGTTAAAATTTCATCCGTAACTTTAGGCCCTAAATCAGCCATTAATAAACGTTCTTCTAAAAAAGTATAAATTTCCTCGTTCGAAGCTGATTTAAATAAATTTTGAAACAATTGCAGAAATTTAGTACTAGTTTTACGTAACCCTTTCCACCAAGGATTCTTTTGTGAAGGATCGGATGGAGATGCTGCTTGTTTTTGCTTCTTAAAAAACCACATAGATTATTCCCTTCATCTGTTACTAAATAAATAATAACTAGTTTATTAAGAAAAATCGAGTATAAATTTCAACTATTCAAGGCATTGCTATCCCCTTAAAAAGAAACTTTACGATAAACCCCTTTTTTATGTACCTGGTTTAATTTAGTTTCTAGAGCGGTTAGAAAATGAGCCGATACTACTGGCTCTATCTTTAGAAACCACCAATCATCTTCTAATGCTTGGTCAATAAATTTCACACTATCTTTTTCCGTCATCACGATCGTACGGTTTCGCGGCAAATCATTCGGCGTTAATTTAGCATGATCCCGAAACGCTAAAGAAATAAAAGATAATTTTAAATCTCTCAACGTCGAGAAAAATTTTTCTGGATTACCTATCGCCGCAATGGCTAAAAAAGATGATCTGTTAAACGCCCGAACATCTAATTTATCACCCGTTTTTAAATTTTGAAAATATAGAGGTTTAACGTACATCGTATAATTTTCCGCTTGCTGTGCTGCTAATAACGTTCGGTTATTTAAATTTTCAACCACGAAATCTACCGTTTTTAAACGAGTAATTGGTTCTCGTAAAGGCCCTGCCGGCAGACAAAAACCATTTCCAAACCCTCGTAAACGATCTATGACTACCACTTCTAAAGTACGCGGTAAAGTAATTCGTTGTAACCCATCGTCACTTAAAATGAGGTTACATCCTAAATCAACTAAGCGTTTAATCCCTTTTTCTCTTTGGGGAGCAACAACGATCGGTACTTCACAATTTTTAGCTAACATTAAAGCTTCGTCTCCTACTAACGCCGCTTTCATCTTTGCTTCTACCACTAAAACTTGCCGATTACTTCCCCCGTAACCCCGCATTAAAATACCCACTCGGTATTGACGTTGTTTTAGATATTTAGTTAAAGCAATAATTAAAGGAGTTTTTCCGTTACCTCCTACCGTTAAATTGCCAATAATGATTAGAGGAACCGGTAAAACCTCTTGTTTGGTTGGCCATTGTTTTCTACTCCAAACGATCAACCGGTATAACCAACTCAAAGGTAATAATAAGTAATTTAAAAAAGTACGATGATATAAATAATCAGACTTCATCATAACCTAAAGCTAATAAAGTTTTAGCATCACGAGTCCAATTTTTTTTAACTTTAACCCATAAAGATAAAAAGACTTTTTGACCAAAATGTTTTTCTAAATCAATCCGTGATAGTATCCCTATTTCTTTAATTTTTTCCCCCTTATCTCCGATAATAATAACCCTTTGTCCTCGCCTTTCTACATAAATAGTAGCTAAAATCTTCATTACTTTCTGATTCTCTTCTAATTTATCAACCATTACCGTTAACGAATAAGGTAATTCTCCTCCTAGCAAGCGTATTAATTTTTCCCTAATGACTTCCGCAATGAAAAAGTTCTTACTACGATCGGTCAACTGATTTTGAGGAAAATACCAAGGATTTTCAGGTAAATAACGACGAATACTTTCTTTTAATTCCTCTAGATTAGGACTATATTTAGCAGAAAAGGTTATTATTTGTTCGAAATGAAAAGCTTTTTCCATTTTGGCTTTAAAGAAAGTTAAAGTACTCGGTTGTTTAATTAAATCTATTTTATTAATTAAAAGTAAAACCGGTAAATTAATCTTTTGCAGTTTTTCCGCAATCGCGTCTTCTCCTTCATCCCATTTAGTACCGTTTGTGATCCATATAATTAAATCGGCTTCTCTAGCAAATTGGTAAGCGACTTGGTTAGTATAAGTAGTTAAAAGATTTTTCGGTACCGAACAAACACCGGGAGTATCCAAATAAACCGTTTGATAATTCTGAAAATTGTCGACTCCTAAAATACGATGCCGAGTAGTTTGTGCTTTACGACTAACGATGCTAATTTTCTGCCCTATTAAACGATTTAACAACGTTGATTTTCCCGCATTAGGACGACCAATAATGGCTACGTAGCCCGCATAAGTTTTGTTCATGATACCCCTAATAATTCTAAAAGCGTTTGAGCAATCATTTGTTCTGTTTGTTTTTTCGTCCGCCCTTCTTTAACTACGATTAATTGCGCTTCTGTAATTTTTCCCTGCATTTTAAAAAGCTTAGCGTTGTCTTTACCTTGCGTTGCAATTAAACGGTATTGAGGCAATTGCCATTTTCGCTTTTGCGTTAATTCTTGTAAACGACTTTTCGCGTCTTTAATAACCGGCGCATCTAAAATCGGAGCGTACCATTCCCCAATTCGATCCTTAACCGCCGTTAATCCTCCATCTAAATAAATCGCTCCAATTAAAGCTTCCATTGCATCTGCTAAAATAGACCGATGTAAAGTTAATAGGTTATCCGTATTTAAATCCGTCCCTTTAAATTGTAAATAAACGTTTAAATGGAGTTTCTCAGCTAAATTAGCTAAAATTTCGCTATTAACTAAATTAGCTCTTAAGCGACTTAAATCTCCTTCGTTTAAATCAGGGTACCGTAAAAACAAAATTTCCCCAATGACAAAATCTAAAATAGCATCGCCTAAAAATTCTAATCGTTCATTACTCCTTAGTTTTAAACTACGATGACGTAACGCTTCTTCTAACCAATGCTTATCTTTAAAACGGTATCCAATATCTAACATTAATGTTACAATTTTTGATATAGATATTTACCAATGCGATTAAAACGTATCCGATGATGAGTTTTATCCCAACTAAACCAAATCAAACAAGCTCTTCCTACTAAATGATTTTCTGGTACCATTCCCCACATACGACTATCGTTACTACTATCCCGATTATCCCCTAGCACGAAAAAATGCCCCTCCGGAACAATACAATCCACTTCTGGAGCTAAATTATAATCTTTATGATAAAGGTAATGTCTCGTGCCGTTTAAATTCTCTATTTTTAAAGTCACCGGTAAAAAAGGATCTGTACTTTGATCCAAAGTGATCCCTATTTCTTCTTGTTGCATAAGCTGATCGTTAACCATTAACTGCTTATTGCGGTAAACAACGTGATCTCCTGGTAAACCTACTATGCGTTTAATAAAAATACGTTGAGGATCAACAGGATAACGAAATAACGCTAAATCCCCATATTTAGGACTACCGATCGACCAAATTTTCGTATTAAAAACGGGTAAACGTAACCCATAACGATACTGTTCTACTAAAATAAAATCTCCCGGCATAATCGTTGGCATTAAAGAACCAGAAGGAACTCGGTACGGTTGGAAAATAAACGACCTCACCACCAAAACGATTAAAAAAACGGAACATAAATCGTAAGCAACAGCTACCACTTTAGACCGTTGTAACCCTAATTTTTCGCGTCTCTTCGCTAAATAAATTTTATCTAACAAAATTATGCCTGCTAAAACAACAGTAATCGTTGTTAATACTAACGGTATATCAAAATAAATTTTCATACCAAAAGACTATCAACTTTTAAAGATTTGTAAAGTATTTTCTAAAAAGCTCCCTCTAAAACTAACTTAAATGACCATCTTTTAAGAAAAAAGCACCTAACCTTAATTCATTGCTTAATCTTAACGGCTTAAAAAATGACTTGGTCTGGTTCCAACCCAGAAAAACCTTGTAACGGTAATTGATTAATTGTTTGTATTTCTTCTTGCGTTAACAAAAGAGGGGATTGCAAATTTTCTAGCAGATGTCCTGACTCTGTAGCACAAGGTAACGGAATAATCGCTTGTTGCATTAACCAACTCAAAGCAACTTGCGCAGACGTCACTTGATGTCGTTGAGCAAGGCTTTTTAAATAACGATTATTGAGAATTTTCCCAGTTCCTAAAGGACTCCATGCCTCCACAACGATCTGGTGTTGTCTACAAAAATGAATATTATCTGCCGGATAAAAACCAGGATGAATTTCTATTTGGTTAACCATTGGTTTAATTTTTGCAACGTTCAATAAAGCTTCTAAATGGTGAGGCAAAAAATTACTGACCCCGATCATGTTAATTTTACCTTCTTGGTGTAAAGTTTCTAACGCTCGCCAAGTATCTCGATTAATTTGTTCTGCTTCCTGAAATTGTTTCTGATTTGCAGGCCAATGTATCAAATAGAGGTCTAAATATTTTACCTTTAATTTTTTTAAAGAAGTATTTAAAGCCCGACAAGCTCGATCATAACCACGCTCCGTGTTCCATAATTTACTTGTAATAAATAAAGTGTTACGATCTATTTCCGTTTCTTGTAAAATTTCTCCTATGATTTGTTCATTTTCGTAATAAGCCGCCGTATCAATCAGCCGATAACCAAGCTTAATCGCTTCTTTTAAAATTAATTTTAAATTTACTCCGTTTAATTTCCAAGTACCTAACCCTATTTTAGGCAACATAAATTTCCCAAACTCTCCAATAATTAACCTAATCTACCATAATTATAATCCCTTTTGAAAATAGATTTTTTCTAAACCCACCGTTAATGCCTCTAAATTTTCCCAAAAAGACCTTTGTTGATTAACCGTTAAACTAACTGCGTTTAACGTATATTTTACTTTTGTCCCTAATCGTTGAAATAGTTGAAAACCCGGTGGATTAAAATAGCGAGTAGCATCTTTGAAAATAATGGTCCACTCCTTCCTCAAATGCCCTTTTTCCACCCCTAACTTTTTTAAACGTAATTTATATTTAGTTAATACAATTAAATTTTGACTCACCATCGGTAATGGACCAAAACGTTCGATTAATTCCGCAGTAAAGTCTTCAATTTCTTCGCTTTTTTGACAACTCGCAAGTTGCTTATAAAACTGTAGTCGTACCGCTAATTCACTAATATATTCCTCCGTAAAACGGGCTTCTAAATCAGTATTTAATATCACTTCTTTTTCGTTATCCAGCCTATCTTGCCCCAGCATTTCTTGCAATAGTTCTAGGTATAAATTAAAACCGATCTGGCTAATAGCACCACTTTGTTTAGTGCCTAAAATTTCTCCTGCTCCCCTTAAATTAAGATCCTCTAACGCTAAATTTAACCCACTGCCTAAAGCATTATAATTAGATAAAGCTAATAACCTTTTTTTAGCGTTTGGTGTCGGTTGTTCGCTTAATAAAAAATAAGCATATGCCTGACGATGAAATCTCCCCACTCGACCACGCAATTGATGTAGGTCTGCAATACCAAAAAGATCTGCTTGATTCACGATAATCGTATTTGCGTTTTTAACGTCCAAACCAGCTTCAATTAAATTCGTACAAATCAAAAGATCAATTTCTTGTCTTAAAAAAAGCTGCATCGTCTGTAAACTATTTTTACTTTGGCTATGTAAAATAGCAATTTTAATTTCCGGAAACATTTTAGATAAAATTTGATAAAAATGCGGTAACTGCCCAATACGATTATGAACAAAATAAACTTGACCACCACGTAATAATTCCCTTTGTATCGCTCGTTGAATAACTGAGACATCGTAATTACTCACGATCGTTTTCACCGATAACTTTTTTGCTGGCGGCGTTTGTAATAAAGAAAACTGACGAATCCCTAACATTGCTAAATTTAAACTACGAGGAATCGGAGTAGCCGTTAACGAAAGAATACCTAAGGCCGTTACCCAACGTTTAAAATGTTCTTTTTGCTTAACCCCAAAACGATGCTCTTCATCAATGATTAATAAGCCTAAATGTTTTAATTCGTAAGGGAAAAAAGTTAACGTAGTAATTAAAATATCGATTTTCTGATCGTTAAATTCTTCTAATAACTGTCTCCGTTCTAAAATAGAATGATGCCTTGTTAGGGCTTTAATGTTAACCGGAAAACTTAAAAAACGGCGCTTAAAAGTTTCTAAATGTTGATTAACTAAAATAGTCGTAGGTGCAATTAAAATCACTTGTTGGTTATTATAAACGGCTAAAAACGCCGCATGCATCGCTAATTCCGTTTTACCAAAACCCACGTCCCCACAAATCAAACGATCCATGAGTTGCTCTTCTACGAAATCTTGCTTAATTTCCTCTAAGATCGTCTCTTGGTCTTTGCTTAAAGTAAATGGACAATTAGCTTTAAAACTTTGATATTCTGCAGGAATCGTAAAAATGGGCTTCTTAAGCGTTTGACGCTTAGCTTGTAACGCCAATAATTCCATCGCTAAATCTTGAATTCGTTTTTGAGCATTCTGCTTCGTTTTTTCCCAATTTTTATTACTTAAAGCACTAAGACTTACCTGATTACTCCCTAGATAACGACTAATCAAATGTAACTGATCGCTGGCGACGTATAATTTATCTTGATGAGCGTATTCAAGGACGATAAAATCGCCTAATGCTTCTTGTTGCAAAGCAATAAACCGCCCAATACCGTAATTACGATGGACAATTAAATCCCCAGAAGATAATTGATTTAAATCAATATTTAATTGTTTACTAAACTCTTTAGTACGTAATGTTCGTGAAACATTTGAAGTAAATTTAGTTTGAAAAACAATATTGTAATCCAAATGACACAACGTAAAATTTTCGCTTAATCGGTCATCAAAAAGGGCATATTGACGCTGCGTAGGTATCAAATCACGAAACGTTTGAATACTCGGTAATTTTAAAGTCTCTAAATAATAATTAGAATTAGAAATGTAAATTTCATAATCTAACGGACCAATCTGCTTTTCAGTAACCGTAATGGACGGTAAATTATCCAAAATCGCTTTTATTGCCAAATGGGAAAAAAATAATTGTTCTGGCGGTAACGTTATCGGTTCATCGATTATTCGGTTTTGGTACTGCTGTTGTACTAACTGGGAAAATTTTTCACCGGACGACGCTAAATTTCCTAACGTTAAAACTTTTAACGGCCCCACAAAATAATCCGTTAAAGCTACCATATGAGAATAAAATAACGGTAAATAATTTTCTAAGTCGGTATGGTAACAATGCTGAACCACTTTATTGTAAAAAGTATTCTCTTTATTTTGAAAATAAAGTTGCCAATTATCTT
>CAUUCF010000007.1:0-52885 GCA_963543695.1 uncultured Gammaproteobacteria bacterium
TCCCCACTGCTGCCTCCCGTAGGAGTTTGGGCCGTGTCTCAGTCCCAATGTGGCTGATCGTCCTCTCAGACCAGCTACGGATCGTCGCCTTGGTAAGCCATTACCTTACCAACTAGCTAATCCGACATAGGCTCATCCTAAAGCAAAACCGAATTGCTTCGGCCCCTTTATTCCGTAGAAATCATGCGGTATTAGCCCACCTTTCGGTAGGTTATCCCCCACTCTAGGGCAGATTCCTATGCATTACTCACCCGTCCGCCACTTTACTAAAGTATTGCTACTCGTTCACGTTCGACTTGCATGTGTTAGGCATGCCGCCAGCGTTCAATCTGAGCCAGGATCAAACTCTTCAATTATAAAAAGTTTTAGCATTTTGCTATTCAGACTCAAAAATGAATTACTGTCATTCTTATATTTATAGGAATTTATGTCACTCACTTTTGAAAATTCAAAGTTAGAATTTTCGAGTGCTCACACAAATTGTTTCTTTATATTTCTTTTAAATAACCGGTTTGTATCACCAAACAAACTTGATTCTAACGATTAACTTTTTTTTGTCAAGCTTTTTTTTAATTTTTTTTTGAAAAAAATTGTCAACCCGCTCTAAATCTACTCTAAATACAAATATTTATTCCACTAAACAACGATCATTAATATTTTATCGGTAAAAATGATCCCTTTAGTTTTTTTCTTCAAAAATTAATCTAATTGGTACGCTATTTAGTTTTAAAGCCTCACGAAAACAACGCTCTAAATAACGTAAATAACTATCCGGCAACTCTTTAACTCTTACCCCGTGCAAAATAAAAGTAATTGGATCATAGTGACCGAAATGAACGTATCGAATTTTAACAGGGCGACCGTTAACTAACGGAGGATGATGATGAGTAATTGCCTTAATTAAAAGCTGATTTAAATGACTCGTCTTAAAAACCTGATGAGCTTGTTGATAAATTACATTTATTTTCTTGAATAAACGCTCAATACCGATTTTTTTAACTGCTGAAATCCATAAACAATCAATCAACGGCAGAAAACTAAGAGATTCTTTGACTTGCGTAGCTAATTGCTTTTTTTGCTCTAATGTCAATAAATCTACCTTATTAAAAACGATCAATATTAATTTCCCTTGCGCCCATACTTCCCCCGCTAAACTAATATCTTGTTCAGTGATTCCTATGGTAGCATCTATCAACAACAACACGGCTTCTACTTCTTTTAAGAGTTGATAAGCTTTTAAAGACGCTAATTGCTCTATCGGTAAATTAACTTTATGTTTTTTCCTAATACCCGCAGTATCAATAAAACAATAAGCTTGACCGTTATAGACCAAAGGAACTTCTACATAATCTCTTGTTGTCCCAGCAATTTTACTAGCAATTACCCTATTTTCACCGGATAAACAATTAATAAAAGTAGATTTACCTACGTTAGGTTTACCAAAAACCATTATTTTAATAGCTGGAACTTCTTGTTTAAGATTGACCTTAGGTAAAATCGCTAAAATCGCTGTTTTTAAAGCATTAATCCCTATATTATGCTCGGCAGAAATAGCAAAAACCGGATATCCTAACCCTCTAAAATCAACCGTCATCAAATCAGGATCTTGAAAATCAATTTTATTAACAACGACAAAAAGCGGTTTACTTAATTTACGAATTTGCTCTATAAAAATTTCATCCCCAACAGTTAACCCTAACTTACCATCTGTCACAAACAAAATTAAATCAGCTTCCTCTAAGGCTAACTTCACTTGTTGCATAATTAAAGTGCTAAAATTTTGATCAGTACTTTGATGTTCAATTCCTCCCGTATCAACTAAGACTAACTGCTGATTATCCTCCCATTCCACTTGATGATAATTACGATCCCTCGTTAAATTTTTAACGTTAGACACTAAAGCCTTACGTTTGCCAATTAAACGATTAAATAAGGTTGACTTACCAACATTTGAACAGCCTACTAAAGCAATAACCGGTAATTTCATTAATTTATCTGGATATAAGATTGTTCACGAATTTCTTTCGTCCATTGCTCCAATTTTTGCATCAATTTACTTTGAAACAACTCTTGCTGAATTTGCTTTCTAATCGTCTCTGCCGGTTGCTCCTCGATGTCCAATACTTTCAGCCAATGCCATCCATTTTCGGCATGAATCAGATCCGATACCTCTCCCTTTCTGTTTATCCGCATTAATTGCGGATGAAAAATTTCAGGAAAACTATTTAACATTCCTGAACCTAAATCGTTAATTACCCACGATTGCTCAAAATTATCAATTTTCTGTATTTCTAACTTCCCTTCCGCCCTTTGCAATCGTTCTACCCAAGCATTACGTTTAATCAAATTTTCTAATTCAGTTTTTTCTATTTCTTCATTAACGTATACTAAGTCAATCACATGGTAGGAACGAATATGATCCGTTTTAAATCTACGTTTAAACTCATTCAGTATTTCTTGATCTGAAACTTCGACTAAAGAACCGAAATTACCGTAAGTTAAACGAGAAATAATAACCTGGTTACGTATACTATTAAGATAGTGTTTCTTATCCATCCCCGTATTCAAACGTACTTCTTCCAACAATTTATCGACCGTAAGGTTATTATCCTTCGCAATACTATTAATAACCATGGCTAGCTCTTCATCACTTAATTCGAGCTTGTTTTGTTTAGCAACTTGCAATTGTAAAGTTTGATTGATCCAATTATCTAATATTAACTTTCGTTCTTCTTCACTCAACTTATTTTGACGTTTTTGCGCTTTATATAAAGTTAATTGCTGTTGATATTCTGAATAAGTAAGAACCGAATCATTAACTATGGCCTTAATTCCGTCTAAATGATTTATGCTAGCAACCGATAGCTCCACCAATCCTGTCATTAATAATATGCTCAATAACTTTTTAATCACTTTATTAATATCCATTTTGCCACTTCGCTAATTGATCTTGATAATTAGGAATATCTTGTTTAATTAAACTACGTATATCCCTAATCCCCATAGAGGTTAACCCTTTTAAACTAAATTGTAAATAAATTTTAGTATCGTAATGTTTCCTGAAATCCTTACCGATACTGACAAATTCTTGACCCAATATTATTCTTAATGCCCAACAACAACCGTTATAACTAACTCCTGCAAAATAATCTTGAATTCTATGGTAACTAAGATTGTAATTAATTTTACCGATAAATTGCCAATTTCTCGTTAAATTTATACTGCCTGCAGTTCCTAACCTATGCAAATTAACTGGTTTATTCTGTTGATACTGATCACCATTAATACCGAAATGATACCAAATGTTTAGAACTTGATCAGCAGAATAAGCGTATTTACCCATTAAACGCACTGAGTCTATTCGATTCTCACTAAAATTCCAAGTATTATCCAAAGCCATGCTAATTTGACGAGTAAAATATCCTCTTAATTGAAAACATAACGGAGCAAAATGATCCTTAACTAGCGGATCTTCACTGTATCCTTTCGCTAGCTGTACTCGATGTTTTTGAAAAGCATAAGCTTGTACCACATTAAAATTAAACCTTTCAAACGCATTTTGGTCTAAAAATCTAGATTTTAAACTCAAAATTAAATGATTACTATCCCCAAAACGATCTTTACCCACAAAGCGGTTTTCCCTAAATAATTGATCACAATCGATATTCGTTAAAAAAGAATCAAAAAGCGGAAGGTTATCTTGATTATGGTAAGGAACAAAATGGTAAGTTAAACTAGGTTCTAACGTCTGTTTTAGTTTAGTAAACAACTTGGATGAACGTTCTAGATACAAAGTTTGTCCAATTTTAAAAGCCGGAATAACGTTTACTACAGAATAATTTTGATATTGTTTATAATCCCATAACTGATAGTAATTACTAAATGCTCGTATAGAAATATTGCTTTTCCAATAATCTGTAAAATTTTGCTTAAAGATAATAAACGGCTCAAAATACCCTCTTCCGCTCACAATAGAACTATTAGGTCCATACGCACGTTTTTGAAAAACAACCCATTCGGCAGTAAATCCAAAAGGATTTTCTCCCCAATAATTTTGATAATGTACGTTCGTTTGAGGTAAACGACGATATTGTTCCTCACTATCTCCGTATAAAATAGGATGTAAAGTTTGAAAAGCCTCTACTTTAGTTAACCATTGCCAATGATTATCTCGGTATTCGCAGGTAATACGATTCAACAACTGATCACGTTCACCCGAATGATCAAAAAAATGATCAAAATGATAGGTAAAATAATCGTCACTTGCGTAATTGATCTGCCAATTTAAATTCCAAAAACGATTAATTCGATAATTATGTTGCCAACTAGTTCCAAATCGATTTAGTGAACTATCCCTTAAATCGCTCCCTGCTTGTTCATCTACTTTAATCAAACTTCTCCAATTTTCTCTAACAGTTTTAAATTGGTTATCGTGAAAAATGTTGCCTAAATAAAATTGTCCTGTAGATTTAGGCGTTAAATAACGAATCGTATTTTCGATAAAAATTCCTCTTTTACTCATCAAATTAGGTTGTATTAACCAATCGTAGTTTGGAGCCAAATTTAAATAGATGGGCAGGCCAAAAATATAGCCCGAATGATTATCGTAATAAGGAACTGACCACAAAAGACCACTTTTTCGTTTATGGTTTAAGAAAACAGTATAATGAGGTAAATACAAAACCGGTACTTCTTTTAAATAAAAAAAAGCATTATAGATATCCGCTTCATCGTTTTCAAAGTTAAAATGTAGTTTTTTACCTTTAATTTTCCAAGTACATTTTTCTGGTGAACAACTACTTAAATACCCGTTTTCTATCCACAAATGCTTGGTCGTATATTGCGCTTTACGCACTTTTCCCCAAATATAAGTGTTCGTTGCTTCATCCGTTTGAAGCCGATAATAACCGTTTTCTAATTGGTATAATGGCTTTTGAAAATCAAAATCCCCTCTTTCGACTACGAGTAATCGTCCTTTTTCTTGGAAAAAAACGTTACCTCGTAATTCACCTTTAGACAATTTACGATTATCCGCAAGCGTTAAAAGAATTTGATCTGCTTCTATTTTTCTACCTGGTTGCGTTAAAGTTACATTACCTTGCAATAAAGAGATCCCTTTTTCTAAATAGGTAGGTTTTTCAGCAGTAATTTCGGTTTTTTGGAAGATCGTATCAGGTATTACCGAAACCTCTCTAAACTGACCATCACAAACGTTGCAATGACAACTATCCCAACCTAAACGTTGTTTTAAATCTGCTGCATTTTCTCCCCAACAACTAAGAATGGGCAAGAAAATTAAGCTATAAAAGTACGCACGTCGGCCATTTCGGTTAAACATACTTCATGTCCCATTTGATAAACGTGAAAATCAACGTTGGCTCCCCCTTTTTTTAAATATTCTGCGCTTTGTTTTCCTAATGACAGCGGAATTACTTGATCTTGGCCACCATGTCCCATCCACAAATTCTTACCTTTCAAATCGATCGGCACTTTATTAATTAACCATCCAGATAATGCTAACACCCGTTCAAAAGGAAACTGCTGATCTAACCAACATTGAATAGCTAAAGCCGCTCCCTGCGAAAAGCCAGCTAAAACGACCGTTTGGCCGACAAAACGTTTTAAAGCCAATTGATTAATCGCTTGTACTGCATCGCGTAAATCATCACCATCAGCTTCCAATTGTCCATTCATATCAAACCAAGCCGTTGTAAATTCGTTTTCTGCCCAAGCCACTGAACGTACCGGTGCAATCGGAAAAATAAATTCTGCTTCTATCTGCAAAGCGTGGTAAATAAATTTTGCTTCTTCTATACACCCAGCTCCTATCCCATGCAACCAAATAATTTTACGCGGGCTACTTTGCGTCCCAAGAGTAATAATTTTCATAATTTAATTAATTCACTAAAAGGATACAATTTTTTATCTGTCACTTGAGAAATTTGTTCCGCCGCCCATAAAGCTCCAGCAGCAAAACTATCCCGTGAATAACAAGTATGCTTTAACAATAACTGATCTTCTCGTGATTCAAACCCTACTTCATGTTCCCCTTTAATCTCTCCACATCGAATGGCTTGTAAATCAACGTTAAAATGATTATCGGTCAAAATTTTTTGTAGAGATAAAGCCGTACCCGAAGGGCGATCTTTTTTAGTTTGATGATGTTTTTCTAAGAGATAAGCTTGATATTGATATAAAGACAAATAACGACTCGTTTCTGCTAAAATTTTCATAAAAACGTTCATCCCTAAACTAAAATTACTAGCATACACTCCACTACACTTAAAGCGTTTACTAACTGCTTCAACTTGTTTTAAGATTTCTCCCCAACCCGTCGTACCAATCACTACCGCTGCGCTAAAATTAAATAAAGTGGCATAATGTTCTTTAAAAGCCGTTGGTGTAGAAAAATCAATACTCACCGTTCCTTTTAATAATTCAGCTTCAATCGGATGTTCTTGATCAAAAATATTGATTATTTCATCCCCTCGTGCTTTCGCTAAAGCCGCTACTCGTTTTCCTGTTTTACCATACCCAATTAAACTAATTTTCATAATTTACCTAGATGATATAAATATTCGGCATTAGCTAACGCCGCTCCAGCAGCACCACGGACTAAATTATTTCCTAAAATAGTCATTTGCCATTGTTTACCTTCTCCGTCTAGATGCCCCACGTTAACTTCCATTTGCGGTAAATGTTTAGCTGGTTGAGGGAAAGATAACGCTTCATTATAATTAATCAAAGCTTCTTGAGCCCTGTTTTTAAAACTAGTCAAAAGATTAACTAAGTGCTCTTTTGTACACGCTTCTCTCGTAGTAAAAAAGATACTTAATAAATGTCCCACTTCCACTGCTACTCTAAAACATCTGACTTGTATCGTTGTTAACGTTAAATCAACGAAAATTTTCTTTAATTCTTTTATAATTTTTTCTTCTTCTTGTTCAATATAGGGCAAAACATTACCTTGAATATCTAAAGCTGACACCCCTGGATAACCTGCGCCAGATAAAGATTGCATCGTCGTTATTTGTAAAGATTCTAACCATAAATGTTTAATAATTGGCGCTAAAGCAATAGCTAAAATAGCCACCACACAATTCGGGTTTTTAATTAAACGTGCCTCCGGATAACGAGACAACTGAAAACCGTTAACTTCTGGAACTAACAAAGGAACTTCTTCTAATAAACGGTAACTACTGGCATTACTAATGACCCAATGTTTTTGAGCTAATTCTAATTCTAATTTAGCAGCTAATTGAGCGTCTAAGCAACAAAAAAGTAACGAGGAAGTTAATTCCTTTGCCAAAGTTTGAACGATTAATTCACTAGCCGCTACATTAAAATTTTTACTCTCTGGAATTAACTTTCGATACGGTATCCCCGCTGAACGATCCGAAGCAACTAAAGCCTCTATTTCAAAATACGGATGTTCATTTAATAATTTTACCAATTGTTGACCAACTAAACCCGTTGCACCTAAAATACTTACTTTTATTTTTTTCACGTTACTAACCGATCATTCGTTTTTCTCCTGTACCAAACAAATTATCAATACAGCGCTCACACAAATCTGGATGCTCCATATTTTGACCGACTGAAGGGTGCCAATGCCAACAACGTACACATTTTGCGGCTTGACTTAATTTAACCTCAACAAACAGTTGTTTACTGTATTCGATAGCCGTTTCCCCTTTTTGTGCTAAACTTAATATTTGTACTTGAGAAACAATCCATAAAAAACGCAATTCTGGCTCAAAACGTTCCCAAAACAACCGTTCTTCGTTTGAAACGTATAAAATCACTTCAGCCGCTAAACTAGATCCTAATTTCTGTTCTACCCTAAGATTTTCAATTAAACGATTAATTGTTTCTCTTAAACTTAAAAATTTTTCCCAATCTCCTTGTTCAAACTTCGCTACCGTTTTAAAAGTTAAATTTTGAAATAAATCCCAAGTGGTTAAAAAAACAGAAGGTTCCTCTGATGCTTTAAGATTGCCCATTTGTTGCCAGGTTTCTTCAGCCGTAAAACTCAAGACTGGAGCAATCATTCGCACTAAACCTTCTAACCAGTACCATAATACCGTTTGAGCGGATTTTCTCGCAGGGTGATTCACTTTTAACGTATAAAGCCGATCTTTAATTACACTGAAATAAAAGCTGCTCAATTCGTTCGTTAAAATCCGCTGAATTTCGTTCATTGCTTGATAAAAACGATACTGCTCATAACTTTTACGCACATAAGCAATTAAATGTAATAAAATTTCTATTAAATAACGATCTAAAGGTAGTAAATCGTCTAAAGCTAGTTTAGCTTGACCATCAAATTGATGTAAATTACCCAATAAAAAACGGAGGGTATTTCTGATTAAACGATAGCTATCAGTCAAACGAATTAACCCTTGTTCCGAAAGGCGAATATCATCATGTAAAAAGCTAGAAGCAACCCAAAATCTTAAAATATCCGCCCCATATTTCTGCACAATTTCTTTAGGTGCAATGACGTTTCCCAAAGATTTAGACATTTTATGCCCATACTGATCAACAGTAAAGCCATGCGTTAAAATTTGGCGAAACGGAGCGTTTCCATCAATGGCTAACGCTGTCAATAAAGAAGCTTGAAACCAGCCTCGATATTGGTCAACCCCTTCAGTATAAAGATCGGCCGGATAACCTAAATTTCTCTCTTTTAAAACGGCAAAATGACTCACTCCAGAATCAAACCAAACGTCTAACGTATCATTAACTTTAACGTAATTTTCTCGATCATCAGGAGCATATTTCGCTAAAAAAGTTTGAACATCTAACCGATGCCAATAAATAATCCCTTCTTGAGCAATAGCTGGAACAATTACTTGTTGTATTAACCTAGCCATTTCTGGGTGAATTACTCCACTAGTTCGGTGAACAAATAACGTGAGCGGTACGCCGTAATAACGTTGACGTGAAATACACCAATCGTAACGTTTTTCTACCATGCTTGCCAAACTATTTTCACCCGATGCTGGATACCATTTAATTGCCGGTAATTTTTCTAAAGCTTGGTTTTTCAAAGATTCACGATCTTTGCCCGGTAAATCGATACTAATAAACCATTGTTTTGTTGCTCTAAAAATTAGTGGTTTTTTATGACGCCAACAATGAGGGTAACTATGTTTTATAACCGTAGCATTTAATAAATTGCCCCGTTCTTTTAATAAATCAATGATCACCGTATTTGCCCGAAAGACGGATAATCCGCCTACGTATTCTACGTTTTCGTAAAAACGACTACGATTATCTAACAAAATTTTTACGGGTAGATGGTATTCTAAACCCGCTTTATAATCGTCTAAACCATGCGCAGGAGCAGTATGCACTATCCCTGTACCCGCAGTATTAGTGACGTGACGAGCTAAAATTACTGGTACCTGCTTTTTTAAGAAAGGATGTTGGACCGATAATTTTTCTAAACGTTGTCCTAAAAAATGTTCCACTATGACATAGTTAGTTATTTGATAACGCTTTAAAGCTTCCTCCGCTAACTCTTGATTTAAAATATAAGCCGTACGTTGTTCTTCGACTTCCACTAAAACGTACTTTAAATTCTGGTGGACACAAATAGCTTCGTTCGCTAGTAACGTCCAAGGGGTCGTAGTCCAAATTGGCATTATTACTGGATAAGCAGTATTAAAAACAGAATCTAGTAGTTCAAATTTAACATCAATCGCTGGAGATTCTTTATCCTGATACTCCACTTCGGCTTCCGCTAAAGCTGAACCACAATCAGCACACCAATGTACCGGTTTAAAACCTGGAACTAAATAACCTGCTTCTAAAATTTTACTTAAAGCTTCAATAATTTTAGCCTCATAAGTAAAATCTAACGTGAGGTAAGGGTGTTCCCAATCAGCTAACACTCCTAACCGTTGAAAAGACTCTTTCTGGATTGCAACTTGTTGCAAAGCGTACGTTCGACAAGCTTGAATAAAAGTTTCGAGTTGACCCGGGGCTGGTTTACCTATTTTTTTTTCTACGTTTAGTTCTATCGGTAACCCGTGACAATCCCAACCTGGCACAAAATTAACGGCGTATTTCTCTAGTAATTTAGATTTGTTAATAATATCTTTTAAAATTTTATCAAAAGCATGCCCTAAATGAATATCTCCGTTAGCATAAGGTGGGCCATCATGAATAACGAAAGTGCGATCTCGTTTAACCGCCAGTATTCGATTGTATAACCCTATTTTTTGCCAAAAAGTTAACCATTCTGGTTCTGTTTTAGGCAAATTTCCGCGCATTGGGAAATTAGTCACTGGTAAATTCACTGAATACGTCATTATGTTCCCCCTTAATTGATCGTTTTATAACATTTTATTTATAAATATACAATCATACCCTCGTTTTAACAGCAGTTATTTTCAGTTGTTCTTTCGGACACTAAGCGCCATTTAATGATTCAACTTAAAATGACGAGCTAATAAAAAAAACTCACTTGAACGGCGACGAGAAGCGTTTGGTTTAATTAAGAAAACTTCTTTAAACAAAGTTCGTACTTCTTTTTCAAAAATTAAAGTTTCGGTTCCTTGAAATAATTTAATTAAGAAATGTCCCCCAAAACACAAAATTTGCTTAGCAAAATTTAAAGCATGGTTTACTAACTGAATACTACGTGATTGGTCATAATCTTTAATACCACTTAAATTAGGGGCCATATCTGATAAAATTAAATTCGCTAACTTTTTTTCAGGCAAGATTTTAATCATTTGTTCCCTTACTTTTTCATCGTTAAAATCCCCCTGCAAAAAAGTTACTCCAGGAATCTCTTGGATAGGTAATAAATCAATCGCAATGATTCTTAAAGAAGGATACCGTTCACTTAAATATTGTGACCAACTACCAGGAGCAGCTCCTAAATCTACTACTATCTGCTTTGGCCGTACTAAACGATACTTATTATCAATTTCAGATAATTTATAAGCGGCTCTTGCCCTTAACCCCTCTTGTTTAGCTTTTTTGACAAAAGGATCCTTAAAATGTTCTTTTAGCCACCAGTTCATACTTTATTTAACCGTGTATCTGATTAATTGCCGTTTGTAACCTCGTTAAAGTTTTCTCTTTTCCTAACAAAAACAAAGTAACGTTAAGTGGTGGAGAAACCGTCGTTCCCGTCACTGCTGCTCTAATTGGCTGAGCTAATTTACCCAATTTAATACCTAAACGTTCAGCTATTTGCTTAATCTGCTGATGAATTAACTCTTCTTGCCAATCTAATTTTTCAAAAACCGCTAATGCTTTTTCTAAATAAGGTTTCTGTTCTAACGTTAAAAATTTACTAGCACTTGCATCTATTTCTACTGTACGATAAAAATAAACACTTTTTTCAGCTAGTTCCTTTAAAGTACTAACTCTTTCTCGCAAAGCGCTTATGACAGCTTCTAAATTAGGACCTTCTGATATTGGCAAATCTAAATCTTGCATAAAAGGCAATAAAAGTTTTGCTAAATAAGGTATCGGTAAAGTTTTAATGTAATGTGCATTTAACCACAATAATTTATCCGGATCAAAAGCAGCTGCTGCTTTATTCAAATGATCTGCATCAAAAAAAGCAATCATTTCTTCAAGAGTAAAAATTTCTTGATCACCGTGTGACCATCCTAAACGTACTAAATAATTTAACATGGCTTCTGGTAAAAAACCTTGAGCGCGATATTGTAAAATACTAGTAGCTCCATGACGTTTAGATAATAATTTACCGTCATGTCCCAAAATCATTGGCAAATG
Organism: uncultured Gammaproteobacteria bacterium; assembly: GCA_963543695.1. Lineage (GTDB taxonomy): Bacteria > Pseudomonadota > Gammaproteobacteria > UBA9339 > UBA9339 > CAUUCF01. Next base: position 11,764 of record CAUUCF010000007.1, read on the forward strand.
TGCGAAAACGGGAGGCTCAGCTTTTAAAGCACGATATAAGTTAATTTGTCTCGGGGTATTGTTAATGTGATCTGCTCCCCGAATTACATCGGTAATCCCCATTTCTAAATCGTCGATTACTACGCAAAAATTATAAGTTGGTACTCCATCTGAACGCACAAGCACTAAATCATCTAATTCCTCGTTTTTAAACGATAAATGACCAAAAACTCGATCTTGGAATTCAACTACCCCTTCTAACGGATTTTTAAAACGAATCACGTACGGCTGATCCGTTTTAGGTAAATTTAAATCTCGGCAATGACGATCGTACTTTGGTTTCTCTTTTCGTTGCAATTGTTCCGCCCGTATTTCACTAAGACGTTCTTTCGTACAGTAACAACGGTATGCTAACCCTTGTTCAATCATTTGTTCAGCAATATCTAAATAGTGTTGTAACCTTTTTGTTTGATAAAAAGGACCTTCATCATAATCTAAACCTAGCCACTTTAATCCTTCTAAAATTACTTTAGTAGATTCTTCCGTAGAACGCTCTGTGTCCGTATCTTCAATTCTTAGAACAAATTTCCCTTGGTAATGACGTGCATACAACCAACTATACAATGCTGTACGCACCCCACCTAAATGTAGATCTCCTGTAGGACTAGGAGCAAAACGCGTTTTTACCATAAAATACTCTAGACAAACTAATTATTATTGATTAGTATTATGTTATACTTTTTTTGTTAAAATAAGTAAAGATCAAGGGCGATTAGCTCAGTTGGTTAGAGCATTGCTTTCACATAGCAGGGGTCGTTGGTTCGAGTCCAATATCGCCCACCATTTTGGATCTTCTTTCGTATTAACCAACTATAGATTAAAGAATCGTTTATCAAAATAATTTTGTAAAAAAAAATTAATACGGTAAAAATAATAAATAACGATCCACTAGTGATTAACAAGGGAGATAAAAAGGAAGATAAAAATGAAGCAATACTCTAAACGTAATTTATCCATGATGATGGATTTATACGAAATCACGATGGCAAACGGTTATTTTACCCATTTTAATCACAATGAATACGTTACCTTTGACGTTTTTTATCGTAAAAATCCTGATAACGGAGGTTATGCGATCTTCGCTGGACTAGAGCAAATTTTAGATTATCTAGAAAATTTCCATTTTGAACCAAGGGATATCGCGTATTTTAATTCGCTTAAGCTTTTTGATCAGCAATTTCTTAATTGGCTATCCCATTTTCAATTCAAAGGTGACGTTTTCGCGATGCCAGAAGGAACGATTATCTACCCTAATGAACCCGTGATCACGGTACATGCTTCAGTTATCGAAGCACAATTCATTGAAACGGCGCTACTATCGCAATTTAATCATCAATCGTTAATCGCAACCAAAGCACAACGCATCGTACAATCGGCGCAAGGGCGGACTGTAACCGATTTTGGCGCAAGAAGAGCCCATAATATCGATGCTGCCGTATATGGAGCACGAGCCGCTTATATTGGTGGAGTAACAAGTACCGCTACTTTACTGGCTGGGCAAATGTTCAAAATTCCAGTTACTGGTACCATGTCCCACAGTTGGATTATGTACCATGATGACGAATATAGTGCTTTTAAACATTTTGCTCAAATTTACCCTAATAACGCCATCTTTTTAGTCGATACCTACGACGTTTTACGTTCAGGCGTTCCGAACGCCATTAAAGTTGCCCAAAAATTTTTATTACCCAACGGTAAACGTTTAAAAGGCATTCGATTAGATTCTGGAGATCTAGCTACCCTTTCAAAAGAAGCACGTCAAATGCTTGACGCCGCAGGATTAAAAGATTGCCAAATCATTGCTTCTAATAGTCTGGATGAAATTACCATCCGTTCTATTTTAGAACAAAAAGGAGCTATTGACATCTTCGGTGTTGGCGAACGATTGATAACCGCCCAGAGTGATCCTGTCTTCGGTGGAGTATATAAACTCGTGGCCACTCAAAAAAACAAAGCTTGTCAACCTAAAATTAAAATTTCAGAAACTTTTGAAAAAATTACTAATCCGGGGCGTAAAAAAATTTGGAGAATCTACGATCAAAAAGGAATGGCCATTGCCGATCTGTTAACACATCAAGATGAAAAACCAGATTTTTCAAAAGAATACCGCTATATTGATCCCCAACATCCTTGGGAAAAAAACACGTTTGTACATGTTCGAGCTAAAGAGTTACAAGCCTTAGTGATGCAACAAGGACACCGAATCCAAAAGGAACAACGTTCCTTACTAGAAATCAGAAATTACGTTCAAAAACAATTAAAATACGAAATCCCCTTAACTGAACAGCGTTTTGAAAATCCTCATTTTCACCCTTTAACGATGAGTTTCAAATATTACCAAATGAAAAAAAACCTATTAAATAAATTAACCTGCTAACTTGTTAAAAACATCGTGTTCCTTATAACGTCGTTATAAAACCCATTCAATTTCACAAATACGCTCTTTCTTATGTATGCGAAATAATTCTTACATCTATAAAACTTTGCTTTTCTCATAAATTAGACTAAAATTAGTCAAATTTTTATATATTTAAAAGGATAGGTAGAATGAAAAAAACCAATCTTGTGGTAGGAGCAGGATTTTCTGGAGCCACCATCGCTAGGAAAATCGCCGAAGAATTAAACGAGCAAGTCATCGTAATCGATAGAAAACCTCATCTTGCGGGTAACGCTTACGATTATTGTGACAAAAACGGCATTATGATTCATCAATATGGTTCGCATATTTTTCATACTTCTAACGAAGAAGTATGGCATTTCGTTACACAGTTTGCCGATTTTAACCAATACATGCATCAAGTCCTTGCGGTAATCGACGGTTTAGAGACTCATATTCCTTTTAATTTGAATACGATTTATGATCTATTCCCTCCGCTCTTAGCTCAAAGATTAGAAACAAAATTGTTAGCGAAATTTACCTTTAATCAAAAAATACCTATTTTTGAATTTCAAAAACAGCAAGATCCAGATTTATTATTTTTAAGTAATTACGTCTATGAAAAAATCTTTCTTCATTATACCACTAAGCAATGGGGAGTGATCCCCAGCGAAGTAGATAAAACAGTAACTGCACGAGTACCCGTTTATTTGTCAAAGGATAATCGCTACTTTCAAGATAAATACCAAGGGATTCCTTTAAAGGGATACAACAAATTAATTACTAATATGCTTGACCATCCCAACATTGAACTACAATTAAATACCGATTATAAAGATCTTAATCAACTGTTTGATCGAACCTTTTACAGCGGTGCTATTGACGAATATTTTCATTATGAATTTGGTCCATTACCGTACCGCAGTGTGAAATTTAAATACGAAGAATACAATTTTGAGTTTTATCAGAATAATGCGGTGCTTAACTATCCTAACAATTACGATTTTACAAGAATTCACGAATATAAACATTATTTAAAAAACAAAACAAATAAAACAGTAATTGCTAAAGAATATTCCGAACCCTTTCAATTAGGGAAAAACGAAAGGTATTACCCTATTCCTAATGACGAAAATAGGATTTTATACCACAGGTATTTTGAGAAAGCTAAAAACTTAAACCATACCTATTTTTTAGGTAGATTAGGTAATTACCAATATTATAATATGGACCAAGCAGTTGCTCAAGCTTTAAAATTATTTAAAGGTATTAAATCATTATAACTTATACCGCTATTTTGCAAGAAAATTAATTATGAATAATCCTTTTCCTAAAATTTCAATTCTAGTACCTATTTATAACGTAGAAAAATACTTACCTCAGTGTATTGAAAGTATCTTAGCTCAAACTTTAAAAGAAATCGAAATCATTTTAATTGATGACGGTTCAAAAGATCATTCTGCCGAGCTTTGTGATCATTATGCGGCGCAAGATCACCGCATTAAAATAATTCATAAACCTAATTCCGGCTATGGAGCTTCAATGAACCTTGGTTTAAAAACAGCTCAAGGGGAATATATCGGTATTATTGAAAGTGACGATTTTGTTGAACCAGAAATGTTCGAAAAATTATATACTTTAGCTAAAAAACATGATCTCCAAGTAGTTAAATCGAATTTCTTTAGATATACCTCCCCAACAGGAGATATTCAACAAAATATTCTTCCGACTAAAGATACCAACGTCGTATTTAATCCAAAAGTAAAATCTGATATTTTTTACGTTTGCCCGTCAATATGGTCAGCAATTTATCAGCGGCAATTTCTTAACGATTTTAAAATCGCTTTTTTAGAATCACCTGGAGCATCTTATCAGGATACCAGTTTTAATTTTAAAGTATGGGCCATGGCAAATAGAGTATGGCTTACTCCCGATACTTTTGTACATTACCGTTGCGATAATGAAAATGCTTCTGTCAAAGCTAAAGATAAAGTCTTTTGTATCGCAAATGAATGGCATCACATCGAAAAATTTATGGATAATTATCCCAGAGAAAAACAAGCTTCTTACGTATTAAGAAGTCACATAAAGTTACTTAATTATAATTGGAATTTAAACCGCCTTACCAAAGACAAGAAGGCCGCGTTTAAAAAATTATACCTTCAAGAATATAAATCCATTTATCAAAACCATATTCTAAACAAAGCTTGTTTACCGCATAAAGAATGGTTAACTTTTTTAAAACAGTTAACTCCTCCTTACGTTTTTTGTTTTTATTTCTTAAGCTATAAACTACTGCGGTTATTTATTAAAACTAAATTTCAAAACCAAACGAAAAAATATTATCTTTTTGGCTGTATTAAAATATTAGAACGACCGATCCCTTATCCTAATTTTTGGACTGGTAAATAACCGTATTTACCATGAAATAAAATTACCTAAAGCTAAAGTAAAATTCTCACGTTAATTAGCATGCCGACACACGGACTCGAACCGCGGACCCACTGATTACAAATCAGTAGCTCTACCAACTGAGCTATGTCGGCCATATATTTGATACGTCGGATCAAATAATAATTCCTCCGCCTTCTACCTTATTTAAATATACTAGTGATTTTTGATTGTCAATAAAATTTTACTTCGTCTTCTTTTTTGATTGTTCAACCGGAAAGATCACTCGTATCATAAACAACTATTCCGCGTGCGATTTTTTGATTTAAAATTTAGCCCCGTCAGGAATAATTCTTTAATAAGACGAAAATTACGCTCCCTACGGGACTCGAACCCATGTTTTCGCCGTGAGAGGGCGACGTCCTAGGCCTCTAGACGAAGGGAGCATCTCTAAACACGCTGTTATCATATCAAAAACCTACTTAGATGCAAAGATTTTTTATCCCATTGACTTTTAAAGTGAGCTGCGATATGCTACTGCCTGATTGGGGTGTAGCCAAGTGGTAAGGCACTGGTTTTTGATACCAGCATTCCTAGGTTCGAACCCTAGCACCCCAGTTATTTCACTAGTAAATTCATCTAAAAATTATTTTTTTATTATCTCGATCGATATAACTCGATATAAAAAAATCACGATTATAAAATCCATTATAGTCGTGATTTTTGTTACCAAAAGAATTAATCGTTTGCTGCTTTCGTATTATTTGGTTGCTCCTGGGCTTGTAAAGCTAAAAATTTAACGTTTAACTCTTTAACGCTAATAAACCATACCAACATAATCACGATAAAAATAATCGTCGTAATTGGAGTAAGTTCTACTAACGAACTCCCAGTTAACGATAAAAGTAACCAATTAATAAAAGCTCCTCCAGACTTGCCTAAACGACCACCAAAAACGTCTACCGCCGCCTTACCTTTTGATTTCAATTCGTTATCCAAAGGGATATAAGTCATTTCTTTTGTCGGATCAAAAAGAAAATATTTTACCCCTTTTGATAAAACATTTTGAGCTAATCCGACCCAAGAAGTAACGACTACTGAAGTAATTCCCAAAGGCATTAACCAACTATCCAATTTGGTTCTAAAAATAATAGAGGTAAAAAAGATCAAACCCGTAATTAAAATAATAATAGGAGTTACCGTCGCCGCCGTACGCCATGAACATCTACGTAATACGTTCGCTCCAACCAACATACAAAAAATCGTAAATAATCCAGTCCAAATTTGTAGTCCCCCCATAAAATGAGAAAATAAATCTTTATTCCCACCACACATTAAAAATACTTGCTTTTTCCATAAAACTTCTACCAAACTAATACTAATCCCGTAAGAAATAATTAGTAAACTAACCAGTCCCAAATATTTAGAAGAACAAATATATTTTAAACTTTCGATGATCCCTAATTTTTTCTTTTTACTTTTAACGATTTCTTGAGGATTGGCAAACCGAGCATCTTTTAAAACTCTATTATTTAAATACCAGTAGATAACCATAATTATTAACCCGGTAATCACTACCGTTGATACGATTCCAGGTAATGCTTCCCACCCTTTTTGATCTGCCGAAGTAACGGAAGATTTAGCGCTTTGCAGGACTAATCCCGCAATAATTAAACCTCCATTTGCAATAAAGCCAAACATCGAATAAAAACGTTTCGATTCTTTAATTGACGTTACGTCGTTTGCAAACTTCCAAAACATTAACCCAATCATGGTAGCTCCCCATAATTCAGACATTACATAAAAGGAAGAATAAATCCATGATCCACATGCATCTAATAAATTTTGAATTAAAGGAATACTACTGTAAAATTTAACGTGAAATAATTCGGGATCTGAAAAACGAAAAATACACCCGATCACGCTAAAATAAAGGATAAAAATACTAACAATCGTATAAAAAACTTTATCCCGAGACAAAAGGTTAACTAACTTAGAATAAAAAAACATGAACAAAAACGCGCTAGGCATCACAAAATACAACTTTAAAGTAGGAATCATTTCTGCTCCTAAATTATTCACGACTAAAGTATCTTTTAATCCCCTTAAAATACTGTAATTAAACAGAATGCCCAGCATCATCATTGCCATTGGCAAAAACTTTTTCAATTCGTACGAATGAATTGGCCATAAAACGGCTTTCCAGCCTTTAAATTCTATTTGTTGATTTTGTTCCACACTAACCTCCCGTTCAAAAAGAGTAATATAAAATTCGATTTCCCTACATTATACCGCATTTATTAAAATATGTTCTTCTCCTATTTATTGTCATCGTAGCATAACGTAACTCTACCACCAATAAACAAATCTTTTATCAAGCAATAGCTAATCCAGGCAAACGTTAACCCTGGTTAAAAACAGATCAAACATCTAAACCGATTTTTGATATTACCAAAACCATAAACAAAATCTATATAAAACGTATCGTTAACAACCGTAAGTAAAGTATACTGATCTCTATTTTTTTAAGAAAATTAATAATAAAGAAATCGCTGCCGGAGTAACCCCTGAAATTTGTATCGCCTGTGCAACCGTTTTGGGTTGATATTGCTCCAATTTTTGCAAAACCTCCGTAGATAACCCTTTAATCTGACGATAATTAAAATTTTCAGGGATCTGAACATTCATGTATTTCTTTTGCTTATCGATTTCTTCTTGCTGTCTAACGATATAGCCTTGATATTTTTCTTGTATTTCTAACTGTTCTTCGATCGTTTCTGGTAAACCTAAAATTTCTTGCAATTGATAACGATTAATTTCTGAACGTTTCAATAGCTGTAAAGCATTAACTTCGGTGTTTAAAGATTGTTTGACAACTTTAAAAAAACGCTGCGCCATTTGATCTTGTGGATAAATTTTAATTTGTTGTAGTAAATCCCTTTGCTGCGTAATTCTAGCTTTTTTAAGTTGTAAAAAATCGTACTGTTGATCCGTTAAACACCCCAAGCTATAAGCTCGTTCTGCTAAACGATAAACAGCATTGTCTTCTCTTAATAAGAGGCGATATTCCGCCCGGCTAGTAAACATTCGATAAGGTTCTGTTACCCCTTTTTTCACCAAATCATCTACCATTACTCCTAAATACGCTTCATCTCTTGTGGGCGACCATGCCTCTTCTCCTCTAAGTCGTAAAACAGCGTTAATACCTGCTAGTATCCCCTGCGCAGCAGCTTCTTCGTAACCAGTGGTTCCGTTGATCTGTCCCGCTAAAAATAAATTAAAAAGACTACGACTTTCTAAGCCACGTTTTAAAGCTTGAGGATCAAAATAATCGTATTCAATAGCATATCCTAAACGTAAAATTTTAGCATGTTCTAATCCTGCAATACTATGTACTAATTCAAATTGCACATCGATCGGGAAACTAGTATATATTACGTTTGGATAAATCTCTTCTGCGCTGTAACATTCCGGCTCTAAAAAAATTTGGTGAGCCACACGATCCGGAAAACGATGGATCTTATCTTCAATCGAAGGACAATAACGAGGTCCTTTTCCTTGAATAATTCCGGTAAATAACGGAGAACGATCTAAATTATTACGGATAATTTCATGCGTTTTTTCGTTAGTATGGGTAATGTAACAGTTCAGCAACGGATTAGGTTGTTCAAATTCTTTCCAAAAAGAAAAATGAGGGAAATCGCTATCGCTCCCTTGTGCCGTTAACGTGTTAAAATCAATAGTTTCTTTCGCTAATCGAGGGGGAGTACCCGTTTTCAAGCGACCAACCGGTAAACCTAACGTCGTTAAATTATTCGCCAATTTAATCGCTGCTGGATCACCGATACGCCCAGCACTAAAATTGACTAACCCGATATGTATCTTTCCGTTTAAAAAAGTACCCGCAGTTAAAATAACGACCGGAGCAAAAAAATTTACCGCTAAATTCGTAACCACTCCTTTTACTGCCCCTTGCTCAACGATTAATTCTTCAACACTTTGTTCAAAAATAGTTAAATTCTCTAATTCACCTAGGGTTTGACGGATAATTTGTCGATATTTTACCCGGTCGATTTGTAATCGAGTAGATCTTACCGCCATTCCTTTACTTTGATTTAATAAACGATAATGAACTGCTGCAAAATCCGCAGCCATTCCCATGATTCCTCCTAAGGCATCAATTTCTTTAACTAATTGACCTTTCCCAATTCCTCCAATAGACGGATTACACGATAGTTGACCGATAGTATCTAAATTATGCGTTAATAATAAAACTTTAGCTTTCATTTTAGCCGCAATATAACTAGCTTCTATTCCAGCATGACCACCACCTATTACAATTACATCAAATATTGTTTGCATGTTATCCGATTAACTACTTATCAATTCGAAAAATATCGTAGGCTTTTCAAAAAATAAATTCAAGTGACTTTTTACAAGGCAGGTTGAGATTTTATAAAATGATGTTATGATATCGTAAATTGGGGTAAAAGGGGATTCATGACGAAGTATATTTTTGTAACAGGTGGAGTAATTTCTGCTTTAGGGAAAGGGGTATCAGCTGCATCGTTAGGTGCTTTGTTGAAAAGTTTTAATTTAAAAGTAACCGTCATCAAATTCGATCCTTACTTAAACGTTGATTCTGGCACCATGAATCCTTATCAACATGGCGAAGTATATGTTACCGTAGATGGTCGCGAAGCCGATTTAGACCTTGGACACTATGAACGTTTTTTAGGAGAAAAAATGTCCAGTAAAAACCACTATACCACTGGTATTATCTATTCAGAAGTCTTAAAAAAAGAGAGAGCGGGTGGTTATTTAGGCGCAACGGTTCAAGTCATTCCCCATATTACCGACATGATTAAAGAAATCATCCGTTCGTCTGCCCAAAACCACGATGTAGCAATCATCGAAGTAGGTGGTACAGTAGGAGATATAGAATCTTTACCCTTTTTAGAAGCAATTAGGCAAATGCGAATAGAAGAAGGCGCTTTAAATACTCTATTTATTCACGTCACTTTAGTACCTTACATCGTTTCAGCTGGAGAAATTAAAACGAAACCCACTCAACATTCTGTTAAAGAATTACGTTCGATTGGCATTCAACCGGATTTATTGTTTTGTCGTTCCTCTGCACAATTAGGAGAAGAAGAACGAAAAAAAATTGCTTTATTTACAAACGTCGACATCCATTCCGTCATTTCTTTACCTGATATTGAAAACGTTTATACTATTCCTCTAACTTTAAAAAGACAGAACGTTGAACAAGTTATTAATCGGCAATTACAATTAAATCTCACACATGGTGATTTATCGATTTGGGAAAAAATTGACTATCAAGCTACCCATTTAAAACAAACGGTTAACGTCTTTATGGTCGGTAAATACGTTCATTTAGAAGATGCCTATAAATCTGTCGTAGAAGCCTTGAAACATGCTGGGTGGAAACAAGCCGTTAAAGTTGTCATTAAATTTATAGACGCCGAATTGATTGAACAAGACGGAGTTGAACTTTTAAAAGAAGCGGACGGTATTTTAATTCCCGGAGGATTTGGTACCCGAGGGATTGAGGGGATGATTTTAGCGGTTCAATACGCACGTGAAAATCAAATTCCTTATTTTGGCATCTGTTTAGGTATGCAAATTGCCATCATTGAAATGGCAAGGAACCTTTTACATTTGAAACAAGCTAATAGTACCGAATTTGATAAAAATACCCCAGATCCGGTAATTATTTGGGTTTCTGAATGGACTAAAAGTGGTAACTTAGTAACTAGACAACAAGCCACTAATTTAGGAGGCACGATGCGTTTAGGAGAATACCACAGTACCTTAGTACCGAATACTAAGTTAGCTCGCATTTATAAAGCTCAAGATTCGTACGAAAGGTATCGTCATCGTTATGAAGTTAATGACCAATATTTACCGCAACTTCAAAAATGTGGATTATCCGTTGCTGGCTATTCCACAGATGGACTAGTAGCCGCGATCGAGTTAACCAATCATCGTTGGTTTATTGCGATGCAAAGTCATCCAGAATTCAATTCTAACCCGCATCAAAGCCATCCAGTCTTTTACGATTTCATTAAAACTATTAGTGAGTCTAAGCATGAAAATACTTAATTTTGAAATAGACAACCATTTACCTTTTTTTTTAATGGCGGGACCATGTGTCGTAGAAAATGAAACGATCGCTTTAGAAACGGCAAAATACCTTAAAGCTTTAACTAATCAATTAGGTATTCATTTCATTTACAAAAGTTCTTTCGCTAAAGCCAACCGTAGCTCACTCCATAGTTTTGCTGGTCTACCTTTTAAAGAAGCTTTAGCGGTTTTAAAACAAATTAAAGAAGAAGTACAAGTGCCAATCATTACCGATGTCCACGAAGATACCCCCTTAGAGCAAGTTGCTGAAGTAGCAGATGTATTACAAACCCCAGCTTTTTTATGCCGACAAACTAATTTTATCCGTCGAGTGTCTTCTTTGAACCGACCAGTCAACATTAAAAAAGGCCAATTTTTATCTCCGGTAGAAATGAAAAATGTCGTAGAAAAAGCCATGAGCACTGGTAACCAAAAAATCATGGTTTGTGAACGAGGTTTTAGTTTTGGTTATAATAACTTAGTAGTAGATATGCGAGCTTTAGAAATTATGAAAGAAACTAAATGTCCAGTTATTTTTGACGGTGGACATTCGGTACAAATGCCGGGACAGCTCGGTAATGCTTCCGGTGGAATGAGACAATTTATCCCCGTTTTATCGCGTGCTGCTATAGCAGTAGGTATTGCTGGCTTGTTTTTAGAAACTCATCCCAACCCGGACGTTGCTTTATGTGATGGCCCTAACATGTGGCCATTATACCAAATGGAAGAGTTATTAGTACAACTAAAAAAAATAGATCGGGCAGTTAAAAATTATTAGTTATTTATTATCCTTGGAGGAGTTATGTTAAAAATCGTTAATATTAAAGGGCGAGAAATTTTAGATTCTCGAGGTAACCCTACGGTAGAAGCAGAAGTTGAATTATCTTCTGGAACAATAGGTAGAGCAGCAGTCCCTTCTGGAGCTTCTACTGGTTCTAGAGAAGCTTTAGAATTAAGAGACGGTGATCCTCAACGTTATCTAGGTAAAGGAGTCTTAAAAGCAGTAGGACATGTTAATCAGGAAATTAGAAACGCTTTAATCGGTAAAGATCCTAATGATCAAAAAGCAATCGATCAACTAATGATCGATTTAGACGGCACAGAAAATAAAAGTAAATTCGGTGCTAATGCTATTTTATCAGTTTCTATGGCAGTAGCACGAGCAATGGCTTTAGAAAACAAAGAACCGCTTTACCAACGTTTAGGTGGGAAAGCTCCATTTATTTTACCTGTACCAATGATGAACGTTTTAAACGGTGGGGCCCACGCAGAAAATAACGTAGATGTTCAAGAATTCATGATTTTACCAGTAGGAGCTCCAACTTTTGCAGAAGCTATTCGTTACGGAGCCGAAGTGTTTCATACTTTGAAAAAAGTATTGAAGAAAAAAGGAATGAGCGTTGGAGTAGGCGATGAAGGTGGTTTTGCTCCAGACTTACGTTCCAATCGTGAAGCCTTAGAAGATATTTGTGAAGCCGTTGAACAAGCAGGTTATCGCTTAGGTACCGATATTTGTTTAGGCTTAGACGTAGCTGCTTCTGAACTGTATGAAAATGGTCGTTACCACTTAAAATCTGAAAATCAAAGTTATTCCTCGGAAGAATTCGTCGATTATTTAGCTAATTGGGTCAGTCAATATCCAGCTTTAATTACGATTGAAGATGGTTTAGCTGAAGGAGATTGGGAAGGTTGGAAATTAATGACGGATCGTTTAGGACAACGTATCCAAATTGTAGGTGATGATTTATTCGTTACTAACACTAAAATCTTTAAACGAGGTATCGAAGCAGGTGTTTGTAACTCTATTTTAATTAAACTAAACCAGATTGGAACTATTACTGAAACTTTAAATGCGATTCAAATGGCTAAAGACGCCAATTATACCGCAGTAGTATCACATCGTTCTGGAGAAACCGAAGATACGATTATCGCCGATCTCGTCGTTGCTACCGGTACTGGGCAAATCAAAACAGGCTCTGCTTGTCGAGTAGATCGTATTGCTAAATACAATCAATTAATTCGTATTGAAGAAGCTTTAGGCCCTCAAGCTAGCTACTGGGGCAAAAAAGCTTTCCGTAATTTTAAATAACTTGTAATACTAAATAGCCAAAGGATAGCCTCCTTTGGCTAATTTTTTTATGAAAAAAATTATCGTCTTCATTTTAGTTAATTTAGTAATCATTTTACAATATAGACTTTGGTTAAGTTCAGATGGGATACTCATCACTCATCAGCTTAAACAAAAATTAATTGAGCAACAATTAAAAAACGACGAATTAGTTGAGCAAAATAACCAATTGCAAAAAGAGATTGATTTCATGAAAGCCGAAGAAAATAAGTTAATCGAGAACCAAGTTAGAGACGAATTGGGCATGATCAAAAAAGGAGAAATTTATTACCATGTCGTTAAATAACCAACTAAATACACTGATTCCTACCAGAATGGTTGGTCCTTTAACCTTAAAAGGGGAAATGAACGGTACGTTTTCGGTTCCATTAGCTACTTATGAAATTCCTTTATGGGCATCAGTACGACGCGGAGCTAAAGTAACCAGCCAAAATGGAATTTACGTTACCTTAATCAATGAAATCATGACTCGTTCTATTTTATGTGAAGGTCAAAACGCTCACCAAGTCCATACGATTTTAAATCGTTTAAACCATTACCAACCCCAAATGGAAGAAATTATTGCCACTACTAGTCGATTTTTACGTTTAGTATCTTGGCATGGAGAAATTGTGGGTAATCTATTATTCATCCGCTTCGCTTTTAAAACGGAGGGAGCCGCCGGACATAATATGGTCACTAAAGGAGCTCAGGCCTTACAAAATTGGTTAACCGCCTCCTTTGATTTAAAATACGTTAGTATTTCTGGTAATTATTGCGTCGATAAAAAAAATTCGGCAGTTAACGGTATTTTAGGAAGAGGACGTTCCGTTATCGCGGAAACCTGGTTATCCAAAGATCGTTGTTGCCAACTTTTAAAAGCAACTCCTGAGCAAATAGTAGCTTTGAACACGAAAAAAAATTTTATAGGTTCTATGTTATCAGGAAGCGTACGAAGCGCTAATGCTCACTATGCCAACATGTTATTAGCTTTTTATTTAGCTATTGGCCAAGATGGAGCTAATATCGTAGAAGGTTCTCAAGGAATTACCTATGCCGAAATCCGTAACGAAGACTTATATTTTTCGGTAAATTTACCCAATATCATCGTTGGTAGTATCGGCAACGGCAAAAATTTACCTCATGTGCAGCAAGCTTTTAATTTAATGCATTGCTTTACAGAAGACGCTACTCATAATTCACGTTGCTTAGCATATTTAGCAGCAGCTACCGTACTTTGTGGAGAATTATCGCTGCTAGCTGCTCAAGTTAACCCTAACGAATTAATTAAAAGTCACCTCCTCCTAGAAAGAAAAAGTAAATAACGGATGTCGAGATCGTCGAAAAAGTTCCTTAAGAAAACGTCTGATATTTCTTATGTCTAAATTTTCTAACAAATTATCTCCAAAACCTTGTATGATCACGACGTTTTCATTTCGATCTGGGTGATTATATAACGATACTGTGTTGTTTATTACGGGTTCTTCACCAACCTCATCTTCATTAACCTCTACCCTATTTAAATCGTTATTCATCGTAACTTCGTTGTCAAAAGCAGCTGGTAATAAAAGTCTACTAGCAAGAGGAGCAATTTGTTGATTCTCTTGCTCAACAAACCAATTACTATCTAAAGAAAGTCTCAATAAGGAATTATGAACATTCCCGTTCCGCACGATAATTTCTCCAAATTGTCCATACCATACCAGTAAAGTTAATAGATCTCCATTTAAATAATTAAGTAAAAATTGATTTCTAAAATCTTCATTGATTAAAATTAAATTACGTAAATTATTTTGTCTTAAAATTAAACGGCTAAATTCGTTATTTTCCGTGATTATAAACGAAATTAAATCGTTATTAACACTGTAAAAATGTTCGATAAAAAGGTCCCTAAAAAACGGATCTTCCGTCAACACTAATCTTAAATCCGCATTATTCAACATTAATTCGCGTACCTGAGGATTATGCATATTTAATAATCTAAAACGATTATCCCTTAAAATTAGCTCTGATAGATTCCCGTGTAAAAATAAATTTCTAAAGCTATTTTCCCCAATAAAACAAGTTCTAAAATTAACATCACAAACGATTAAGTTCATTAAATCCATATTTGTAGAAATCAATCTCCTAATATCGTTTTCTTCGCAAAGAATTTGTTGTAGCGCTACATTATTCAAAATAGTAATTGAAAAAATAGGATGTTCATTAACCAACAACCGGATAAAATCAACGTCGTTTAATGCCATCATCCTGTTATTCACCGTATTTGCCTCCACCGTATTATCTAGTAACCTATCGATATTCAAAATAACATCGAAAGCATTCCCCTCAATTATTGACCTTATTAAATTTTCATTTTGAATAAGGACGTTTTCGATGAAGTTTGGGTTAAAAAAATTACGTCTAAAAGGGAAATAATATTTCACGTAATACCTAAAATATTCGTTATGCAACAGTAATTCAAAAATACCGCTATGATGAATTCTTTCCAATAAATTATAATAATCGCGTACAAATTCCCTTACTACGTTATCTTGACCGTAAATAATTTCCTGAAAAGCAGGGCGAGTATTCAGTAACGATAAAAAACTTGGATAAGTAAAGATCAGTCTTCTAAATGAATCAGATTCATTTATTAAGTTGAAGAAATTACGGTTAGTAATTAACCTAGTAAAATCACTATTCGTCAATACTATTGCCATAAAATCAGGATAATCTGCAATTAACCGTAAAACTTCCGGCATTTCTTCTAAATGTTGAATAATATAGTAACGATGTTGTAAAATTACTGGTCTCGCCACTGATTGATACATTGATAATCTAAAAGCATAGTATCGGTTAAATAAATCAAACAACTGATGATCATTCATAATTTCGATAAAATCATTTGCCGGCATCAGCTGGATTTGCTCTAATTCCCTAATCAATAAATCCCTAAAATGATAGTCAGTTAAAATCCTCCCTCTTATATTGGCTTGCTCGCAAATCAACTGTCTAAAATCAACGTTAGCATTGATTAATAATTGCCTAAAGCCCGTATTTTGTATCACCATTTCTCTAAAGTCAGCATCATTTAGTATCTGATTCATCATTAATTGGTTAACGATTGCCCCAAAGTAAACATAACCATCTACTGAAATGTTGTCTAAAACTACGTTATTCATGAATTGATAAAAAGTAAAATCCGTATAATTCCCGCGTAAAAATAACGATCGAAAATCGGCGTTGTTTTGTAACATAGGGACAACAGCATTGATATTTTCAATAACTATGTTTCTACGATAGTTAACTCCTTCTGGGAAGAATATAATAGCCTGCGTTAATTCATGGTTTTCAAAGATGCTTCTAAATTCGTCATCGTTAATCGCTTGCCTAAAAACTTCGTCATGGTTAATTAAATACTGCAAATTACGTTGGTTACCTACAACGTTAGCAAATCGAGGATGATTTCTAAATAAAGTAGTTAAATCGTTTCTTCGTCCCAAAAGAGCTACGTTATCGACTGCTTCAATATTATTTTCTTCCGGTACAACAAGAGCACGTTCTGTCGCTACAGTTCGGTTTACTAAAGTTACGTTATTATTTAACACCTCAAACATATGCTCGGGAGCTACTACAGGATGGTCATGTTCTGTTTCTTCCTGATTGTTTCCTTCTTGAAATAAATTATTGTAAGGAGGGAAATTACCTCTATCAAACGGAAACGGTGGACGATGATCGTCACCGTCATTATTATCATTATCTTCTTCTTGATCTTGCTCGTTTTGATCTCTAGTCGATAAATTCGGTTTTAATATTTTAAAAAGATTAATCGCCCCCACCGCCGTATCAGCAATAATGAAGCTACTTAATGCCACTTTTTCATATTTACTCGATGGAAATGAACGCAACTCATCTAAATTGGTTACTTGCAACGACGTTGAATTACCTTTTTCTTGTTCTGTTTTTAATAAACTAGGTTGTATTTTGTTCTTTTGTTCAACCGATAAATCTTGCTTCACTAAACCTAAGTTTTTACTATTTTCGAAAGAATTACTAACGGTGAAATTTAGTTGTTCTTGAGCATTATTTAAATTTACTTTGTTATTCGGTTGCTGATCGTTATCCTTAAAGAGATTTCTAAAAGTTGCAAAAGTAACGTTGTTAATTTCACGGTTAATTCCTGAATACTTATCAGGGTGATGCAACAAAATAAACTGACGATATGCTTGCTTTTTATCGTGATCTGGTAAAACGTTATAAAGTTTATCGAAATTATCTTTAACTTGTTGTTCTATTAAATTAATGTACCCCCTTTTTTGAACTTGACTTATCTCCTGACTCATAATCTTCGTCACACTATCTTGATAAGCATTGATTAAATTCTCTATATTCGTTTGTTCATTGATTAAATCTCTAGCTTGAATTGGCCTTCTTCCAACAACGACTCGTTCTCGATAAATTTGAGAATGAACTTGAATATCTGGATCACGTTTAGGCAACCTAGCTAATCGACGTTGCCAAGTAGTTTGTTTTTTCATTACTCCTGGCCACATTTTAATACTGATTCCACAAAGCGCTTGTAGACCTCTATAATCTTGTTTTAAACTAACCGTCAACTTGACGTCATTCAAGATTCCTAACACTCGCTTTTGATCTTGAAAATATTGATATTCTGCCCTAATTTCATACCCCACAATATTACGACCTAATTTATTTTCAAAATAATAACCTCCTACAAAGCCGGTCATTTGATCTGTCATTGCATAACCTAAAGTAAAATCTTCTCCACCCAATGCTGTTTCTTGCGCATATTGCAAGTCATTAACGTCGTTTAAAATACCACTTTTATAATCAAAGACGCTATTAACCGTATTAGACCGTTGATAATTAGTATATTTAACTTTTTGCCCTATAGGTAAATAATAATTACCGCCGAGAAATAAATTTTTATACCAATACTCGGCCCCGAAAGTAACTTGGTTATAATGGTTTCTATATGGACTACGTCGCGCATCGAAAGCGCTATAAACTCCTAATAATTGATTTGTTCCAACTAAACAACGGTACCCTAAATGAAAATTACCTTCGAGAGAGCTACCAGCACGATCGTATAATCTAGGATTAAAAAAAATTACTTTTCCGTTTTGAGCAAAGAGGGGCAAAAATAAATCGTAACTCAACGAAGAGTCATGCTCTACGCCAATCGTTTGAATCCCACTTAATTCAAAATAGGCAGATAGCTCGTTTTGATTATCTGCATATACTCCAAAACCAATAAGGCAGCCAATCAGGCTTAAAGTTATTCTGTCCATGAATAAAACCTTAATTAAGATACAATTTATATTAGCAAATAAAAAAATAAATACAACTTTTATTTTCGTTTTTTTTTTAGAAAAATTTTACCCCTAAAATAACCCGATAATTAATTAGCCAAATTAAGCACTTTTTAAACTGATCCTTGATTACTATATTTTAAACTCTCTTTAATCATTTCGTCTAAATTACCGTCCAAAATACTAGTCGGGTTACGTGATTCTAAGCCCGTACGCAAATCTTTTACGCGAGAATCATCTAAGATGTAAGACCGAATTTGACTTCCCCAAGAAATATCTAATTTCGTCGCTTCTATCTGTTCTTTTTCTACTTGTTTTTTGCGTAATTCTAGTTCATACAATTTAGCTTTTAGCTGCTTCATCGCTTGATTACGGTTCTGCAATTGAGAACGCTCACTTTGACATTGGATAATCAACCCCGTCGTTAAATGTTTAATTCTCACTGCCGAATCGGTTTTATTAACGTGTTGCCCCCCCGCTCCTTGAGCTCGATAAGTATCAATTCGTAAATCACTAGGATTAATTTCTATTTCAATACTCTCATCTACATCTGGGTAAACAAAAACCGACGCAAAAGAAGTATGCCGTTTATGGTTAGTATCAAAAGGCGATTTACGTACTAAACGATGTACTCCTGTTTCGGTTTTCAACCAACCATACGCAAAATCCCCCTTTAACTTTAATGTCGCGCTTTTAATCCCCGCAGTTTCACCGGCAGATACTTCTAAAATTTGTACTTCAAAATTATGTAGATGACCAAATTTAAGGTACATTCTTAATAACATTTCAGCCCAATCTTGAGCTTCAGTACCACCAGATCCTCCTTGAATATCTAGATAAGCATCATTGCGATCTAACGCATGAATAAAGATTTTCTGAAATTCTAAAGCTTGATACTGTTGAACTAACCGTTCTACTTTAACATTTAATTCAGATAACAATTCGTCATCTGGTTCTTGTAGTAATAAAGTTAAAAATTCTTGTTGTTCGCGAATATTTTGATCTAATTCTTTTAATGGTGCTAAAATTTGGGTTAATTGCACCTGTTCTTTTGCTAATAATTGTTGTTTAGCTAAATCTTGCCAAATTGCTGGCATTTGTAATAAATCTTGAATTTCTTTAAAACGTTGTTCTTTTCGATCATACTCAAAGATATTCTCGGAGGGTAGCTACTCCAGCAGTTAATTCTGACAAACGATTTATTAATAAACTAATATCGATCATAGACCTTCCTCTTTAATTTCATGACCTACAAAATGAACTATTCACTGAATAACATATTCCTTTTCTTTAGACAAGTATCTTTTTTACACCTCATAATAAAAAAGCCCCATGCAGGGGCTTTTTTATAGACGATAATTACATCATGCCCATATCGCCCATGCCACCCATACCACCAGGAGCACCATGGCCGCCACCGCAACAATCTTCTTTCTTGACCGGCGATTCTGTAATCATACATTCTGTAGTTAACATTAAGCCCGCAATTGAAGCTGCGTTTTGTAAAGCAGTTCTAGTTACTTTAGTTGGATCTAAAATACCCATTGCTACTAAATCACCAAACTCACCAGTAGAAGCATTATAACCGAAATTACCTTGTCCTTCAGCTACTTTATTGACTACGACTGAAGCTTCATCACCGCAGTTGTTAACGATTTGTCGTAAAGGCGCTTCAATCGCTTTACGTACGATGTTGATTCCAGCATCTTGGTCACCATTACCACCTTTTAACCCAGATAATCTAGATAAAGTTCTAATCAAAGCAACTCCACCCCCTGGTACGACTCCTTCTTCTACTGCAGCTCTTGTCGCATGTAAAGCATCTTCTACTCGCGCTTTCTTTTCTTTCATTTCTACTTCAGTAGCAGCACCGACTTTAATTACGGCTACACCACCAGCTAATTTAGCTAAACGCTCTTGTAATTTTTCTTTATCGTAATCAGAAGTAGCGCTATTGATTTCGTTACGAATTTGTTGTACACGAGCAGTAATTTCCTCTTTAGTTCCTTTACCATCAATAATCGTTGAGTTATCTTTAGTAACGATCACTCGTTTAGCTTGACCTAAGTCTTCTAAAGTAGCTCCTTCTAAATTCAACCCTACTTCTTCGGAAATAACTCTAGCACTCGTCAAAATTGCAATGTCTTGCAACATCGCTTTTCTACGGTCTCCAAAACCAGGAGCTTTTACCGCCACTACTTTAACGATACCGCGCATATTATTTACTACTAAAGTCGCTAAAGCTTCTCCTTCTACGTCTTCAGCAATAATAAATAAAGGTTTACCCGCTTTAGCAATTCCTTCTAATAAAGGTAACATCTCGCGAATATTAGAAATTTTCTTATCCACGATTAAAATATACGGATTTTGTAATTCAGCGCTCATTGATTGTTGGTCATTAATAAAATAAGGAGATAAATAACCTCGATCAAACTGCATTCCTTCAACAATTTCTAACTCGTTATCTAAACCCGAACCATCTTCTACCGTAATTACCCCCTCTTTACCTACTTTCTCCATCGCACTAGCGATAATAGTACCGATCGCCGTATCAGCATTTGCCGAAATAGTACCTACTTGAGCAATAGATTTTTCGTCGCTACAAGGTTTAGACATTGCCGCTAACGCTTCTACTACGTTTTTTACCGCTAAATCCATCCCTCGTTTTAAATCCATCGGGTTCATCCCAGCAGCTACCGCTTTGATTCCTTCAACTAACATTCCCCTTGCTAGCACTGTTGCCGTAGTCGTACCGTCACCCGCAATATCAGAAGTTTTAGAAGCAACTTCTTTAACAATTTGCGCTCCCATATTCATGAATTTATCTTTCAATTCTACTTCTTTTGCCACGGAAACCCCATCTTTTGTAATAGTTGGAGCACCATAAGATTTGTCTAAAACCACGTTACGTCCTTTAGGACCTAAAGTTACAGCTACAGCATCGGCTAATAAATTAACCCCTTCTAACATTGCTTGTCTAGCTTCACCACCAAATTTTAAATCTTTAGCTGTCATAATTACCCTCTATTTAATAATAGCTAACACATCTTCTTCTTTCATTACTACGTATTCTTCACCGTCAAATTTAAACTCTGTACCACTATAACGACTAAATAGAACCGTATCCCCTTCTTTCACCGTCATTGGACGAATCGTACCATCTTTTAAAGTTTTACCTGGTCCAACAAAGCACACTTTACCTTGAGTTGGTTTTTCATTATTTGCCGTATTAGGTATTACAATGCCGCCCGCAGTCGTTTTTTCATCATCCCTTTTGATTACTACCCGGTCATATAATGGATAAATAAATGCCATTTTTTCCTCTCAAATAAATACTAACATTTCTTAGATATGATCTTTTTCGTTTTTTTCAAGTGCTTAACGATAATTCTTTTAAAATTTGACTAAACGCAACTACCGGTGTATTTAAAAATTCCTCCTTAATGCGTCGAAAAGCTACTATCTGTTTTTGTCGTTGTTCGTTACTATTTAATAATCGTAATAAAGCTGTAGCTAAAATTGGTGGCGAAACTTGATCTTGCAAAAATTCTGGCGCTACTTGGTTTCCGGCTAAAATATTACATAACCCAATATTTTTAATTTTTAACCACCTTTTAGCCAGTTGATATTCCCACCATTTGCCTCGATAAACAATGATCAACGGTTTTTCAGATAAGGCAATTTCTAACGTTACCGTTCCGGAAGCAGCTAAAATTACATCCGATAACGTAATAGCGTCGTATGCATTTGATAAAACGACTATTTTTAAGTTTGGATATCGCGTTAAAAAAGTATTTAAAAAATCTTCCCTAATGGAAAGAGCTTTAGGCAATACTAATTGTAATGGCATCTGCTTCGTTAATAATTGAGCAGTAGCTAACATAGCTGGTAACAAATTTTTCAACTCACTTACTCTACTCCCCGGAAATAAACCTAACGTCATAATTTCTTTTTTTAAATGATAACGTTGACGTAACGTTTCCACCGCTTCATGTTGCTCTACGCTTTTTAATAACACGTTACCAACGTAATGAACCTGCGTTACCCCACGTTGCCGATAATATGCTACCTCAAACGGATAAATAACCATCATTCGATCAACAAATTTTTTAATCAATTTAATCCTATTAGGTCGCCAAGCCCAAATCGTCGGACTAATCAGATAAAGTACTTTACATCCAGCTTGTTTAGCTACTTTTGCTAAACGTAAATTAAAATCGGGGTAATCAACCAAAACAACAACGGGTTTATTCTCTAAAATAAAATTTTTTAACGTTTGCCAAGCAGAATAAATTTTTTTGATGCTTTTCAGTAATTCGTTGATACCCATCACATGGAAATCTTTCGTATTCACTAACAAATTAACTCCCGCTTTAGCTAAAACTTCTCCACCCATCCCGTAAAAAGAGAAATTGAACGATTGTGTCTGCCTAATAAATTCTAAAGCATGCAACTCTCCGGATAATTCTCCCGTCACGATCAACATCGCTTCCCGCTTTTGCAACATATTTACCTTACTCTTCTTTTTTTAGAAAATAACATAAGCAAAAACAAATGACAAAACGGAAATTCTGTCAAGTTAAATTTTTTAAAAATCTACAAAAACCTTTAGAACTCTTGCTCTTAAAAAGAGTCCCTTCTTACGAAAAGAGCGTATTATTGACTTTGCTAGTTACCTATCTAAAAACTTTAACGTCACAACCAACCCTGGATTTGATATAAAAGTACCTTCGAATGTTCATGTAGTACATGACCTAATAAATTCTTAGGGAATACATAGTGAAACTAACCCTTTAAAATTTAATAGTTAAATCATCTAAATATTAGAATGCACTATTATCTCTGTTAAACGTAAGCAAGTTTATGAAATTATTAAATAAAATCGTCTTTACGTAGGTAATTATGAATTTACTTATATTATGCTTTACGACAATTATATTCCTATCCCGATATAGACGAATGCCATTGTCTGAATGTGAAGATATATGTTGCAATGATCAAAATAGTTATTATTAATTTAGGATTAAAACTATCGAAAAATGTTTCTTCGAACAAAACGAATGTCCAACTAATTTTAATATTCAAACTTCTAATACCGAAGTAGAAACTTTAAAAAAGTAAGGACTAGCGTTCGGATCTGTACTTACTTCTTTACGACCAAGACAAAAAGATAGTTTACCCGATTTCTCGATCAATTGTACGTTCAAGGTCTAAGATGCATTAATTAACACCGTTACTTTATTAGTAAGCATCAAAAACATATTCTTATTCGTAAATATATTATATATTTACCTGATTATTTGTGACTACGATCCTAAAAGTCATTTCTTTGGAAAACGTAGGCAGGATATTACCCAAAACAGGTTAATTCAATATCTAGTTAATTGAAAAGTTCTAGCTCCTAGCTAATCGTATTAAATAAAAACACTTCATGCGGATCTACGTTGAATTAGGCTTCGTTAAATAAAGGAATCAGTGAAGCATCAAAAATTTCATATTTTAATAAAAATTAACTTAATCCTTCTAAATCGATTGACGGTAAGTGATACGAATTTAATGGATTCTTTTAGGTCGAACTAGAAAATTATAATTCATCAAAGAAGGTCAGTTTAAGTAAAAACTCAGGGCCAGATTTCTTTAGCAAATTATGTTAACGCACCATCAATCTTAGAATTAAAATTAAATCTGATTTAAATTTTTTAAAAGAAGCGTAATTTGATCCCTTAACGCGGCCGCTTTTTCAAACTCTAAAGCTTTCGCGGCTTTATGCATCATCTTTTCTAGTTTTTTTACTTTCTTTTCCAAAGCTCCGGCATCAGTTAGCCAACTATCGTCTATTTTCGTTTTTTTAGGTTCTTGATTCAAATTAATTAACGTACTAACGGGTGAATCAATTAACTCGCGTTTAACGGCAGAAGGAGTTAAATTAAATTTTTGGTTATACGCTAATTGCTCTGTACGCCGACGTTCCATTTCAGCAATGGCTTGTTGCATCGCTTTAGTAAGGTGATCAGCATACATCACCACTTGCCCATTAGGATTTCTCGCGGCCCGACCACTCGTCTGAATTAACGCCGTAGTAGAACGTAAAAAACCTTCTTTATCGGCATCTAAAATTGCTACTAATCCTACTTCTGGTAAATCTAAACCTTCTCGCAATAAGTTAATACCCACTAAAACATCAAATTTACCTAAACGTAAATCGCGTAAAATTTCTACTCTTTCTAAAGTTAAAATTTCTGAATGCAAATAACGCGTTTTAATTTGTTTTTCCTCTAAAAAAGCTGAAACTCTTTCCGCCATTTTTTTCGTTAAAGTAGTAACTAAAATCCGTTCTTTTAATTTAATTTTTTCTTGAATCCGGAGAAATAAATCGTTAATTTGACTTTTCGCTGGACAAATCAATATTTCTGGATCTACAATTGCAGTTGGACGTACGAGTAACTCTACTATTTTTTCTGCCTGACTTTTTTCATATTCTCCCGGAGTAGCGGAAGAATAAATAATTAAATTAGACCTAGCTTCGAATTCTTCAAAAGTCAAAGGTCGGTTATCAAAAGCAGCAGGTAACCTAAAACCATAATTAACTAACGCTGTTTTTCTGGAATAATCCCCATGGTACATACTCCTTAATTGTGGTATAGTCACGTGTGACTCATCTAAAATAATTAGACCATCCTTAGGCAAATAATCTAATAAAGTAGGAGGTGGTTCCCCAGGTAAACGGTTAGAAAAATAACGCGAGTAATTTTCAATACCGTTACAATAACCCAGTTCATCTAACATTTCTAAATCATAGTTAACTCGTTTCAATAAACGTTCGGCATAATTAATTTCGTTTTTTTCGTGGAAAAAAGCTAGTTGTCGTTGTAAATCTTGTTTAATTCGTAAAGAAGCTTGTTCTATTGCTTTTTTTTGAACAATATAATGGTTAGTAGGATAAATATAAGCGCTGTAAACGACTTTCTCTTTACGATTCGTTAAAGCATCAAAAAATTCAATTCGTGCAATTTGATCGTCATCGAAGATAATCGCTAATGCTAATTTATCTTCTTCCGCGGGAAATACATCTACCCTGTTTCCTCTAACCCGAAAACTACCTCGCGTAAATTCTTCTTTCGTTTCATACCTTAAAGTTACTAAATCTTGAACTAAGTTCGTTAAGTTAATTTCCTGCCCCACAAAAATACTTAAAGCCATCATTTGGTAATTTTCCGGATCTCCTAAACCGTAAATAGCTGAAACAGACGCGACTACGATGACATCTCTCCTTTCTAATAAGGATCTAGTCGCCGATAACCTTAAACGCTCTATATATTCATTCACAGAAGCATTTTTTTCAATATAAGTATCTGAATAGGGTAAATACGCTTCAGGTTGATAAAAATCATAATAAGAAACAAAATATTCCACTTTATTTTTCGGAAAAAACTTTTTCATTTCCTCGTATAATTGAGCCGCTAAAATTTTATTATGAGCGATAATCACGGTAGGTTTTTTTAACTCCGCAATCGTATTTGCTAATACGAAAGTTTTCCCGCAACCAGTTACTCCTAATAAAATTTGTTTAGATAAACGCTCTTGCAATACCCCTTGCGCTAATAATTTTACCACTCTCTCTTGAGCAGTAGTCAATTTAAAATCCGAATAAACCGAAAAAGCAAGAGATTCCGACACTACTGTACTGCTTTTACGACGTCCCACATCGGGAAATAAATCCCCATCACCATGATTAAAACGACTAAACCAATAACCACCATTAACAATGGTTCAATTAAAAACGTTATTCGGCTAGTCATATAACTTAATTCACGATCATAAATATTAGCTAATTCCGTTAGTATCGTATCGAATTGTTGGCTATCTTCAGCGATTTCTATCATTTGTTCTGCAATTGGAGTAAAAATGTGACGATCCGTAATATTTTGACTAAAGCTCTCTCCTCGTTCCAAAGCAAATCGAACGTCTAATAATTGTTGGGCAATATATTTATTAGATA
Source organism: uncultured Gammaproteobacteria bacterium (assembly GCA_963543695.1). Taxonomy (GTDB): domain Bacteria; phylum Pseudomonadota; class Gammaproteobacteria; order UBA9339; family UBA9339; genus CAUUCF01. The sequence continues at coordinate 38,139 of CAUUCF010000007.1, forward strand.
AAACACCAACCGTATTTTCTAAAGCGTTTAATAAAGGTACCCCTGACTTAACCATTAACCCTAGAGTCCAAGCAAATTGAGAAATAGCAGCCTGAGTAACTAAAGTACCAATCACCGGTATTTTTAACATTAAACGATCTTTAAAAATTCTTACTTTATGGACTTTTAATAACCTTTTAACTATCAAAACGGTTCCTAATATCCCGCCCAATATCCCCACGATATATTTAGTAAGAAAATTGGAAAAACCTAACAAAAGCAACGTCATTTTTGGCAATTCAACTCCTAAACTCAAAAACATTCCACTGAATTTAGGCACTACCCAATAACATAACGCTAAAATTGCACAAACCGCAAAGGTTAAAACAAAAACCGGATAACTCAGCGCTTTACGTAAATTTCTACGATTTGTAAGTTGTTTATCAATAAATAAAGCTAAATATTCTAGTACGTTACCTAAATTACCCGTATTTTCTCCGATGTTAATCATCGGTACTACTAATTCAGGGAAAATTTTTGGATAATGGCTAAACGCTACCGATAAGGAATTACCACTAGCTACCTCATTGGCAATATCGGTAATTACTTTTTTTAATAATACGTTATCTTCGGTTAATGCCAGTTTATTTAACGCGCTAATTAAAGGAACCCCAGCTAATAACAAGGTTGCCATTTGAAAATAAAAATGTTGTACTTTTTCTAATGGCACTCGTGTTGTCATCAATCGAAATTGATAATTCCACTGTTGCAACCGATTTTTAGTACCGCTTTCCCTTTGTTCTTGGATATCTACCGGCAAAATTCCTCGACTACTTAAAGTATCGATAACCGCCGCGATAGATTCTCCTTCGATGGTTCCAGAAACGATTCTTCCTTCTAAATTTTTACCTTGATAACGATACGTACTCATTTTACGCTCCCACCAACTTTAAAACTTCGTCTAAAGAAATCAGATGTTGCGCCGCTAACTCAAAAGCGCTGTTAAACAGTGTACTTCGATTTTTTCTACTATTTAATACTTCGTTAAATTCAGCCCCTCCACGTTTTAAAGCAAAACGTAATTCGTCGTCTAAAATTAACAATTCGTACACTCCTTTCATTCCTAAATAACCCGTACCTTGACAATATTTACAACCGGCACCTCTAACGTAACTATGTTTATGAAATTGTTCCCCTAATTTACCTTCAAAAAAAATACGCTCTTTTTCTAAAGGGAGATATTCTTGCACGCAATGAGGACAAACCGTACGAACTAAACGTTGAGCTAAAGCCCCTCTTAAAGCTGCTGCTACTAAATAAGGTTCTAGACCCATATCAATTAACCGTTCAGCTACTCCAGCAGCATCATTCGTATGTAAAGTAGAAAAAACCGTATGTCCTGTTAACGCCGAGCGCAAAGCAATTTCTGCTGTTTCATGATCCCGAATTTCTCCGATTAAAATCACGTCTGGATCTTGACGCAAAACCGATCGCAAAGCTTCTGCAAAAGTCAACCCAATATTAGTATTTACTTGCACTTGATTCGCTCTATTTAATTCGTACTCGATCGGATCCTCAATAGTGATAATGTTTTTCGAAACATCATTAATTTCCGATAAAGCGCCGTATAACGTAGTAGTTTTACCGCTCCCCGTTGGACCAGTTGCTAAAATGATTCCATTGGGCGCATGAATTAAAGAACGAAAATCTTGCAACGTTTTTCCCGACATACCGGAACTTTCAAGACTTAAAGCTTGAGTTCCTTTACGTAAGATTCGCATGACGATGCTTTCACCGTATTGAACAGGTAAAGTAGACAAACGCACCCCAAACCTTACCCCTTTAATCTCTAAATTAAAACGCCCATCTTGAGGTAATCGCTTTTCCGAGATATTTAAATGAGCCATCAATTTAAGGCGTTGAGTTAAAGCCGCCACTACCGTCTTTTTCCCCTCTAACGGAAGAACTTGTTCATTTAAAAGTCCATCAACGCGTAAACGGATCCTTAATAAATTTTCTGCTGGTTCAATGTGAATATCAGAAGCTCGATTTTGTATCGCATACTCAAATATAGCCCCTAATAATTGTATTACGGCTGGCTCGTCTCCCTGTACCATTTGGTTACGATCATAATTACTCAGTTCCTTAACTAATTTATCAGCATAAGTCATTAACGAATTATTTAACGCATTATTTGATTGCTGATATAAATCGGCACAACGTTTTTCAAAATCTTCGCGGCTAATTCTAACTATTCGTAAAGGTCGCTTTAAAATTCTAGACAATTCGTCAATCCACAACAATTGCTTAGGATCTACCATCCCTAAAACAACTCTCCCTGCTTCTTCAGCTAAAACTAAAGTTTCGAATTTACGTATTTGTTTTTCCGACAAATATTCGGCTAACTTATGATCAAGCACATAATTATCTATGTTAATTAATTCAACGTCTTTGTACATTTATTATTTCCTTATTTTAGATTCTATAAATTCTTTAATCTCATAATCTAAATCATTAGCGTTAATTCGTTGATAAACTTCTTTTGCTTCTTTTTCTTTCCCCTGTATTTCCAAACTTAACCCCAATCCAATCCACCAAGCCAAATTATTAGCATCCTGGTTAATTAACGCCCGGTAAGTTTTCTCCGCTAATCCATATTCCCCATTATGATAAGCAACGCTAGCCAAAATAGCCATCACCTCTTGATCACAATCCGGATGCCTAGATAACTTCTTTAAAAGAGCTAACGCCGATGTTTGTTCTTCTTGTAATAAATACCATTGTACTTTTAATTTGTTCAAATTCAGGTTTTGAGGAAACAACTTTAGTCCTTCTTCGATTACTTGCCCAGCTTTTAGTAAATTACCTTTTTTTAATAAGAGATTAATCAATTCTTCCCGTTCCTCCGGTGCTTTTGGATACTCGTTCACAAATTGATATAAAGCTACGATCGCCTCTTCTTCTTTTTGCTGTTCTAATAAAGTAGCGATTCTTTTAGACTCTAAAATTTTTCTTTCGTCCGTCGTTAATGGAATTAAAATTTTTTCCATATTACCTACATTCGAAACTAAAGTAATTCTGATTTGGTTAACCCCTTCGTTCATAACTAACCCAAATTCAAGTAAATTACTTAGTTTAATGGTCACTTGATCTTCTGTATCCGTAACGTAATAACGCACCTGTTCCGAATAAGGAATTTTAATGCGCATTGCTTCATTAAAATAGATTTTTAACGTACGAGCATCTTCTTGCTGCCAGCTAATTGGCCCCTCTCCTTTTAATAATAAAGTATGCTTGTTTAATTCCGTTATTTCTACTTGTTTTTTAATTTTTTGTCCTTGCTCTACTATTCCTGCTTTTTGCGTTTCAGCAACTACTGGGTTTACTACCGTCGCCGCTTGATTAACAACTGCTACAGTTTTAGGCGCGTTTACCTTAACTGTTTGGTTAAAACGTTGCTGAACTACTAAAAATTTACCGACCCAAAACATTAATAAGCCGATGATTCCCCCTAACGTAAACAATAAAAAAATAACCTTTCTCTCTTTTTTAGGATCCTCATCGATTACTACGTGATTACGGTAATAATTTGCCGATTGCCCGTTAATTCTATTTTTTTTAGCTTGTGTTTCTGCTTCTTTTAACCGGGTATACTTAAAACTCATGTTTACTCCAAATTTTTTTTAATTTCTGCCACCAATTATCCCTGCTTTGCTTCGTTAATTTTCGATTAACTCGGTTAAAAATCTCAATATCACAAGTTGTTTTACGATTAACGTAAGTCTCCAACAATAAACGATGAGCTAACATATTAATTCTACGCGGAATACCATCACTAACTTTATAAAATTGTCGTAAAACTTTTTCGGTAAATAAATTATTTAAATCCCCTACATAACCCGCTATCCTTAATCTCCCTTTCAAATACCGTTTGAAAAACGTAAAACTACCAATCCGTTCTAAAGTAAAATTAGCAACCACCCTCTCTTTTAATTGTCTCAAAGAATAAGTATTTAAACGTTTCTCTAATTCAGGTTGACCCACTAAAAGTATTTGGACTAATTTATGCGAATTCGTTTCTAAATTACTAATTAACCTTATTCCTTCTAAAATAGCGTCACTACAACTTTGAGCTTCATCCAAAATTAAAACGACTTGACGCCCTTTTTGATATTCCTGAATCAAATAATCATTAATGATATTTAATAAAGCAAAAGAATCTTTATCTTCTAAATTTTTAGCTTCTAATTCTTGACCAATCGTTTTATATAAGGCTAAAACATCGCTAAAATAACCCGACAAATAGATAGAGGTAAAAGTCTCTTTTTTACCGTCTAAAAAATCTAGCAGACGATTACAAAATAAAGTTTTACCAGTACCTACTTCCCCCGTTAAAGTTAAAAACCATTCCCCTCTTTCTAAATATTGAATTACCGTAAAAAAAACATCCTCTTGATTATTAACTTCACAAAAATACTTTACCCCAGGAGTAATATCAAAAGGTAGTTCCGCAAAACCAAAGTAGTCTAAGTACATATTCTTTTTTAAAGTCTACGACTGTTTTTTAAATTGATTTTTTTGAGCAGCTTCTCGTTGCTGTTTAGCTAACTTTTCTTGATGTTCAAAATCATAAGTAAAACGTTCTTTGTTAAGTTTTTTTACTCGCTCTGATACTACCGTTAATTCCTTATTCCAATCTTCCGTTTTTTTAATAATAGTCGGTTTAAGTAAAATTACCATTTCAAATTTCTGAGCAGCTTGATCTCGATTTTTAGCCGCTTCTCCAATTAAAGGAATTTGATCTACCACTGGAATACCATCTTTATATACTTTGCTATAGGTTTCCATTAACCCACCAATTACGATCACTTCACCACTCTTAGCTCGTACGATAGAATCAGATTCTTTAATACGGTTACTCGCGGTCGGAACAACGGTATCTTTACCAGATTGTTTCAATTTTAATTCACTAGGAGATACTTCACAAATCGCCGGATGTATATGTAAGATAATATTATCGTCTTTATCAATCTGCGGAATAACGTCCAAAGAAATACCCGAAAAAAAGATTTTTAATTCGATGTTACTACGATTTTCTAACGCACTACCACCGGAAATAGTAGAATCTTGAAGACCAATTACGTAATAATCTTCGGTTCCTATTTTAATAACGGCTTTTTGATTGTTTAACGTCGTAACTCGCGGATTCGATAAAACATTAACGCTACCATAAGCATTTAATAAATCTAAAGAAGCGTCAAAACCACCGAAAGTTCCTTTAAACATACCAATACCGGTTCCTGAACTTAAAACTGAACCCAAAACGGAGCTATTCAATTTACCAAACTGAATTTTTCCGTCATCGAACGAACCTCCCCATCTAATACCCGTTTTAAATTGATTATTTAACTTCACTTCGACAATCTTAGCTTCAATTACAACTTGACGTTGTAAAATTTCTTCTACTTCTTTTAAGTATTCTTCAACTAAACGCTGTTCTAAAGGATAAGCTCTAACGACCACCGTATTAGTATTGGCATTTACGATTACAGCCTTTTCAGTGTTAACGTTGCTTTTATCTTTCTTATTAACCCCTACGATCGCTTGCAAATTTGCTTCTAACGCTCCCCAAAAAGGTTGCTCTTGTTGAATCGTAGCTACAGACTGATCAACGGCTAATTCGTCACCACCATTACTTCCATCTACTGAACCTTTACTACTAACTTGGGTAGTATTAATTCCTCCAATCGTCGTTGAACCACGACGGGACAAGTTAATATAATTCACTTGATAAACTTTACTAATTAACTTTTGTCCATAAATATAATAACCGTAATCCGTTAACTTATATTCATAACCATAACTATCACGTACCGCATTTAATACTTGACGGACCGTCACGTTATTCATATTTAAAGAAATTAACCCTTGCACGCTTTTATCGACAATTACGTTATAGTTCGTATCTTTAATTAACCCAAAGAAAAAATCTTTCGCTTCTACTTCGTTAACCACGATGTCAAATTTAGGTTCAGGAACGACATTTTCACGTTTTAAACCCAAACTACCCCCAAAAGACACTTTCATTAAATCATTAATCTTATCTGGTAATTTATCCTCATTTCCTTTAGCTTTTAAAATATTAGTCTCGATACTATTACTAATAGAATCACTAATATTAGACCTAATTACGTCATGATGACTAACATACTTAGTACATCCGTTCAACAACATCGCCGTTGAAAAAAATATTGACCAACTTACTTTATTCATTATTTGTCCCCTGCTTACTACCAGATTTTACGTTTTGTTCTTTACTCATTGCAAGATAATACTGACGACCATTCTGATCTTGAAAATAAACCCCGTCTTTTTGAATATGCGTTACCAAAAATTCGCCAAAAAGATAATCTCCCTCTTTCACTTTTTTATTACCTAACCAAGCCCAGGATAACTTACTATTTTCGTTCCAAACCACCATCTTTAAATGGCTGTTACGAAACGCTTCCGCAGCATTAGTATTCGCTATCGTTGATTGCGCTTTATTTCCACGTCCTAAGCCACCAGGCATCATAGGATCTCTTAATATTGCATCCGATGCATATAGCATCCCGTTTAAAAACCAACTTAAGTAAAATATTTTTTTTATCATCTTTTGCTTTCTTTAATTCTTAAATAAATATCGATATCTGCTTCAGGATAACGGAGGGTTTGATACTTAATTTCACTCACTTCCACCGGTAAATTATCCTTAACTAAAATTTTTAAAAAACTTAGCAAAGGGAAATAAGCCCCTTTTATTCGGAGATTTACCCCGTCAATATTATCGTTACTTTGCATTATCCGAATATGTTGCATTTGAAACTCATCTATGCCCCTAATTAATTGGTTAATGCGCTTTAATATTTTTTCCGTAGAATTATAACTAATTTCGTTCTCTGTTTCTGGAGTTTCTACTTTCACTAAACTTTGATTTGCAATGTTTTGTTCAACCGTCATTAATTGACTAGTCAATTGTTGATTTATCTTCTCATAACGTTTGATCTTTTGACCATCACTAAAGTCGCAACCAATCATCGTTTTCCAAATTAGAAATACCCCCATTAAGCTAATACCTAAAACCGAATATCGTATTAACCCTTTAGCTTGATCAAAGTTAATTCTGATTTTTTGAAAAAAAATTAATAATTCCTGTTTATTCATAACTCTAATTACCTACATCACTTATCTTTATTTTGCAACCATTTATCATCGGTACTTAATACAAAATAAATAAGATTATCTTCCCCGCGTGTTTCTTCAATCGCTTTTAATTCCTGTTTATTGAAAAGACCAGCTTCATCGTATGATTGTAAAAATTCTGCTATTTGTTCTGGATAATAAGCTTTTCCTTGTAAAATCAGGTTATTCGCTTGTAACGTAGATAATTCAAAACTAGTTAACCATAACCCTTCGGGAATTTTTTCAGAACAAAAATTTAAAAATTCCAACATGAAATTAGTTTTACTTTTTTCGAAATCATCTTTGATAACAGCTTTATAATTTTTTTTATACTCTCTAAGTTTTAATTCTAAATGACGGTTTTCCTGCACTAAATTTTCATAATGAATTCGATTCATCGTTTTTCGCGCTAAATTAAAACCACTAAAAAAGATTAAGACAATAAATAAGGCTAAAGATAATTTAGTAACCATGATTAAATCTAACCACGGCCAAGATATTTTTTTTACTTCTCTTAATAAATTAAGATCTTTCATTTAACCTCTCCTTTGTTCGTTCATTGATAATTGATAAATTCTTCCTAAAGAAGGCCAATGTACTTTATAATCGATATCTTCAATTAATTGAACGTAATCTTTAAAAGCATGATCAGTTTCTAAAGCTAAAAATTTAAAATTGCAGCCTAATTTTTGGCTAATCGCTAACAATTGCACGTTACTAAATATTGCGTTAGGGAAAATATTAAACGTTTGAATTTCATTACCTCCTAATTCAGAAGCACCAATATTTAAAGAATGTTGAATTTCTTCCCATAAAAAATTTTCATCTTGTTCATCAATGAAAAAATTACGCGTAAAATAAAGCTGGAAATTTTGACTAATGGTCAAAAGGCAATTATTTTGGTCAAAAGCTAGTTGTGCCATATATTCCGAAGTACGCTTGGTATTCCCCAGGTCTAACATCACACTTTCTTGTATACAAGCGCTATTGACATTTAGCCCACACCTGCCCAGACAATGCGATAATTTTTCCATACTACGACGGTCGACGATGACAACGTACCCTTTTCGTTCGTTTACGTTGTTATTCATCGTAAATAATTCTTCTACCAAAATGTCTTCTACTGGAATATCAACTAAATCTTTTACTTGAAAACGTAGAAATTTAGTTAGTTCGGCCGTTTTAATTTGGGGAGGAACCGTTTGTAGTAATATTCTATACCAATCTGGATTTAGCACTACGTCACAACGAACTTTTTCTAAACCATGTTCTTTGACAAAAGCGGCCAAACTATTTTCTAACTCACTATAGATATTATCGCTACCTGATTTCTGTAACCTAAACAACTGTACTTCTTCAACTTTATAAGGATGCCGTCCAGGAACATAAACCACCAACGAGACACTATCTTTATTTAAACTAACGATTACGCGTTTGCGTGGAATTGTAAACCAATTCCACATTCTATTAAAATTTTTAATCATCTTCTATTTCAACTTATCTGATATGCACTGCCTAAAATGTTTAAAATTTTATGTTTTACTAAGGCTTTAATCTCTGCTCTAGCTAATTTTAAATAACCACGCGGATCAAAATCACTAGGGTTTTTAAACAAAAATTCCCTAATTGCCGCAGTCATTGCTAAGCGTAAATCAGAATCTATGTTAATTTTACACACTGCTAACTGAGCTGCTTGCCTTAATAAGGCTTCCGTTACCCCTCGAGCTCCACTTAATTGGCCGCCATGCTGATTAATTTTACTAACGTATTCAGGCATTACCGAAGATGCTCCATGTAACACTATCGGGAATCCCGGTAAACGTTTACCGACCTCCTCTAAAATATCTAAACGCAATTTAGGTTCTCCTTTAAATTTGTAAGCTCCATGACTAGTGCCAACAGCTATCGCTAAAGAATCGACGTTAGTTCTAGCCACAAATTCTTCCGCTTCTACGGGATCAGTGTAACAAGCATCTTGACTAGCGACTTGAAGGTCATCTTCAATCCCCGCTAATCTTCCTAACTCACCTTCTACAACGACACCACGATCATGGGCATAATCTACGACCTTTTTAGTTAAACGAATATTCTCTTCAAAATTAAGATGAGAACCATCAATCATGACCGACGTAAAACCACCGTCAATACATTCTTGACATATCTCAAAAGAGTTACCGTGATCTAGATGAAGACAAATCGGTAAATCTGTCGATAACAAAGCCGCTTCTACCAATTTAACTAAATAAGTGTGACTAGCATATTTCCTCGCTCCAGCCGAAACCTGTAAAATTACTGGAGACTTTAATTCTTGAGCTGCTTCAGTAATCCCCTGGATAATTTCCATGTTATTAATATTAAACGCACCTATTGCGTATTTACCTTGATATGCTGATTTAAACATTTCCTTTGTTGTTACTAAAGACATACTCCCCTCTTTTTTTGATTTAATAAATTTAACCCAATAATTTACGCCCACCTAATAGGTGTAAATGCAAATGATAAATCTCTTGTCCACCATTATCGTTACAATTCAACACTAAGCGGTAACCATCTTCATCGATCCCAAACTCATGAGCAATTTGTTTAGCGACAATCATCATATGCCCTAATAAGAGTTCTTCGTTCTGCCCTTGAAGATCGTTTAAAGTAGCTATGTGGTAATTAGGAACAATTAATTTATGAACCGGCGCTTTAGGACGCACATCACTAAAAACCGTAACTGTATCATCTCGATAAATAACCTCTGCTGGCGTACCGCCATCAACAATTTTACAAAATATACAATCTATTTTTTTCACAAACAACCTCAGTTAAATCCTGTTACAAAAATACCAAAAATTTAAATGGATATCTACTAATATTTGAGCATATCCGATATAAAGTAAATCATAAATTAAATTTACTTTATCAATAAAAACTACTATATTTAACCGAATGGGAATAAAAATTTTACAAAATTCAACCGATCTCCAACGATTAAAGCAAAATCAGTTAGTAATTTGGCTGATTAACGATCATCCCGACAATAGGCTATTTTTTTCTCAATATTTACAACCAAACGAGCGAACGTTCATTAACGAGCGTCGTACCGCTAGAGGAGCATTACGTTATTTTTTATCTCGTTATCAAATTAACGAACCTTTACAAAAAACAGTTCACGGTAAATTATTTACGCAAAACCAAATTCAGTTTAACGTAACCCATACTTTTAAAAAAATTGGCCTTATTTTTGCTCAAAATTTAGAAGTAGGGATCGATTTGGAAGCTCATTTACCCCGTCAAAATTGGCAAAAAATAGCGCAACGTTTTAAAGCTAAAATTGATTCATTATCCGAATTTTACCAATTTTGGACCCGTAAAGAAGCCGTAACTAAAAGTTACGGTCAAAGTATCTTCTCACCCGTTGCCGTTCAAGATAGAACTACAGAAAATTTAATTTTACAAGACCATTACAGTGGAGCCATTAGTTATTCTGGTTTAAAACAACAATCTTTTACCGTTTTTGAAATTTTATGAAAATTAATTACGAACAGCGTCGTTTAAAAATACAAGCTCAGTTACCTCCAAATACCCTTTTTCTAGTTACCAATTTCCCCGATGAAGATAACGGAGAAACGAATAGTAATTTCTACTATCTAACAGGATTAACGTTTTTTACCCCCGTTTGCCTATTTTTAAATGCTCAAGGTGATTTTGGCTTAATTGCTGATCAGTTTACTCGTAACCCTTGGAACGGAGATCTTTTAACGTTAAAACATTTAACCAACTTAGGTTTTAAAAATTTTTGTTTAGCTCGTGACTTAAAATCCTTTCTCGTTAATTACCATCATTTTTTGATTCCTCATCCGATTGCGGTTAATTACCAGAAGCTTACTGAATTTTTCAAAAATCGCGCTGAACAAGTTCAAATTAGCGACTTGTTGATGAAAGCACGAATGATTAAAGATGTTTCAGAAATTTATTATTTAAAACAAGCAGCTAAAATTACTGCTCAGGCTTTTAAGCATATACAAAACGTTCCTAAAATTAATCTTAGGGAACGAGAATTAACTGGTCTTTTTAACCAACGTCTTTATCAACAACAAAGTAACGAAGCTTTTAAAACCATCGTTGCTACCGGTAAAAATACTACCACTTTACATCATCAAGCTTCCTACCAAAAAATCCAAAAAAACGACCTCGTATTATTAGACGCTGGAGCTAGTTTTAACCACTATGCTTGTGATGTAACTAGGGTTTACCCTGCTAAACAATTTTCTCCGGCTCAAAAAAAATTATACCGCATCGTCCTTAAAGTCCAACAAACCGTTATTCAAAACGTAAAACCAGGAATTTCTTTTTCAGAATTACAGCAAATTGCTGACGATACTACTTATCGTGCTTTATTTAAACTAGGACTGTTGAAAAAGCCCCTTAAACAATTAACGATTCACAGTATCGGACATTGGTTAGGTCTAAGCGTGCATGACGTTGGCGATTACCGATTACCGTTACAACCGGGCATGGTTTTAACGATAGAGCCTGGTATTTATTTAGGAGCCCATTTTAGTTCTCCTTGGAAAAATTTAGGTATTAGAATTGAAGATACGGTTTTAGTGACACAAAATGGTTGTCAAGTACTAACGGCCAAAATTCCTAAAACAATTAAAGCGCTGGAAAAAATTTATTTGCATCAACCTGATACTTGACTCTCAGAGAGGGATGCTTTAAGCTGAGCATGAAGCTAAAAGAGGTAATAATTATGGGCATGATTGCAACAAACCAATTTAAGAACGGTATTAAAGTTATTTTAGACGGTGATCCTTACAACATTTTAGAAAATCAATTCGTTAAACCAGGTAAAGGACAAGCTTTTAATCGAGTTAAATTACGTAATTTAAAAACCGGCAGAGTATTAGAAAGAACTTTTAAATCCGGAGATACTTTAGAAGAGGCAGATGCAATTGATATCGATTTACAGTATCTATACAACGATGGAGAAACTTGGTTCTTCATGTCCCCTGAAAATTTTGAACAATATGCAATTTCTAAAACCGTAGTTAGCGATTCCGTTAAATGGTTAAAAGAACAAGACATTTGTAAAGTAACATTATGGGATAATCAAGCTATTGCCATTATTCCCCCTATTTTCGTCACGTTAAAAGTAGTCGATACGGATCCTGGATTAAAAGGAGATACGGCTACAGGCGGGAGTAAACCAGCTACTTTAGAAACAGGAGCCGTCATTCGAGTTCCTTTGTTCATTGAAATCGGGGAAATATTAAAAATTGACACGCGTACCGGCGAATATATTTCTCGCGCGAAAGAATAAACTAAAATGTTACGTCCTTTATTAATAGAAAAAGCTGCGATGTTAACAAAAATTCGCGACTTTTTCTATCATCGCCAAGTGGTAGAAGTCGAGACTCCGTTGTTATTGCCTTCGTCAAATCCATCCCCTCAATTATCTTCTTTTTTAGTAGATCATCAGTATTTACAAACTTCTCCTGAATTTGCAATGAAACGTTTAATTGCACAAGGCAGTGGCGATATTTTTCAAATTTGTAAAGCCTTTCGTAAAGAAGAACAAAGTACCATTCATCATCCCGAATTTACGATTCTAGAATGGTACCGGTTAGATTATAATCACCATCAGTTAATCGAAGAAACGATCGCCTTAATGCGTCTTTTTTTTCCTACTACGCCGGTACAAAAAGTAACTTACCAACAATTATTTTGGGATTTTTACCAAATCAACGTTGAACAAACTTCTTTAGAACAATTAAGAACTTTAGGAGCAGAACATCAGTTAAGTTTTCCCGATTTTTCAACTGCACAGTGGATTGAAGCTCTATTCACTTTACTAATAGAACCTCAATTACCGTATGAACAAATTACTTTCGTCTACGATTTTCCTGCTAACCAAGCAATGCTAGCTAAAATTAATCAGCAGACTCAAAAGGCAGAACGTTTTGAAATTTATTTCCGGCATCTAGAGTTAGGTAACGGGTTTCATGAGTTAAACGATCAACAAGAACAATTACAACGTTTTACGCAAGATAATCAATTACGTCAACGATTATCATTGCCTACTATTCCTATAGATGAGCAATTCATCGCTTCATTGGCACACCTACCTAATTGTGCTGGAATTGCGATCGGCTTAGATCGCTTATTTTTACTTATTCACGATAAAACGAACTTAGACGATGTTCTCCCTTTTCGTAAATTATTAAATCGCCAAGCTACGATACCGCAATAAATCTTGCACCTTATTACGTTTCTGCTAATTTTTAATCACGAAATATTTTATTACGAAATTCTTAATTCTTGACACAAAATGACGTCATCTTTACCTTTTTTGAAAATTTTCACGTCTTTAAAAAAGCACGGGATACTTAAATTAAACTCTTTATAAACCAGTGAAAAAGGTAAATTAAGCTAACTGTTTTTTATTTATTCAATAAATCTTTGATAAAGAAATTTTTATCGACAAAATAATGGTTTTCTTTAAAATCAATTAAATTTTTCTATTATATAAAAAAAGATGCTCGTTATCTTAGCATATTCCCCATTCATTATTGCCCGATTTAACATTTGGTTAACTTGATTAATTTATGATATATTTACAACTAATTTTAAAGAGGTAGCCATGCAACTAATTAAGGATCACTATTTAATACAACAAATTAACGGGGGATGTTTTTGTTATTGTTTTACGAACCCTTATAATATTTCGATGACGACTTTATTTGTACAAGAAACGACTACGGATGAAGAATGCCGTGCGGTTTGTAACCAAGGCAAAACTTTGCCTTTTTATGGACATGCGGAATGCGCTGATTCTCTATACAATCTGTTTGATGAAGAGCATATTCCTTACCCTCAGTCGACTAAAAATTTGCTAGCATACCAGAACGGTGGTTGGAAAAATAAATATTTATTTAAAAGCTAATTAATTTTATGAGATTATGAATAATAACCATAATTATGAAGAAAATATCTCAAAATTAGATTCGTTAGTACGTCTTATCAGAGAACAATTAAAATTAACAATAAATTTGGACAGTGGTTTATTTAAATATACTCCAAAAAAAGATTTTTTTAATATAAATTTATCTGAAAATTTAGTAGCAAACGGAATTGAATTAATTATATACGGGGCAACATCTTATCTGATATGGTTTAAATCTGATAATAAAGACTATGTATGTAGTGATTATAGTAATCTAATTACAGGAGCAGAACAGTTAAATTTTTTATCTAATTATGATATTAATAATGCTAATGCCACGATAAGTGCCGCAACAATACCAACTATCCTAAAAATTAAAGGTAATATCATACTGGCAGAACAAAAAAACAACAAATCCTTAAATAAAAGATATTTTGACTACTTCGTCGCTTTAATATTTGAATGCGCTCGAAATCCATTATTACACACCACTGTAATAAATAAATTAAAGTCTAAGGATGGATCTATTAATATTAAAAAGGTAATAACCGTAGGTCAAGCTTGGAAAAATGGAAATTCCATCGGCTATAACTACGATACTTTAAATGAAGGA
>CAUUCF010000008.1:0-49631 GCA_963543695.1 uncultured Gammaproteobacteria bacterium
GATAGTAACGGATCAAGACGTAATCGTAGCACAATTAACAACTAAAGTTTCGTTAAACATTGAGACTTGGGAAATAGTGAAACATGAAAAAATAAAATACTTATGGAAGTTTTTTGCGAGAAATCAGTTTAATGTTAATTTATTTCTTTTTTAACATATATTTTAAATTAATATACGTACATTATATATATAATTATATTAATGAGGTAGTTATGAAAATTTTAGACCCACAAAAACTTAGTTCTGTAAACGGAGGTGTTGGTTTTATAGCTTGTTGTGCTGGAATAGGAGCAGCTTTGACTGTAATGCATTTTTTGACACGTAGAAGGGTGCAATCTTCTTTTGATGATGCCATAAACACTAAATAATCAATTGCAATCTGATGTTCTTGATCACCAGGTGTCGCATAGCACTTTTCTCGCGGTTAATGACGTTTATCGCGGGGTGATGGCTGCTAATGTAATGGTGACTCAACAGATGCTTGGCGTTTCCCAACAGGTGGATAATCTTTCTAGACAGGTGGCGAACCTTGCTCAATCGATGAATAACACTAATTCACCTGGTTATAATCAGAATTAGAATCATCAGTTCAAGTTAATGAATTTAATAATTTTTAAGACTTATGGTGGTTCTAATACAAAAAAATAGATAATGTTAATTATTAAGAAAATATATGAAGATTTTAAATCAACAAGAGCTTAGTGCTGTAAACAGAGGTATATATACAGAATATGATTGTATAGTATTTGCTATATCTATTGGAATAGGAATAGGGGTTACATTAGCTGTAGATGGGTTAATTAGATATTTCGAAGGGAATCAAGATTTATCTAAATCTGGTCGTGAAGAAATCTAATGATTGTTGTAGTACAATCAATTTGCAAGATAGCAATAAAAAACATCCATTAAATGGGTGTTTTTTTATGAAGTAAATTAACTGACTAATTAAAATCCTAATTTAAAAAAATCTAATTTAACGGTAAAAATTTTTTGATAAATAATATCGTTTAAACGTTATTTATATTATTTCTTTTTAAACAGCAAAGAGGAAAACTTTAGTAAACCTAATTTAAATAAAAACGTAGTCGAAGTTAATGTGATCCTTCTTTTTAATCATCTCATGATCTAACAACAGTATCCTTAGAAAATTTAGTTGTCTTTCCTTTCAAAGGAATGTTGGCAATGTTCGTTAGGACAAATTTTAACGTCTGGATTATTTGGTTTCACGGTTAAAATCGGCCAATGACATTTAGGACAAGGTTCATTAATCGGAATATTCCATAAAGCGTATTTACAATTAGGATAATTAGCACAAGCATAAAAAATTTTCCCTTTACGAGAACGTTTTTTTATTAAATTTCGCTGTTGACAAACCGGACAAACAATCTTTGTGTCTTCAGGTTTATTCAAAGGCTCGATGTGTTTACATTGTGGATAATTACTACACCCAATAAAAAAACCAAAACGACCTTTCTTTTTAATCAGATTGCCACCACAAACCGGACAAGTACCTACTATCGTTTCTGCGATACTTTCTGTATCACTAGTTTTTACTTCTGCAGAATTATCAACAGAAGCAATATAGTGACAATTAGGAAAAGTACTACAACTCAAAAATTTACCGTTTTTACCTAACTTAATTACTAAATTAGCGCCACATTCTGGACATTTTTCGTCTGTTTGTTCCGTAATAAGATCTTGTTTAGATACGGTTTGCCCAATTTCTTCTACTCGATGTTCAAAAGGTTGCCAAAATTGTTGCAATAATTGCAGCCATTCTAATTTACCTTCGGCAATGTCGTCTAAGCTCGTTTCTAAATGAGCAGTAAATTCGTAGTCAACGTATTGTTCGAAATATTTAGTCAAAAAGTAATTAACAATTTCTCCTATATCTTTAGGGTAAAAACGCTTATTTTCTAAAACCACGTAATTTCTACTTAATAACGTATCGATAATCGTTGCGTAAGTAGAAGGTCTTCCTATACCATATTCTTCTAAAGTTTTAATCAAAGAAGCTTCGCTGTAACGTGGTGGAGGTTCGGTAAAATGTTGCTTCCCTAAAATCTCTAACGTTTCTATCCATTCTCCTTCTTGTAACACCGGCAAATTACTTTTCTCTTCTGCTCCTATTTCGTCTTTTCCATATAAAAGCAAAAACCCCGGAGACAATAAAGATGAGCCACTAGTTCTAAACAAATAATCCTTTTGACAACGTAAATCTACCGTAGATACCGCAAAGATCGCAGGTAACATTTGAGAAGCAACGGCACGTTGCCAAATTAAACGATAAAGTTGTGCTTGTTCTTCAGTTAATTTTAATTGTTCCGGTTTTAAAGGTTTAGAAGGTCGAATTGCTTCATGCGCTTCTTGAGCATTTTTCGCTTTCGTTTGGTAAATATTAGGTTTTTTAGGTAAAGCTTCTGCACCAAAATCGGTATTAATCACCGTTCTTAACATTTGCACAGCCTCTGCAGATAACGCTACCGAATCGGTACGCATATAAGTAATGTACCCATTTTCATAAAGTTTTTGCGCAATAGACATCGTTTTTTTCGCCGAAAAACCTAATTTTTTAGACGCTTCTTGCTGCAAAGTAGAAGTAATAAAAGGAGGAGCAGGATAACGTTTTTTTTCTTTACGTACGATCTTTTCTACTAGCATTCGACGTTCAATTATTTTAGCAATGCATTTCTCTACGGACTCTTGCGTTGTAAAAGTAAAATTTTCGACCTTTTGATCAGCTATTTTAAATAATTTACTTTCAAACGGTATCCCTGTAACGTTATGTTTCGCTAAAATACTCCAATATTCTTGCTTCTTGAATTGTTTAATTTCTTCTTCACGCTCGACAATCATTCTTAAAGCTGGACTTTGTACTCGCCCAGCTGATAAACCATACCGAATTTTCTTCCATAAAAGGGGAGACAAGCTAAAACCCACTAGAAAATCTAGTGCGCGACGCGCTTGTTGTGCGTTAATCAGTGGCATATATAATTCGCGCGGTTCTTTCAACGCATTAATGACGGCGTTTTTAGTAATTTCGTGAAAAGTAATTCGTTTAATCAATTTATTTTTTAACAATTTTTTTTCACGCAAAATTTCAACGATATGCCAAGCAATCGCTTCTCCTTCTCGATCAGGATCGGTTGCTAAATAAACCATCTCCGCTTTTTTAAAAGCTTTAATAATTGCTTGGAGATGTTTCTCTGCTTTTTCTTGTACGACATAATGCATCGCAAAATTATTTAGTAGATCTACCGATCCTTTTTTAGGTAATAAATCTCGTACATGTCCAAAAGACGCTAAAATTTGGTAATCATTACCTAAGTACTGTTTAATGGTTTTTACTTTTGATGGTGATTCTACAATAACTAAATTCACAAATCCCCCTTTACGCTTTTGATAAAGCAATATTTAACATACTTTCAACCATTTTCAAGCGTTTTTTACAGAAATTAAATTTATTCTGTCTCGTCAATGAGATCGGCATTTGCAGGTATCTGCCAATTTAAAGGCTGATAAGTGTGAAAAAGACCAAAAACCATTTGCGTTTTTTGTTGAAACTGATCAATGAAATTTAATTGTTTTAGATTATTTTGCTCGAAAATTAATTGCATTCGCACGATATTAATCTGTTCTTTCGGCAACAACATAAAAATCCAAAAGTTACCTTGTCGTTTCTTTTGTACCGTAAAATGTTTTAAAATCCGTTCCGGAGAAATCAAAATTTGCGCAGGGATAAACTCTTGTAACACTAAAGATTGCCTAATTACTTGGTTAATTTCCGCGTCATAAATAATCATCTGGTCCTTTTCGATTTTCAACAAATAATAAGGTTTCAAACGCTCTAAATAAAAAAGCGCGGGCCTTTTAAAACCGATTTTTCCTTGAAAAGTACCTTGTGGCGAACTTTGTTTAAATTCTACCGTCGCAGCAGACCAACGATTTAATAAATTTAATAAATCATGATCCCCGTAACTAACCGTAATTAACCAAAAACACCCTAACCACCAAAATTTACCTATTTTTTTGCGTTTCATGTAAATGATCTAATAATAAATTTAATTTCAATACGTTTACTACGGTATTTCCCCATAAACCAACAAAATTCTTATCCAAAGCTTGGTACAATAACGGGTAAATAGCTTCTACCGAAAGATGGCGTACTTTCGCAATATAATGTAACTGTAACACCGCATTTTCAAAAGAAATATGGGGATCTAAATCGCTACCAGAAGCTAAAACCATATCGCTAGGTAATGATTTTTTAGCCGAAAAACCGTATAAATTACGTACGCTCTTTACTTTACGTTGAATTTGATCCTTCAATACTGGATTACTAAAATACTGGTCATTTGAATAAGCTAACGTATATTCTGATAAAACGGGACGAGAATGAAAATATCGCTTTGACTGAAATTTTTGGCCCAATAAAAATGATCCTACTATTCGACCTTGATACGTGACTAAACTACCTATTGCTTGGTCCGGAAAACCATAACTAATAAAAAAAACGGTACTAGGATATAAAAGCAACGTTAAAATTAACGCTAAACAATAATTTTTGATTACCTGCCACATGCTAAAACCACCCAAAACAATAATGGTCAATCAATTTAATCCCGATAAATCCAAAAATAATCCCCCCTAGACCGAACAACAATAAATTTTTCCTCAATAAATATTTCACCGAACGATAATTAAGTTTCCCACTGTAAAAAGCTAAAGGCATTAAAATCGGAATACTAACGGCACTAAAAATCAAAACGCTTAGTATTACGTAAGTGGGAGCCTGCAAATGGACAAAATTTAACTTTTTAAAAAAAGGATATTGAGTAGCAAAAAGGCTAGGTAAAATAATTAAATATTTTAATAAATCGTTAAAAAGACTAAAAGTAACAATGGCTCCTCTCGTTAAGCCAGTTTGTTTACCGATCGTAATAATGTCTAATAATTTAGCCGGGGAAGAATCCAAATCAATAAAATTCGCTGCTTCTCTCGCCGGTTGAGTTCCCATGTTCATAGCAACTCCCACGTTCGCTTGCGCTAAGGCTAACGCATCATTAACTCCGTCCCCGATCATCGCTACGACGTGGCCTTCATTTTGAAATTGTTTAATTTTTTTTAATTTTAACGCCGGAGTAGCATTAGCAATAAAATCATCGATACCTGCTTCTGCTGCAATAGCTGCCGCCGTTAAAGGATTATCCCCCGTCATCATGACCGATAAAATCCTCATTCGTTTTAAAATGGCTAGTCTTTTTCTAATTCCACTTTTTAAAACGTCTTTTAAACTAATTACGCCGTAAACTTTTTGCGTATCGGCCACTAATATTGGCGTCCCCCCTTCTTTAGCAATTTTTCGAGCAATTTCTTTAGCTTCCTCTAACATTGGACTGGCAGCGACAAATTGTTCAATCGCTTGCATCGAACCTTTACGAATTTTTTGATCATTAATATCAATACCGCTAATGCCGGTTTCGGCACTAAATTCGATGAAAGCGGCCTGTTTAGGTAAGCTAATATCCCGCCCACGAATAGCTAACTGATTTTTTGCTAAAACGATAATACTTCTCCCTTCTGGAGTTTCATCTGCTAAAGAAGCTAACATTGCATATTTAATCAATTCTTTCTTTGAAACAAAAGAAACGGGGAAAAAATTAGTAGCTAACCGATTACCTAACGTAATTGTACCCGTTTTATCGATCAGAACTACATCGACATCTGCCGCTGCATCAATAGCCTTCCCATCGATCGTAATTACGTTTCTACGTAATAATCGTTCCATCGCTACGATCGAAACGACCGGTAATAACCCTCCAATCGTAGTAGGCAATAAACAGACAAATAACGCTATTAACGTTACGCCAGAAAAGTGATAATTTAAACTTTTACTAAAAACAGCTAAATTCAGAATTACTGCTAAAAAAACCAAAGAAGAACTGATCAAAAAAACCTCTAGCATTTGTTCATTACTAGTTAAATTACGCTCTGTATTTTCAATGCTATAAATCATTCGATCAACAAAAGTATACCCCGCATCTACTTTAATTTTTACCTTAATTTCTCCGGTAATAACTCTCGTTCCCGCTAATACTTTTACTTTTTCGGAATCTGCTTCACGCACTACTGGAGCCGATTCACCGGTAATCACCGATTCATCTATTAAAGCTACCCCTTCTACGATATTTCCATCGGAAGGAATTACCATCCCGTCACTAACGATGACTAGGTCTCCCGTTTTTAAAAGTAAAGCCGCCGTTTCTTTAATTTCTCCGTCACGAGTCACCCGATAAGCAATTAAATTATGCTGGTTTTGCTTTAACTGATCTGCTTGAATTTTACTTTTAATCTCGACTAAACTTTCAATGATAATGGATGATAAAGCAGTAATCCAAATCCAAAGACTTAAATTAAAATTGAACCAAAATTCTAAACGGTCACTGCTATACTTAAAAGTTAAAATTGTAGTAATGACCGCACAAATTTCAACCGTAAAAATAATAGGATTATGCCACAAACGAAAAGGATTTGTTTTTTTAAACGTTTGAAAAAGGACCCAAAAAAATACTTTGAAACTCCAAAAAGAGGTAATTTTTTCTGTCGTCATAATTAAAAACCTGCTTTAAGTACTTCGAATATCGGTCCGCAGACTAAAGCTGGGAAATAAGCTAATCCTTCGATAATTAAAATAACCGACACAAAGAACATCAAAAAAGTTACGTTATTCCAATGGTAATCAACTACTTTAACTCCATAAGTTTTACGTTGAAAGGCTCCCGCAAAATATAAAGCAACACCGATCGTCAAACTGTGTCCTAATAAACAACATATAGCACTAACCAGGTTCCAAACGGGACTAGACAAATCTAAATTACCTAAAAAAGAACCGTTATTCAAAACCAAAGAAAACCAACGATATAACGTGGTAGACAGCTGATGTGCCGAAAGATTACTAGTACTATGAAAAATTTCAAATGCTGAAACAACCAAAACTAATACTGAAGGGAAACATAAAGCGACCATTAACCATTTTAAATCACTAAGATCGATTTTTTTACCAAATAAATTTAAGGACCGTCCGCTCATTTGTCCTACTAAAAAAAGCGTAATTATCAAAAAAAATAATAAATTAATAAACCCTATCCCTGCTCCACCAAACGAAATAGTATTAAAAACTAAATTGGTCATTAAAAGTAAACTTCCCCACGCAGAAAAATAATTAATTAAGCCATTAAACGCTCCTGAGGCACTAATCGTCGCATTATACATGCTAATTACTGTCGAAAACGTACCAAAACGTACTTCTTTACCTAACAAATTTTCCCCGTTGATTAACCCGATTTGCTTCAAATCGTTAAACCCGTTTAACTCAAAATAAAAAAGCCCTAACCCTAAACAGTAAAGTATTAACATTACCCCCAACAATAACCAAGCCAAACGTAAATTTTTCATCGTTAAACCAAAATAAAACGGTAAAGCTACCACCAAAATCAATTGACTTAAACAATGTAAATAATCGGTAAACGCCGTAGGATTTTCAAAAGGATGAGCAGCTCCTGCCACAAACCATCCTCCTCCGTTACTACTAATGTACTTAGCCCCTATATGCGTAGCAATAGGTCCTTGAGGAATGGTTAACGATTCATTTTCTAGGGTATTAACTTGTAACCCAGCACGATAATTATTAGGAACGCCTTGCGATAAATTAATCGTAGCTAAAATTACCGCTAGTGGTAAAAACAAAAAAATTAAAGAACGCCGAAAATAAAACCAAAGGCTATTCATTCGGTAAGAATTCGTCAAACTATTAATTAAATAAACAGCCACGGCCAAACTAAACGAAGCCGAAATTAAAGCTTGAGCACTAAAGCCTAAACGAGTTAAATAACTAAACGAAGCATCCGCTGACGGATGAAACCAACCCGTATTCGATACAACCGCTGCGGCATTCAAAAATGCATGATCTAAATGAATTGTTCCACATTTTTCCGGATTCAACGGTAAATAATTTTGTAGCAATTGTAACCCGATTAGAAAAACCATACTAACCACGATAAAAGTAATCCATTGCCCAAATAAAGCCCAATAGGTTAAAGGAACACTTTCCCCTTTCGTCATGCTGCCCAAATTAGGTAATTGCTGATTATCGTAAATTTTAAAAAAATAAGTCCCTAAAGCAAACGCTAAACCCGTTAAAATAGCTACAAAAACTACGATTTGCAAACTCCAATCAAGAATTTGCATCCGGATTACCGATAAAGTGCACTAACCGATCCGCATTATATTCCTGAACTAACGGATTGATCACTACTTCTAAATTACCTTCCATGATACTGCTAAGTTGATATAACGTTAAATTAATCCGATGATCCGTTAAACGACCTTGAGGAAAATTATAAGTTCGTATTCGCTCTGAACGATCTCCTGTCCCCACCAAACTTTTACGAGTAGCTGCTTCTTGAGTTTTCTGTTTCTCACGTTCTATCGTTAATAATTTAGCTTTCAATAAAGACATCGCCCTCGCTCTATTTTTATGTTGCGACCTTTCATCTTGACATTCTACTACGATCCCCGAAGGAAGATGAGTAATACGAATAGCAGAGTCTGTTTTATTAACGTGTTGTCCCCCCGCTCCAGAACTACGAAAAGTATCTACTTTTAAATCACTAGGGTTTAATTCAATACTTTCAATTTCTGCCGCTTCTGGAATAATAGCTACCGTACAAGTAGAAGTATGTACACGACCTTGTGCTTCAGTTTCAGGTACCCTTTGTACGCGATGTACTCCTGATTCAAATTTTAACTTCGCATACACCCCTTTACCGATAATACGCGTAATAATTTCTTTATAACCACCGTGTTCACCGTCGTTTTTATTGATAATCTCAAACTGCCAACCTAGATTTTCTACAAAACGCATATACATTCTAAATAAATCGCCCGCAAAAATAGCGGCTTCATCCCCACCAGCCCCTGCTCTAATCTCTAAAAAAACGTTATACTGATCTTCTTCCTCTTTCGGTAGCAAAAGCCATTTCAGCTGCTCAATTAATCGTTGTTCTTTTTGCGTTAATTGTTCTAATTCCTCTTTAGCTAATTCTTTACATTCAGGATCGTTAAGCAATAACTTCGTTTCTTGGATCACTTGACCATTATCTTGGTAAAGTTGAAAAATATCAATAATTTCGCGCAAAGTAGCGTATTCCTTCGATAGTTCTTTAAACAATTTCATATCGCTAACAACGGCTTCGTTACTCAGCTGCTGTGCTAAATTTTGATAACGAGTTTGTAAGCTTTTTAATTTTTCTAAAACAGACGGTTGCATTTATTTGAATCTCAATGGCAATAAATTATTAAATTTGAAATTTTTTAAATTAATTTTTACGTGCGGTTTTTGCAAACTACCCGATAAAGTCAAAGGAATTTGTAAATCACCTAATTTCTGTACCGTCAACTGTAATTGTAAAACTCCTTGTAACTTTTCCAAATCGATTAATCCTACTCCTTCTCCATGTAACGTTAATCCTTGCATCGATAATTGCTTAATCGCTAATTCCTTGTGATTTACCAAGCTAAAATCACCCTTCAACATTTTCAAAAGCGTATCGCTATCTGTTACTTTAGTGAATAGATTAGCTACAGGTAATACCGGCACTAATTTTTTAAAAATTTCCTTTTCTAAATTAAAATTTCCCCAAACTAAATCGGTTATCTGCACGTTACCAGTAACCTGACCATTATGCAGTTGATCTAACCGGTTACTAGGATTAGTATATTCTAAAGTACCGTTCATCTCTCCGTTAAACACCCAATTAGGATTATACCTTTTTAGGTAACTAAGGTCAAACCGCTGTAATCCCAAAGTCATTTTAATCTGCTGGTCTATAGTACCAGTTCCTTGTAATAACCGTTGTTGTTCAAAATCCCCAGTTAATTTGTTTATTTCAAACCGTTGACCATTGTGCGTCCATTCTAAATTCAAATGATCTAGCAATAATTGTGCATCGTACGCTAAACGTTTTAGCGATAATTTTCCTTCTTTACCGAAAAGTTTTAAAATTTCTAAAACCGTACTACTTTTTGCGTTGACATCTACATTCGATAAATCAAGGTTTAAATCTTCTAAAAACCAAAGATGATTTTGTAAATCAGTATAATAAACATTAAAATGTTTGTAAGAAAGGCGATCTACGATAAAACGATAACTAGTAGTTTTTGTGGAAGCAGGAATTACTTGAGTTTCTTGCTCCGTTGGTTGCTTTACTAGGCTACTTAAAGCTTTGATTTTCAGATCAAAATTTTCGCAAACCATCTCCTTAATTTCTAATTTTTTCCATAAAAGTGCGAATAAACTAATCTTAATTTTTACTTTTCCCGCCGATAAGCGTTGTAAAGTTACCGCTTCTTTTTCAGAAATCGATAATCTTTCCACCTCTAAAACTAAATTAGGAAATACTTTTAAATGGATATCCCCTTCAATGACTACTTTTCGATTAAGTTCTTGTTGGCAACAAGAAACGACCAATTGCTTTAAAGTATCTTCTTTTAAGAAATAAGCTACTCCTAATTTAATAGTGACAAAACTAAATAATAATAAAACTAATAAAGTAATTAAAATCCTTTTTAAATAAATTTTTATTTTAGTCAAATTCGGCATAAATTTCCCTTTAAAATATCATACTTTTGAAAATAAAGTATCATAATTTACTGTTTTTATAAAGTAATTATAATTGCTAAACCATGATCTAATGGTTTTAAGAAGCTAAATTCTTATTCTAGACTCTCAAAATTACGGTCTTTATTATACGCTTCTATTATTTTACTAACTAATTGTTCGATCATGCCTTGTTTCACTTCTTGATCGATCACTCCTCCTTTTTCTTTTAGGTTAACTAAAATATTTTCTAAATATTTAGTAACGGTACCTGAAGGGAATAAGTTAGCTAAAACCCGCCGCGTTTCTGCTGGACCGATTTTGGTATATAATTGGTTACGTACGTTAGCATCTTCCGCGGTAGTATTAAAAGCCCACAATTCAATAGGACCTAAAGTAGAAGTTAGTAACTGGATGTTGTTCCCTTCTTTCGTTGCAAATTGTGCTAAAAAAGTAGCTCCCCCTTCTCTCGGACCATGCACACTTTGTTTAAGGGCAAGTTGAGCCGTTTCTGATAAACCAAAAATCTGAGAAGTTTTACGCACGCTTTGTTCTGGACCAGCATCCATAATGAAAATCGAAGTAGCAAATTCTACCATTACCGGGTCAAAGTCATCAATCGATTGTGAAATTAAAGCTACCTGTACTTTCCATTTACGTCCTTCACGCATATCTACAACGACTTGGTCACGTACGGCTTTTGTATTAGCGGTACGATGAAATTCATCGTAAATAATCCTCTTAGGATCTTCTTTAATTGCGGCGATACGATGTTCATGGTAAACCCGGTAAATTTCAGGAATATCTCCTAAATGCGCTTCCGTTAAATAATAATCTCGCACTAATACGTAACGAGCTAACATATACATTACCGCTGTTTGTCGGTTAGCCGCATCACCACCACTTTTAGCCACTTCGTCCAAATCTAACGAAACAATCCGGGCTTCTCCTAAATCAAATTGTGTCGGTTGAGATAATACCGGATATTCACGTACCGCCGCCGAAATCATTCGTGCAAAAGCATTAATCAAAGATTCCCCCGTAGGAACCGTAATTTTTCCGTATAAATCCTCCACCGCAGAAGTCCTACAAATCGATGCGGCTTCCGCCAACAACGGCATTGCGTATTTTTGCGCTAATATTGCTTCGTGAATAAAACCGTTACTAAATAAAATATCGGTGATTTCCCACCAGGTAGTACGCGCATCGACGTTAAAACTAATTTGTTCTAAAACCCGATCTATACGATCTTCAATACCGTAAGTAAAAATATTAGGGTTACCATCATCGGCACTATTTTTATATAGTTCGTCAACCACTAATCCTACCATATCGGTAATACCGTCATAAGGTTGATTGCTCCCTACCGGAGTCACCAATAAACTAATAAAATTAGTTAAAAATCCCCGTTCTTGTGGAGTAGGATAACGACATCCTAATTGCGTATCAAAAGGATTAATC
This sequence comes from uncultured Gammaproteobacteria bacterium, assembly GCA_963543695.1. GTDB lineage: Bacteria > Pseudomonadota > Gammaproteobacteria > UBA9339 > UBA9339 > CAUUCF01. The sequence continues at coordinate 12,119 of CAUUCF010000008.1, forward strand.
GAATAATCAGCCAACATTCTCATGCGGTGATAAGCTACTTGATAACGTTGTTCTTCTGGTAAAGACTCCCGCAACAAAGAAATTAAGCCGCTACTCGATGGTCCAATATCGATAATGGCAATTCTAGGTAGACGTTTAATCCCGTGGGCTAAACATAAAGCTAAGTTAATCGCATTCGATAAAACGGATTTACCCGAACCAGGACGTGCATAAATCAAATCAATCCAAGTCGTTTGCTTAGAAGAACCCGGCTGATACGGCCAAGGTTTACCGTCCGGCGAACGAAATAGAATTGCTCCGTTACTCCAAGGAGAAGAAGGACGGAAAAAAGGTAACATGTATAAAACGCTAGATAAAGGCGCAATCGTAGGATTTGCATGGCTATCGCTCGAAACCCCTAACATCGTAGAAACTACCCCTCCAAAAGCATCTCCAGAAAATTCTGCAATATCACAAGATCCCCAACCTTCTAAAGATTTAGCTAATTGAGAAGTTCTAGTTCTTAAAGTTTTTAAATCATCCGAAGCGGCCCAAGTACATGCTGCTACCCGTAATTTAACAACCGCATCATCACCGTGTAAATTTAAATATTTTAATAGATCAACGGCATCGTTAATTAACCTATTTTGAGCTGAAGTCCAACTTAAAATAGAACTAATCATACTTTTTAACCGTAATGATTCTAATCCATCCCCATCAATCAGGAAAGAAATCCGCCAAGGAATCTGCATCGGTAATAAACGTCCTAATAGTTCATTAAACAAATGAATATCTTTCGGAAATAAATCAATATAAACACACGAATAAACTCGATCTCCAACTCGAGCAGTACGTAAATCTAAATTTTCCCCATCACGAGGAAACAATTGGCTAGCTAAAGAAGGCCACATTAAATCCGCTAGAGTAGCCGTATCTTTTTTAGGTTCTCGTACCGGAATAGGGTCACCCGGCAACAAAGGTTTCCAACTACGATCTGTAAATTCTGGATCAATACTACGACGTACCGTTTGCAAAGCGTCGTGCACTTCTAAAATTTCTACCACCATTCCTAATGCTAATAAATCGTTACGCACAGTTCTAATAAAAGCATCATGAATATCTCGCAAATCAGTAATTGCTGCCATTAAATTTTGAGTTACCGCAAAAGGAGGAAGTTTATCTTTTTTAATTACTTCCATTTTATCTTTATTGGCCTGCTTTAATTGCTCTTTCGTTAAAATGTTAGGTTTAGTCCACAAGACCAAATATACTTCTTCATGAGCACAATAATCCGCTAAATAATTAACCCGCTCTTCAAATAAATCTGCTAAAGATAAAGATAAACGCTCCGCCGTTTCCCGTGCTGGCTGAAAAATATGCCTAATTTCATCGTTAATTTCATCTCGATTGTAAGAAAAATATACCTGAATCGAATGACCTTTTCGACTTAAGCTACTTTGAAAAGTTTTTAATAATCCGTTATGAAGATATTCAAATTCACTACTACCAATTAAAGCTTTAACCCCATTAACCGTTAAGATCGTAATTAGTGAACCGTCATTTGCTACTAAAGTTTGAGGATCGTCTGCCGTTTGCAACTCACAATAAGAAGCAGTAGTTTGTCCTAACGAATTAGAAATCCATGCAATTAACGCATCAACCGTATCAATAATATTATCAATTAATTTAACCATTTTAACCTAACTGATCTATTTTATAACAATTGGACATCCTCAATTGACTCCTGATCAACAAAATAATTACGATCCAAAAAAGTTTTAAAAGCTTCATTTGACCAAATACCCGCTAAATGTTTAAACGCATGGTAATTAGGCAATAAACGTAAAGCACTTAAAATTTTTTCTTTCACTTTATCTACTATTGGTTCACTTAAATTCACCATCAATTTTCCAAAAGTTAATGGATCATCCATCCCTTGTCCTAAGCAATCTGTAACCACACTACTACGTTCTTGTAACGATAAATATAAATCTTTAGCTTCACTAAAATTAGCCATCCGTTCATTCATCACACAAAACAAAACGTGGCATAATCCGTTTAAGTCTTGTTGACTAATTTCTGGCAAATAAATTAATTTACCCGCTGAGTTATCAAGAATACCAACCGCATCCAAAAAGAAACATTGCGAACAAAAACAACAAGCCGTAACTAAATTATGCTGTTTATTATTGGTATAATTACCATCCAAATTAACAATTTCTTGAGCTATTTCACTACGAAAACCGCAAAATTGACAAGTATAATTATCCCGTTTAAAAATAGCATCCCGATACTTTTCAAATCCTGGATCCTTTTTTCGAATCATAAATAGCCGCCATCTACCAGAAACGGCGGCTATTTCTAATGCGTTCATCGTCATTAACCAATTAACTACCTGAACCTACCGAGCTAACTCCTTCTCCTTGGAAACCTCCCATCGTTCCACCATCACTACCGAAAATACTATTCCCTATTGGTTTAATAATCGACGGCATAAAGATTAAAGCTACGCCTACTAATAAAATCGTAATAGGTGTCCCCATCGGTACTTGTTGAGGATTATCTTTATGTTGTTTGAATTTGAAAATGGCTGAAATTACCATTCCGAAACCAGCTACGTATGCTACCCCCGTTACTAATTTTCCGATCGCTTCGAAATGTCCCATTAAAGTATTAGCGATCCCGCTCAAATCGTTACTTCCACTTGCCGCCCAAATAGAAGTCATTAATCCTGATAAAAGACACCAGCCTAAAATTTTATACCTTTTTTTCATATCTTCACCTTTTTAAACCTACTATTTTACACTATTCCTTAATTATATATTATTATTTAATTAACTACAAGTTATTTAATCCTTATAATAATTCTAATCCAAACGTATTTTGGATAATTTTCAACGTCCAAACGATATTAATCGATAAAATCCCTCCTACTAAATGCAAAATTCCTTTACCTAAATTACCTGGTTGAGCATTACTTTGTGAAGCACGATTTAATAAAACTAATCCTCTGATAAAGGAAATATAGCCAATAATTTTCATTAAAGCGACTGCTCCTTCTTTAGCTTCTCCCAAAGTGCCACTACTATCCGTAGTATATTTTAGAATCTGTGAACTCCCCCAAAAAGTAGCTACTCCAACGTTAATAGTAGTCGGTAAATAAAGTAATACTATTCCAATTAATAATTTTACTAATGAGCCCCTAATTCCGTCAGGAGCAGCTGAAGCACTAATTGATTTCCCAATATCTTTTAAGCGCATTAAAGCAGAAAGAATAAAGAAAAACCCCATGATATAAGACGTTGCAATAATTAATTTCGTAATGGGTTCTATATGTTCTTGTAATTTACCTAAGATACTAGCAATATCGTAAGCAATTTTTGATTCTGCTGCCGCGTTCGTCAGTAAAAAACCGAACAAACCGATAAAAAAACCAATACGATAACGTTTAACTATCATAACGTCCTAACTTAATAATTGAGCCGTCTGCCGTAAAAATTAAACCCTTTTTAGGGGCAATTAATTTAATCTCTCCGTACCCTGGTAAAATATCTCCTACTTTAACGTCGATACTATCTCCCTTTGCAGAAATCAACCACGCTCTCCCTGGCACTATCGCTCGGATGGTATATTTTTCCCGTTGTACCGTAGGTTTTTGATTAACTACTTTGGCTTTTGGTTGAGTAGTTAAACGATCTATTTTAACTTGCAAATCATCCATTTTTTGATTTAAAGCATCCGTTTGATTTTGCATTTCTATCATAAAAGCAGCAAGTTTCGATAAATCTTGTTGTAAAATCGCTACGTTCTTTTCTAATTGTTGCAGTTCTTTTTTATCTGCGAACGATTCTTTATTTTGATTTTCGGTTTTTGATAACGTATCCATAAAATTTTGCACCGGTTTAGTCACTATTTCGGTACTAGATGGCGTTTTAGTTTCTTCGATAACATTATGTACTTGGGCTAATTCCTGAACCGCTTGTGAACGTGTTCTATTGGATGAAAAAACTAAAATTTTAAAAATAACGAATAAACTTAAAATCAACAAAACGATTTTCACGGTTCTAGGATTATTTTTCAATAAAGTTTTCACTTTACTCAAATCTAATTTTTTTAGAACGCTTTTTTTATTTACTTTTAAAGGTTCAGCGTCATTTACTTTTGGAACTTCATTTTCCGCAAATTGATAATCCCCTTCTTCCAGTTGATTGTGTCGATTAACCATATTTACTCCAAATTTTCTCAATTAATTTTTCTCAGGCACAAATAAATCACTCGTTAATAATAAACCGATACTAGTTCCTTCTGTCACTCTTACGGTTGGAGGAGTATCGGCAATATGACTATTTTCTGAAGCTACTTTCGAAGCCATTGTACCTGTTGCTACTAATAATTTTTCTGATACCGTTAAAGCTGGACTAGTAATAATTGAACCCGTAGTTGTCGTTTGAATACTAGAACCAGAATCTTTAAAAGCTGTTCCTAAACCTTCTAAGAAAGACGTTCCCATTAAACCTCCAAAACGTAAAAGGTAATGACTATCTACATCGGAAGCTAAAGCTGCTTTTGCCGTTTCTGGATCAATCGCTACCGACGAAAAGTTAATACTATTTTTCAAATAAGGGATACTTAAAACGGTAAAAGTTAAAACTACTTTTTTATTAACCCTTTGAAAATTACCTAAAACTTTTGTCCCTTTTAATTTACCACTCACGATCGTCGCCATTACGGGTACATTTTCGTCTGAATTAACTGCCGTATCTAAAGTAGCAAATAAGATAGAACCAGCTTTATAAGTATCCCCGGGGATACTATCGTCTTCTGCAGTGCTAGTTACGTTACCCGTCTGATTATTCGTACTTACGTTGCTACCATTGTTATTATTTTCTTCCTTAATTGCTTCGACGAATACTTGAGTGTTCGTCGGAGTCCAAGCAGAGAATAACTGGTTAGATTGATTTACCATCATGGCTTGTATCGTTTTAACTTGATTGTCTCGATCTAATTTATTTAAACTAGCTTCCTGGTTTAACGTCGCTTGTAATTGTTCATGAGCTGATTGATTTTCTTCGGCTAAAAGTTCAGCCATCATTTGGTTTTTATCTTGTTCCGTTAATTCGTTTAACGCGGTTATCTCCGCTAATTCTTCCTCTGAAAATCCTGCTTTTTGTAAAGCAGCTCTACCGCATTCTAATAAACTTTCCGCTTTAATTCCGCTACGACGAGCAATTACTAAAGCCGCTTTACTGCATTTATCGTAAGCACTAACGCCTGCACCATTAGTAGCATTATTAGACACTGTAATACTATTTAATAAAGTTTTTACTTCTTCGCTTGTACATTGTAGCCGACTAATAATTTCTTTTTCACTCACGTTTTGTTTATATAAACTAAGTACGTCACTCACTCTACATCTATTACTTAACCCCTTTTGATTATTTTCTAGATTTACTTCCACACCAGCTCGCAGTAAATCCCCTTTAGAAAAACCGGCTTTTAATAAAGTTTCTGGACTAACTCCACTAGCTAATAATTCTTCCGAACTAAAACCAGCGTCTTTTAAATCCGCTAAACTTACTCCCGCAGCTAATAATTCTTGAGCATTAAACGCTGCTTTAGCTAGATCCGCAGCACTATATCCCGCTGCCAAAAGTTCTTTAGCACTAAAACCAGCGGCTTTTAACATACTAGCACTCACTCCCGCCGCTTTTAATTCTTGAGCATCAAAGTTTGCATTTCTCAAATCTGCGACGCTATAACCGGCTTTTAATAATTCTCCAGCGCTAAATCCAGCCTGTTTTAATTCTTCAGCACTAAATCCGGCCGCACGTAACCCTTCTACGCCACACCCTAAACCGCGTAATTGAGCAGCATCAATACCGTTTTGACGCGCTCTTTGCAAACTATCTACATCACAGCGTCGATAATTATCTAAAGCTAAATTCTTTAATACTTGTTCAGCTTTTAAAACTTCGTCTTGAGCCATGCCTGCTTTTAATAACTCTGCACTACTTAAACCTGCTTCTAACAAATTTTGGGCACTAAAACCCGCTTTCACTAGTTCCGCCGCATTCACACCCGCTTTTAATAATTCTCCTGCACTAAAACCTGCATTAAATAAATCACTAGAATTAAAACCCGCCGCTAATAACTCTTTAGCACTGACGCCCGCCGCCTTTAAAGCTTGCGCACTAAATCCAGCTTTTACTAAGTCGCTAACGTTAACTCCAGCTTGTACTAAATCCGCAGCACTAAAACCTGCCACCTTTAGTTCTTCAATATTAAATCCAGCATCAAGTAATTCTTTGGCGTTAAACCCAGCTAATTTCAACTCTTCGGTACTAAAACCCGCCTTTTTTAATTCCGTTGCTCCAAAACCAGCTTTCGCTAATTCTGAGGCAGAAAAGCCCGCGGCTCTTAACGCATCCAAACTGCATCCTCGACACCTTAATTCAGACGCTTGAACGCCCGCTTGTTTAGCGCGTTGTAATTCATCGATGTTGCATCCTTCTCCCGACACAGTTCCAAGATCATTTAAACTTACCCCAGAATTAATATAAGTAGTACGTACTACCGTCGGTAAAGCTACTTTGTTTTCAGCTAAAGCTTGCTCTGCTAACTGAGCATTTTGTTGTTCTTGCAATTTGGCATATTCACGAGTAGGATCTCCCATACCCGGGATAGATTTAATGTTCGGTACTCCCGTAGAAATGGAAGACTGTATCCCTTTAGGTAAACTGTTAGCTTTTCTAAACTTCAGTACTCCTATCACCACTGCTAAAATAGCGATTACCGCTATTGATAAAACAATAACTCTGGATTTCCCATCAGCTAAAACTGCTTTTGCAGCGTTCATTCGTTTTTTTAAACTCATAAGCAATCACTCTTCTTCTAAAACCAACGTAATCGTTTTATCTTCCCCGTCTTCAGAAGCTAAAATAACCGTTGTAGGTTGTACTTGATAAGCCGACATTCCGTCTGCACTCTTAATCATTGCTTTCCAAGCCGGAGAAATTAACATCAATTTCGTTCTTAAATAAAAGTCTTGATTAATTTTCCAAACTTGAGCATTACCTCCTTTTACCGACACTTTTTGGGCTTCTTTGGGAGGTAAACCATTTAAAATTTCCAACAATACTTTATTAGTCGGTAAATTTTCTATCCCATGATGAATAATCGACGCATTAGGACCACTCGCCGGAAGACGCAAATCTACCCGATAATCAATAGCGTCTTGTCCGGATAATAAAGTAATCATTACTGGTGTATTTAATCCTTTTAAAATCACCGCTAAATTACTACTTTTATAAAAAGTTAAAGATTGAATCAACAAAGTATTGCCTTTTTGATCCCAACGAATATTAAACGATACCGGATCTCCTAAACTATAAGATTCAATGGGCCAAGGTTGTCCAGTCGCATCTAAAAAGACTAAAGAGGAAATATAACCCGAACCTAAACGAATCACTGGAGGAGTGGCATTAGGGGATAAATCCACCATTAAAGATGAACTCGTTGGTTTCGCCGGAACTAAAGCCGGAGAAGCCATTGCGGCCTGTGATTCTTCGTATACTTCTTTTAGTTTACGTACTTGTTGCGGATTCATCGGTAATAGCTGTTCTACCGTTTTTAAGAAAGCTTCGTCTTTCATTTTTTCCTGTTCCGTTTTCGATACAAGCGACGCGTTATTGCTGCCAGACGATGCCGCTATTTGCCCGTTACTTTCTTGTTTTTTTTCAGCTTGCTGTTCTTGTAAACTAATACTTTCCGCTAAAGTATTACGCAGTTTATCTAAATTAGCTTGCGCTTCAAACTGACTAATTTCTGAAGCTCCCAAAACAATATTAGTCATCGTTAATAAACTCATTAACAACCATTTCTTTGTTCTTTTACTCACCTCTTCCCTCCGTCACGATAAAACTAGCTACCGCAATGCCATTAGGAAACTTATTCGTTGGCATTCTGCTAATAATCATCATCACTATCACTGGTTTTTGCACTTGTTCATTTGGACTTTGATAACTAATTAACAAAGGAATTTGAACTTTCCAAGAAAATCTACCTCCAACAAACATCCGTTCTAAAATTACCGGCGCACCGATTGATACCGCTGAAACTATTAATTTTTTACTAATCACTGCGTTTAAATCTCCAGTTGTTTGCAAAGCGTTCTCAAAATAATCCCAACCTTCCTCCGTAAAATAAGCCTTTAATTGTTCAATCATTTGCTCATAATTAACGAAATTATAAGTATACGCTTCTACCGCTACGTTATGCGCCCATTGCAATAATTTGCTTGGCGCTAAAATCGGCATCGACAAAATCACTAAAGATTTTTTATTGCCCGCCGGATCTAAAGAATAACTGCGCGGAGTTGGTTGTTGCGCCACTAGAAAAAATAAGCTCCCAATACCTAAAATAATGACTAGCAATAAAATAATAACCGTTTTTAATAAAGTACGACTATTGAATTTCAAATGCTTAGGATTGAATCGATTGGTCGCCATTTCTTTTTACCGTTGATTAGCAATGCGTCCTTCCGACGCTACAAAACTACGTACCGCTACCCCTTTGGGCATATCTACCGTAGGAACCCTACTAATAATCATCATCACCACCATTGGTTTCTGAGTATTCTCACTAGCATTTTGATAACTAACCAAAATAGGAATTTGTACTTTCCAAGAATAACTTCCGTCTACTACGGCTTGTTCTAAAATAACGGGCGTTCCCGTAGCGGTCCCAGAGACGATTAATTTTTTCGCTAAAACCATTTCTAAATTTCTAGAATTTTTCAGTGATTGTTCAAAATAACGCCAACCTTCAGCGGTAAAGTTATTTTGTAAGTTCTGCAATGCATCTCTATAATTAACAAAATTATAAGAATAAGCATCTATTGCCACTTGATGGGCCCATTGTAATAATTCTGACGGAGAGAGCATTGAATCTGATAGAGGATATAATTGCATAATCCTCCCGTCCGTTGAAGTAGCAAAATATTGAGCTTTCGGTTGATGGGCTAATTGCCAAAACATTAATCCTACTAAACCTAATACAATCGTTATTAATAACAAGACTACTACGATTAATCGGCGGTAATTATCGATATAAAAATTATTCCTTAATCTTAATAATTCTAACGTATCATTATTATTAGCCATCTTTTTCCTCTCTTATCTTATCACTATGTTCACATAACTTTAAGAAAAAATCAATGATTAACGGCAAATTAAAACTTTTTGTCCCGTATAGCAATAGTCTTTTCCTCCTGGACAAGCATCGACCTTCTTTCGCTTCTTAAAAAGGACCTTAATTCGCTGGTCCGCCTGTTCGGTACAAAAACCTTTTTCCGTACCAGTAACAACAACATAAGCGTCTAATCCCTTTCGTTTTAATTTTGCCCCCATTTCTCGTACTTGAGCTTCAATTAGCCCTTGCGCTAAAAGATCGGCTCTGGCACACGCACGCACCATAGTAACCACATGACTATAATGTTTCGACAATTCAATTAAATCTGCGATTATTTGATCGGACGACTTTTTCCAATTAACCGTATTAGGCTTGAACAGTTTTTCCGTTTCAATGACTACTTCTAAACGATCATCGTAATTAATTAAAACAGCTTCTTCTTTAAGACGTTTGACGGTTCGCTCAAAAACTATTTTTCGCCCTAAATCAAAATCATATTCTTCGCAACTAATGCGATGTACGCAACCATTTAGCGCTAAAGTACTTACTAAAACTAATACATATTTGATTAATTGTTTGCTCATTGTATTCCATCTCCCGTTAAATACTCAATTAAGTTAATTAACTTTTCGCCAGTAATATTTTGACATTTTTGTTCTGGATAACTACTAATTACTACTAAATCTTGGAGTAAATGTTCTACGTTCTGTTTAACTTCCTTACGGCGATCGGTCATTAAACTTTCGATTTTTGACAAAAGATCGTAAGTTGCTTGCGCTGACAATAAAGATTCTAATTCTCCACTAAAACAACAAATCTGATTATGATCCATCTGTAAATCAAAAGATGCTTCGTTTTTCCACAAAGACACTAACAACGTCATTGCCTTTTTAAGCGAAACTTCATTTCCTCCTAACTGCTGAAATTGTTCCCCAATGGTTTTAATTTCGTCTTCAATTTGCCCGATATCGTTCACTAAAACATTTGCACTTTCTGCATAACGTTGCATCGTTAGAATACCGTTTTTAAAAGTTTTCAATAAATCGTCTGTAGGCCGATCAACTTTTACGAATTGATTTAAACGTAATTCTTTAACTGGTTTCGGATTAGAATAAAACATTTTAGCCCGAACGATTCTCGATTTAAAAAAGATATGGGATTCTCCTTCACGCTGCTCTTTTAAATCTAATAAATCGACACGAGAGCGTTTTTCCATCTGGGCGTTTTTAGAATCGGCATAATTACCAATTAGCCCTGCAGCATTAGATTGGAAACCACTCACTACTGCTACATGCGCTTCTCCAGCCGATTTCATAAAAAATTCCCACGTTTCCATCGGATCTTCTAACTTCATACAAATTTTAATGTTCGTATTTGCCCCGATAGAAGCAGCTTCTTCTTTAGAAGCTTTCTGGAAAGCCGGTAAATCTTGTCCGGCAAAAACTACCGAAAAACCTAAAGAACGAGCTTGCGCCGGTACTACCGCAAAACCAGGCACAGCATAATAACCATATTCGTCTAAAACACATAAATAAGGGTTACGAGCATTAGTCGGTTTTCGCTCAATCACTTCCGCGTAAGTTCCTTCTACTTCATCTCCTAAACCGGAAGCCATCATCGCTTTTAAAGAGGCAATAATCACTTTCCCTAAATTCGCTAATTCGTCGGGAGATTTTTCCAAAGCTGGTAATAAAACCACCAAAATTCTTCGATTTAAAACTACGTCTTTTAAATCAACTTCCGGGAGATTAGTACGAATAATGTGACCATACGTATCTGCTAAAGAAGAAAAAACCCTGGTTAACTGCATCGTAATATATCCGTGTTGTTCGTAAACCTGAGAAACCTGTTTCCCTTTTTTAGCTGGATTATACCCTGGTAAGTTAACGACGTAATTTTTAATTGGTTCGAGAATTAAATCAGGTACTCCTTCTAAACTGACCGAACTTTGTCCGTCCCGAATAAATTCTTTATCCATTACGATCGCTTCTAAGCGTTCTAACGAAAAATAATTACGAATCGTATTTGCGTCGATCAATATTGCCCCCTGATCTCGCATATAAGTTAAAATTTTCATCAATGCTTCTACGAAGGCAATCGCTCGTCCTTTCCACATGTCGCCACTACTACCACCACTTCCACTATCCATTAAGCTAACCACTAACTGGGTTAACATACTAGAAGAACCAGAAGCAAAAGGATTCATCGTATTAGAGAGACGACGCTCTTGTGGACCAATTACGTCTCTCGCTCCAGTCATAAAATTAATTAACAACAAATCATCTTCACGCCCCATAAAGCGCACTAACGAAAAAATTTTAGCAAATAAAGAATTATCCCCTTTTCCGTCAACGTAAATAAATCCACTTCCTTGTACCAACGCATTATAAGCGATAGAAATTAAAGCTTCCGTTTTTCCACTTCCGGTAGAACCAAAAATCAAAGCATGCGTTCTCATGTCGTCATTCGTAAACCATAACTCATCATTCGTTTTACGGTCGTTCCCAAAAAAATAGATACCATTCGACATACTAGGTTTATTAGATCCAGGTTTAGGAGTGTTGTAGTCTGGTAAATGGGCCCTTTTAGGCATCCTAAAAGGTAAAATAATTTTACGCGTCTTAGAATAAATAAATAAACCGATGCTTAATAAGAATGCCCCCTCGAGCAAATACGGAAAGAAAAATAACGCAAACCCAATCATTAAAACTACTATTCCGACGTTCTTCGGCTCTTTCAAAAAATCTCTAAGTTGTTGACCTAGCGTCCTAGTATCCCGTAATAACGAGGCGGTAGATTGTTCCTGATTTTGTTCTATTCCTCTTTGCTGTACTGGCATTATGATTCCCCGTCTGGTTTATAAATAATTTCTCCTAACGCTATTTCTAAACCTTTCACTGCTTCATCAACCATTGGTGAAACTAAAGCAGTTCCCAATTTTTTTTCAGCTAACCAATGAGCGTAAGCCCCACATATTTCCGAAACAGCCGTAATTCTCCCCACGCTATTCAACATATACCACATTCTTCGATCTAGAGGCTTTAACCAAATAAATTCTGCCGAAGCTAATACTCCAATTACCCTGGCTCCTTCTAACATTGAAGCCATGATCGTCGTTACGTAGGCATGGCGCGCACAAATAAATTGTACCCCTTTACTATTAAGATGCTTGTTTAGCAATTGATCTGTCCCCGCAAAATCTAACCGGGTAATCTCGTCGTTAGCCGATAAAGCGATATGGTCTAAAAGACGTTCTGCTCCTTTTTTATCTGCGTTAATTCTCGCCGCAAAAATAGCTAATAATGCTTTTAAATAAGGAGGCAATCGGTGGACTCCTTCCCAAATAGGACCTAGTTGCAACGATAATTCTCGATAAGCCGCATTTCTTCTTAATTTAACCGTGTAATTACCATCTAGTTCTTTTGTGACATCTAACAATCCTTTTTGTTTACAAAACACCATTGGCGAAACAGCCATCGCCCAGGGACCATCGTCTAATTTTTTCGAAACTAGATCTAATTTAACTACCGGTATAATTTGAGGCCAGTTGTATTGTTCGCTTTTTCGTAAACTATTCGTATTAAAAATCAAACGAAATTGCTTTAAACCTTTAGAACATAATAACGTAATGCCTAATAAAATAATGACCCCCATAAAAGGGTAACGTAAATATTTACAAGTTACTACCGTTAAATTAATTAAATACTGAATATCTACAGTATGACCGACATGTTCTTGCGCCGACATCAACGTCGTTAACACCTCCATTTGTTGGTCATACAAACCTCCCAAATAAGGAGCTAATTGATTTAAACAAAAATCAATTAATTTTAATTCTCCAATCCGAAAGTAAAGATAATACTTGGTAAGATTTTCTCTAAACAAAAACCAAACCCCAATCAATAAAACGGCAATCGCTAATAACGTATAGAGAAACTCTAAAGAATTATCTTGTTGACCTTGTTGTTCTGCTGGCATAATCTACATTGATCTGAACAGTAAATCATCTAAAACTATTTTTTTATCCTTATTTTCGTTTGCTTTTAATTCTAAAAGCGTATCGTATAAATATACTAATTTTAATACTGGTGGAGTTACCGTATCAAAAACCACGCTATACCCTAAAGTCGCTCCATCCGTTTCGTTAAAACTTACCCCAATCCCATAACCTAAAGTCTCTAAACATTTAGCGTTAGCTCGTTTTACGATCATTGGAAACATCCCCGTAAATGAAAATACGTCTTCAAAACTTAAGTCTGCTTTATACAAATGAAAAACCATCCCTAATTGACTAGCGACTTCTCTACTAAATTCCAAAAATACGTCATTCATTAAAGCCACCAAGGTCGACATGTTTTACGGGAACCGGCTAAAAAACTACGCGCCATCCGACAAAAAACCGGAACATTATAACCAAACTTATTTAACAAAACGAAAATTCCTACAAAGCAAACGGCTAAAATTAACGTCCATTTTCTGATATGCAACAAAAATAAAAAAATCGGTAATGACGCCCGTGCATCAATCCAAAAAAAACGAGCACTTCTAGCAGAATCTCGCCAATGAGCACCACTTACCGGATCGTCCATTTTCTCCCCATTAAATTAATTAATCTTTCATAATTACATGTTATGTAGTTTAAGTCATAAAGTCAACCTTTTAATGAAAAGTCAATTTAATTCGTCAAAAAATTTTCGAAAAAAAATACTGTTTTTAAAGATTACGTAAAATACACTCATTTTAATAATGACAAGCTTTTAACTAAGTTATTATCCCTAATATTATTTCATTAAATCGAATGATACGATAGCGATTACTAATATTTCAGAAGAGAATTTCCATATGTTAAAAAAATTTTTTATTTTACTATTTAGTTGTTTTTTAATTAACGTTACTTTCGCAGCTCCTAACGTCGATAAAAATAAAATTTACCCTACTTTAACTTCGAAAGCTGACGTTGAACAAAAAATTAACATCAATACTGCAGACGTTAAAATGTTACAAACCATTAAAGGTATTGGTCCGAAAAAAGCCGCAGCCATCGTCAATTATCGTAACGAGCATGGTAAATTTCATGAAATTAACGATTTACTAAAAATACCTCAAACAGGTATTAATCAAAAATGGCTCGATAAGATTAGTGCGTTTATCGCTTGTTACTAAAATTATAGACCTGTATTTTCATTCATACGGGTCTTTTAATAACTGGTATCTAACGATTCAATTACTTCGACTAAAGCTTGCATTCGATCATCTAAGTCGTTAACGTTTCCTTCCAATAATAACCGCAAAACAGGTTCTGTTCCCGAACAACGAACTAATATTCTGCCAGCGGCTTGCTGTTGTAAACTTTGTTCTATCTCTGCTAACACCGATTGAAACTTAACGTTCTTAACGATAACCGGGCCATTGTTCGTTTTAATGTCTCTAGAAACAGCAGGGTACTGTATTATCGTCTTCGTTAATTCTGTTAAGTTTTTTTCTTCTTCTTTCATTACCCGTAATACTTGCAAAGCAGCTACAATACCGTCACCGGTTGTCGTTAATCCTAAATGGACAATATGACCAGAGTTTTCCCCGCCTAAAAACCACTTTTGCTTTAGCAACGCTTCTTTAACGTAACGATCACCTACGTTAGCTCTCACAAATTCAATTCCCAAACGTTTTAAAGAATGTTCTAAACCTAAACTACTAGCTAAAGTACCTACTACTCCGCCCTTTAAAATACCTATTTGGTGATAAAATTTAGCTAAGACATAAAGAATTTGATCGCCTCCTACTTCACGCCCTAAATAATCCACCAAAATAATACGATCTCCATCTCCATCAAAGGCAATCCCCAAATCAGCCCCTTCTTTTAAAACCGTTTCCGCTAAATATTTAACGTTCGTAGATCCACAACCTTGATTGATATTAAACCCATCTGGAGCTACGCCTATCGGCAGCACTTCTGCCCCTAATTCTTCAAAAACATTAGGAGCAATACGGTAAGTGGCTCCATTTGCACAATCAACGACGATTTTAAATCCTTTTAAACTATAGTTCAGACCTAGTGTCCCTTTGCAAAATTCGATGTACCTTCCACGAGCATCGTTTAACCTTTTAACTTTTCCTAATTCTAAAGCTGGTACCAACTGCGGTTCTTTAGTTAATAATTGTTCGATTTGCTTTTCTACTTGATCCGATAATTTACTCCCTTCCATCGAAAAAAATTTAATCCCGTTATCGTAATAAGGATTATGTGAAGCACTAATTACGATCCCTGCTTGAGCTTTAAAAGTTCTCGTTAAGTAAGCCACTGCTGGAGTAGGAATAGGACCTAACATTAAAACATCTACCCCACTAGAAGTTAACCCCGCTTCTAAACAAGATTCTAAAAGGTAACCGGAAATACGAGTATCCTTACCGATCAAAACTTTCGCTTTTCCTGCGTATAAGTCTTTTAAGATTTTACCAGTAGCTTGTCCTAGCTTCAACACGAATTCTGGATTGATAACCTCACCACCAAATACTCCTCGAATCCCGTCCGTACCAAAATAACGTCCTGCCATGTCTAATTACTCGTTTCCTCAACTGCCTTCGTTTCTAACTCTCCCTCTATTAAGGTAAAATCACCTTGCATAATCCGCTCGATTTGTTCCGCATCTAAAGTTTCATACTTAATTAACGCTTTAGCCATTACCTGTAAAGTTGCAGCATGTTTTCGCAGTAACTCTAACGCCTTATTGTAATTCAAATCAATAATACGACGCACTTCTTTATCGATCTCTAAAACGGTAACGTCCGAAATTTCTTGTTTAGACGCAATGGTTTTCCCTAAGAAAATTTCTCGTTCGTCTTTACTATAGGCTAACGGACCCATTTTTTCCGACAACCCCCAACGAGTAACCATATTACGAGCGATACCAGTTGCTCTTTCGATATCGTTAGACGCTCCTGCCGTAATTTCTTCTGTTCCATATTGCAGTAATTCGGCGATCCTTCCCCCAAATAAAACAGCAATTTGATTCTCTAACATCTTCTTGGAATAACTATAATGATCTTCTTTAGGTAAAAAAGTAGTAACGCCTAAAGCCATGCCTCGAGGAATAATCGTAGCTTTATAGACAGGATCATGACCATCTTCCACTAAGCAATAACCAACAATAACGTGACCAGCTTCGTGATAAGCAGTAAGCGCTTTTTCTTTTTCACTTACTAACATTGATCTTCGTTCACTCCCCATTAAAATTTTATCTCGAGCGCGATCAAAAGCATCCGCTTTCACTTTATTTTCGTTATGTTTAGCCGCAATTAACGCTGCTTCATTAACTAAATTAGCCAGGTCTGCTCCTGAAAAACCAGCGGTACCTCGCGCAATCACCGCCGCATCTACTTGCTCGTCTACCGGTACTTTTTTCATATGTACTTTTAAAATAGCTTCTCGCCCTTTAATATCTGGTAAAGGCACGTATACCTGACGATCAAAACGACCTGGACGTAATAAAGCAGGATCCAACACATCCGGACGGTTAGTAGCCGCCATTACGATAATCCCTTCTTTCCCAATAAAACCATCCATTTCGACTAATAATTGGTTTAAAGTCTGCTCTCGTTCGTCATGTCCACCTCCTAATCCAGCTCCTCTATGACGTCCCACTGCGTCAATTTCATCGATGAAAATAATGCACGGAGCGTTTTTTTTCGCCGTTTCAAATAAATCTCTAACTCTAGAAGCACCTACACCAACGAACATTTCTACGAAATCTGAGCCAGACATTAAAAAAAACGGTACGTTAGCCTCTCCAGCTACTGCTTTAGCTAATAACGTTTTACCTGTACCCGGTGAACCTAACAATAAAACTCCGCATGGAATTTTACCTCCTAATTTCTGATACTTGATTGGGTTCTTTAAAAAATCGACTAATTCTTCTACATCCGCCTTAGCTTCTTCTATCCCCGCTACATCGGCAAAAGTAACTTTTGTTTTATCCGGTTTCAACATAATTGCGCGACTTTTTCCAAAAGCAAAAGGCCCCCCTTTGCCGTCACTTCCTCCAGCTTTACGTAACAAAAAGAAGAAAAAACCTAACATGACTACCATCGGTAACCAGTGAATTAAAATGGCAGGCAAAATTTTACTATTTTCTGGAGAAATACCAATTACTTTAACTTGCTTTTTAATTAACGTCGGCAATAAATTATGGTCTTCTAAAGGAATATAGGTAGCAATTTTACTTTTATCTTTTAACGAAGCTAAAACGTGATGTTCTTCGATTTCTACCTGGGCTACGTTCCCTTGCTCAATCTCTTGTACTAATTGAGAATAAGCGACTTTTCTAACGTTTCTAGTTTTAATCGCTTGAGTATTAAATAGGTACGCTAAACCCAAAATTACGACTAAAAAAAATAAAAAATTTTTAAAAATACTTTTCATGTCCTTTTTCCTTCCAGCAATGTTCGAAATTACCTATATCTTGATAAGAAACTAACATAAAATAATTATCGAAACAAGCAAGATAGCACAAAATAATCATTCCCCGTTAAAAGGGAATGATCTTTTAGCGTTAAAACCAACGTTCACTGATTAAATATCGCTAATCCACTGGACAAATGCATCATTTACGTTTATAACCATAACCAGAAAACTAGAAAAGAAAAATATGCATCCATTAATTAATGTCATTACGAAAATTGTTAGAGACGCCAGTAAAATTATTTTACGCCATTTAGATCGTTTAGATACAATTCAAATAGAAAGCAAAGGAGCAAACGATTTCGTTACTGAAATTGATCAAGCTACTGAACTTTTTATCAAAGAAGCTTTACTTAAACAATACCCTCATTACGCTTTTTACGGAGAAGAGAGTGGGTTAACCGGCGAAAGCGATTATTGTTGGATTTGCGACCCTATCGATGGCACTTCCAATTTCATCAAAGGTATTCCTCATTTTTGTATTTCGTTAGCGTTAAAGCATAAAAATAAAATTGAACACGGTATTATTTTTGATCCGATACGCCAGGAAATTTTCACCGCTTCTTTAGGAGAAGGAGCTTTTTTAAATAATCACCGTATCCGCACTCACCTTAACCCTAAAATCAACGGAGCAATGGTCGCGTTGGCAGGTAAACCCGCCGTTTTTGATCAACATTTAGGTATTAATAATTTACTTCGTTGTCAAAAACTAATTAATTTCCGAAAGTTAGGCTCAGCCGCTCTAGATTGTGCTTACGTAGCCGCGGGACGATTAGATGCCGCCATCGGAATAGAATTATCGTTATGGGACTTTGCCGCAGGTATCCTCTTAGTGCAAGAAGCAGGAGGGATTAGTACCAGTTTATATCAAAACGATAATTTATTGAAAACCGGTAATTTAATCGTTAGTAACAGTGAATTAGTCGATAAATTATTAAAAATTTGGAACCAAAATGAACAAAATTAGAAACGTCGCCATTATTGCCCATGTCGATCATGGTAAAACTACTTTAGTTGATCAACTCCTCAAACAAGCTGGAGCATTAAAAGCTAAAACGGTACAAGAAGCAGGTAATCATTTAATCATGGATTCTAACGAATTAGAACGTGAACGTGGCATTACAATCTTAGCTAAAAATACCGCCATTCTTTGGCAAGATTATCATATTAATATCGTCGATACCCCAGGACATGCTGATTTTGGGGGAGAAGTAGAACGTATTTTATCGATGGTTGATTCGGTTTTATTACTAGTAGATGCCGTAGATGGACCAATGCCCCAAACGAGATTTGTAACGGAAAAAGCTTTTGCTGCTGGGTTAAAACCCATTGTAGTCATCAATAAAATTGACCGTCCACATGCTAGACCAGAATGGGTTATTAACCGTGTTTTTGATTTATTTGATCAATTAGGAGCAACTGAACAACAATTAGATTTTCCGGTCATTTATACTTCCGCTTTACAAGGTTACGCTACTCTAGATTATAACGTACCTTCTCATAACATGAATCCTTTATTCCAATTAATCGTAGATTTAGTACCCCCTCCTACGGTAGAAACAGATGCCCCGTTACAAATGCAAATCAGTTCATTAGATTATTCTTCCTTCGTTGGCACTATTGGGATTGGAAGAGTAACTCGTGGGACAATCAAACGCAATCAAAACATCGTGATCATTAACCGGGAAGGCCAAACTAGACCCGGTAAAGTTTCACAAATTTTAAAATTTACCGGATTAAGTAGGTACGAAGTTGCAGAAGCAGTCGCAGGAGACATTGTCGCTTTAACCGGTTTAGAAGGAATTCAGATCTCTGATACTCTATGCGATCCCCAGCAAGTAGTAGCTTTACCAGCATTAACGATTGATGAACCAACTATCAGTATGATTTTTGAAGTTAATAGTTCCCCCTTTGCCGGTCAAGAAGGGAAATTTCTTACTAGTCGCCACTTAAGAGAACGGTTATATCGAGAATTAACCCACAACGTCGCCCTTAGAGTAGAAGATACCGAATTTCCTGATAAATTTAAAGTTTCTGGACGAGGAGAACTTCATTTAGGTGTTTTAATCGAAACGATGCGCCGTGAAGGTTACGAATTAGCCGTATCGCGCCCTCAAGTAATTTTAAAAAATAATCAAGGTAAAATCGAAGAACCATACGAACGTTTAGTAATCGAAATCGACGAACCATATCAAGGTAAAATTATTGAAAGTTTAGGAAGAAGGAAGGGAGAATTAATCACGCTCGAAAACGATTGGGGAGAAAAAGGGCGGTTACGTTTAGAGTACTTGATTCCTACCCGTGGCTTACTAGGTTTTCAAAACGAATTTATCAATTTAACTTCTGGTACGGGTATCATGTCTCACGTTTTTGAACGCTATGATACCCTTAAAAACGAAAGTGCACCTCACCGTAATAAAGGAGTAATGGTTTCAGCTGAAACGGGAAAAACTACCGGGTACGCCTTATTTAATCTGCAAGAAAGGGGAGCAATGCTAGTTTCTCCTCAAACCGAAGTATACGAAGGAATGATCGTTGGTATTAATGCCCGTAATGAAGATATGGTTGTCAATCCTACGAAAGAAAAACATTTAACGAATATTAGAGCCGCAGGCTCAGATGAAAACATTATTCTTACCCCGCCAGTCATCATGAGTCTAGAAAAAGCTTTTGAATTTATCGAAGATGACGAACTCATTGAAATTACCCCTAGCAACCTAAGGTTACGTAAAAAACTCTTAAAAGCTTTAGATCGTAGACGCCAACAATCTTAACGAAAAAGAAGACACTTAAACGATAAAATAAAAAAAACCTATTCAGCGTCAATAATCCCCTGAATAGGCCTTGTTTAACCAAACTTAAGGGACAGTAGGAAGCACGCAACAAGTAGCTAAACCACTAATAAATAATCCAAAACCTAAACATAACATAGCGTTATATAAAGGTCCACATCCACTACCACAACAAAATCTCATTTCTGATCCACAACTTAATATAGGTTTATTAATAGATAAATTAATTTCTACATCTCGTACTACTTCTACCTCGTTACCTTCACTATCAACAGAATCATGATCATGCATACGAGGCAAAACTATACCTGCATTTGTGTTTCCTCCACGCACCGGTGGGCATAAACCCAACATTCCTACGACAAACATCGACAAGCCTAAAACCATGATTCCTGCTGGTGCAATATAATCTACGCCACTAGCACCACCACCTCCGTTGATCTGAGTTAATTCAAGAACGTTTAATTTACGCATACATGACCTTAAATGTTTAATAAACATCTTTACAAAGTATTATATCATCATTAAAAAATCAAGTAGAAAATCTTTTAATAAAGATTTTTAATGACGTTTTAAAACAAAGTTAAGCCAATCTTTAAAATGGTTTCCTAACTGTTTCTTCGTCATTTGAAAATACCAAAAATGTTCTCGATAAGCAGACAAACCCATAATTCCAATAAAGATAGTTACCAACAAAGCTACCCAAATCCTACCGATCGTTAACAAGTAAAAAAAGTAGCCTAAAAATAATAAACAAAATGCCAAATAAATCATCGACGACCACCAAAAAGTTTTCCGTCTTTTTTCTTCTTCTTGTTGAGATAGACCTAACCGAATAATAGCTTCTTGATAAGTCTCTTGAATGGTTTCAGGTTGATTTTTATTTAACGAACAAAAACGTTTCAATAATCCAACGACGTTGCTAACGTTCTGATTTAATTCATCATAAGAAACCCACGCTTTATAGTTAACAAAAGAACGAAAAAAGCGTTTCACTTTTCCTGGCTTTTGTGTTTGTTCTGTTTTCTTCACCATAAATAACCTCTTTTTTAATCTTTTTTCGCGCTACCGTCATTTTTATTATCTTCCTTAGTAATAGAAGCATTGCCTTTTTTATCTTCATCGTCTTTCATGTTGTACTGAAATTTACCAACGTTAGCCCTAAAACCTTTAGAAGCCGAAGTCATGTTACTTGCCCCTTGGCCAAAAGATTCATTCCCTTTTGACATTCCGCCTTTAACCGTTTCAACGTATTGTTCTTCTAAGCCAATCGCTGGAGCAGAAACACCGATAATCCGCATGACTTCGCTATATAAAGTATAAATACAAGAATAGGCTAAATTAGCGATACCAAATAAAGCAAAAGTATAAATGACCACCACCCCTATCACTTTAAACATCGCAACAATGACGTTAAAGCTATAATTAGCACCGAAACTAACGCTAGCTAAACTACTATTATCCCCAACTACTAATTCATACACTTGCGCAAAAACTTCGTTTAAAAAAGAAACCCCGATATTAAAAATAAAAATTCCTAATAATAAACCGGCTACCATTAATACCGGGCGGAAAAATATCGCGATAATCTGCATTACAAACTGTTCCGCTTCTTTCGTTAGTAATAGATTTTCTTGTGAATTCGCTCCCCATAACATTAAAAAGCAAATTAAAGGAGCGGCAAACATCAACACCAAAACGGAAATAAACCAACTCATTCCGCCGAATAAAAATAAAATAACCGGCAGTAAAGGTAAATAGATGGCCATTAATAAACCGCTAGTTAACATTGGTACGGCAATACAGAGAACAATAGGCATCGTTAACAATAAAATTTCGCTTACTATACTAATTACTTGATTCGAAAAACTTTCCATTGTTTCTAAAGTAGAAACTACTCCACTGGTACTAGCCCAGTAAGTTCCAACCGCAGCAACGGACTTAGACGCTACGGTAAGGGCCGTAGCAACTACCCCTCCTGCTCCAACGGAAACGTTTAGTAATAAAATTTTATTAAAAATAAACATCGCTTCGGAAATTAATGACTCGCCAATTTTTTGTACTTTAAAAATAGCGTCTTTTTTCGTTTTTAATTCGCTACTCCAAGTATCGATAAAATTATTAGCCGCTACGTGCAAAATCATCATCGGGATCCCTCGAAAAGTAGCCATCATTGCTAAAGGACCATACAGCGGCACCGCCATTAAAACTCCTGCCCCTGTAAGGTAACCCGTTAAAGTTGCATTAGATACCGATTTAATCTGGTCTAATCCCTCTTTAATTTGGCCAGCAGCTTTATCGATAGCCGCGTCCTCTCCCGAAAGGATAACGTTATTAGTGTAATTAGCGTAGTTATAAGCTAAAATACCTGCTTTAGTAACCCATAATTCTGCATTAGACAAATTTTTGGTCCAAGTCTTCCCTATTTTAACGTTGGTTGGACTATATTTACTACTAACATTCAAATAAACATTACTGTCGTCTACGCTTGTTTGAGCATTCATGTTCATCAAATAATAATAGAAACTTCCGGCAAATAACCATCCTAAATCTTTAATTTTATCGATAGAATAATCTTCATCACTATCGTTTTTTTGATTCGTTTTTAACCAAACCGAACGAGTAGCTTCTTGATAATTCAAAGCTGCACTTACTAAATTCAAAGTCCCTTCCGGTAAACTACCCGTACCGACCGTTTCGAGATCTGGCGAACTTAACGTCACGTCCTCTAAAGCAACGTCTCCAATGGTCGTATTACTTAATAAACTACTATCGTTACTGACGTTATCGACAATCCGACGTGCAGCACCGTTTAAAACGTTCAGCATCTGCAAAGCAGCATTTTTTTGAACCGCCGTATTGTAACTAAATTTACCACAAATCCCGGTGGAAATATCTCCGTTACTAAACCCGTAATTCTGATAAAATAAATCGTTATGAACATAAGGGAATTGAATACTGCCACTCTCATCGTCAATAACGTTAAATTTATAAACGCTAAATCCTTGTTCTTGGTTATTTAAAATCGTTTGACTAAGGCTTAACATTTTACTTTCAGCTAAACGCTTTGCCGCATCATCGCTAGCCGTTTCATATTCATTTAGCTGTATATCGTATTGATTTTGTCTTTTTGCGTTTAATTCCCCTAAAACCGAATAAGCACACACTAATGAAGCTAACATATCTTTACTAGAAACGTGTTTATTACTATCAAATTTCGTAAAAACTGAATCTTTTTCGCCGTTAATCAACGAATAATTCACTTGATTACCTTGAGCAGCACTCTCGTTACTTTTTTCAAAAACAAAAGATTGGTTTCCATGACTATAAATATAATCGACACTATGGTTCCATAACACGTTAGCAAAACCAATGCTTTGAACGATAATCCACATAATAATAGCGTTAATCGTAGAATAACCAGTACTTTGAGGTACTAATAAAGTGGTACTTAAAGCACATCGTACCGCCATCCAAACCGTAGCGCTTTTTCCCATCGCTGAACCGTCGATCGTCGTATTTGTTAAAACTTTTACAAAGGTATAAGCTAAAAACACTCCCGAAATAGCTAATAACCCTGCATTAAAAACTCCAAAAATCACGCTTAAAATAGACGTACCTTGTCCCGCAAATAAATTAATGCCTTGTATTCTGCCGAACATTTCAATTAAATACTTAATTGATAAATCGGTAGAATGGGGGGTAAAAGTTAGGCCTTTTAATAACTGCGACCAATCTTCTGCTAAAGCCACGTTTGCTAAAAATAACCCACTAATAATACCGAATAAGATTCCTATTTTACGCTTCATACCACCATTCCTCTGGTTAACTTTTGTTTTGATCAATTTAAAAATGTAATTTATTTTCCGTCCCAAACTTTAAGCGGCTAATGTTATTACGATGACGCCACACTAACATCAAAAACATTAGTAAAATAGACAACCAAGCCTTAGGAATTACAAATAGGCTTAAAATTAAAGAGAGACAAGAAGCCACTAAAGAAGCTAATGATGAATAACGATAAAATAATACTACGCCTATCCAAGTGAAGATAACCAACAACCCGGTCAAAAAATTCAATCCTAAAATTACCCCGATAAAAGTTGCTACTCCTTTACCACCTTGAAAATTAAAAAAACACGGAAAAACATGACCTAAGAAAACGGCTAGACCAACTAACCCTAAACTACTTTCGTTTAAACCGCAAAATTTAGCAAACCAAACCGCGAATAACCCCTTCAACAGATCTCCTAATAACGTTAACAAGGCAGGTAATTTTCCACCCAGCCTTAAAACGTTAGTTGCTCCTGGATTACGAGAACCATCGTTACGAGGATCGGGTAAACCAAAAAGTCGACAAACTAAAATCGCACTTGAAATTGAACCTAATAAATAAGCTAAGCCACTGAAAATCATTACGATAACCATAACGTTACCCCGTTATACAATTAAATAAACCTTAACAAAATTCAGTGGTAGAATCAAGCGTTTTTATTAACCTAAACCCTCTTTTGTAATTATCTTTATATTAGTCGGATTTAACTAACTTAAAAAATACCGGTAATCGTTTTAATGATCCCTTTTTCCAAAATTGGTTTCGCCGTTTCAAATTTTAAATTTACTTTATTTGCTTTTGAAACTACCCTCGTTTGATAACGTTTCCAATCCGCTTGTCCAAACGATTTTTGCGTTTGTACGCTATTTTTACCTTGTTTTAAGTGAGTATGGTCTTTTTGTCGTACGATTTCTCCATTCAGCGGTCGATGAGAAACCTGCAAATCAGCAATCACTATGTAAGTCACGTCTTTGACGACTGAATCCGCAATAGTACCAAGCACACCACCAATTAATCCTCCAGCAACCATCGTTTTATTTCCTCGACCTACCAACGCCGCCGTTGCTACTCCAGTACCAATGGAACTTAATTCACTACCAAACCCGCCGTTAAAAGCTTTTTCTGCTGCCGTAGGATCTATTTTGTCTACGAATAAAATATTTACTTGTAACAAATAATGAGCGTTATTTACCGATTTAACTACTTTATAACCTTTACTTTCGATAATACTCGTAATTTGATCGGTAATTTCTAACTGTCGGTCAGAAGTATTTTTTACTTGAATACAGATATTCATCTGATCCTCTTCCGCAGGATCTAAGAAAATAGTATCACTCATTTTCGTTTGCACGTCCAAATTCCTTTTACTAATGACTACTTTAGTAGCTGAGCAACCGGCAAGTAATACTATTGCTCCTAATCCCATAAAAAACGTTAAACTTTTTCGATACCAGTTCATTTCAACCTCGTTCCTAAAATGTTAAGATCATATAACAATATAATGCATGATTCAATTAATCTTTAATCAAATTACTTTTTTAAGCTTAAGCTAAACTATTATTTTGTTCTAACAATAATTTAAAATTAAGAAAACTCGAAGGCAAGGGAGCTTCAAAAGTTAACGGGGTCTGCTGAATAGGGTGTAAAAAACTTAACTTTTCGGCATGTAATAATTGCGTAGCAGGTACATTTTTTAAAATCACCGCGGCTATTTTAGTAGAAAGCGTACGGTGATTGTAAGCAGGATCGCCCACAATAGGAAACCCTAAATAACTGAAATGCACCCGAATCTGATGAGTGCGTCCCGTTTCAAGCTTAACTTTTAATTCCGTAAAGTTTAAATAGCGTTTAATCACCCAGTAGCGCGTTAAAGCGTATAACCCACCCTCAACACAAACTTGTTTTAAAGTTCGATTTCTAACGTCTCTCGTAATGTTGGCTTCGATCATCCCCCCCGTAATTAATTGCCCTACCACGATCGTACGGTAAATTTTCTCTACCTGTCGGTTTGCAAACATTTTAACTAACAGCTGATAACTAATTAAATTTCTAGCGATGATCATCAAACCCGTTGTATCTTTATCTAACCGGTGTACAATACCTCCGCGCGGTAAGATTTTAACTTCAGGATAATGGTAATATAAACGATTTAACAAAGTACCTGCCTGAATTCCCGCTCCAGGATGAACTACTAATCCGGCAGGTTTATTAATAACGATCAAATCGTCATCTTCAAAACAGACGGATAACGGTCCTTTTTCTGCTAATGTTTTTTCTGGTGTTTGTATTACCACCAAAACCGTCACTAAATCCGCTAATTTAACTTTTTTACTTGCGGTTACTTTTCCTTGATTAACTAAAATCTGACCATCCTTTAACCATTGAGCTACTAAAGTACGAGAATATCGTAAATGTCGCACTAAAACTACATCTATCCGTAAACCTACTTCTGGCTCTGTAATATAAAAGGTTTGTTGTATTTTCATCAATTTTTATTAATTAAAACCCTTCTTGCTCCGTTTTTTTCTAAGGGCCCTACGATTCCGGCTACTTCCATAGCATCGATCATCCGCGCTGCTCTATTATAACCAATCTTAAAACGACGTTGAATATTAGAAGTAGAAGCTCGATTCGTTTCGAGTACCATCTGCACCGCTTGATCGTATAGTGGGTCTTTTTCAGGGTCATCACTACTAGCGATACTTTCGTTTACCGAAAAATCTTCTGATATCCCATCGACAATCTCCGATAAATATTCAGGCTTACCGTTCATCTTTAACGCATTAACGACTCGATGTACTTCATCATCGCCGACAAAAGCGCCGTGTACCCTAATCGGCATACCTGAACCTGGAGCTAAATATAACATGTCTCCATACCCTAACAATTGTTCCGCGCCAGATTGATCTAAAATAGTACGTGAATCTATTTTAGACGAAACTTGAAAAGCAATTCGCGAAGGGATATTAGCTTTAATCAACCCCGTTACTACGTCTACTGAAGGCCTCTGAGTTGCCAAAATTAAATGAATACCAGCAGCTCTAGCTTTTTGAGCTAAGCGAGCAATTAATTCTTCAATTTTTTTCCCTACCACCATCATCATATCCGCGTATTCGTCAGCAATTAAAACCAGATAAGGTAATTCGGTTAAGTACTTACGTTCCTGCAACTCTTCATGATTATCCAAAGGATCTAAAATCGGTTGATTATTTTTACGGGCTTCACGAATTTTATAATTATATCCTGATAAGTTTCTAACCCCTAATTCTGACATTAGACAATAACGTTTTTCCATTTCTAAAATACACCAATGAAAGACAGAAGGTACTTCTTTCATATTAGTAATGACTGGCACTAACAAATGCGGAATATCTGCATATACCGATAGCTCTAACATTTTAGGATCAACCAACAAAATTTTTAATTCTTGAGGAGTATATTTATATAACAAACTCAGAATTAGCGCGTTTACACAAACCGATTTTCCTGAACCGGTAGTTCCTGCTACCAACAAATGAGGCATCTTTGCCAAATCGACAATCACTGGATAACCGCTGATATCTTTACCTAACGCTAAATTTAAAGGGGCTTTTGATTGCTCATATGCTTCTGAAGCAATAATTTCTCTTAACCGGACTATTTCTCGTTGTGCATTAGGCAGTTCTAAACCGACTACCGATTTTCCAGGGATTACCTCTACGATCCTAACGCTAGGAACCGATAAAGATCGAGCTAAATCTTTAGACAAAGTGCTGATTCTACTCACTTTGGTCCCTGCCGCTAATTCTAATTCGAACCTCGTGACAACTGGTCCAGTATGTGCACCTACCACTTTCACGTTAATTCCAAAATCTCGTAAACGTAATTCGACGTTTCTAGACATTTTTTCAAGGTCTTTTTCCGTCATTTCCTTAGCTGCTTTTTTATTTGGAGCATCTAATAAATCTACCGGAGGAAAACTCCATTGCGTCGTTGATTGACGTACCGTTTGAATTGTCGGTCTTTTTTTCGTTTTCAATACGTTTTGGTCAACTACGCTATTCACCTTTTCGTGATCGTTCTCTTTTGTTTGACGAGGTTTTTTCTTAAAAGTTAAATGTTTAAAGCACCATAAAGTTAAACCTCCTGTATAATCGATGATTTTTAACCATTGTGGACCTAATAAACCCGTTAACCCCACGAAAAATAACACGAATAACGACAGATGCATGCCGATATTTCCTAAATAAAACAACAAATAATTTTTCAAACAATTGCCGAAGATGCCTCCAGAACCAATGGGCATGAAAAATACCGGCAAATAATTTTCACAACAAATTAATAACGCTACCCCTAAACAAAACAAGCCAACGATTTTAACCGGTAACGCTTCTTCCGGTCGAAAACAAGCGACAAAAACAAGGTATCCTAATAAAAGAGGTAACAAATAAGCAAAATAACCTAAAAAACAAAAAGAAAAGTCACTTAACCAAGCACCATAAATACTTCCCCAATTACTAACGTTGATGTTACTCGAAACATAAAACCACGCGTTATCTGTTGGGCAATAGCTAAACAAACTTAAATACCAAAAAAAGATTAAGATACTCCCTATCCAAAATTGCAAATAAGTTGACGCTAAATGCTTCTTTGGGGAAACATCAATTTTATTCGGCGTTCTGCTTTTTTTAGCTTTCATGCGGCTCTTGTAACAGTTATATTATTCAAAATTTATTCCGTTGACGACATTTCAATTTCTTGCTTGTTGATACAACTGCCTTTCTATCCGCCGTAATTTAGAAGGACTTAAATAATCTAAATATAAAATCCCGTTTAAATGATCAACTTCGTGTTGAATACATCGTGCGAGGAAATCCGTAGCAGTAAAACAAACCGCTTGTCCCTTTAAATTAAATCCTTTTACTTGAATTTTTTGAGCACGTACCACTTCTGCACTAACTCCAGGAACCGACATACACCCTTCTTCTCCTTTTTGTGTACCTTCTCTTTGCAAAATCGTAGGATTAATTAAACCCCAAACTTCTTTTTTTTGTTCGTAATCGGGTAAATTGAAAACTACGATACGGTGAGGATTGACGATCGATAATTGAGTAGCCGCTAATGCCGCGCAATTTTCTTGCTTTTGTAAAGTAACTAACATTTGTTCAATTTCTTCCTGAACCGTAGTAAAATCGTCTACATACTTACCTTTACGACGCAATAAATCATTCGGATATCGTACTACCTGTAACATAGCTAAACCTACCTCCTTCGGTATTTTCACTGATATTTTTTTTATATTTACTTGTTATAATAATTAACAAGTATCCCGTAAAAAAGCAAGATGGAAAGCACTTTAACTCCTGGGTTAAAAAAACGATTATTGTGGTTATTGACTGCTTATCCGCAATATTTTTTTCGGTTAGGCTTAGACAGTTTTCATTTATGGCAAGATACAAATATTAATCCGACGCTTTGTCAAAAGCATCGTATTCCGACCAACGATCTTCGTCAATACGATGAACAAACTTTAATACCAATTGAACAATGGTTAAAGCTTCCGGATCACCAAATACTTTGGTACCCTGACTTTCCTCCAACACTTAAAAACATTCCTGATCCTCCGGTTTTACTTTTTTGTGAAGGTAATCTAGATTTAATCAATCAACGACAATTAGCGATCGTTGGTACACGTAAACCTTCGATCATGGGATTAGCAATTGCTGAAAAATTTGCCGAAATTTTCACTAATTATAACATCGTTATCACTAGTGGTTTCGCTACCGGCATCGACACTGCCAGCCATCGTGGAGCTTTAAAAAATCAAAAAACGATCGCGGTAATAGGCACTGGCATACTACGTACTTACCCAGCCCAAAATCAAAAATTAAGGCAAGAACTTTTAGCTAACCACGGCTTAATTACGAGTGAATTTCCTTTAGAAGCTCCTCCACAAGCTTGGCATTTCCCTTTACGTAATCGTCTAATTAGCGGTTTAAGCAACGGAGTGCTAGTAGTAGAGGCCGGTTTACGTAGTGGTTCTTTAATTACCGCTCGTTTAGCAGCAGAACAAGGTAAAGAAATTTTTGCCATTCCTGGATCTATTTATCATCCTCAAAGTCAAGGAACTCATTATCTAATTAGTCAAGGAGCCAAATTAGTAACTAAACCCGAAAAGGAGCCAAATTAGTAACTAAACCCGAAGACGTACTAGAAAACTTGTTGTCCCAACCTCCTAAATTGATACAGCCTACCCCTCCGTTTACTTCTCCAACCCAAAAACTAATTTGGCAACAACTTGATGAGCCATCAACTTTAGAAACGATCGCACAACGTACTGGTCTAAAAATTAGCTGTGTACAAATCCACTTATTACAATTAATGGAACGTAAAATAATTTTTTACCAAAACAATCATTATTTTAGAATTTTAAATTACCAACCGTTATAATTTGATCGTTATCGTTGTAAATACTATAAATCTTGTAAAATTAAAGCTAAACATTGTTGCGGAGAGATTGATTCGGTATTAAATTCTCTTATTTTTTGCTGATCCACTAACGGTATTTCCCTAAAACCAAACCCTGAAATCACCCGTTTAACATCCATACTATTAAAATAATGATGATTTCTAAATTTAGTATATAAAATATCCATAGGCACTTCGGTCTGTAGTAAAAGTTCATTAATCCCACTTCTTAAAGCTACTATTCTTTTTGCTCTTTTAGCTAACGCAAATACTTCGGTAAAATTCAAAGGACAAGTTTTATAATGCGCTTGGTATAGCAGTTGCTTGCCGCGATTCGTCACGTTAAAAAAAACATCATAACCTTTTTGTTGGCATTTCTGTATTAATTGCTCCCAAAAATCTTTGGAATACGCTTCACAAGAATTAGCTTCTGGAGCTACGAAGACAAATCGCTCTAACTTTAACCCCATTTGTTCCATTTTCACTAACAATGCTTGTTCAACCGTGAAAGGCACTACCATTTTATTTAAAGTCAATCGTTCTACCGTAAAATTAAGTTGCTTTAAAATAGCACTAAAGTAATGACTCTTTCCTGGCGGATAATATTTGATATCGTACTCTACCTGTTTAAAATAATTAGCTTTAAATAACAAAAAGAACCGAAAAGGCCACATTTGAAAAGAATCTTCGACAAAATTAAGGCGTATTTTTCTTAAATAAAGGTAAGGTAAATCAGCACATAATAAACGTATCAAATCAACATGATAAGGTAAAGTAGCGATTAGTAACGGATTTTTACTCCCGTTACGCTTTATTAAAAGCCTAATCACGTATGCTAACGTTAAATATACTTCTCCGCTGTGTGCACTTAAAATATAAATATCGTCATATCGTTTATCTAAAAAGGGAAAATATCGTTTTTTGAATTGCGCTTTTAAATCTCTCGAATAAATTTTTTGTTTAAAAAGGTAATAGTGACAATCATTTGCTTTTTCTAAACGTTTGATAAGAGAAAATCCTGCTATTTGCCAATCTAACGAATAGGTATTAGCCCGCACGTCATGAAGTCGAACCGTTTTAAAAATTCCCCCTAAAAAACGACGTTCAACACTTGCGGTTAAATAATCCGTCGTTTGTGACATTACGGTTAAACCGCAGCATTTAACCGTTGTTTGGCATTTACCATTAATACGTTCACTTTTTTTCATTTTACGATGCTATGGTATTCTTGACGATTTTATTTTTCCTACCGTTTTATCTTTCCATTTCATTACAAATTAAAAATCATTCTCAGTTAAAAAATCAAATTTGTTCCTCTATCTGAAAATCTAAATTAAAAACCGCATTTCTCGGTTGACAAATCGCATAAGCACATTGTAAACCACTAGGTTTATTATCGTTTACTAAAATTCTCTCACCCATCGGCATATCCGTTAATAGATAATCGTAACGCAAATTATTATCAGCTAAAAATCGTTTTAACCCAGTTAAATTACTTTGTTTTCTCGCCGTTAAAATAATAATTTTATCTTGCGACGGAATTTTAGCAAAAAAATTTCTTACCCCTTCTAACAAAGTATCATAACCGTCCTGTTTATAACCGTTATGTTTAACCAGTGTACCATCTAAATCTAAAATCCACGTATGGCCTAACTTAGAAAGTTTTAACATACTTTAAAGTACCTCCCCTAATTTCACAATACCGTTATAAAATGCTCCACAAATACTATCGTAATCTTCCCAAGCATAAGTGGTCAAACTTAGCCAAATAATCGCGTGTAATAATTTAATTTTATATTTACTTACTTCCGGCAAGCAATCGAAAAAGAATTCTTCCATATCGGCCCAATTATTAGGTTTAATTGCAAATTCAACCTGTTGATTTTGGATATCTAAAGTAAATTTTTTCCGGTTAAATTGATCGTATTCCCCTTTTAAAGAATAATATAGCTTAGCCCAATCATAATCAACGTCTCCGTAAAACTTAGTTTCCCCGAAATATCCTCGGGGATCGATTAAAACGGCTTTCATATTAAACGTATCGAACATTAAATTAGAAAAAGTACAATCTCCGTGAATTAATTTAAATTCTTTTGGATACACTTCCTTTAAAGCGAACTGTAGTTCTGCTTGATTAAAAAGTACGTTCTTATAATACTGGCCATTAATTTTAATAAATTCCTGATCCGCAAAAGGAACTAAATTTGCCACTTTCGCTAAACGATCCAAAGTTTTATCGAAATAAGTATTTTGCACGTCTGTTATATTGACAGGTTGGACCGGTTCAAGATGATGTAGCGTTTGTAAGGCGTCTATTAGTTTGGTTAAAATCTCTTGTTTTTGAGATTTAGTTAAACAATCGTATTCATAAATATTTTTACCTGATACCCTTTTCATTTTTAAAGGTTGATACTCGTAAATTTCAGGAATATTAGCGTATTGAAGTTTACTGACGTGTTGGTACCAAGCGATTTCGTTTTCGGCTATTTTTTGCCCCTGTGCATTAACCGCACGTTTAATAATGACGTCGTTATTAAATTCGATCGCATTAAAAGGTCGACAACGTGGAGTCAAATCGTTACTATCGGAATAAGATAATAGCGTTCCAATTTCTTTAGTACCGTATAAATCTAAGCGTTGAAACGAGATCGTTTGTTTCTGTAACCAATCGACAAATGCTCCTTCTTCTTCTATTTTTGCCAACAAACGTTTATTTTCAAAAATAAATAACCCTGCTACTCCGTTTTCTTTCGAAGGTTGTTTAAGAAATTGATTATCTACAAATGACCACCGACATTCAAATTCTTTAGCAATACCGATATAATTTCCTACGGTTTCAGGAATCGTAAATTGTTCGGCTAAAATCAAATCGCACCAAATTAACATCAAAGGTTCATCTTCTTTAAAGTTAACCATGGCTTCTTTAATTCCTGCGATCGTTCCTTGTTTTTGCGCTTCTACGATCGCATATTTATATTGTTGACCAAACGATTTTAAATATTTTTGTAAAACGTCTTTTTTATAGTCGGCAATTATCGTAAATTCAGAATCTTTAAATTTTTGGAAAAGATAAAAAATTATCGGCAAATTATTAACCGGCACTAAACATTTGGGTTTGTTTCTTGTTAAACCTTCTAACCTTGTCCCTTTACCACCGGCTTGTATTATTATTTTCATTAAACTAATTACCTCAAGGTAGTTTTTCGTCTACTTAAATTTTTAGCATTTTCGATTGCCTTTACCATTAAAAATATAAATTATTCCTCTTTTGTCAAATAACGTTTATCCATTTTTAATTATTTACTATAATTAACATTATTTAACGCTTAATTTAATCACTGAATCAATTAATTAAAAAATAAAGCCTTTGAACAAAAATTATTTTTTCTTCGTGCAGCCTTTAATTCGCTTTTAAAAAATCTCCCCCCTTATCCTTCTTAAAGAGCTTGACATTTTACCGAAATAGTGTTTTGCTATTTCGATGTTGTTGTCCCCATCGTCTAGCAGGCTTAGGACATCGCCCTTTCACGGCGGTAACATGGGTTCGAATCCCGTTGGGGACGTATTTTAATGAAAAATTAGTTAGACAAGTTTTCTAAAATATATTAAAATACGCTCATTTTTAATATCGAAGATAAATTATGATGAAAACAACAACTCGTTCGTGGGTAGTAGTATTGGCTACTTCTCTTTTTTTCTTTTATGTTTTTATCCAAATGAATTTGTTCAATGCGATCAACGAGCAAATTACGCAAGATTTTGCTTTTTCGGCTGAACAAATTAGTCAATTATTTTCTAGTTATTTTTGGGGAAATTTATTTTTCGTTTTTCCTGCCGGTATTGCTTTAGACCGTTTTTCTCCTAAAAAGCTAGTGATTAGTGCGTTTTTGTCGGCAGTAATTCTTACTTATTTATTTTCTATCGCTTCTAATTTTCAATTTTTATGGTTTACTCGCTTACTAATAGGAGTTTGCGGTTCTTTCTGTTTTTTAAGCGCGGTAAAAGTGACTTCGCTTTGGTTTGAGCCTAAAAATACCGGTTTCGTTGTTTCGATGTTCGTTGCTTTAGCAACATTAGGAGGGGTAATTGCTCAAACGCCGTTGAGTTTATTAACGTTAAAGATCGGCTGGCGTGCCGCAATGAAATTGGTTGCTTTCTTCGGTTGTTTTTTAGTATTACTGCAATTCATTTTCGTTAAAGATAAAGTCGTAGAACATCGTGAAGATCATAATAAAGATCAAAATAATTTCTTCCAATCGTTAAAAGCAGTATTGCTCAACCCTCAAAATTGGTTAGCCGGTTCGTTCATCAGTTTATTAAATTTCCCTTCGTACGTTTTTGGCGGATCTTGGGGAGTACCATTTTTAAAACAAGTACACCATTTTTCGATTGGACACGCTACTTTAATCACGAGTATGATTTTCATCGGCATGATCATTGGTTCTCCGTTTGCCGGGTATTATTCTGACAAAATAAACTTAAGAAGAAAACCGATGTTAATCGGAGCTTTAGGGACGATTATAACGTTAGTGGCTATTATGTATTTACCTAGTTACTCACTATTAGTTGCAGCTTTACTCTTTTTAGGCCTTGGTTTTATTATGGGCTTCCAAGTAGTAGGTTATCCGGTAATTACCGAAAGTAATCCGATCACAGTGACCGCTACCGCTTCTAGTATTAGTTCTATTTTAATTATGGGAGCAGGTACTTTAGTAGCTTGGTACGGTAAATTATTAGACTTAGGTAATAATACGCTCAACGGTCAAATGATTTACAGTAAAATTGATTTTTTAAGGGCTAACTGGTTCGTTCTAGCCGGAGTCATTATCGCGTTAATTGCTGCTTTTTTAACGAAAGAAACTTTCGGTAAATTATACCAAAGCAATGTCAAATAACGTATTTATTGGTTTAGATTTTGGCACTAAAAAATTTGGAGTGGCCGTTGGCCAACAAATAACTAGAACTTCTACTGCATTACCGATCATTCGTTATCGTAATGCGGTAGAATTATGGCGAGCATTAGACAACTTAATTGAAACTTGGTCTCCTAACGGTATAGTGTTAGGTATTCCTTATCGCATCGATGGTAACAATTCCACTGTAACTACCCAAGCTTTAGCTTTTTATCAAGCACTAAAAAAGCATTTTCAAATTCCAATTTACCGCAGCGATGAAACCCTGACCAGTTTAACGGTTAGAAATTATTTAAAATTAAAATACCCGCATAAAAAAATTACCGAAATAGATAGTTATGCGGCTTGCTTAATTTTAGAAGGATGGTTAAATCACTATGCGCATTTGGCTACTTATTAGTTTAGTTTTACTTTCCCCTGTGTCGTTAAGTATTAATGACCAAAATAATCGTGCCATTATCTTGTCAGAAGAACGTCAACAAGGTGAACAATTATTGAATATACTATACGACGAATGCACTTTCATTGAAGACACTATTGCTCATGAATATTTTTCTAGCTTAATTAAACGTCTATTACAAAACACCGAATTAGCTAACCATGAAAACGTTTGTTTAATCATTAAAAATACGGCCTTAAACGCGTTTGCTGGACCAGCGGGCATTGTTGGTATTAATACTGGCACTTTTCAAGCTTGTCAACACGAAGGAGAACTAGCCGCTATTTTAGCCCATGAAACAGCTCACCTTCTGCAAAGGCATCTACAGCAACTAGCAAGGCGTTCAAAAGCAGACACCTTTACTACCATTTTAGGTTTAATTTTAGGATCTTTATTAACTCCTATTAATTCAGATTTAGGTTTAGGCGCTGCTTATACTAGTCTAGGGAGCATCGCATACCAACAACTAAATTATTCTAGAGTTCATGAAAAAGAAGCTGATCAAGTGGGATTGAAAATTTTATTTAACGCCGGGTTTAATCCGTTATGGATGCCTAAAATATTTGAGCGTTTTCAACAAGTATCTTTAAATTACCGAGAAAATTTTCCCAAATGGTTTTCTACTCACCCGCTAGATCAAGAGCGCATTAGTTACACGTACGATCAAGCCACTACTTACCCTTTAAAGCATTACACTGAAGATTATACTTATAATTTAGTTCGTACCAGAATAGCTTTTCTACAAAATTTACCGATACAAAACGAAGATCCTCAAATTAATTCCATAGAAAAAAATTATTATCAGTTACTAAAAAACCTACAAACAAACACTAATCATACACAAACGGTCGCTCAGTTAAAATTTTTAAAAAAAGCTTTACCTAACCATTTTTTGATTTCATTAGCAGAAGCTGAATATTATTTTAACCGTCACGACTTAAATCAAGCCTTACGAATTTTAAAACAATTATATGACACTCAACCGTTTAATTTAGCCATTATTTTAAAATATACTGAATTACTTAATTACGATAAACAATTTGAAGAAAGTCAAGAAATTTTACGCAGTAGTTACTTGCAAACTAATCGTTTAGAACTATTAGAAGCGTTAATCAAAGTGTACAATCTACGCGATCAAAAAATTAACAGTTACCTGACTCAAATTACTTTATATGAAAAATTACAACAAAATAAAAAAGCTCTTTTGCTAATTAATATGCTTTTAAAAAATCCCAAAGCCCTACAAACTGAACAATTATTAAAATTACAAACTAAACAAAAAATACTCCAAAACAAAGAATCTATCTCAAATTAACTCGATCTATTTTTTTAATCACTAAACAATAATATCGATTTAGCTTAAACGAACCTCAATAGTAAAAAAACTTGATTCATAAATCAAAATTGCAAAAAAAAAGCTTTTCAAAAGGGAAAAAGTAGGTATACTGAGAGCAAGATTAACTA
>CAUUCF010000009.1:0-42334 GCA_963543695.1 uncultured Gammaproteobacteria bacterium
TCTTGCTCTCAGTATACCTACTTTTTCCCTTTTGAAAAGCTTTTTTTTGATTTTTTTTATATGTCCCTTTTTTTTGACGAAATTACTCCTTACAAATACCTAAAAAAACGGTTACATTTTGTACCGTTTTAAATCAACCTTATCATTTTTTACTATAATCCCTTCTTGCTCTAATTTTTCTCTCTGTTTTTCAATTCCACCAAAAACAAAACGTTTGGATAACATACCTCGACTATTAACTACTTTATAACATCGATATTGAACCGGATCAGGATTCTGATGCAAAATATTGCCGACAACCCTTGATAACTCAAAATTACCCAAGTATTCAGCAATTTGTCCATAAGTAACAACTTTACCTACCGGAATTTTCGTTAAAAAACGGTATACTTTATTTTTCATTCGTTAAATCAATGCTTTAACGTTAAATGCATGGCGTCCTTTACTTTCAATAAAGTTTCTTTTCCGATTTTACAAGCCTCTTCCGTCCCCGCGTGGATAATCTCCGATACTTTTTTCAGATTAGCTTCGTAATAAGCTCGTTTCTGACGGAAAGGTTCTAACAACCCGTTAATACTTTGACTTAATCGCTTTTTGCAAGCTACACATCCGATAGCACCTTTACGACACATTTCACAAATATTATTATAATCATTAGAAGTAAAAACTTGATGATATTTATTCACCATGCAAACTTCTGGATGCCCAACGTCGCTAGCTTTAATCCGTGCTGGATCAGTAATTGCCATTTTGACCTTATCAATAACCACTTCAGCCGAATCCGATAAATAGATCGCATTACCTAAACTTTTACCCATCTTACTATTGCCGTCTAACCCGACCAAACGAGGACAATTACTTAACAAATGCTGCGGTTCTTTTAAAACCGGTTGATAACCCTCATTAAATCTACGCACTAACTTACGCGTTAATTCCATATGCGGAATTTGATCTTCTCCAACAGGTACCAAATCTGTTGCAAAAGTAGCAATGTCAGCGGCTTGATTTACCGGATAACCTAAAAAACCGTAAGTTAATTCGTCATATCCATAATTTGCTGCTTCATTTTTAGTCGTCGGATTATGGCGTAAAACGTTTACCGTAACTAACATCGATAGAAAAATCGTTAACTCAGCTATATACGGAACTTTTGATTGTAGTACTAGTTTGATTTTATTCGGATCTAAACCCACCGATAAATTATCTATTGCTACTTCGTAAATACTATCTTGAATTAATTGCGGTTTCTCAAAATGAGTGGTTAAAGCTTGAATATCAGCAATTAAAATCAAAGTGTCATATTCATTTTGCAATTTAACCCGATTTTGCAAACTACCAATGTAATGACCGATATGTAATCTCCCCGTAGGACGATCACCCGTTAAAATTCTTTTTTTCTCCGTTAACATAATGCAAACTCATTTTAATCTTATTTAATTATCGTTACCATCCAATCTAATTGCTATGAAAATACTGGGTTTACCAACAAAGGATTAATTTTTAAATTAACCAATCCCTTAATACTCTACATAAACATTTGCCAATTTACCATAACGTTTATATTTTGTGAATTATTCCGTTTAAACTGATAAAATGCTCAATTTCTTCTGGTCCTTAAATCAACCGTTTTATTTTAGAATTTTTATAATATTAAAAATTAAACGATCAAAAAATAACGCTTAACTTCTATTTCTAATTAATGACTTTACAATGGATACTTTCCCAATGGTGACATCCCGGACAACACCAATAAAAACTACGACTACTAAAACCACAAATTTGGCAACAATACTCTTCGGTTTGCGGAGTCCAATATAAAAATTGCGTTTCAATAGCAGGCCAATAACGTTTTAAATCGATCGTATATCTCACCGCTAAGCGTAAAATTTTTTTCAAGTTCACTAAAGATTGAGGCATCATTAAAATTTGCGCCAAAAAATCTTCTGCTTCCGCTTTACTTTGTAATAAAAGCAAACTTTCTATTAAACCTAAGCCTACTATTTTTAAATCCTGCTGTCGACATAAATCAACCAATGAATCTAAACAACCAGCTTGCCAGAAATGATTTAATAATTCGGGAAAAACTTCGTCCCAATACGAAGAAGATTTTTTGAAACCACTGGCTAATATCTTTAATGCTTTATTTTGTTCTGCTTTTTTTAACCACAAACAAGCTAATAAATAGTTACTCCTTACCGAAGATAATTTCGCTTTAGGCACTTGTTTTAACCAATTTAAACCTTCGTCCCATAACGCTTTATTAAAAGCTTGTTCGGCTAACTCACAATAACAGTGTTCTAGTACTAAACTTTTATCCTCACCAAATTGTTTAATTAATTGTAAAACAATTTGGATGCTTTTTTCCCATTCTTGCTGAATTTGATACAATTTTAACAATAATTCTAACGTTTGTTTTTCTTGGTATTTTAAAGATAATAAAATCGATAACTGTTGTTCTGCTTGGTTGAAAATACCACTCGCTAAATAATCTTCAGCTAATTCTAAGTGAGCCTGGCCTAATAACGTTGTCCCTAAATGAGGATAATTAAACAAAGTCTGGTGCACCCTAATGGCTCTTTCTAATTTACCTTGTTTTCTAAATAAATTACCTAACGCTAAATAAATTTCTGCCGTGGATACGTTTACTTCTAAAGCTTTCAAAAAAGCATCTACCGCTTGATCGGGTTGTTCATTTAATAAATAATTAACACCTAGAAAATATTGAGTTAATGCCGGAGGTGAAGAATTAAGATTTTTTTTTAAAGAATAACGATACCCCCAAAACCAACCTATCCCTAAAAAAACGATGATTAATAATAAAATTAGCTGTAACATCTATTTTTCGAAAGGAAAAATATCCGCTTGTTTCGCCGAATTATTAACGATAGCTTTAATTTTCAATTTTAATTTAAAATTTTCGTGTTTTAAAACTAACCAAGAGATCAAAGAAGAAGCTAGCCCGATTAAAACACCTAACGCTAATACAACTACTAACAATAAAGACAATCGAATATCAATTTCTCCCCAAAAATAATTAAAATGTACTATTTGAGCATTTAATGCAGCAAAAGAAAGACCAGTCAAAACTAAAAATAACAAAAAAATATTATAAATAATTAATAACATATTTTTCTACCCTATTTAGTACCCGCTATTATCAACATTAATAATAGCGGAAACATCGTTCTGTTAATCTTGTTCCATTTGCTGTTTTAGTAAATCTCCTAACTGAGTATTCACCGGAGCGTTATCTTCTCCTAACTCTGGTTGTAACTCACGAATGGACAAGTTAATGACTCTATTTTTCTTATCTACTCCTAAAACCTTAGCTTCAATACGATCACCTACTTGCAAGAAGTCATTTACATCTCGTACTTTAGCTCTACTAACTTCTAAGGCTTTAATTTTACCGATAAAATCACCTTCTAAAGCAATCGTTGCAAATTTAGGGTCAACTTCGGTCACTTCACCACTAACCACACTCCCTTTCGGATGATTTTCTAAATAATCGCTATAGACGTCTTGTTCTAATTGTTTAATTCCCAAAGAAATTCTTTCTCGTTCTGCGTCAATAGCTAAAATTACCGCTTCAATTTCTTGACCTTTACGGTAATTACGTAAGATTTTCTCTCCCGATTCGTTCCAAGATAAGTCTGACAAATGGACTAACCCGTCAATATTACCGTCTAAACCGACAAAAATTCCAAAGTCAGTAATGGATCTAATTGCTCCGGTAATTTTATCTCCTTTGTTGTGATTTAACGCATATTCTTTCCAAGGATTTTGTTTACATTGTTTAATTCCTAAGGAAATACGTCGACGTTCCTCGTCTACTTCTAAAACCATTACTTCTACTTCTTCGTTCAAAGTAACTACTTTACTAGGATGTAAGTTCTTATTAGTCCAATTTAATTCAGACATATGAACTAACCCCTCAATCCCGTTTTCGATTTCGATAAAACAGCCGTAATCGGTAATGTTCGTCACTTTACCGAACAGACGAGTACCAACCGGATAACGACGACTGATATCTTTCCACGGATCCTCAACTAATTGTTTCAAGCCTAAGGAAACACGACATTTATCCTGATCGTATTTTAATACTTTCACTTTTAACTCTTGTCCTAAAGAAAGAACTTCGTTTGGATGTCGAATACGACGCCAAGAAATATCGGTAATATGCAATAAACCGTCAATTCCTCCTAAGTCAACGAAAACTCCGTAATCGGTCAAATTTTTCACCGTACCCGTTAATTCTGCTCCTTCATAAATGGTACTTAGTAAAGCATCTCGTTCTGGAGTACTTTCCGCCATTAACGCCGCGCGACGTGATAAAACTACGTTATTTTGATTTTTATCGATTTTAATAATTTTGAAGTCTAAATCTTGCCCTTCAATAGACGTTTGTTCTTTAATCGGTTTAATATCCACCAAAGAACCAGGCAAGAAAGCTTTAATTTTATCTATTTCTACCGTAAAACCACCCCGTACACGTTCTATTACTTTACCATGTACTAAAGTACCACGTTCGTACGCTGCTTCTAATTCTTTCCAAACGGTAATTTTTTTCGCCATTTCTCTCGAAAAAATCGTACGACCATTCCCATCTTCAAAAGCTTCTAAATAAACTTCAACGCTATCACCAATTTGAACTTCTAGTTGGTTATCTCGGTCTTTAAATTCTTCGATTGAAACGTAAGATTCTGATTTTGTTCCTGGAGAATATAAAATCACAAAATCAGGAGTAATATCGATCACTTCTGCTAAACGTACTACACCTGTTTTAAAGTCTAAACCCTCTACCTCTTCTGCAAACAATTTTGCAAAGCTTTCTGCCATAATAAATACCTAAAATCTATATTCCAAGTAATATAGGACTGTCATTAAAATTAAATACGTTTTTTAACGTACTCCCCAATCTGCTGCAATACTTCATCGATCGTTAACTTGGTCGTATCAATTACCAATGCAACAGCATCTATTTTTAAAGGAGCAATTTTACGTTGACTATCTTGTAAATCGCGGTTAAAAAGTTCCTCCTCTAACTGCTGTACATTAACATCAACTCCTTCGGCTTGCAACTGAATTTTTCTCCTTTTAACCCGTTCTGCTAAAGTAGCATTAAGGTAAATTTTAAATTCTGCATCGGGAAAAACTACCGTACTCATATCTCTCCCGTCAGCCACTAATCCCGGCATTTTTCTAAAATTTCGCTGTAATGCCAGCAGATTTTGCCTCACTAAAGGATAACAAGCAATAACACTGGCTATTTTAGCCACTTTCGGAAGGCGAATTTCATTACTTATTTCAACTCCGTTACACCATAATTTCCCGTTTTGAAAAAATACTTCTAAATCTGCCGCCTTTTCAGAAACAAACCGTTCGTCTAAATATCGTTCATTAACTAAATAAGCTAACGATCGATAAATAGCTCCACTATCTAAATAATGCCACGATAATTTTTTTGCCAAAAGAAGCCCAATGGTCCCTTTCCCGGAGCCACTCGGACCATCAATCGTTAAAACAGGGACAGTTTGTTCATAAACTTTCTTCATAAGGAATTTTTTGAATCGCCGCTAATTTTTCCGTATTAGATAAAGTAATTAACCGTACCCCTTGAGTATTACGACCAATTACCGAAATTTCCGCCACGTTAA
This sequence comes from uncultured Gammaproteobacteria bacterium, assembly GCA_963543695.1. Taxonomy (GTDB): domain Bacteria; phylum Pseudomonadota; class Gammaproteobacteria; order UBA9339; family UBA9339; genus CAUUCF01. Next base: position 5,658 of record CAUUCF010000009.1, read on the forward strand.
TTCTCACCAAAGTACCCTGGTTTGTAATTAACATGACTTCCCCTTCTGGTTCTACTAAACGTGCTCCTATTACTTTACCGTTACGTTGATTTACCTGAATCGAAATGACCCCTTGCCCCCCACGGTAAGTTTTAGAAAAATCTTCCACTGCGGTCCGTTTACCGTAACCTTCTTCCGTAGCAATTAAGATTTCCTGTTCTTTACCTACAACGGCTAAAGCGATCACTCGTTGGCCACTTTGTAATTGCATTCCTTTGACGCCTCTCGCCGAACGACTAATTGGACGCGCCAATTCTTCAGTAAATCGAACGGCTTTACCCGCATCACTAAATAATATAATTTCTTGTTGACCATCAGTAATCGCCGCTCCAATTAAAAAATCTCCGGCATCTAAATTAATCGCAATAATCCCACTAGCACGCGAACGAGCAAAAGCCGTTAACACCGTTTTCTTGACTACCCCATATGCCGTAGCCATAAAAATAAAATGCTCTTCATCATAACTTTTTACCGGTAAAATAGTATTAATTACTTCTCCGGCTTCCAAATTCAAGAAATTAACTAAAGGACGTCCTTTAGAAATTCTACTCCCACGTGGCAAACGGTATACTTTAATCCAATGTACTTTCCCTAAATTTGTAAAACATAGTAAAGTATCGTGAGTATTCGCTACGACTAAATGTTCAATAAAGTCTTCTTCTTTCATCGAAGCGGCTATTTTCCCTTTTCCACCACGATGCTGTGCCCGATAATCATCTAAAGCTTGTATTTTACCGTACCCTTCGTGGGAAATAGTAGCCACTACCATTTCAGCTGGAATTAAATCTTCATCGGTAAAATCGCCGGTAGCCTGAATAATTTCCGTTAAACGCTGATCCCCAAATAATTTTTTTACTTCTAATAATTCTTTACGTACGATGTTCATTAAGCGATGAACATCACTTAAATTAAGGTTAATTTCTTCAATCAAAGCGATTAAATTACGGTATTCATTTAAAATCTTATCTTGTTCTAGCCCCGTTAAACGCTGCAATTTTAAATCCAAAATGGCTTGAGCTTGAATCTCGGTTAATTGATAAAAAATTTCCTCCCCCGTTTTATTTACCGCCGTTCTTAATAAAGCTAAAATCGACATCGCTTTCCATTGTCTACTTAACAAAGCTTCCTTTGCTAAAGCTGGACTCTTAGCTTCTTTAATTAAACTAATCATCGCATCGATATTATTTAAAGCAATGTTTAAACCTTCTAAAATATGTGCTCTAGCTTGAGCCTGCTTTAGTTCAAATAAGCTTCTTCTCGTAATTACTTCTCTACGGTGCGCTAAAAAAGCATCTAAAATAGCTCTTAAACTTAAGACTTTAGGTTGGCCATGGTCTAAAGCGATCATGTTAATACCAAAAGTAACCTGCATAGGAGTATTAATAAATAAATTATTTAAAACTATTTCGGCATTCTCCCCTTTTCTCAGTTCGATCACTACCCGAATACCTTCTTTGTCTGATTCGTCTCGAATACCGGTGATCCCTTCTAACCTCTTATCCCTGACTAATTCTACGATTTTCTCAATCATCTTAGCTTTATTAACCTGATAAGGAATTTCGGTTACAATAATAGCTTGACGGTCATTTCCTATCGTTTCAAATTGCGTACGAGCACGTAAATAAATTTTGCCTTTACCGGTACGGTAAGCTTGCTCTATTTCGCCACGACCGTTAATAATCCCGGCCGTAGGGAAATCTGGTCCCGGTAAAATTTTCAATAGTTCTTCAAAACTTAAATCTGGATTATCAATTAAAGCTACGCACGCATCAATCACTTCACTTAAATTATGAGGAGGAATGTTAGTAGCCATCCCGACCGCAATTCCAGAAGTACCGTTAACTAATAAATTAGGAAAAGCAGCAGGTAAAACTTGAGGAATTTGCTCGGTTTCATCGTAATTAGGGACAAAATCTACCGTATCTTTCTCTAAACCTTCTAATAAAAAATGTCCAATTTTAGCTAAACGAATTTCCGTATAACGCATGGCCGCTGCAGAATCACCGTCAATGGAACCAAAATTTCCTTGCCCATCAACCAGCGGATAACGTAAAGAAAAATCCTGCGCCATCCTAACGATTGTTTCGTAAACTGCAGAATCCCCATGAGGATGATATTTACCAATTACGTCACCAACAATACGAGCTGATTTCTTGTAAGGTTTATTGTAATCGTTACCCAGTTCACGCATCGCAAACAATACTCGGCGATGTACTGGCTTCAAACCATCACGCACGTCAGGTAAAGCACGACTAATAATTACACTCATCGCATAATCTAAATAAGACTGCTTCATCTCTTCTTCAATAGTAACTGGTGTTATTTCGTACATTTTTTTACCAAATTTTTAAAACAGCTATTAAATTACTACAAACTTCGCTAAGTTACAATAATCCGTTGCTTTTTAATTCTATTTTTGCTACTCTGTAGATGCTACTTATTGGCTCTTTTTTGACGCTATTTTACAAACCCCGTCAGGTTCGGAAGAAAGCAGCGGTAGTAAGAGATGCGGGTAATGAAGTAAGCTAATCGGTAGCATTTGAATCTTTAATCTTTTTGATCGATTAATTCACAAAATCTTAGCCGTTTATCCTGTAGAAGTTTATTTTTTAACCATAAGATGGTTAATAATTATATCGAAATTTACTTACATAATTTTAATTCTTAAAAATATTATAATAAAATTATTGATTATTAAACGTAAATTATTTATTATGTTAATGTTAAAATTGGATTTGCAGGAAACTTATGATAGGGAATCAAACGACACCACCTTCTAATACTATTGCCATAAATACATCAGAAAACGTTGATGATATATTCAAATTATTTAATGATTTAATGAAACCATTTATTGAAGGCCAAATAGATTATTTTACGGCCCTTGAGCAAATCACCAAAATACCCGAGGGAGAATTCAAAGATAAAATATCGAATACCATAGACGAAATAATCAAGTACCGTAATACGAATGCAGTTAAACATTTTGAAACAGCAGTAACATCAATCATGGAGGCAAAAGAGATTCTTTTGAAATTAAAAGAAAATACCTCTACAAAAGGAACACTAGTAGAATTTAAAGAGCAATTAAATCTTACTGTTCAAAATCTCATTCGTTTACTTTTTAAAAACATATTAATGACTTACACTAGTAATGCTTACTCAGAAATATTACTACGCCAAACTTATGCTAGCTTATCACCTGTTTTAAATCAGTCAAAATATCAAGAAGTTATTAAATTTAACCCAACTGACATTTTAAACCAAGTCGTAAAGACAAAAAAAGAACTTTCAGGAATTCTCACCAGCATTGATTCTATAGAGAAGTTAGTCTCAGCAAATCAAACATTAGACGCACTCAAATTTAGTAAAGTAACTAAAGATCAAATAATCTTCGACAAGCTTGTTTATTTACTAAATAGTCAAAAAATGTCTGCTCTTAATAATCACCAACAAGAGATGTTGATTAATTACATGGTTAGTTATCTGCACTTAGATGCGAGTAATTGCAATATCTCCCCTGATGTTATTCGTTTTACTTATTCTAATACCATTCAAAATAATCTAGATCTTCTTTTATCAACCCAACCACAACAGTCTAATACTAATTTAAATATAATTCTCACTTCTCTTAAAGATACAATACTAACTAATAGTTTTTTTAATTTTTATTTACAGACATTAAATAACGCCAAAACAAATTATAGCATCATTGATAGTGTTAAAAACACTTATACTAATTTCTTAGATTTGACAAAGAATAAAAACATTACAGATCGTATGTTTAATAATGTGGTACGTATAGGTGATTTAGAGAATGAAAATATAGTGTTTATGTTATCTGTCGCTACAGGAATAATCAATAATGTTAGTATTACAAATATAGATTATTTATTTGATTACTCAAAGAAATCAGAATTTATTAATTGTACGACCATTAAAATGCATTTAGAAAACATGATTATTGCTCGATGTACCAATAGAGAATTTGTTCAAAAAATTATTGATGGTCAATATACAGCTAATAAATTAATACAACAAGGATGCGATGCTAATCTAGCGTACACATTATTTGCTAACATTGAGTATTTAAAACAGATATTAGGTCCCGATACACTGTCTCCTCAGCAAGAAATAACCATTAATCAAGAGATAGAGTTAGAACAACCCCATCAAAATACTCAAGATCATTCAGAAGAAAAACAACCTGATCCCCAAAAAGAGCAAGATGAAGTAACCCCTTATTGCTCAATGCAATAATTACCTAAATAGTCCCCTGATTATTTCTCAGTAATTAGGGAACTATATTAAAGATATCATTATTGAATTAAGAATTGAAAGGTTTTATTACGTTATCAAAAACCTAATAATCTTCTCTAAAAGTGATTTTTAATTCTAAAAAAGCTAAAGCTGCTTTTTGATCACTCGGCAAAGAAAAAGGTTGAGCAGCATAAATGGCTTCACTACTAGAAACGTTTAAACTTTCGTTCCCTGAACTAGCAACCAACACTATTTTCTGCACTTCCCCCTGTAATGATAAATAAACTTTCCAAGTACAGAAATCTTTTGGTGATAAACTTAAAGGTTTGACCCAATGTCGCATAATCATTTGTATGATTTGTTGTTCATAACTAAAAAGCCCTTCTTGTTGCTCCAAATTTACTAACGATGCTTCGTGCCCAGAATGACGATCAAATTCCGTTTGCATTGTTATTTGTTGGGTAGTTTCAAAGGCTGATTCCGATTTTATCATTTTTAAGTCCGAAGTTTGAATTTCAGTTTTTACGGCTTGATTCTGTGGTTGATTACCAATTAAAAGTTGATTATTACCTTTTGTTGTTATTTTTTTCGTTACTTTCCGTTGTTCACCGATTACTTTACTAATTTTTGGCAGTTTTTCGTTATTCGTTTTTAACGGTGCCTGAATCGCAGGAACTTGCGCTGTCTTATTTTGAATATTTTTAGTTTTAACTACCAATTTAGAACTAGACGGTACCGGCAAACGTGCTAAATTAACGTATCTATAATTTTGATTAGGTATCCTGTTCATCGGAACGGTTTTTCCTTTAGACAGGAAAATAAAAAACGTTAAATGAAACAAAAAAGTGAATAACCAAGCTTGTTGCCAAAAAGAAAATGCTCCTTTTTTTTTAATTATCGGCAACTTCATTTTTTACCCATGACTTGCTTAAGATGCTCTTCGTACTCCTCTTTAGTTAAATATCCTAAATCTAATAATGCTTTTTTTAAAGAAACTTCTTTTTCGGTAGCGTACTTAACCGCTTTAGCCATTCGATCATAACCTAATAAACTATTGAAGATCGCGGCAAAACTTGCAGTACTCTTTAAAAATTGTTCGTTTTTAGTACGGTTAATTTTAATTTTCGCTAAAACTAATTTAGCAAAATTTTTCGTTCCATCCGTTAATAATTCGATCATTTGACGTAAATTATAAATAATTAGCGGATTAAAAGTATTTAATTCGAAATTACCTTGTGAATTAGCCATACTAATCGTTAGATCATTCCCAAAAACTTGTAAAGCGATCATCATTAACGCTTCACATTGAGTTGGATTCACTTTCCCCGGCATAATTGAAGAACCAGGTTCATTAGAAGGTAAAATCAACTCCCCGATTCCTCCCACAGGTCCAGATGATAACCACCTTAAATCGTTTGCCATTTTATATAAAGCGGTTGACAACGTTTTTAAAGTACCGCTCACTAACACTAACGTATCGTGAGCAGCAATTAAAGCAAAGCGATTTTTAGCCACGGTAAATTTAATTTTTGTCCAACAATTTAAAGAAACTAAAGCTTGATTTACAATATTACGCGGACAATTAATCCCGTTACCAACAGCCGTTCCGCCCAAAGGAATGGCCGATAATTGTTTTAATAAAATTTTTATTTTTTTATAGCTAATATCGATTTGCTCTAAATAACCCGAAAACTCTTCGGCAAAGGTTAACGGCACCGCATCTTGTAAATGAGTTCGACCTAATTTTAAAATACTTCGCCATTTTCTCACTAACACTTGCAAGCTATTTTTTAAAAGATGGATAGCCGGTAAAAGTTGTTCTTTTAAAGCAATGGCGGTAATCAAATGCATTGCACTAGGAAATAAATCGTTCGTCGATTGAAACCGGTTAATATCATCGTTCGGATGAATTTTCTTGCTTCCCATTGGAAATCCTAAAATTTCACAAGCCCGATTAGCAACTACCTCGTTTAAATTCATGTTCGTTTGAGTTCCACTACCTGACTGCCAAATTTTTAAAGGAAAATGTTTATTTAATTTGCCAGCAATTACCTCATCTAACGCTTGAATAATTGCGTTCGTTTTTTCTTTGCTCCAATCTTTACAAACCAATAAATAAGCTTTTTTGATTAAAGCTAAAGCGTTGATCACAAGCATTGGCATTCTTTCGCTACCCATATTAAAATTATGACGTGCACGCTCCGTTTGAATGCCCCAATAATTACCTAAATCTATTTTAACTTCTCCTAAAATATCTTTTTCAATTCTCATATCTACATTACTTTAAATTAATAACTTGCTACCGTATTATCAGGTAAAAATTTTTTACTGTAATCTAAACGTTCACAGATACTTTTAAAATTTCCATCGCAATATAATTTGATCCAACGGTAACCAGGCATTTTTTCGTCTAGACTAAAATTGTCCTTTAAAACGGCAAATTGCCAACCAACGGCCGGAGCAGTAAAGAAAGCCACCTTTTGGTAATTAAAATAAGTTTCTTGATGGACATGACCCGCAAAAACCCCTTTTAAATAAGTTTGTTGATTTTCTTTTAACCAATAATTTTCTAATAGATTAAAAAATTGAGCACTGTTTACTATTTTACTTTGATCTAACCAGATACTATCCACGGTAAATAAAGGATGGTGCATAAAGATAATTTGATATTTTTTCTTTTGTGCTTGCGCTTTTAATAGTTCAAAAGCCTGTAAAGATAAACGCCCATAAACTTCTGAAGGTACGTGTGTATTCAGCAAAATAATTTCCCATTCTGGCATTTGAGGAAGCGAAATTACCGTTTCTGCTACCCCAAAATTGCTTTGAAAGATCGTTAAATCATCATGATTTCCCATGGTAGCATATAAAGGTACCGCTAATTTACTTAATATTTTTTTAGCCAAAGCATACGATTCAAAAGAATAATCTTGCGAAAGATCCCCCGTAATTACAACCATATCCGGATAAATTCTTCCTTTATTGCTTAATAGCTGTTCGACAATTTTGCTTAAATGATCATACGGATTAACTTTTAAAAATTTATCTCTGCAATTTTTAAAAAGATGGAGATCAGATAATTGTAAAATAGTAAGATAATCCTTTTGCATAACCAACCTATTTTGGGTTTTCTAAACTTAATTCTCCTTTATTATAATCGTACGCAAAAATTTCCGCATAACGTCCCCATTCAATTACTACTTTTAAAGTTTCTTCTGCCGCTTCTTTATTCAGATAATCTTCTAATTCTCCTAAAAAACGATCAACGGACGCCACGTGTTCCGGCCTTTCGTCTAATACTCTACGGATATAATAAGCTAAAGGTACCGTTTTTAATAGTTGTTTAGCAAAAATCTTCTTTCGTTCTAGAATATCGGCATCGGCAAATGCTTTACCAACCTCGCTTAATTCGATATCCCCCCCTAACACGCGCGCAAAACGTAAAATCTCTAAAGTTTCAGTAATAGGAAAAAGATCGTCAATTTCCAAATACAATTCATCAGCTAATACTGGTAAATCAATTTTTTTATTCAAATATTCTGGTTTTACTAACATGTCTAATAATCCGGCAATTTCCGATACCTGCACGTTCGGTAACTTATAGCCAAAACCTATCGGTTTATAGCGAAAACTTACCCCAAACTCGTTTTTAGTCGTCGTCATTAACCGGTAAATTTCGTCGACCAACCAACGGAATTTAGGATTACTTTCTTCACGCGGATGCGGCAAATCTACTTTTAAAGCCGTTTGAATCCTTCCATCGCCTACAATGATAATCCGATCCGCTAAAAGGGCGGCTTCAGTAATATTATGAGTCACTAAAATAAAAGATTTAGCCTTAGTTTGTTTATCTAACCATAGATCTAACAAATCGTTACGTAACGTATCTGCCGTTAATACGTCTAAGGCCGAAAAAGCTTCATCCATTAACAAAATTTCTGGATCAACCACTAAAGCTCTTGCAAAACCTACTCGTTGTTTCATTCCACCCGACAATTCTTTAGGATATGCCGATTCAAAACCATCTAAACCGACCATATCAATCGCTTTTAGTGCTTTAGTACGACATACTTCTTCACTTTCTCCTAAAGCCTCTAGCCCTAATTCTACGTTTTGTAAAACCGTCAACCAAGGCATCAAAGCAAAACTTTGAAAAACCATTGAAATCCCCGAAGCCGGAGCATTAATGGGAGTTCCTTTAAAAATAGCTTTACCCTTCGTAGGAGCAATTAGACCAGCGATAATCCGCAATAAAGTAGATTTTCCGGACCCAGATTTTCCTAAAATAGCCACAATTTCGTCTTCGTATAATTCTAGATTAATTTTATCCAAAACTACGTGTTCTTGATTAGCACTTTTAAAGATCTTAGTGATTCCTTCTAAACTAATTAAAACTTTAGATTCCATATTTTAATACCTAAAACGTTCTGAGACATAGTCATACAAAGGTTTCCAAAATAATCGGTTAATTATAAAGACGATAATGCACATAATAACCGTACCTAACGCAATTTTTAAAGAATTTCCCAAATCCACTTGTTCACAAATATACGCTCCTAAACCAGTAGCTAAAATCACTTGATCTTTCCATTTGATGACTTCTGCTACAATACTAGCGTTCCAAGCTCCTCCCGCTGCAGTAATGGCCCCCGTTACTAAATATGGAGCAATTCCAGGTAAAATTAATTTTTTCCACCATAACCAACCTCTAATTTTAAAATTATCGGCAGCTAATCGTATTTCTAACGGAATTTTACTCGCTCCAGCTATTACGTTAAATAAAATATACCACTGAGTTCCTAAAATAATTAAAGGGGAAACAAAAATTTCTACGTTTAATTGAAAAGTAATAATCAAAAAAGCGAAAAAAGAAAAAAATAAGTTAGCCGGGAAAGCGGCTAAAAATTGTATAATCGGTTGTAAGATCGCTACCCATTTAGGACGCAAACCAATCCACACCCCGATAGGGATCCAAAATAAGGCCGAAATTAAAATTAAAACAAAAACTCGTAGTCCGGTAATACCTCCCAAATAAAAAACATGTATTATTTCACGATAATTAATTTTTTGCACGATTAAAAAAATTAAAGAAAAAATCGTAATTCCCGCGATTAAAAATACGATTAAATAGTATAAAAATTTAAAAAATCCAACGTTTTTTTTATTAACTTCATTCGTATCAACTTTGTTAAAAAAAGGTAAATTAAGAAATTTATGCCAAATTTTTTTCAAAAAAATTTGTAAAACGTCACCAAATTGAGAACGTTGAAATAAAGACCATACCCAAGGTTTTTTACTATCTTCGCTTTGATAATCCTCTTTAAAATTATCGATCCAATATAAAATCGGACGAAAAATCATTTGATCGTATAAAAAAATTAACAATAACATAAAAAAAATAGCGTTAAATAACGCCGTGATATTCCCGGTCTGATTTGCCATAAAAATGTAAGAACCGATTCCCGGTAAAGTAATATCGTTTCCCGCAAACGAAAAGGCCTCACAAGCAATGACAAAAAACCAACTTCCCGATAACGACATCATCATATTCCAAACTAATCCGGGAGCAGCATAAGGAACCTCTACTTGCCAAAATTTACGCCACGGCGTTAAACGTAACATCGCGGCCGCTTCTTCTAATTCCCAAGGTACTGATTTTAATTCCTGATAAAAATTAAGGATCATGTTCCAAACTTGAGCCGTAAAAACCCCAAAAATAGCTGCACATTCTAGTCCGATTAAATTATTTTTAAAAATCATGATAAAACCGGCTACCGCAAAAGCTAAGAAACTAAGGATCGGAACCGATTGTAAAATATCGACAAGTGGAATAATAATCCGTTCACAATAACGATTTTTAGCCGCTAAGGTTCCTAAAATTAAAGTAGCTAGTAAAGAAAAACCTAACGCGATAAATAGCCGAATAATCGTTCTTAATCCGTAACCTGGCAAAGCAAATAAAGATAAATTAATCGGTAATTGTTCTCCCAAATGATAAGTCCCTACCATTTGGAAACATCCCCAACCAAATAAAAATAGGACCCCGATAATAATAAATAAAGCCAAAACATCCCAATAAGTAGAAAATGGCCAAGTAGTTACTTCGTTTTTGCTGTAAGTCTTTTTGATACTCACTATATTACACACCTATTATTATGATTTAAGTATACTAAAAATCAATTTAGTTCACAATATCACTTTTTTTAATAACGGTTAACTTTTTATCAAAATATTTAGATAATTTAAAATCAAAAATATTAATTTTTCTATAAAATATTTAACAAATACCTAGTTAATATCTTATATTTACGTTTAATTTTTGTTAAAAATTAATGCGATTTTTTATAAAATAGTTACGAATTTCTTCACTAACAATTCTTCCTCTCGGGGTACGTAATAAATATCCTTGTTGTAATAAATAAGGTTCTAAAACATCTTCAATGGTCCCCTTTTCTTCACCTAAAACCGCCGATAAAGTTTCAATTCCTACGGGACCACCGTTAAACTTTTCCAAAATAATCGACAATAACCTACGATCTAACGCATCGAAACCTCGATGATCGACCCCTAGTAAAGTCAGCGCTTCATCTGCTACTTCTCGACTAATAATCCCGTTTGCTTTAATTTGCGCAAAATCTCTTACTCGTCGTAATAAACGATTAGCAATACGAGGTGTACCACGAGATCGCTTCGCCATTTCTAAAGTTCCTGATTCTTCAATTTCAATTTTTAAGAGACGCGCTGAGCGATCAATAATCTTAGCTAAGTCTTGTTCCTGATAAAATTCTAACCGCTGAATAATCCCAAAACGATCCCTCAACGGAGAAGTCAAAAGCCCTGCTCTAGTAGTGGCTCCGATTAAAGTGAACGGGGGTAATTCTAATTTAATTGAACGAGCAGCAGGACCTTCTCCAATAATGATATCTAAACGATAATCCTCCATGGCCGGATATAAAATTTCCTCAATAACCGGACTCAAACGATGAATTTCATCGATAAATAAAATATCGTTTGGCTCTAAATTCGTTAAAATAGCCGCTAAATCTCCTGCTTTTTCCAAAACTGGGCCCGAAGTTTGCCTTAAATTAACCCCTAATTCGGTCGCAATTACCCCTGCTAAAGTAGTTTTACCTAAACCAGGAGGACCAAAAACTAATACGTGGTCTAACGCCTCTCCTCTTTTTAAACAAGCTTGGATAAAAATTTGTAACTGTTCCTTAACCGTTTCTTGACCAATATAGTCAGCTAAATATTTAGGTCGAAGAATGTTATCCACTAAATCTTCCTGACAAGCTTTTGGTGTCAAAATACGCCCTTTATCCATTTATTTTACCCCTTGCAACGCTTTTTTAATTAAAACGGCACTCGGTAAATGCTGCCCTTTAAACGGCTCTAACATTTTACGCGCTACGTTACTACTATAACCTAAACTAATTAAAGCACTAATCGCATCGGTTAAATCATCTAAAGAATGATTTTCTACGGCAAACTCAAATTTTGCTAACCGATCTTTTAATTCCATCACTAATCGTTTAGCCATTTTAATACCAATTCCATTCACCCTCGACAAATTAGTAATATTTTCTGTCAAAATACTCTGCAAAACTTCTTCGTCACTCATTACCGATAAAATCGCTAAAGCAATTTTAGCCCCTACCCCACTAACTTTAATTAATTCCTTAAATAAATTACGAGTTTTTTCTTGCAAAAAACCGTACAAAAACCACCCGTCTTCTCGAACGGCTAAATGAGTATAAATTAAATATTCTGTCTCTAAATAAACTTTCTCCAAATCTAACAAAGGCATTTGCATTTCATAACCAATTCCCTCGTTTACTAACAAAACGATCCCCGTTAAATTTTTAACCAACACTTTCCCTTTCAATAAACCGATCATTTTTACCTCCAAACCGTATGGCAATAAGCGATAGCTAAAGCGTCTGCTTCATCTGCTTGCAAAACGTTTTCTAGACGCAATAAACTTTTCATCATCTTTTGAATTTGGCTTTTTTCGGCTCCCCCAAAACCAGTCACGGTTTGTTTTACTTTTCTCGCTTCATATTCAAAAATTTTGGCTCCGTACTGACTCGCACTAACCATCAATACACCTCGAGCTTCCCCTAGCTTCAAAGCTGAATTAAAATTACGACACATGAATACTTTTTCAATGGCTACTTCGTCCGGACGATAATCAGCAACAATTTCAGACATTTTACGGTACAACTCATTTAAACGAGCGACAAAATCACCACTAGTCAATTTTAAAAAACCACTAGCTAAATAACTGTACCGTTTACCGTTTAAATCTAATAACCCGTACCCGGCACAATTAGAACCAGGATCAATTCCTAAAATAATCATTACGTTAACGCTTCTTCCGCTAAATCTCCGTTAGTATAAACGTTTTGTACGTCATCTAAATTTTCTAAATCTTCGATTAAATCCATTATTTTTAAACTATTTTCTTTATTTAACGCGTTACGTAACGAAGCTACTTTTATAATCTCTCCTTCACAAGCAATTTGTTCTTTTTCTAAAGCTTGTTTTACCTCAAAAAACACTTCCGGTGAACAAGTAATTTCTGCTTCATCCTCGTCATAATTAACGTCTTCCGCGCCGGCGTTCAAAGCAATTTCAATTAACTTTTCTTCCGAAACTACTTGATTAACGGTGATTATACCTTGATCTTTAAACAAGTAACTGACTGAACCACTGGTGCCTAAATTTCCCCCTCTTTTACTGAAAGTATGTCTAACTTCACTCACCGTACGGTTCCGATTATCAGTTAAACATTCTACTAAAATAGCTACCCCAGCTGGTCCATAACCTTCATACCAAATACTTTCCATGCCATTTCCTTCTTCCCCACCTGCTCCTCGTTTGATAGCACGATCAATCGTATCTTTCGTCATGTTTTGACTTAAAGCTTTATCTACTACTAAGCGCAAACGCGGATTACCATTAATATCTTCTCCTCCCATCCTAGCCGCAACGGTAATTTCGCGGATAATTTTAGTGAAAATTTTCCCTCTAGCTGCATCTTGTTTCCCTTTTCTACGTTTAATATTCGCCCATTTACTATGACCAGACACTTTATTCCCCTCTCATTTTAATTAATAATTTTAAGTCCTAAATCCGTTAATTGAACATCACTGACTTTATCTGGAGCTGCCGTTAATAAACAACTTCCCGTCTGTGTTTTCGGAAAAGCAATGACTTCACGAATGGAAGCAGAATTACTCATCAGCATTGCTAATCGGTCCAACCCAATAGCCATTCCTCCTTCAGGTGGATAACCGTATTTAAAAGCCGATAACAAATGGCCAAATTGTTCTTGTACTGACGTTTCGGAAAAGCCTAATACCTTAAAAACCGCCATCTGAACAGCATAATTATCGATTCTAATCGAACCTCCCCCTAATTCATTACCATTTAAAACTAAATCGTAAGCTAAAGCTTTTATTTTTAAAGGTTCACTGATGATTTTTGCTGGATCTTTTTCTAACGGCATCGTAAAAGGATGATGTACAAAAGTAATTTTATGCTCTTCTTCCGTAAACATCGGAAAATCTACGATCCATAAAGGTTTCCAAGCAGTTTCATAAGCTTTAAAATCCTTAGCCGCTCTTAATCGTAATTCTCCCATTGCGGGATAAACTTTTTTGTTATTTGCTATACCGATTAATACGCTGTCTCTCGGTTTCAATTTTAAAACGCGTTGTAACTCTAACAAGGTTTCTTTCGTTAAAAATTTTACTAAAGAACCGCTAACGGAAGATAAATCAATTTCATTTTCACTTGTTTTTAACAAAAATAATTTTTCTAACCCTAATTTACCACTTAATTCTACCCACGTATCTAATTGTTTACGAGTAACGTTACAATTAGGCAATTTTAAAGCAACTACTTCTGTTTCTGCTTGCAACCCAGGTAACCGCCATCCTCTTTTTACTAACGGGGTAATTGTTTCTAATTCCCAATCACAACGTAAATCTGGCTTATCAGAACCGTAACGTTGCATGGCCTCTTGATAAGGTAAACGTAAAAAAACGGCTGGTAACTCTACTTGTAAAAGTTCGCTAAACAATTCTCTAATTAAACGTTCGTGTAAATTAGTAATTTCTTCTACGCTAGCAAAACTCATCTCTACGTCGATTTGTGTAAATTCCGGTTGACGATCTGCCCGTAAATCTTCGTCTCGAAAACACCTCGCAATTTGATAATAACGATCTACTCCTCCAGCCATTAATAACTGTTTAAACACTTGTGGAGATTGTGGTAGAGCATAAAAAGCACCTTGATTTAATCTAGACGGCACCAAAAAATCCCTTGCTCCTTCCGGAGTACTCTTCGTTAAAATCGGCGTTTCAATTTCTAAAAAACGTTCTCGATGGAAAAAATTACGTACCAAATGGGTAATTTCCGAACGTAAACTTAAACCGTTTACTACCTCAGGGCGACGTAAATCCAAATAACGGTATTTTAAACGTAATTCTTCGTTAGCCGTTTGATATTCATTTAAATTAAAAGGTAAAGGGTCCGCTTGGTTTAAAATCGTTAACTCTTCAGCACTTACCTCTAGCGTACCAGTCTTCATCTTGTTATTAAACAATTCTTCGGGGCGAAAACGGACTTTTCCTTTTACTTTTAATACCGTTTCTAAACGTAATTCCGCCATCAACTTTAAATTTAGTTCGTCGGAAACAACGATTTGTACAAGACCAAAACGATCCCTTAAATTAATAAAAGCTAATTTATTCCCGTGTACTCTAAAGTGATCTACCCAACCATAAAGTTCAATAATACTACCAACATCCGATTTTGCTACTAAACCACAATACCTTCTCATTTTTATTTTTCACCTTTATGTTCTTTAAAATCAGTTTGATACCAACCTGTTCCTTTTAAACGAAAACTGCTGATAGAAACGACTTTTTCTATTTTTAAACTATTACAAACTGGGCACGCTAAATGGGGTGATTCATTCGCCAAAAGAAGCTGTTCAAATTTATTACCACACGCTAAACAACGATATTCAAAAATTGGCATTTACTCTTTTCCTCCCAAATGTTGCTGAATTTTCTTCTGTAAAAAAGGACCTACTTCTTCCACTTTTATCAATTGCCCTTCGTCATGAGCCCTTTCTTTATATTCAATATACCCTTTAAGCAAATGATTTTCAGAAATCACAAGACGGTAAGGAATACCGATCAAATCCATATCCGCAAATAAAACCCCCGCTCGTTCCTTACGATCGTCTAATAATACTTCTATTTTTTGATTTAATAATTGCTCATACAATTGATCAGTAACTCGTTTCACTTCTCCGGAACGATGGTAATTAATTGGCACTATCGCTACTTGAAAAGGAGCTAAGCTAAACGGCCAAACGATCCCTTTTTCATCATGGCACTGTTCAATTGCCGCGGCTATTACCCGACTAATTCCGATACCATAACATCCCATATACATCGTAATCGTATTCCCTTGTTCGTCTAAAACGTTAGCTTGTAAAGCCGAAGAATATTTACGACCCAATTCAAAAATATGGCCTACTTCCATTCCACGGGTAATTTTCAACTTCCCTTTTCCATCTGGACTTAAATCCCCCTCTACGACTTTACGTAAATCACTTACTTTACTATACTGAACATCACGTAACCAATTTACATGACGGTAATGATAATCGTCTTCGTTAGCCCCACAAATAAAATTGTGAACGTCTACCGCATCTTGATCAACGATTATCGGCATTTTTAAACCTACTGGTCCAATACTCCCTTTTTTGCAGCCACAGATTTTCACTAAATCTTCTTCCGTCGCTAAAGTTAAAGGAGCAAAAACTTCTGGTAATTTAGCCACTTTAACTTCATTAATTTCATGATCACCGCGTAAAACTAACGCTACCCAAGGAGTTTCGTTTCCCTTTACGATAAGGGTTTTTAAAATTTTTCGCGGTTCAACTTGCAAAAAATTAGCTACTTCTGCTACCGATTTTACCGCTATCGTTTCTATTTTTTCTTTTCTTAAAAGCGTTACTTCCTTTTTGGAAGTAATTTTTAAAGCGGTGGCTAATTCTAAATTAGCAGCATATTCACTATTTTCGCAGTACGCAATCAAATCCTCTCCCGCTTCGGTTAAGACCTGAAATTCTTGTGAACCATTCCCTCCAATAGATCCGTTATCTGCTAAAACGGCCCTAAACTTTAATCCTAAACGAGTAAAAATGCGATCATAAGTTTTGTAAAGCTGCTGGTAAGTTTCATGCATCGAAGCTTCATTTAAGTGAAACGAATAAGCGTCTTTCATAATAAATTCTCGACTACGCGTTACCCCAAATCGAGGTCTTAATTCATCTCTAAACTTAGTTTGAATTTGGTAAAAAACTAACGGTAATTGTTTATAACTTCTAACTTCATTTTTCACTAAAGCCGTAATGACTTCCTCGTGAGTAGGAGCGAAACATAGATCGTGTTGATTACGGTCTTTCAACTTTAATAGCTGATCACCGTATTGATTCCAACGTCCTGATTTAATCCATAATTCCGCAGGTTGTAACGAAGGCATTAAAATTTCTATCCCTACCTTATCCATTTCCTCCCTAACGATCTGCTCCACTTTTTTTAAAACCCTCATTCCTAAAGGCAACCACGTATAAATTCCAGAAACTAACTTACGTACCATCCCGCTTCTTAACATTAATTTATGGCTAATTACCTCTGCTTCACTAGGATCTTCTCTTAACGTTGATAATAAAAAACTTGTCGTTCTCATTTACTCTTCTCCTTGCATGCTGCTCAGTGTAGCATGCAATTTAATTACTGACAAGACACTCCTAATATTTTACGTTATCCTTTAATCCTCTGTCTTACCGTTAGGTTTTTAACCTTAGGAAAAGTGACGAATACTAATCTTAATGACTTTATCTTACGATGAATAAACTAAATGATATGGAGTTTTATTTATATGATTATTCAATTAAAACAAATTCGAACTTTGAAGAACATTGTAGGAGGTATTAACTTAGAACAAATCCAAGCAATCGAGGAATTTCACAAAAAATTAACTAACGAAATCAAAAAAGCTAACAAAAATTGCAACGTTACTAAATACAACCTCGATAATCAAAGTTGTTTACCAGATAATTACGAAATAGCAATGTTACATTGGCAATTTACTTACCGCAATCTTTTAGATTTTTATCAATCATTCGTTACTAACCAACGTCAAAAGAATGACGAACTATAAGTTTTCTCAAACATCGCCTTTTTTTAGGCGATGTTTGCAAAAACGAATCATCCCATTAACCCCTTATAACACAATTCAGCAAAAACCGGTTTGTTTAAACCTAATTCTTCAATTAACGCCGACGGTTTTTTATCAACGTTAATCACTTCGAAAGCAGTTACGTTATTTTTGATCGTTTTTACCACAGCGCTAGGTAATTGTGACCTCCCGATACAAGACGATAAATAAACGAAACATTCGTCGTTATCGTGTAAGTACTCCACCGCTAAACGACGAGCATATAAATTTAACGTTAAATCGGCTTTACTTCCATCTTTAGTCCAAGGACTACCTCCACCAATAGGAGAAGCAGTAGAATAAAAATCACAAGCCAATTTCCTACCGGTAATACCACAATCAGCAATGCTAGAATGGTATTTATAAGCTCCTGTACCATTAATAATAATATTTTTAGGCCTTTCCTGCAAAGTTTGTACCACAAAATCAGTCAAATCTTCCACAAATAACATCGGTATCGCAATCACGGCGGTTTCAACACGGTCATTTACGTCTAAAGTAATCTGCGTTTTAATATCGAGCCCTAAATTCTCACTTTTTAAAGCTTTATGGTAAAGCGCTCTATTTAATAACCTGGCCAAATAAAGTTCTCGATTAATAAAACCTTCTCCTTGACAAGCGTAACCTACGAAAACGCCTTGATCTCCCCAACCATTTTGAACTACTCCCTGATTAATTTCACTCGATTGCTGTCCGATTAGGTTAATCAGCTTAATTTGATTAATATCTATTGCGTATTTTCCCCAACGCGAAGCATATGATTCATCGTACCCAATATTACGTAACGCTGTTTTAACGTAATCTAAGACCGAAGATAAATCTACGTTCCCTTTTACTTCCCCACCTAAAACTACCGTATTATCTTTAATTAAAACTTCCACCGCGTATTTAATATTCGGATCCTGAATAATCAACTGATCTAATATATAACTAGAAATATAATCAGCCGTTTTATCCGGATGTCCCATTGAAACAAACTCCGCCGTTTTTTTCATATTCTACCTTCTATATTTTTCTAAGATAAATGCTATTTCCATAATATATTTTTCAAAAAATTGCAATCATTAAATTTAAATTTTTAAAAAAAATAATTATCCCTTAACAAGAATAAACTCATCATAATATTTTAGCCGTAACAAAAATCACGATTTCCTTTTGTTCAACGTTTTTTTGCTTGTCTGAAATTAACCAATTAAATACCGGAATTTTACTAACTAACGGTAAAGAATCTTGATTTTCCTCGTCTTGCCATTCGTAAATTCCTCCGATAATAACCGTTTCTTCGTTTTTTAATTTAACTTGTGTTCTTAATTTACGAGTACTAATCACCGGTGCTTTCACTTCCTTAATCGTATTCACTACCTTATCTTGATTAATTTGTAATGATAAATTGATTTCTCCTTGCCGAGTAAGCTCCGGAGTAACTAATAAAGATAAAACTGCAGCTCCCGTTTCAATGCTGGCAGCTTGGTAATTTTGAGTAAATAAAGAAGGCTGCGAAATTACTCTACCGTGTCCCGATTTTTCTAAAGCCGTTAATTGATAATTTAACCATTGAGGACTAATTTTAGCTAAATTTACCATCAATGCATGCGGAGTAACCGTTAGACTTTTATCCACGTTCAATGCTAAACCAAATTGGCGAGTATAACTTTTATCAATACTGATGATTTTCGCTTCTATTAAAACTTGTTTAATCGGTTGATCTAATTGTCTCAATTTCTTTTCGATCTCAAAAAGATTTTCTACGTAATCTTTAACGATTAACAAGCAACGTTGAGAATCCACGGTCACTTTACCTTGCCCAGAAATTAAATTAGTTTCTTTAATTATTTTTTCCATTTGGAGAGGGTTGATATAACTGAGATCAAAGATTTTAGTTTCCATCGGTTTTTGCGTATCCGCTAAAATCGTCAATCCTACTTTATCTCGTTGCAAATAATAATTTTCGGTTGATAAAAGAGCTTTTAACGCGGCTAACAACTCTACCTCTTTAAAATTTACTTGCACTAAATGCTCAGGTAAATTGACCGACAATAGGTAATTTTGCTTAGTTTGCTCCAACATTAAAATCACTAATTCTTTAAAAGTTAGTTCATTAGTTTGGAGCGTAAACGCAAACCCTAAAGAACTGATCCAAAATAAACACCAAAAAACAATTACCTTTCTCATTTTCTTTTCAATGCTTCCATTTTAATTCTTGATCACGATCAAACGTAATTTTTTGAAAATTTAAATCCACAATTTGGTGACCAGCCACCTTATGTCCTTTTTTTACCGTTAAAATTTGCCGATCAGGGGTTCTTAACACCGCAAAAATTTCGTCGTTATTACTAAAAATCGTAACTATTTTTAACTGCTTAATTTGCCAAGCTGTTCCTTTTCGCTTAATAAACCAATCTTTTTCCCATTTTACTAAATTAGTTATTTTTTCGTTACGTCCTTGTTCTAAAGTTAAACGTAAAGAATTTTGATTGAGCCAAAATTCTTCCTGATTTAAAAGCTGAAACCAAAAATTTTTTAAATATTTTTCTTGTCCTTTTAAAACGAACGTTCCTGATCGCTGATTAAAGTTAAAATCTGTTAATTGCAGTTGGTCTAATAAAGTTTCAATGGTTTTTAAACAATCTATTTCTTGTAAAATAGGTCGAGGAACAATTTTTTTAACCACGATTTGCTTGATTTTTTCTGAATTTTGAGTTCTTACCATTCGATTTTTCGATTTAGTTAATAATATTCCGTATAAGCAAGTAAAGCAGATAAGGAATAAGAAAACTTTTTCTAAAATTTTCGGCATCGTTTTACGGATCATAAATAAATTTCCAATTGAAAAAAATAAGGAAATTGAGATTTTAGTTGTACCAATTCTGTTTTATAATGGTTACGCAAATTAGCCATTAATTCTGCTAAATGATGAAAACTAAAGGTTTGACCGGTTATTTTTAACTTCGTCAAATTACCTTCGAGACTGATTAAGTTAAAATTATTTAATTCCCCCTTTTCTATACGATTTAGAAAAATTACCAACGGTTCAACCTTACTCGATAATACTTCTGCATTCTCGTACACTTCTATCAATTGTACCGGTGTAATAGTTTGATTTGCTACTACATGGAGTTGCATTTTAAGCCCCACCACCAGTATTAACCAAATTAATCCTCCCAAAATACTTTTCCGCCAACTATGCCAAAATAACTGCGTTTTTAACATAGATCATTCCAATGTACTAAACTATGTCTATACCCATTAAATTGCGTAAGTTCATCCTCATTAGTTCGTTTAAAATTAAAAATTTGTAAATTATCATTCGCTTTAAATTCTATCCATTTTAAACAAGCTGCTAAATTATTATACAGTTTAAATTCGATAGTTTGATTGTAAGTTAACCAAGCCAGCAGATAATGTTCAGGGAAAACAGCCAAATTGATTATGCCTTCCTTTAAAGATATTTTACTTAACCAAAAATCTATTAAACTAATCACTCGGTTAACTTCTATTTGCCAAGTTTTATACGATCGTAATAACTGGTTTAGTAATTTTCGTTCGTTCCCCCATACTAAACAATTTTGCATTCCGATACGGTAATTAATCTCCAAATTCCGCAAGTTCGTTTGTTTTTTTAACCATTGTTTTATAACTTGTTCTTTCTCTAGCGGAAACAACGTAATAAAATCGTAACGCGATAAAAAGAGAGTAACGTCTTGCCAGATACAAAAACGATAAGTTTTTTGCAACGATGAAACGATTTTCTTGATCTCCGGTAAACTACTTTGTTTGCTCACCGTTTGCTTTTGCAAAATTTTATCTAGTTGTTGTACGGATAAAATAAAATAGTCAAGGTAATCTTCGATTATTAATTTAATTCGCATAACGTTAGATTATAACGTTACGGAAAAGTTTTAGTACTCGTAATTTTAACTAAGTAATCGATCCTAAAAATAAAAAATCGGCTTAAAAGTTCATCCTTTTAAGCCGATTATTAGTTTCTTCAATGACAATACTAGATTACTAAAAATGGTATTGTAAAGATAAAGCAACCACGTTACTTTGCATATCAGCATTTGCTTTTAAAGTACTAAGCCCATTAGTATTATTGATTTTCGCTTCGTTAAAAAATAAATGTGCATAAGCTAAATCAATTTGGAAATGGTTATAACGATACCCTAATCCAGCAGTTAACATTAAATGATTACTATCTGGAATTCTTGCCGTACGGTAATCTGCCGAAGATACCGGAGTTTGATCAAACGCAAAACCTAAACGAGTTGTCCAATTTTCAAACAAACGGTAATCTAATCCTCCCGCAAACATCCAAACGTTACGCCATTTTTCCGGCACGATAATTGGTTTATCTAAAAGGTCAGAACGAATGTTTAACATCGAAAAACAATCCCATTTGGTCCATTTAGCACTGAACATTACGTTTAAACGATCGTTAATCCCTTGAGATAAAGAAATGAATAATTGAGCTGGTGCAGCTAAATGAGCACGAGCATTCTTTCTGTTTATTCCGTAAAGAGTATGTTTACCTTCTAAATGGTTAACGTTTTGCGTACGATAACTAATTCCTACTTTCGTTTTTGAAAAAGGTTGAAACATTGCTCCCACGTTAGCTCCAAACGCAATCCCATCCGCTAATAATTGGGAATATGCTGATCGCACGGTATTCGTTAATTCTGCCGATAAATATTCTAAATAAACTCCTGCTCCTAACGACAGATAACGATTCACTTGATACGCAACCGCAGGTACAAAGTCTAAAGAAACTATTTTAGAAGAAATCGCATGAGCACTACCACCCCAAGATGGATCTTGATAAGTAATTTCTAACCCTAAAGGTGAATAGATTCCCAAACCAAATCGCCAATTACCATAAGCTTTTTGGCCAAAAAACGAAGGCAAATAAGCTTGATTATAAATACCGCTATTTGCTGTTCTATCATTCCCAAACTTACTAGATAATGTCCCTTTAACTTCCGTATCTAAAAAAACTCCATGAATGTTTGCTTGTAAACCAGAACCCAATAAAACCATCCCTGCAGGATTAAATGCGATCGCAGAATAATCATCTCCATTAACTCCAGCTCCAGCAAACGATCTACCTAAATTAGTAGCAGAATATTCCATAATTGAATATCCACCTGCAAAAACCGAACTACTAATCAAGGCCAAAGTAAATAAAGTTTTTTTCATGTCTACCTCCCAAAAACAAATAAGAACCAACCATAACTTATTTTTTCAGCTTTGTCTATTTTTATTTCCAAACTTATTTTCAAAATGTTTAACGAGGAAAATGTTAGCGAAAAAACTAACTAATGATTAATTAAGACTTTTTCGGGATCAACCGCTTTACCCTCTTTTTTTATCGCAAAATACAATCGATACTGATCATCTTGTTTAATTACTTCCCCTAACTTTTCTTGCACAGCTACGTAAAAACCAGCTAATTTATATAATTTACAAGCGTTGCCATAAACGCTCACGAACCCATTTTGATGGTCTAAAATTAATAATAATCCGTACCCTTTTAAAGGGCCAGCAAAAATTACTTTCCCTGCAGCTACCGCTTTAAATTCTTTATCTTCCATCTGTAAAATTAAATTATTATGCCGCCATTCGGTATTTTGAATTTTCGTTCCAAATTTCACGATTACTTTATACTTCCCTGGCCAATGACCAGAAAACGCTCCTGCCGAATTAGTAGGCGTAGTTTTTTTAATCAAATCAGCAATTAACCGCTCTAAATTTTTCTTTTCTTGCAATAACTTATTTAAATTTGTTTGTTTAATTTTTAAATTACGGTCTAATTGAACTAAATTTAGTTGATTTTGCTGGTTTTCAGTTTTTAACTTTAAACGTACTTTTTCGGTAGAACCTAAAGATTGAGTTGCCTTATTTTTAGCTTCGATAATTTGTTCCACGATCCCCTGTTCAGTAAATAAACGATCTCCCTTTTTCGTTAAAAATTTTTGTTGTTGCTGGCACCAAGCGTTTAGATAAACCGCTCGTAAAACATTAAATACCTCCGTACCTTCATTTAACCAGGTAACGTTTTTAGGAGCTAAATACCATTTTGTCAGATAACGATTCAATTGTTCTTTAGTCTGATCAAAAACCTGATGATCTTGTTCAATTGCTTTTTGACGTTCGTCAATTTCTCGCTGTTGTTTTTTGACCAAATTTTTTTGTTTTACTAAATTTTTTTCTACATCTACGAGAGTAGCATTACTTTTTTCTAGGTTTTTTTTTAAAAAAAGCGAACGATTTTTTTCTAAGCGAATCGTTTCTTGTAAATGATTGATCTGTTCATTCACCTTTTTTAATTCTATTTGGGGAGGTGAAGCAAATCCTCTTGCCAACAACAAACCTCCCCCTAACAAATAGATGATTTTACTGTTCATTGAACCGTACTAACACCTGACCACTCATCTCTTTCGGAAGAGTTAAGTTCATTAAAGATAAAATGGTTGGCGCAACATCAATTAATTTGCCCTGCGATACTGAAATTTCCGCTGGCCTCCCAAAATAAATAAACGGTACTAAATTAGTAGTATGAGCAGTATGCGGAGTATGATCTTCTAAATTAATCATTTTTTCCGCATTTCCATGGTCCGCAATGACAACCATTTCACCGTTCACGACTCGCAAAGCTTCCATTACTTGCCCGATCGCTTCATCCACTTTTTCTACCGCTTTAATAGCAGCTTCCAGTTTACCCGTATGCCCTACCATATCCGTATTTGCAAAATTTGCGATAATTAAATCAAATTTTTGGGTATGAATGGCATTAATTAATTGTTTAGTCACTTCCGGTAAACTCATTTCCGGTTGTAAATCGTAAGTAGCTACTTTAGGAGAAGGAATTAAAATCCGTTCTTCACCAGCAAACGGTTCTTCCCTACCGCCGTTAACGAAATAAGTAACGTGAGCGTATTTTTCCGTTTCAGCAATTCTTAACTGTTTTAACCCGGCCTTAGATACTACTTCCCCTAAAATATTGTTTAATTTTTTAGGAGGATAAGCTATTTGGGCAGGCAAATCTTTAGCGTATTGCGTTAAAGTTACGTAACCGGCTAAATTAACCCGATGACGTTTAAATGCGTTAAATTCCGGTTGAGTAAAAGCATAACTAAGTTCTCTTGCCCGATCAACGCGAAAATTCATAAAAATGACTACGTCTTGTTCTTCAACACATCCGTTGCGATCAATCAACGTCGGCTGTACAAATTCATCCGTTTCCCCTCGTTGATAAGCCGCTTGAATACCTTCCAAAGCGGAATCATACTGGAACTCACTTTGCCCTTGAACTAATAAATTATAAGCTTTCTCAATGCGATCCCACCTTTTATCTCGGTCCATCGCATAAAAGCGCCCAGATAAAGTAGCGATCTTCCCTCGTTTTAATGTGGCCATTTTATCTTCTAAAACCCGAATAAAATTAACTGCAGATTGAGGAGGAGTATCGCGACCGTCTAAAAAAGCATGGACAAATATTTTTTGATTACCATTTTGAACCGCTTTCTCTACCATTGCTTCAATCTGTTGTATATGACTATGTACCCCACCATCAGATAATAGACCTAAAATATGAACTTTCTTATTATTTTTCTTCGCTAAATCTAA
Source organism: uncultured Gammaproteobacteria bacterium (assembly GCA_963543695.1). Classification (GTDB taxonomy): domain Bacteria; phylum Pseudomonadota; class Gammaproteobacteria; order UBA9339; family UBA9339; genus CAUUCF01. The sequence goes on from CAUUCF010000009.1 coordinate 30,882, forward strand.
ATTGGCTTGTAAAACTGGATTTTCAAAAAAAGTTCCATTTTGAATAGCAAGTTCTAAATTAGTCAATTCTTGCATGACAGTACATCCTGAACCAATATGCAAATGTCCTACTTCGGAATTACCCATTTGTCCTGCCGGTAAACCAACGTCTAAACCAGAAGCGGATAAAAGGGTATGAGGATAATTCTTTAATAAATAATCAAAATTAGGAGTATTAGCTAAGCAAATAGCGTTACCTTCTTTTTCTGCATTATAACCCCATCCATCTAAAATTAACAATAAAGTAGTCATAACAACGCTCCAAATAAAAAATTAAACACTTTTAATTTTATTGTTATCGTTAAAAGTGTCAACCTTTTAATCTCAAAAAAAATTAAAAAGCACCTTTTTAAAAAACGCCAATAAATCCTTACTTTTTCACACGCTAAAATTTGTTTTTAGCACCGTAATTTCAAACGTTTTTTCAATGTGCATAACTTTAATAAAATTTACGTAGTTTTCTAAACAAATAATTCCTCGTTGAATGATTAAATGGCTTTTTAACTGCCTTAACAATAGATAATTAAATCTAAATGTATTAAATAAGGATCCAGCTTATTCACAAAAAATGTGTATAACTCAGTGAATAATCGGTAAATATAAACGACCATTCCAGTCTTTATCAACGGTCTAATCAAACTGATCAATTTTTAACCAGTGAAATCATGGAAAATAAAATTTCTCAGTAAAAAAGCTTTCCCCCACCTCATCAGAAAAGATTACTTGTTTGATCTTATTTCGTTTGATTTTTGGCCATCATCCTTTACTAAATTTTTCAATTAAAAATTTAAAAAAGAAATTCATAAAAAAACTTAAATCACCGTTCAATCTTCCAACTTTTGGCCGTATCAATCATTTCGTAACGTTGAACTATTTCGTTATTTTCAAAGCCGATGATAGCTACTAATTGATCTCGGTAAAACAATAATGGAATTTTTTGACGATAAAAGGGAGGCACTTGCCATTCCTGAAATAATTTTTTTAACCGATGAGTTTGTCCTCGGCGTACTAATTTAATTTTTTCTCCTCCCTGATAATAACGAACGTTAAAATTTTGGAGATCATAACATTCGTTTTTTAAAATAAAAATTTTGCCTCCCCCAAAGGTTAATCGATCGATATACAAGTAATTTTGATATCTAAAAAGATAGAAATTTTTAATTTTTACCGTAGTCCCTTTATTAGCTTTGATTATCGCTAAAATCGCTAAACGCTGTTTTCGATTCAAAACCAAGTTAAAATCTCTCAAAAGCCAGTAGCTAAATAGAGTTTCTAATTTAAGTAAAGATAGTCCTTGAAAATTAAGGCGATGATTTGCTAAACGCAATTTCAAATCATCGGCCAAATATTCTTCTAATAATTGTAAATTTTTTTGTAAATTTTCCGTTACCTGATTAATAGCATCAACCCATTTAGGCCATTTAATAGCCAAAAAAGGTAAGAAAAACCGAAGAAAATTACGTTCATAATATAAATTTTGATTACTATCGTCTTCAATCCATTTTAAATGTTTGAATCGCGCATACGATAAAATGTCCTTTTTATCTACTTTTAAAAGCGGACGAAATAAAAAACCTTGGGAATAAGGTACGGCATGAAATTTCATGCTAGAAAGGCCCCGTAAACCGCTAGAGCGAAATAAACGTAGAAAAAAGGTTTCTGCTTGATCTACCGCATGATGAGCCGTTAATAAACAACCTTGATCTACTAAATATCGACGTAAACAACCATAACGTTTTTCTCGCCAATAATTTTCTAAATTCGGACCCTGATAAGTTGGAATACGTTCGACAACGCATTCTAAACCCATTTCCTTAAGCTGTTCCTTACAAAATTCCGCCCATGCATCAGCTCTTGCGTTTACCGAATGATTAACGTGAACAAAAACGACCTTTAAATCTTTTCTGATGGCTAAAACCCGCCTCACTAAATCTACTAAAACGGTAGAATCTAACCCACCGCTATAACCAACTACCCAATTTTGATAGGGTAATTTCAATAAATTAACATAGGCGTTTTCAATTTCATTGCCCATAATTTCGTAAACGCGCGTCACGTTGTTCCAACAATTGATCGATAGAATAACGTTTCAAAAAATTTAAAGTTTCTCGCCAAGCTAATTTTAATAAATCAGCCGCTTGATAATAATCACGGTGAGCCCCCCCCAACGGTTCGGCAACAATTCGATCGATTAATTTTAAATTAAACAATTTATCCGCCGTGATCTGCAAAGATTTCGCTGCTTCTTTCACTTTATTAAGGTCAGTACTCTTCCATAAAATAGAAGCGCATCCTTCTGGAGAAATCGCAGAAAAAATAGTATATTCTAACATTAATAATTGGTCCCCTACGCCTAAAGCTAAAGCTCCTCCTGAACCACCTTCGCCGATAATAGTACAAATGATCGGCGTTTTTAATACCGACATTTCAAATAAGTTACGGGCAATAGCTTCACTTTGATTTCTTTCTTCTGCATCAATACCCGGATACGCTCCAGGAGTATCAATTAAAGTAAAGATCGGCAAATTAAATTTCTCGGCCATTTTCATTAGGCGTAACGCTTTACGGTATTCCTCAGGGTAAGGCATCCCAAAATGGCAAGTTAGATTTTCTTTAATATTTCGCCCTTTTTGTTGACCAATTACCATTACCGGTTCACCTTCAAACCGTGCTAATCCACCAATAATAGTATACCCAGGAGCACAATGACGATCTCCGTATAATTCGTCAAAATCCGTAAAAATTTTATCAATATAATCTCGAGCATGAGGTCGTAACGGATGACGAGCTAATTTAATTTTTTGATAATCATCTAAATGAGCAAAAATTTCGTTGGTCGTACGTGCTAAACCCTCTTCTAAAACGTTCATTTTAGCACTAACTTGCAAAAATCCCTCTTTCTCCCCTTCTTGACGTAAAATTTCTATTTGCTTTAATAAAGCGACAATCGGTTGTTCGAAATCAAGATATAATACTTCGTCGTTCATGTTTTTGCTTGATTTTTATTTTTTATATTTAAACCCCAAAACCAAAAAACCATTCCTAGACAAATCGCGCTATCCGCTAAATTAAAAGCTGGATAATGCCAATTTTTCCAATAAAAATCTAAGAAATCAATAACTTGCTGATATAAGAACCGATCCGTTAAATTTCCTAAAGCCCCACCTAATACCAACGCTTTACCCAACTGTATGGTCCAATGATCTTTCCAAAATAGAGCCACCAACAAATAACCACTGATCAAAACGGTCATTATTAATAAAAAGAAAGGTCCCCATTTAGTCAGACTTAAAAAACTAAAAGCGCCTCCGCGATTGCCACATAATACTATATTTAAACCCGCACAAACCGCGTAGCTTTCACCCCACGCTAAAGTACGCAAGACTAATTTTTTAGTAAAAAAATCTAATCCCCATACTAATAAAGTAACTAAAGCTCTCATCCGTTAACGATATTTAAGGTTGGCTATAAGCCGGATTCTGTATTAACAACTATTCATCTAGGATTTTCGTCACCGAAAACCTCAAGCAACCTACCCCGATTCAATTCCGACGAGCCACCGGACGATGAATCCCTATTTGGTTTTGCTCCGAGAGGGGTTTACCTCAACTTCATTTGTTACCAAATGAATGGTAAGCTCTTACCTCACCTTTTCACCCTTACCTTTTTAATCAAAGGCGGTTTGTTTCTGCAGCACTTTCCGTAAACTTACGTTTCCCAGACGTTATCTGGCTCTCTGCTCTATGGAGTCCGGACTTTCCTCTATTGCTAGCAGTTGTCCGCCAACCTTATATAAAGTAATTTAAGAAGCAACCTAGATTACTACTACGTCTTCTGCTTGTGGACCTTTAGGACCACTAGTTAACGTAAATTCTACTTTCTGCCCTTCGTTTAAAGAACGATAACCTTCCCCCCGAATTGCACGATAGTGAACAAAAACGTCCTCACTATTTTCTACGGAAATAAAACCATAACCTTTAGAAGCATTAAACCACTTCACGGCACCGGTAATTCTATCTGACATAATACACCCTTAACAAATTAAAAAATATAGCTTTTGCTATTTCCTTTTTCATAGCATAAAATCCATCAAAAAACAATCTAATTTTTAAATTTTTATTAAAGTTGCCAAAGATTGGCTTGATAGGTTGAATTTTTAAAAGATTTTATTAATTTTAAACTTTCGGAACAAACCTCCAAGGTTTGTTCACTTTCAGTATAAACTAAACCTCCCTTATTTAAATAAGGTAACACTTGATCAAGGGTTTTTAACAATAAATTAAACCCAAAAGGAGGATCGATAAACACTAAATCATACCGACATTCAGGTAAACAATACATTCTCCTTGGAATTTCTCCCCGATGAAAATAGTAAGTTCCGGGTAATTGCTCCGCTTCTTTAGCCAGTTGTTTTAATACGGCTTTATTTAAGTCCACAAAAGTTACTTCTAAAGCTCCTCGAGAAATTGCTTCGAAACCTAAAGCACCACTCCCTGCAAATAAATCTAAAATTTTTTTACCTCTAACGTCCCCTAACCAATTAAATAACCGCTCCCGCATTATACTAGTCGTAGGTCTTACTTTCGCATTTGCAACTGCTATCTTTCTCCCGCGATATTGACCACCAATAATTTTAACCTCATGCATATTTAGTCACCAATTGTCCGCACGCAGCAGTAATATCTTGTCCTCGTGACTTACGAGTAATCGTCGCTAAACCTTTAGATAATAAATAATTTCTAAATAATTCCACTTGAGAAGATAAAGACGGTTTTAAATCACTATGTTCCACAAAATTAGCGGGAATTAAATTAATTTTGTAATGCCCATTCGATAATAATTTAACCAAACGTTTTGCATCTTCTAACGTATCGTTAATCCCCCGCAACATAATATATTCAATCGTTACTGCACGCCGTTGATCTTGAAAATAATGATCTAAAAAATTTAATAATTCCCTAATAGGATAACGACGATTTAACGGTACCAATTGGTCGCGTAATTGATCAGTAGTTGCGTGCAAAGAAAGAGCGACCGCTAATTCCGTTTCTTGCTGTAATTTAAAAAGCCCCGGCAAAAAACCAGAAGTACTAACCGTTACCCGATATTTAGATAAACCGTACGCATAATCAGACAACATTAGCTCTGTCGCTTTAACTACAGCAGAATAATTTAATAACGGCTCTCCCATCCCCATAAAAACTACGTTAGTAATCACGTGATTTTTTGCCGTATGATCCGCCGATAAAGTATAAACTACTTCCGCTAATTGCCCTAAAATTTCACCTACCGTTAAATTACGTTTTAACCCCATTTGACCTGTTGCACAAAAAGCACATTCTACGCAACAACCTACTTGCGTTGAACAACACAAAGTTCCTCGGTTCCTTTCTGGAATGTATACCGTTTCGATTAAAAATCCATCTTGTAATTTAAACAACCACTTTTGAGTACCGTCTTGACTTTTTAAAGTTTGGATTACTTTAGGAAATCGTAATACTGTTTCGTTAATCAAACGTTGACGCAATTTTAAACTAAAATTATCGATTTGATTGAAATCACGTATCCCCAGTTGATATATGGCTTTAATTAACTGTTCTACGCGATAAACAGGTTCACCGATTTGTTGAAAATAAGCCTTTAATTCACTTATGCTATAGTCTGCTAAATTAATCATCACCAATTTTCCGCTAAAGCTTTTTCTACCCAAACCGGTAGTAAGTCTCCTGCTTTGCCAAAATAATGTTCATTAAATTTAGTCGTATTAGCCGCTGGCACTAAATTAAATTCAATTTTTCGAACGTTAGAAGGGACTAAATCTACGAACCCTGCTGCCGGATGAACCACTCCCGAAGTTCCTATCGATAAAAAACAATCAGCTAGTTGAAGAAGTGATAAACTTGAAGCTAAAAATTGCAATTCTTCCCCGAAAAAAACAATATTCGGCTTAAACGTACCTAAATGGCGACAAACTGGACAACGATCTTTCCCCGTCACTGGGTTAAGAGTGGTCATGACGTTTCGACAATTTAAACAAACTACCTGGTCTAAACGCCCATGAATGTGATATACCTTTTCGTTCCCTGCCGCTTCATGAAGAGTATCGATATTTTGCGTAATCACGAAAACTTGAAATCGCTCTTGCAATTTCGTAATAGCTAAATGAGCTCGATTAGGAACCAGATCTTTACTAATAGCCTTTAATTCATTATAAAAACTCCTTACTTTTTCTGGATCTTTCTTAAAACCTTCAATACTAGCCACTTCTTCTACCGGATAATTATTCCAAAAACCATCGTGGTCTCTAAAAGTAGCTAAACCAGACTCTGCTGAAATACCTGCTCCAGTTAAAATAACGATTATTTTCGACATGATCACTTAATAACCATTTCTGCTTTAATAATCTTTATTAACTCCGGCACCGTTAACAAATTAGTTTGGTTATTATAACGGACCGAAACAGTTTTTGTTTGTTCTTCTTTTACTCCTACAATAATCAAATACGGTACCCTTAACAAAGTATATTTTCTAATCTTATACCCAATTTTTTCATTAGATAAATCAATATTCACTGATAACTCAGCTTCTTTTAAAAGCTGATAGACCGATTCTGCGTATGAACTCACCTGTTGAGAAATAGTCATTACTACCGCCGTTACAGGCATTAACCATAAAGGCAATTTACCGGCATAATGTTCAATTAAAATCCCTAAAAATCGCTCGATAGAACCAAATAAAGCCCGATGTAACATCACAGGTTGATGTTCCAAACCATCTTCCCCAATATAATGCAAATGGAAGCGTTCCGGTAAATTCATATCGACTTGAATCGTGCCACACTGCCATTCTCTTCCTAAAGCATCTTTTAAAATAAACTCCAATTTAGGTCCATAAAAAGCCCCCTCCCCTTCATTAATTTCGTAACGATAATGATTAGCTTCTAAAGCAGTTTTTAAAGCATTTTCACATAAATCCCACGTAGCCTCACTTCCAATTCTCTTTTCTGGACGAGTAGAAAGGTAAATTTTAACTTGTTCAAAGCCAAAATTGCGATAAATATCTAATACTAATTTTAAAATAGCAATGGCTTCTTGTTCAACTTGCTCAGGAGTACAAAAAATATGAGCATCATCTTGAGTAAATTCACGTACTCGCATCAAACCCATTAAAGAACCACTTGGTTCATAACGATTTACTTTACCAAATTCTGCCATTTTAATCGGTAAATCACGGTACGATTTAACCCCTTGTTTATAAACCAAAATACTCCCTGGACAATTCATCGGTTTAATACAAAAAACTCGCCCATCTTCGGTACTACCTGAATAATTATGTTTACCATATTGTTCCCAATGGCCCGAAGTCTCCCATAAGACTCGATCCATCACCGTAGGAGTAGATACTTCAATATAACCATGTTCACGTTGTTGATTACGCATATAATCAATCAACTTTCTAAAAACAGTATGTCCTTGATCATGCCAAAAAACCGCTCCCGGAGCATATTGAGGTTCGAAATGAAACCAATCCATTTCTTTACCAATTTTACGATGATCTCGTTTTTTAGCCTCTTCGATCATTACTAATGCTTCTGCTAAGGCTTGTTCAGTAGCAAACGCTGTACCATAAATCCTAGTTAACATTTTGTTATTGGCGTCACCACGCCAATAAGCCCCTGCAATTGACAATAATTTAAAAGCTTTTAATTGTCCGGTACTCTTTAAATGAGGTCCCCTGCATAAATCGTAAAATGATTCTCCAGTATAATACACCGTAATCTCTTCCTCCCGTAAAGCAATTTCCTCTAACCAAGCTAATTTATACGGATTATTTTTAAATAATATTTTTGCTTGTTCTAAAGATACTTTTTTCTGATTAAAAGGGAGGTCAAGAGCAATAATTTCCCTCATTTTTGCTTCTATAGATCCCAAATCGTCCGTCGTTAAATTCACATTTGGTTGAAACTCGAAATCTCCATAAAAACCATCTTTAGTAGCTGGCCCCATCACTAATTTAGTAGAAGGATATAACGCCAAAATCGCCATACTTAAAATATGTTCTGCTGAATGCCTTAAAATTTCTAATTCCATATCTATACCATCGTTTTAACTTTTTTATTAGATAATAAACTGATTTAATACTAAATGCAACGCTACCTAATACCTACCATTTTACCGCTAAATCATTAGTATATCTAGCATCTACTTTTTGAGGAATTTTAGTAAAATTTACCGTAATTTTTTTCAGCAACGGATATATTTTTAACAAAGTTTTTGCCGGTTGTTTAATTTTTAAAATAATCACAAAACGAGGAGCAAATTCTAATTGCCAATAATGGTTAATAACGTTTTTAATTTTAACTAACTTAAAAGGCCAATTTAAATTAGAAACGGTGGTGTATATTTCCAAAAAATTGTTGACGTCAAAATGATCACTTTCTACTACCGGCAAATCTAAAACAAAATCACGGTCCGGAGTAAATAATTCTCCTTTATTATTAATCAATTGATTATTCCATGATAAAATAGGTTGGTGTTCCGTAATCCTAATGACTAAACCAGCTGGCCATTGGCGCTTAATCGAAACTGCTTCTATCCAAACGTTTTGTAAAAGTTGATTTCTTAAATAATAAAGATTCCTCACCCTCCAGAAATCTCCTCGTAAATTACGTTCTACCATCGCTTGCAATTCTTTTTGATCTAAATAATTATACGTAGCAAAAATTTTTACATTTTCAAATGGCCGTTTTAACCAAAAACTGCCCAATACCATCAATAAAATTAATAACCACAAATAACTACGTTTACTCCAAAATTTCATATACCTAAAATTTTAATTTCTGGAAATAACTGAACATTAAATTGCTCTGCTACTCGATTTTGAACAATAGCGATTAATTGTTCTACTTCCTTTGCTAAAGCTCCTCCTCGATTAACGATAAAATTAGCATGTTTAATTGACACCTGAGCTTTACCGTAACATAAACCTTTTAAACCAGCTTTTTCAATTAAATAAGCAGCATAATTCCCTGCTGGATTACGAAAAATTGAACCAGCATTAGGATAATTTAAAGGTTGAGACGTTCGGCGCTTACACATCCAAGCTGCTTGTAATTTTTTTAAATCTTCTTTTTCCCCTAAAGGAAAACGCAAAATAGCTTCAGCAAACCAAGTATTTTCCGGCAAACCTATTACTTCACGATAGCCAATTTTTAAATTGGTTATTTCATAAGGAATTATTTTTCCCGCGCGAGTAATTAATTTCACTTCTTCTACGTAGTTCCAAAAACTATCCCCCATTGCTCCTGCATTCATCGTTAACGCTCCACCGACCGTCCCAGGAATACCACTCAAAAAAACTACGTTTAATCCCCTCCTCAAACTTTGAAATACCAAATAACTTAACCTGACTCCAGCATTTACTCTAACCGTACATTCATCTAGCCATACCAATTGATTTTCCATTTTTCCTAAATAAAGGACTAACCCTTCGATCCCTTGGTCACGAATTAACACGTTAGAACCTTTCCCTAAGAGGGTAATTGGCACTTCTGCACGTTGGCGCAAAACCCATTGCCAATCGGCTAAAGAATTAGGACACGCTAACCATTGGGCATTTCCCCCTATTTTAAAAGTATTCAACGTTTTTAAAGAAACATTATTTAAAATTTCCATCGTTTTTCAAAATTAACGGTACTAAACCACCTATACTACCCGCCCCCTGTATTAATATTACGTCTTGAGGCTCAATGAAAGAAGGTAACGCTCGTAGAGCTTCTTTGTTATCGTTTACTAAATAAATCTCCTTATTAAATTGTTGCTTTACAAAAGCAGCTAAAGCTTGACTACTAATTCCCGCAATTGGTAATTCGCTTGCTGGATAAATATTTAATAACATTACTTGATCTGCTAAAGTTAGTACTTCAGCTAATTCGTTAAAACAATCTCTAGTACGAGTATAACGGTGTGGTTGAAAAATCATCAGAATTCTACGACCCGGTAAAGCCTGTCTTAAAGTCTGTAAAGTCACTTTGATTTCGGTAGGATGGTGACCATAATCATCAATTAATAAAACCTGCTTACCGGCTATATTAACGTCATGATAACGTTCCATTCTACGTTTCACACCGGAAAAATGATTTAAACTATCCGCAATTATTTTTGGACTAACCTTAGCAATTTCACGAGCCGCAATGATCGAAGCAACGCTGTTACTAACGTAATGTTGACCTGGTAAATTTAAATTTAAATGCCAAATTTCTCCGGTTTTACGAAAATGCACGGCAAAACTACTACGAAATCCGTTTTGCTGATAATTAGTAATCACGACATCGGCTTTAGAATCAAAACCATAAGTAACTACTCTTCTTCCCATACGTGGAATCAAACTTTTTAAAGTCGGATCATCGTAACATATAATAGCTAAACCATAAAAAGGTAATCGCTGAATAAATTCAACAAAACCATTTTTAAGTTGTTCAAAATCATTACCGTAAGCATTTAAATGTTCTGCTTCAATATTCGTTACGATTACGACCATTGGGTTAAAATAAAGAAAAGAAGCATCACTCTCGTCTGCTTCAATTACGAAATATTTTCCTTGCCCTAACTGTGCATTAGATAAATTACTTTTTAAAACTCCTCCTACTACGAAAGTAGGATCTAAATCAGCGTTTGTTAAAAGATCACTTAAAATACTGGTAGTAGAAGTTTTACCGTGAGTACCAGTTACCGCAACGCCAAACTTAAACCGCATTAATTCTGCTAACATCTGCGCTCTCGGAATAATCGGTAACTTTAATTTTTTAGCTGCGTTAATTTCTGGATTGTCGTCACTAATCGCCGTAGAACGAATCACTACGTCTACTTGATCTAAATTTTCTGCTAGATGTTTATCAAAAATTTTTACTCCTAATTGCTTTAACCTTTGCGTATTAACGTTTTCGTTTAAGTCGGTTCCAGAAACTTGATAGCCGTGATTAACCAACACTTCTGCAATTCCACTCATACCAGAACCACCTATTCCTAATAAATGGATTTTTTTTATAAACATTAAATCATTCATCAGTACACCATTTTTATTCTAGCAATTAAAGTACTAGAATTTTACTAAGAAAGAAACTCTTTTAAGAAAAAAATTCCTCTTCATCAAAACATTGATTCCATATCTAAATTTACTGATACTTCCTTTTGGGAAAACGTCAATTCTAAATAATCTTATTTTAAACCCAAATCACTTTATCTATTTTTAATACAAATATTAATTTATAAAATAAGTTAAATATCGTTACTCACGGTGTCAATAATCAACCGTTTTATTAGCTAAACATTTCTTAATAATTAGAAACTACCTTTTAGTCACCCAACACTTTTTTCTAAAAAAAGCAATGCCGTAACTCGCGATCACTTCGTACC
>CAUUCF010000010.1:0-33153 GCA_963543695.1 uncultured Gammaproteobacteria bacterium
TCTTGCTCTCAGTATACCTACTTTTTCCCTTTTGAAAAGCTTTTTTTTGATTTTTCGTAAAATTTATTTTTTTAAACAAAAAATAATGGATCTAAACTAGGTTAATTTCTTTAATTATAAAACTAAAAGATATTTTACCATACAGATAATTTTTATGAGCTTTAAAAACGATTGCTCTATAAATACAAATCAGAAAAATCAAATTTTGAGCATTGTATGTATGATTAACTTCAGTACGATAACGTACACCATATGAGTACTTACGTAGGGCTTAGTTTATGTTTTTAGGTATGTCAAGATCAAACGATGAGGAAATTTTATCAATACTATTGGATTTAAAATTAACTAACTTAACGGTTAGTACGATAATACCTTAGATTTTGTAACTAATAACTTACGAACAAACATAACAACTATGATATTATAATCTCTAATGTGTCAGAAGAACCATAAAAGACACGGGGAGTATTAAAAATAGATTAGGTTTATTAGCTCGAATCATCCCCAAAAACGTATTCGCACGCATAACGAACGATTGGTTAATAGCGGGATATACCAAATTTTAACGGAAGTATAATTCAAAGAAATTGGATTGACGTACCAGCGGTGATTAAAGACGAAGCGTTATACGTAGAAGTAGGCGGAGAACTCTGTTTATTGGATGGAGGAATAATCGGCAAAGAGACCGAAGTAAACGCCGAAGCAATATCCCTAGAAGAAGCAGAGAAACATGATCAATTACCGTTATAACTCCGTGGATTTTAATTTAAATAGTTTAAAAGATTATATTTAGGAAAATATTGCAAAGAATTTAGTAAAAAGTTAAGGAGATTTAGCAGAGAAGAAATATTCGATTGCAGTACCGGCTAATTAAACGTGAAAAATTAAAGCACAGGTAGAATCGTTATTTGGAGAAATTTAAAAAAGAAACACCTGTTCCTTAAAGCAATTACCGATGAACCTGCATTACAAGATAAGATAAAAGAAACTGAAGGACAAAAAACTGAAGCAAGTACCGAAGAAAACGTTAAAACAATACCCACAACCAATGATTTACAGGCAATAGAAACAATCATTAACAACGTGAGAAAAAGTTGTAAACGTTATATGATTATAGGTAAGTTAGCGCAACAACGTATAATTTAACGAATTATATCAAATCCAAAATAAATATTAACTTTCCTCTTAAAATCAATACGATCACCTACGATCCATATACATTTCAAATACTTAAAAAAGCAGATCGCCAAAATTAATAGAACCATGGAAATTCAAATAATAATTTAAGTAACTCATTAACTAACATTACAAAGTAAATTATCCAAATCATTTCTAATATTTCATGAAATTTTTTAATGCTCAGTTTAGCTTGGTGAATGTTAAAAGGTTTATGCATTAGAAAAATAATCGTAGATAAAATAAAAAAGACAAGGATTAAACATTTCATAATTATCTCTAAATAAAAATACGAACATGCGTCAAATTCAAACGAAATAACATCGATTCTGTCGTTAAAGAAATTAATATTTTTTCTTTTGGTTTAAAAATTTTCAACTTCCTTTCAAAGCAATCTACATAAAATCACCAAAATTCGTATTTCAACGCACTTTTTAAACACGTTCACGATAAACACAACTAAAGCAAAATGAAATTTTGAACCCACGATGAACGTTTGCTTTATAATTCCTTAACAAGGGAGCACCTTTGCCTTTTAGACTCTCTGTTTAAAACGTTTTTACACGACAAAAAAGCGTCAACGAATTTTGTTTTAAATCGTAATTTTAATTAACGTTATTAATCACAGTAAATAATTTCATTTCTACTGCCACACCAAAATATTTAAATTATTAGCCAACGAACGTTGCAGTGTAAAGACCAATTTATTAAATAACGCGCCCGGAGGGATTCGAACCCCCGACCTTCTAGTTCGTAGCCAGATACTCTATCCAGCTGAGCTACGGGCGCTAATAAAAAACGGAGAGAGTGGGATTTGAACCCACGATGAGCTTTTGACCCATACTCCCTTAGCAGGGGAGCGCCTTCGGCCACTCGGCCATCTCTCCAAAACATTTTTATACTAACTATACTTTTTCCAGAAGTCAATGAATCTTTATTTAAATCGTAAATTTAATCACCGTTATTAATCGCAGTAAACAACCCTATTCCTACTGCTACCGAAACATTTAAACTGTTAACTAAAGGATGTTGCATTGGAATTTTAAAGATCAGGTCACATTTTGCTTGCGTTAAACGACGCATGCCAAAACCTTCGTTACCAAAAACTAAGGCCCAAGGTTGATGAAATTTTAATTCCCCTAAATTATGCGTACCGTGTTCCGAAGCTCCATATATCCATATTTGCTGTCTCTTTAAATTTTCCAACACCCTTGCTAAATTAACCACTTTAAAAATTGGGATTTCATCTACCGCTCCCGACGCTACTTTATAAACCGTAGACGTAATACCACAAGATTTATCTTTTGGTAAAAGAACCCCGTTAATTCCTAAAGCACAAGCAGTTCTTAAACATGCCCCTAAATTATGAGGATCCTCTATCCCATCTAAAATTAATAATTTTAATTGGTTTCCTAACCGTTTAACTAATCCGTTTAAATCACTTTCACTCTTTTCTTGGTTCATCACTATCTTAGCTATAAATCCTTGATGATTCATTCCTGGTAATAACGTTTCTAACGTGCTTTTATTAACGATTTGTACTTTAAGCTTTTGTTGTTGTACATACGAAGCTAACTCATGGTAGCGCTCAACTTGGCACCATAATTCCAAAATTTTATCTGGATGATTAATTAATAATGTTTTAACTGCGTGTTGACCAAAAACGTAATTTTTTTTCATAGCGAATTTTTAAACAAAAGATGACGATAAAATTTCATTTCAGCGATAGAATCATAAACATCACTTAATGCTTGATGCCGAGATACTTTATAAAAAGGTTTGATTTTTCCCCAACGTTTAAGGGCAATTTTAAAACAACTAACGTCTAAATGCCGATAATGGAAAAACTGTTCTAATTCAGGCATGTACTTAAACAAAAATCTTCGATCTTGACTAATGGTGTTACCACATAAAGGAGATACTCCTGGACTTAATAAACCTTTTAAAAATTCTAAAGTTAAAAGTTCTGCTTTTCTAGTAGTTAACTTGCTATTTCTCACTTTTTCAGTTAAACCGCTTAAAGCATGTTGTTTAATCGACCATTCGTTCATCTTCGCTAAAATTTTATCCGAATGGTGAATCACTAAATCTGGACCTTCAGCAACCACGTTTAAATCATTATCAGTCACGACCGTAGCAATTTCTAAAATGCGATCTACTTTCGGATCTAACCCGGTCATTTCTAAATCCAACCACACTAATCTCTTATTTATATTATCGTTAATCATAATTTTTTCAATTTCGCGTATTTAGGAGATAAAAGTTTTTCTCCATATTTATTAAACCGAATTTTTAATAAACGAAACTCTCCAGACCCTTCAACCGCAACAATTGTCCCTTCTCCAAAATGAAGATGACAAACTTTCTGGTTTGGTTTCCATTCTTCGTTCCCCAAATCATCACTTTCTAAATTCTCTTGCAAATAGACCTTTGGTCCCTTAGAAAATAAATGATTCTGTTCAATTAAATCACTAGGAATTTCTTCTAAAAAACGCGATACCCGGTTAATTCCAATCACTCCCCTATTCTGTCTAGTACTTGCATTAACTAAATAAAGTTTACGTTTCGCTCGCGTAATACCAACGTAACACAAACGCCGTTCCTCTTCGATATCCCCGTCACGAATCGACATCGCATGAGGAAACAAGCCTTCTTCTAAACCCGTAATGAAAACTACCGGAAATTCTAATCCTTTCGCCGCATGCAAAGTCATCATTTTTACAAATTCCCCTCCTTCTTCCGTTTCAACTCTATCGCTTTCTAAACTAATACTCGCTAAAAAATTTTGTAAAACTGTTCGCCCATCTTGAGTTTCTTGAGTTTCTACAAACTGTTGAGCAGCAGTAATTAATTCGTCTAAGTTCTCTTTACGGTTTTGCAAACTATCCATTAATTGAGGTTTACTATAATATTCTAACAATTTCGTTCTATTAATTAAATAAGCTACTAAATCCGCCAATAACAATTGGTCAACTTGAGTATTTAAATCTTTGATGATTTCGGCAAATTCTAAGTATCCCGCACGATTACAAGCCAAACTCTTCATCGCTTCTGATAAAGAAATTTGATCTTCTCTACTTTTAACTCTCACTTGATTTAACAAAGCTTCTCCTAGACCACGACTTGGTAAGTTAATCACCCGTTCAAAAGCAGCATCATCGTTAACGTTTAAAATTAACCTTAAATAAGCCAAAATGTCTTTAATTTCGCTACGTTCAAAAAAGCGCATTCCCCCGTAAACACGATAATTAATTTGATGGCGTAACAATTGTTCTTCTAATATACGAGATTGGGCGTTTGAACGATATAAAATGGCAATGTCCCCTAACGGTACTTGCTGGGTTAATAATTTTTTGATCGTAACGGCGATAAAATTACCTTCATCAATTTCGTTAATAGCACGATGTACCGTTAATAACTCTCCTGCTTCAGCATCCGTCCATAATTCTTTACCTAAACGGTTATGATTATGGCTAATTACCGCATTAGCAGCAGCTAAAATATTTTTCGTAGAACGATAATTTTGCTCTAAACGAAGCACTTTAACTTGTTTAAAATCTTTCGTTAAACGTTTTAAATTATTACTATCTGCTCCTCTCCAACCGTAAATCGATTGATCATCATCTCCAACTACCATTAAATTCTGAGTAGCTAAATTACGAATAAAACGGTATTGCATATCGTTCGTATCTTGAAATTCGTCTACTAACACGTGACGAAATTTTTGCTGATAGAACCTACCTAATTCTACGTCGTTAGTTAATAATTCGTGAGTTTTCAATAAAAGTTCAGCAAAATCTACTAAACTACCATTACGACACACTTCTTCATAAGCACGATAAATTTCCCTAAACGTTTCGTCTTGAGCAGAAGTAATCTCTAATTCATTAACCCTTATTCCGTTTTCTTTTTGATGATTAATGTAATTCTGCGATTGTTTAGGTAACCATTTTTCCGGATCTAGATTTAAAGTACGATGAATCCGTTTTAATAAACGTAATTGATCGTCACTATCGATAATCTGAAAATTAGCGTCTAAATTAGCGCGGTCATAATGTTGGCGTAAAAAACGATTAGCTAACCCATGAAAAGTACCGATCCACAAATGTTGTAATCTTCGGTTTAAAATATTTTCTAAACGAGCAATCATCTCTCGGGCAGCTTTATTGGTAAAAGTTACCGCAAAAATTTCGTCTAAATTCGTTCCATTTGCTAATAACCAAGCTACCCGATTAACCAATACTCTCGTCTTACCGCTGCCCGCGCCGGCTAATACTAATAAATTACCGTTAGGATATGTAACTGCTTCAAGCTGAGCAGCATTCAGTTCGTTAAACATTTTTAAACGATTGACCAAAATTAACTAAATAATTAAAGATACCCTGTAACGCTACCGCTTCTCCCCCTTTTGGCCTACCTGGTTTAGTACGGTTATTATTCGCGAAAATATCTAAATGTACCCATGCTGCTGAAACGAATTGTTCCAAAAATAATGCTGCTGTAATAGCTCCGCCGCCAATATTTTCTTCGGCAATGTTGCTTAAATCAGCAACCGAAGATTGCAAAGCAGATAAATAAGGATGATATAAAGGCAATTCCCAAACCCTTTCTTGAACGTTGTTCAGCTGTTGTTTAATCTGTTCAACTATTTCCGGACGATTCCCGAAAAGAGCACTTAAATCGTTCCCTAAAGCTACGGTAGCAGCACCAGTTAAAGTCGCAAAATCGATAATTAAAGCAGGTTTCCATTCCGATGCATAAGTCAAAGCATCGGCTAAAATCAAACGTCCTTCAGCATCGGTATTTAAAACTTCGACCGTTTTACCCGAACGCGAACGCAGAATGTCTTTAGGTTTATAAGCCGTTCCTGAAGGCATGTTTTCCACTAAAGGTAAGAGTAATTTCAGATGTATCGGTAACTGAGCTTCAATGATCATTTGTGCTAAAGCTAAAGCATGAGCCGCTCCGGCCATATCTTTTTTCATGTCAAGCATGTAGTTAGCCCCTTTTAAATCTAAACCACCAGCGTCAAAACATACTCCTTTTCCAACTAAAACTACTTTAGGATCGCCCACTTTACCGTATTCTAATTCAACTAACACCGGAGCATGGTTACTACCTCGACCTACCGCTTCAACCATAGGAAATTCATTCGCTAATTGCCCTTCTTCGTAAATATTAACGTTAATTCCATATTGTTTCATTAAATCTGCTACTAACCCCGCAAATCGTTTAGGGAACAATTCGCTCGCCGGCATATTAATCAAATTACGCGTTAAAAAAATCGCCCTTAAACGTAAATCAATCCATTTAGAATCGTAATAACCATTTAATAATAATTTTGCTTTTACTGGTTTCTTAATATAACTATACGCTCCCATACCCCAACCTAAAGCAAAATAATTTAATTCTTCTTGGCTAAAATCTGCAGCTTCAATTTCATAATTACCCTCAGGTAAAGATACCGCTAAACGCCCAAAAACCAAATAGTCATGCACATCTTTTAAAATTACTCCCGTTAAATATAAATTACCTTGCGCATCATCAACTAAAAAAGATTCCCCTGCTTTACCGGTGACTTGTTGATTGTCAATTTTATTTTTTATTACTTGTGGTTGCTTTGCTTTCCATAACTCAAATTTATCTTCAATAACTACTAGAATTTTAATGGCGTTTTCTATTTTTTCATCGTTAAAAAAATCGTATTGCATATTAATTTCTCCATCAAATCGTTTGCATGTTAACATATTTAAATTCTTGCTCGCAAGCATTTTTATTTAAAAAATAACCGTTTAAAAAAAACTTTCAAAGACCGCTTTAAAAGCACTTGTTCCTTGTTTATTCACAAAAAATGTGCATAACTAAGTAAATAATTTGTGTTATTTAAAACTCCATTTAGTCTTTATCTCTTTTGCGATCAAAGTGATTAAATTTTAACCACTAACCCAACCACGTTAAAATCGATTTTTAATCTTTTCCGGCGCTAAAAAGACCGATAAACCTTAACGCTAAATTCTCTTGAATTAAATTTTCATTTAAACTAACTTGTTGCAAGTCTCGATTTAAGTTAATTAACCATTTTTCAAAATCGAGTAAATTTTGTAAATTAATTACGTCCTCTTTATTCCACGATATCAGGTTATCCACTGAAGGAAAGGCTAATTGATACGCAAGCACGTAATATAACTTCACCAAGTCGTTTAATTTAAATTGACGTTGTATTTTTTGCAAATCAGTAAAATAAGTATCCTTATTTAAAAATAATTTTAAAGTAGTTAAAAATTCAGGCATCAAATCTAAGTATTGTTCACAAAAATATTTAGCCGTTAAAGGCGTTTCTCGCAACCAATAAAAAAGAGCAGGAATCTTTTGCGCTTTAAACCAATTTTGAGCACTTAAATGATCAACGTACAAATTAAAACGCTGACAACGACTGTAAATCGTCGGTAAAATAACGCTAGGATTAGAAGCTGCCATCATAAAATAAGTCGATTGTGGCGGTTCTTCTAAAATTTTTAAAAAAGCATTTTGCGCAAATAAATTAAAACGACTGACGTCGTTAACGATAATCACTCTTTGTTGATGATGAGGAGTTAAAATTAACCAATTTTGTAAGGATCGTATTTGATCAATTTTAATTACTTCTTCTTGCGCATCTAATTCAAAAAAATCAGGGTGATGATTAGTCAAAAACCATCGGCAATCTTCGCAAAGGTTACATGCCTCCTCTTTTACCGAGCAACTACATAAAATTAATTGAGCTAATCGTTTTAGCAAAAACGACTTACCAATCCCCTTTTTTCCTACAATTAATAAAGCACTCGGAAAATGATCTTTTTTAACCGATAAACGCGACCAAAGAATCTGTAACCAAGGATATAAACCTTCCATTCTGATTTTTTAACCAATTTAATTTTAAACAGTTTACTGAATCAAAAAAATTGTGCAATTAATAATTAACTATCGGTATAAAAACGTTGAAAATACCAAGAACGATGCTATAATATTCGGCATGGAAAATAATAACAACGTTTTAACTTGTAACAGCTTATATAAAACCGCTAGTTCTCTAGAAGATTACTTGCGTTGGATTAATCAGATTCCGATGTTAACGCATCAAGAAGAAACTGACCTAGCAAAACAACTAATTAATAACGGTGATATATCTGCTGGTAAGCGTTTAATTCTAAGCCATTTACGCTTTGTTGTGAAAATTGCCCGTAATTATTTAGGTTACGGATTAGCGTTAGCTGATTTAATTCAAGAAGGTACTTTAGGGTTAATGAAAGCGGTACAGCGTTTTAATCCTGAAAGAGGAGTTAGGTTAGTTACCTTTGCAATTCATTGGATTAAAGCAGAAATTCATGATTTTATTTTACATAACTGGCGCATCGTTAAAATCGCTACTACTAAAGCTCAACGTAAACTTTTCTTTAATTTAAGAAAGAAAAATAAAGCCTTAAATTGGTTTACTGCTAAAGAAATTAAAGAAATTGCTAGCGATTTAGAAGTTCCTGAAAAAGAAGTAAAAATGATGGAAGCTAGGATGTCTGCCGGTGATTTATCTTTAGACGTTTCTAACAATGAAGAAAATAGTAATCCACCTATTGAATATTTAATCAAAACGGAAAATTTAGAAGAAAACGACGATGAAGAAGAGCAAACTAGGTATTTAGCTCAATTAAAAGAACATTTAAAAAAATTGGATCCACGTAGTCGAGACATTGTTCAACAACGCTGGCTTTCTTCACAAAAAATGACGTTGCAAGCTTTATCTGATAAATATCACGTTTCTTGTGAAAGAGTCAGACAAATAGAAGAAAAAGCGATGATTACTTTGCGACATGCAATGCAATAAATCTTCCCATTGTAATTTAATCTTAGGCATCGAAAGTTCTTGTGACGACACAGGAGTAGCTTTTTACGATTTAGAAAAACGTAGCTTACTAGTAGATACAGTGTCCTCACAAATTGATTTACATGCTAAATACGGTGGAGTTGTTCCAGAATTAGCTTCGCGTAATCATCTGGAACATTTATCTCCTTTAATTCAAAAGTTAATGGTACAACATAACGTTAGCTTTTCTAACGTTAAAGCGATAGCTTATACGGCTGGTCCAGGATTAATCGGTGCTTTAATGGTTGGGGCTTGTTATGCAAAAGCTTTAGCATTTGCTCTCAAAGTACCTTTAATTCCGGTAAATCATCTAGAAGCACATTTATTAACTCCTTTTATCGAAACCGGAACTCCTTTATTTCCGTTTTTAGGTTTATTAGTTTCCGGAGGGAACACTTTATTAGTGCTTTGTAAAGGTTTAGGACAATATCAAATATTAGGAGAAACCTTAGATGATGCCGTAGGAGAAGTTTTCGATAAAGTCGCCAAAAAAATGGGCTTTCCATATCCAGGTGGTGCTAAATTAGCTCAGCTAGCTGATCAATTACAAAATTCTGATTTAGTTTTACCTATTCCAATGCAAAAACATGCCGGTTTAGATTTTAGTTTTAGTGGTTTAAAAACTCACGCGATCAATTATTTAACCCGTTTACCTCCTGAAGATTATGCAAAATTAGCCTACGCTTTTCAAAGATCGATCGTCAAAGCTTTATCGATTAAAACTCGTAAAGCAATGCAACAATATCCTTTACCGCATTTTGTTTTAGCCGGAGGAGTAAGTGCTAATAAAAAAATCAGGATGGCTTTTTCTGAACTAGCCGCTAAAAACCACATGACCATTTCGTTACCGTTAATTAAATGGAGTGGCGATAACGGAGCTATGGTTGCTTTTACCGGCAGTTTATATCTAAAAAAATACGGCGGAATCAAAAATAATGCCGTTTTAGCCTACCCTAAATTAACTTTAGAAACGAATCATAACGAATTATGGAGAGCATATGAAATTAATCAACGAATGGATTGAACGTTATTTCAACCATCGTGAAGCATTAACTTTAATAATTATTTTATTAGGAATTAGTCTCTTTATTTATAGTTTTCAAACCATAGTAACTCCGATTCTTTTAAGTATCACGATTAGTTACTTATGTTCTTTATTCGTACATCAATTAAGGAAATTAGGAATTCCCCAATTAGCCAGTGTCTTAATCGTATTTACCTTATTTTTAAGTCTGTTAATTTGGCTTATTATTTGGTTATTACCGTTGTTATGGGAAGAATTAAGAAATTTATTAACTCTTTTACCAAATATTGTCGCTAGTTTAAAAACGACGTTAATTACTTTACACGAACATTTTCCGAAAATTCTTCCGCCTACACAAATTGAATCGCTCACTCAACAGTTAAATCAGGGAGTTACTTCGTTATTAAAACCAATTATTAGTTTTTCTTTCACTTCTATTTTAAATTTAGCTACTTCGATCGTTTATCTAGTAATGGTCCCTTTAATGGTTTTTTTCATTCTAAGAGATGAAGAAACGATCGTTAAATGGATCACTAATCTTTTACCTAAAAAACGTTTTGTTTTACATCAAATCTGGCATGAATTTCGTTCTAAATTACAAATCTACATTCGTGTTAAAGTAACGTTAGCTATTTTATCGGGTTTAGTTAGTTTTATTACTTTTGAATGGTTAGGTTTACGTTACAGTACTTTATTGGGTTTCTTAGTAGGATTATCCACTTTTATTCCGTACGTAGGGTTAATCATTATTACCACCCTAATTACGATCATTGCGATGTTTCAATGGGGAATTAGTAAAAATTTCTGGTACGTTATTTTTGCTCATTTTATAATTAATTTCTTAGAAGGTAATTTATTAGAACCTATTTTTTTTGCTGAATCAATGCAACTTTCTCCGTTAGTGATTATTTTATCCGTGTTATTATTCGGAAATTTATTTGGTTTTTGGGGGGTATTTTTAGCTATTCCGTTAGCTGCTTTAGCGCATACCGTATTAAAATATTGGCCCAACGTACCTCACCATAGAACTTAATAAAATCTTAATATAATTTGATCTATTAAGCGCTTTTTGATCTTTTATTAAAGATAAATTCAAAAAAGTTTTTTCGTTATCCGGTAATCAAGCTTCTATCAATTTGAAACTTTTCTTATTTAAAAAAATTACAATATTTTACCAAATCAATATAAAAAAATTCTAATTTTTAATTGAAATCCGATTCAACGCTTACACTAGAAACCGATAAAAACGCATTCCATTTTTTGTGGATAACCTGTTTGTTTCTTTTTTTAACAATTTTACGTAAACATCTTGGTCTAAATGCGGCTATTAAAAAATGACTATTTGCTCAGTACGTAATTAAACTCCATTTTAAGATTAGATTTACGAAAATAATGCTATTTACTTAAATCAACCCAATCGTTATAACAAATTCTGTTTCGACAAAAATTAAATTATTATCTTTCAGTTAAATTAAATTTCACGGGAAAAACTACCACGAAAGCCTTCATCTCAGTCATCAAAATCCACTTTTTCTAAAATAAAAATTTTTAACTTAAAAATCTCTTTAATCCGTTGCAAGCTTAATACCGTATTTAGCTAACCATCTAACTGGTTTTACAAACCGATATCCAAATTTTCCAATATAACCACGATAAGCTTCTTCCGGTGTAGGATGACCATGAAAAATTAAAATTTTCGTTTTGGGTTCTTGCGCCGTTTGAAAATAACATAAAGGCCATTTCGGTAGACAATTATGTTTAAAACTTAAACACCAATCTGCTTGCCAATAACGTAATATCCCTTTTTTAGCCATCTCTTTCGATAAAAACGCTTGCTCATTTTGATAACGATGACGAATCGTTTTTCCTTCTTGATAAAAATGTTCAATAACATCAGAATGTTTTCCAATTTCAAAACGAAAAACCGAAGAATTACCGATGTCTCCCTTTTTAAAAGCCCAATCTCGAATAATCAAAAAATCGCCTGTCGCTTTAAAAAAAGGATCCAAATCTTCGATAATCATAATATCTAAATCTAAAAAAAGCGCGGTACCTTGTAAATCAAAAAGCGTTTCCTGAAATACTCCTAATTTTTTCCAACAACGTTCCGCAATTCCCGTATCATCCAAAAAAGGTAAAGGTTTCGTTTCTATCTGTGAATCGATTCCACGAGGATCATCAGTAAAACAAACAAAACGATGAGGTAACGTCAACTTCTTCTCTACCGCTTGATATAAACGATTAACGCACCTTGAATTGAATTTTAAAAATTCGTAAATCGTACTCCAAAAAAGTTCAGGTTGCTGTAAAAATAGCCCGTTATGAGTACCCTTTTTTATTGTTAACATTTTTTTCACTAAAGGTTCAACGGTTTTTTCCCCTGCATGTTCGAATAAAGTTTTACCGTGGTGATAAGGAATAATATGATCGTTTGTTCCATGAATTACTAAAAGAGGTACTTTTAAATATTTGATTTTACGTAAATTATCAAAATAATCGACAGGAAGTACTTTATATCGCGTTATGACCCTAACGGTACTAGTAAAAGCTCCTTGTAGAATTAACCCTGCAACCGGTCTAGTCGTTGCTAATTCGGTACTTGGTCCACTACCTAACGAATGCCCAAAAACAATAATACGCTGTGGATCTCTTTTTAAATCGTTCACTAAGTAACGATAAACCCTGAAAATATCTTGATAACAATTATCTTCTGAAGGTTGACCTTCACTTAAACCGTAACCTTGATAATCGTACCCTACTACTTCAAAACCTCTTTTTCGCGCCTGGTGGTAAAAAGGTAACATATCAGCGAGATCTACACCGTTACCGTGGCTCACCAATAAAACGTATTTCGCTTCCGGATTACTTAAATGATACAGATTAATTTGTCGATTATCCGTACTCCGTAATTTAATTAACCAAGGAGAATCTGTATAACCAGCACGATGAGGAATAAAAATTAATTTAGGCGCATAAAAAAACGCTACTAAGCTAAAAACCAAATAACTAAAAAGGCAAGAATAAATAATTTTTTTCATCGTTTAACCTAATAAATCAAATAGACATTCTAGAGCTGCTTTGGGGGTTAATTCTTCCGGATTAATGGTTTTTAATTTCATTAATTTTTCCCATTCTTGATACGATACCATTTTACCGTCTATCTTATTAGATTGTTCAAACTGTTGCAAATTTAATTCGTTCGCCAACGTTTGTTTATTGAACGTAGTTTGCTGATGAACTAATAATTGTAAATTTTGCTTGGCTAACGCTAGCACTTCTTTCGGGAAACCAGCTAACTTTGCAACCGCTAAACCATAACTTTTATCTGAAGCCCCTGGATACAATTCATGCAAAAATAATAAAATTTCGTGATCTTCTAACGCACTAAAATGGTAATTTTTAACCGTTTTAAATTGTTTTTCTAAAGCCGTTAATTCAAAATAATGGGTAGCAAAAATAACTAAAGCCTGCTTTTTAACTAAAAATTCCGCAATCGCTAAAGCCAACGATAACCCATCGTAAGTACTTGTTCCTCGCCCAACTTCATCTAATAAGATTAAACTTTTAGCAGTAGCTTGCTGTAAAATTTTACTTGTTTCGTCCATTTCAACCATAAAAGTAGAACGTCCTCCGGCTAAATCGTCAGAAGCTCCTATACGCGTAAAAATTTGGTCAATATCTCCGATGATCGCTTCACTAGCCGGTACAAAACTACCAATATGGGCTAAAATGACGATAATAGCTGCTTGGCGCATATAGGTAGATTTTCCCCCCATATTAGGACCGGTAACAATTAACAATTCTTGAGTAGAATCTAAGTTCAAATCATTAGCCATAAACGGTTTATCGATCACCTGTTCAACGACTAAATGTCGAGCCGCCTTTAACTGCAATTCTCGGTTATTGGTAAATTGCGGACAAGTTAACTTTAAAGTATTAGCTCGTTCGCTTAAGTTACTTAAAACATCGAGATAAGCTAATTGTTGAGTTAAAGTTTGTAAAGGAACTAAATAACGACTTACCTCTTCAATGCAAGCTTCATAAATTCTTTTTTCAAGCGCTAAAGCTCTACTATGACTACTTAAAACCGTTCCTTCAAAATCTCTTAATTCCGGAGTAGTATAACGTTCGGCGTTTTTTAAAGTTTGGCGTCGAAGATAACGCCCCGGCACTAAATCAACTTGTCCTTTACTAACCTCAATATAATAACCACTAATACGATTATAACCTACCTTTAAAGTAGCAATTCCGGTATCGTTTTTTTCCCTATTTTCCAAATCAATTAAATACTGCCCTGCATTTTTTGACAATTGCCTTAATTGATCTAATTCGGAAGAATATCCTTCTGCAATAACTCCCCCGTCACGAATTAAAACCGGCGGATTGTCTACTATCGCTTTCGTTAATAAAATCAATAAAGGGTTAAAATTAAAATTAGGCAATAAAGTCGTTAATTGCTCTCCTAATAAAGTTTGGAAACGAGGTAATAAACTTAATACCGTTCTAATTTGGATCAAATCACGCGGTTTAACCGTTTTTAAAGCTAGTCGTCCTACGATTCGTTCTAAATCCCCTACGTTTTTTAACAATCCTTTCAAACCATCCGATAAAAATAGTTGCTGCATTAATAAAATTAACTGATGGCGTTTTTGTAAAATTGCTACTTGTTTAATCGGATTTAACAACCAACGCCTTAATAACCTACTTCCCATTAAAGTTTGGCAATTATCTATACAACTTAATACGGTATTTTCTGTTCCTCCCTGTAAATTAGTAACTAATTCCAAATTTTTTTGAGTCACGGCATCCACTTTTAAGACGATTTTTTCGTCAACGTTTAATTTTTTAATATGCGGAAAAGAATGAGTTTTTTGAGTATCAAAAAGATAAGCTAATAATACTCCTACCGCTTGATTAAGTGCTATTGAGTCAACTTGAGCTTCCGGAAATTGTTCTTTTAAAAATTTTCGATTTTTCTCTAAGATAAACCATTGACTCGATAACGTTCGTAGCCGAAATTTAGTTGCAAAAACAAAATTTTCTGGTAATAAAATTTCTTTCGGCATCAACCGCGTTAACAAATTTTCTAAATCTACTAAAGATAACAAATGCCCTTCAAATTGCCCTCTAGCAAGATCTACATAAGCTACCGCTAACTTTTCTTCCGTTTCCGGATAAATAGCCACTAACCAATGATCCCCTTTTTGCTCCATTAAATAATCATCGGTAACGGTTCCGGGAGTAATAATTCTTACTACTTTCCTTTCTATTGGGCCTTTACCATTGATTTCGCCAGTTTGCTCACAAATAGCGACCATTTCTCCCGCTTGCACCAAACGTAACAAATAATTATCTAAAGCGTGATAAGGAATTCCTGCTAAAGGTATCGGTTGACCATTTGCATCGTTACCACGAGTCGTTAAAGTAATGCCTAAAATTTTAGAAGCTTTTTCGGCATCTTGGTAAAATAATTCGTAAAAATCACCCATTCGATACAGCACCAATTTATCAGGATAAGCTTGTTTTATTTTTAAATATTGCTGCATGGCTGGAGTATGATTTTCAAACATTCATTTTCCTCTTGTTTTTTACAAATTTTAACTAAGTTAAAATGAAACGCAATTAATTATTTAAATTTAAAGGGTCGACTTCTAAAAAATAGTGTAGTTTACGAGGCAAATTAATTTTTTGTAAATTTTGCGTCAGTTGTTTTAAAAATAACTGCAATTGCTTCCTAGAACTACTTTGAATTAATAATTGTTCTCGATATTTACCCGCTTTTTTATGTAAATTTACCGGAATTGGTCCAAAAAGCTTAACTGCATCTGTTGATTGATTACTAAGTGCTATTTTCACTTGTTCTAAAAATCGTACGGCCTGTTCTGAATTGGTCGATTCCGCCTGTAAAATGGCTAAAAAAGCATAAGGAGGAAAAGCCGTTTCCCGCCGTACATTTAATAAATCTTTTGCTAAAACCAAATAATCTTCGTTTTTAACGATTTTCTGTAGCAAAAGATGTTCAGGATTATAAGTTTGCAAATAAACTTCGCCGGGTTTTGTTGCTCTTCCAGCTCTACCAGTAACTTGAACAATCTGTTGCACTAAATTTTCTTCAGCCCGATAATCAAAACTTAATAAAGGATAATCGACGTTCATAATGACCACTAGCGTTAAATTGGGGAAATGATGCCCTTTAGCTAACATTTGTGTGCCTACTAAAATCTGATATTGTTCTAAATGATTAAAAAAATCATCAAAAGCTCCTTTAGCTTGAGTAGTATCCCGATCGATTCTGGCAATTTTAGCTTCAGGAAAAATTTGCTGTAACGTTTGAGCAATCTTTTCGGTGCCAATTCCTAACATCAACAATTTTTCGTTTTGGCATTCAGGACAACGTTCTGGTAAATGAAAAGTTTGACCACAATGGTGACAATTTACCTTTTTAGTTTCTAAATGTACCGTTAATTTAGCATCGCAATTACGACAATGAAAACTAAATCCACATGCTTTACACATCAAAACAGGAGCAAAGCCGCGGCGATTTAAATAAATCAGTACTTGTTCACGATCGTGCAATTTTTGCTCAATTTGCTTTAAAACCGTATCCGAAAAATCATGTATTAATTTTTTACCACGTAAATCTACTAATTTAATTACCGGTAAAGTAGCGTTCCCTGCACGCGTAGGTAATTTTAATAATTGATAATTACGCTTTTCAACGTTATAAATCGTTTCTAAAGACGGAGTAGCTGAACCTAAGACGATCGGAAAATTTTCTAATTTAGCTCGCATTACGGCAACGTCTCTAGCCGAATAACGTAATTTAGTTTGTTGTTTAAAAGATTGATCGTGCTCTTCATCGATAATAATCAATCCTAAATTTTTAAAAGGTAAAAAAACCGCTGACCGTGTACCGATAAAAATTTGACTTTGTTGCTGTAACGCTTGCTGCCAAACGATGGCTTTTTCTTTCGGAGTTAAACGAGAATGAAATACACTAATTTCATTCTGTTGAAAAAACCGTTTAAAACGATTTAAAGTTTGAGGAGTTAAGTTAATTTCCGGAATTAAGCATAAAACTTGCTTCTGCTGTTGTAATAAAGGAGCCATGATATTTAAATAAACTTCCGTTTTTCCGCTACCAGTTACCCCAAATAAACAAAAAACTTGAAAAAGAGTTTGTTTTTTTAAAACGGCTTGTACAGCTTCTAATTGCGCTTTATTTAGCCGTAAAGGGTGATTCTGCTCCAAACGATCAACGTTCGTATCTTTTGGAGTTTTATTTTGCAGCCCTAACGTTGAGGACCATTTTTTCGGAATAATTTCGTGTACTAAATGGCTTAAAGAATAATGGTAATATTCACTAATCCAAATTAATAAACTTAATAAAGGTTTTTGGAAAACTGGAAAAGGATCTAAAATCGCAGTAATGGTCTTAATTTTATCCAAAGCAATTTCCGCTTTACCTTTACTCATTACAATTCCCGTTACTTCCCGTTGTCCAAAAGGAACTTTTACCCTACTACCTAATAAAATTTTCTCTTGCCCTTTAGGAGGATAATAATCAAATAAACAATTAAACGGAGAGATAATTGCTATTTTATAAACGACGGGCATAAAAATTTAGGACTCATTTAAGTAACTTAAATTTTTAAATTATAACTTACTCAAAATGAAAGTAAATAAGATTTTATTGAAAAACATAACTACGCTGTTTAGCCTATTCATAGAATAACCATTCACACTATCAATTATGATCTATAAGAACCTTAACTCATTAAGTTAAATATTAACAGGTACTGAACGATAATTAATTCCAAAACGAACCACACAAATATCGTCTATTTCTAAAATTACCGTTTTATTTAATCATAATTCTTTTAGTTCACTAACGTGGCTAGTGTCCTTATCTTCATTCGTTAAATAGCTGCCTTTACAATTTAATAAAGTAATTTCAGAGAAGTCTATCAATACATTTATAGGAATATGAATGCCGCAACCCAGCAATAAAGATAAAAAATATGGTCTTAAATTATCATTACCATTATCATTTCTATGCTAGTAACTTTTTAAACCGCTAAACACTAAGGCTGAGTTTTTAGAAAAATCTCTCAGACCATCAAAGATATCTTTTATAACGTAACTGCATCTATATTCGCTGTTTCCTCCGTCTACTTGCTGCAATTCAAAATGGTTTAAATGGTACATAATTAATCACCGTAAATTCGATCTATAACGTAACTCCCTGCGGTAAATAAAGCGGCAATACTTACAACCAACCCACTTATTACTAATGCTGGTTTAAAATATACATTAAAAATCGTTTGATTTTCTTGATAAGAACGATCCTCTCCCTTTATTCCCCCACAAATCAAATGCACTGCTTGATCATTTAACTGTTTCATAAAAATACCTTTGATCTATATGAATTGTGTACTATAAATATTTTTTAATTAAATTAAAAATTTATTAAGCAGTATAGAATCTAGAAACAAAAAGTGTTTTTGAACTTGATTAATAAACCAAGAAATCTAATTTTTAAGTTACTTTACTTAATACAATTAATTCTCTCGTATCGTAAATTCTTTTGATCAAAAGAAAGAAATACCTTCAACCTAAAAGCTATTATTTTCAATATTTACACTAAAAGTTTTAGATAATTAAAGTATTTCAAATTATCAGATGCTAAACGATTAAAAATTAAAATCCTCCTTTTTACCGTCTATAATTTATAATTTTACTTTAAAATGCATGACCGATAAAGTAAAAATTATCGTTTTTACAATCTATAAAGAAAGATCGCCATAAAAATTCACCGCAACGGTAAAACCCATTGCAACTCCAAGCATGACCAAATTTTTTTATTAACAACCCTTTGCAGTTATTAATTCGCTTGAAACCTTCTGCCTACGCTTTTTAAAATAAAGAAGCAACGCTTTTTTGCTGACCGCAAAAACGCATTGCTAACACATCGTTCCATCGATAATCATTTTTACCACCCCAAATAAACGATATTTCTACTTTTTTAGCCTAACCATTTCTCCCTAAATTTACACAAATTAACCAAATACGGCAAAGCCTCTAATATTAGTACCTTCTCTAGCAACGTAATCACTACTCAAACATCGCATAATTTACCGTTATTTTAGGATCATCCCTATTAAACTGATTTCGTTAGTATATAAATTTCATCTTTGAACGTAATAACGAATAGTGCTTATATCCACACCGAAAAATACCTGTTAATCCAAGTTAAATTCGAAACAGTGTGAAGCCAACATGTAAATAGCAATAAAGCCAATACCATATAAAATCAAATCACAACCTTTCTTGCATATTTGATGTTTTATATTACTATTGCCTCCACAAACTAAATCTACCTCATTCAAGTTCAATTGTTTCATAAAATTTCTCCATTTTTACCTTAAATAAAACTTCTTATTTTAAAATAATTTTGCTGTCGCACAAAGAAAGTACAAGCTAATATTTTTAATATTTCTGTTACTATAAACGGATAAATACCGACTCGATAAGCTTGTTGGAAACCAATAAATTTACTAAGCCAAATATAACCACAAAGGAAAATTATTCCGGTACCAACCATCAAACTCAAGAAAATTCCAAACCATTTTTTCTTTTTGTTTAATAACTTCCCGGTCACCCATACAGCTGGTATAAATCCCAACAAATATCCCCCCGTAGGACCAAACAAATAAAAAAAGCCCCTAGCAAAATTAGCAAATACCGGTAATCCTATAACTCCTTCCGCTAAATAAAGTAATACGGAATAACAACCTATTTCAGCGCCAAAATAGGCCGCGATCATCAAAACTACTAGCGTTTGTAAAGTAAAAGGAACTCCGTAAAAAGGAAATTGTATTCGAGCTGCGATACCTATTAAAATCGAATTAACCAAAATGCTAACCGTTTTTTTTAAAACGATAAAAGCAGACGTTTCGAAAGTTTTAGTAACCATTTTTCCTGCTCCTCTCCTTATGTTTATAATTTAGTTTAGACAATTTTATTACTCTCAACAGTTAAAAGCAAGTACTATCTTATCATGCATAAAACACCAAATCATGCAGCTCTTCAAAGAATTCACTCGTTTAGATGTTTTGCAAATTGAAAGGAATCTGTTATAATTAAATAATTATTAAATTAATTTGGAGAACATAAATGGCCGATACCTCAAAATTTAACCTGCAAAAAATCATTAACGACGTTAAATCGTTGATCAATTCAGCTCCGGTTCCAGAAGCTAATAAAGACGATCCGCTTAGTTATTTTTTAAATGAAATCGGTAAAAATCTACAGGCATTAAACGAATTACAAAATCAGCAAACTAACCTTTTAACTAAAACCATGGAAACAGTAGGGAATCTAGCAAACACCCTCAAACAAAAAAACTTAGCGAAAACTAACAACAAAGAAGAAACTCCAAAACAAGATAATCAAAACCAAACCGTAGATAATCACGCTCCTCCTAAAGACGAACAGACAACGACTAAATAAACAATAAAAAACTTAATAAGGAAAACGAGAGATAATTGCTTGCGCAATCGTATTCAAACTAGAAAATTCTAGTTCACCCCCCGCCGGGATACCTTGCGCAATACGTGTACATTTAATTTTATAACTTTTGATTAAATCTGCTAAGTAATTAGCCGTAGCTTCCCCTTCCAAAGTAGTACTCGTCGCTAAAATCACTTCTTCTAATTGCTTTTCAGCTAATATTTTCTTTAAAAAATCGATCCCTAAATCTTTCGGACCGATCCCATCCAATGGCGATAAATGCCCCATTAAATTAAAATATAATCCAAAATAAGTACCCGTTTTTTCGATAGTATAAATATCTAAAGGAGTTTCTACAACACATAATTGATGCTGATGCCGTTTAGGATTCGAGCAAATAGGACATAAATTATTTTCGCTATAATCGCGACAGTTTTGACAACGTTTAATTTTAGTCATCGTTTCAATCAAAACGTTAGCTAATTTAATTCCCCCAGCTTTCCGTTGTAATAGATAATAACTCATTCTTTCCGCCGTACGTTGCCCTACTCCCGGCAAAATAGTTAAGGCTTCGGTTAAATCTTGTAATAATTTTAAAGTCATAAATTAAACATTAAATCGAAAATTAACAACGTCTCCGTCTTTCATTAAATAATCCCTTCCTTCTAACCGTAATTTACCACTTTCTTTCGCTCCTAAAAGGCCATTATGAGCGATATAATCTTCGTAGCTAATCACTTCTGCCGCGATAAAACCTCTTTCAAAATCACTATGAATAACTCCTGCCGCTTGTCTAGCATTAAACCCTCGATGAATCGTCCAAGCTTTTACTTCTTTAGGTCCAGCAGTAAAATAAGTTTGTAATCCTAACAAATCATACCCTGCTTTAATTACCCTTTCTAACCCGGCTTCTTGCATCTTTAATTCTCGTCTAAAAAGCTCCCTTTCTTCACTAGATAATTCGTTCATTTCCGCTTCCCATTTAGCACAGACCGGAATAACCTTACTGTTTTCCTGCTGTGCGAAAGTTTGTAATTGCTCTAAATAACGATTCTGCTGAAAACCGTTTTCTGATACGTTAGCTAAATATAACGTCGGTTTACTAGTTAATAAATTCAAATTTTTTAAAACGCTATTTGGTTCTACTAATATCTTTGCGGTAATAATTTTTTTCCCAGCATTTAAACAATTTTGCGCCGTTACTAACGTTTCATAATCTGCTCTAACGCTTTTATCACCTGTTTTAGCTAATTTTTCTAATTTACTTAAAGCGCGGTTCACTACTTCTAAATCCGCTAAAATTAACTCCAAATTAATTGTTTCGACGTCTTTTACGGGATCGACTTGACCAACTACATGAACAATTTCCCGGTCTTCAAAACAACGTACTACGTGAGCAATCGCCTGCGTTTCACGAATGTTGGCTAAAAATTTATTACCTAACCCTTCCCCTTGAGATGCTCCTTTCACTAAGCCCGCAATATCTACAAATTCTACTAGCGCTGGAACTACTTTCTGCGGTTTAACTAATTGAGCCAATTTTGATAACCGATCATCCGGCACCGTAACAATCCCAACGTTAGGTTCTATCGTACAAAAAGGATAGTTCGCCATCTCTGCTCGAACAGCCGTTAAAGCATTAAAAATGGTCGACTTGCCAACGTTTGGTAATCCGACAATTCCACATTTAAATCCCATATTTTTAGCTCCAAATTCTACTTATCATTGATTAAAAAATCGGTCCATAATTGATAAAGCAAACTTTGATTTGCTTCCCCTAAATCATGCTGAATCTGCCCTTTTAAAAACCATTCCGGACGATATTTTTCGTAATATTGCAATTTAATTAACGCTTCAGCCGATAAATTAGTCGTGGCAAATTTACCTAATTCGGCTAACCTAGCAGCAACGGTTGGTCGTTGAATAAATTGTAAAAAACGATAAGCTTCTTTAAGGTGTTGCGCCGTTTTTAAAATCACCCAGCAATCAAACCATAACACAAATCCTTTTTCGGGTAAAATAAAGATAAATTCTTGATCGTGACGTTTCTCCCGCTTTAAAGTTTGATAATCACTAGACCAAGCTAACCCTAGATCGACTTCTTCTTCTAAAAAATGGGGTAAAATATTTTCGTTTTCTATAAATTTTAATGCTTTTTTTAAAGGACGTAATTTTTGAAAAGCTAACCGAATAATCGCTGGATCAGTAGGATTAACACCGTATCCTAATTCTAACAAACTAAAACTTAAAACTTCACGTGCGTCGTTTAACAGTGATAAACGTTCATTTCCGGGTAACCAAAAATCATGTGCTGCTGCCTTTCTAGCAATTATTCCGGTAACTCCCCAACTATACGGTAAGCCGTATTCAATTACAGGGTTATATTTTTTATCGGTTAATTCAGGAATTAAAATTTGCTGATTTAATAACGACCAATCTAACGGTAACACTAAATTTAATTTCACTAATCGCTCTACGATATAACTAGAAGGTACCGCTAAATCGTACTGAGCCGTTTTAGTACGCAGTTTAGTCAATAATAAATCGTTATTATTCACCTCCACTAAATTTACCTTAATACCCGTTTCTTTTTCAAAAAGAGTAATTATTTCCGCTGGTAAATAGGTACCGTAAGCATAAATATTTAATTCTCGAGAACGACGATCAACGGTTAAACAAAAGAGACCTAATAAAAATACTCCACTAAACCAACCGTAAAATAATTTCTTTTTTAAAAACGTCAACTTTATCAACCTTAACCGTTACTTCGTTCCCTATAGTATAAATAATTCTATTTTTATTCAAGCGTTGTAAGCTAATTTTATCGGGTAACATTCTAATTCGACCTAAAGTCGAAGTAGCGATCGAACCTTCTATTAAAAGCGATTTTAATTCTACCCAAATTTTATCTTCGTTTAATCCTACGATGATAGCTAAATAAGTTTCATTTAAATGGCGAGCTAAATATTGGCATTGGTACCAACGTAACATCTGTTCACTAGCTTCATCCGCACTCCTTTCCCTTTCGGAACAATGCGTTGGTAAAGTTTGATTTACTATCGCATTAAACGTTTGATGATGTAATTTAGCTTTAAGTAAACGGTGATTATAAAGGTCGCTGTAACGTCTAATCGGTGAAGTAAAATGGATATATTCTGGGTAATTTAAGGCAAAATGACCTAATTTTTCATAACTATAACAAGCTTTATTTAACGAACGCAGTATTTTTAATTTTAATAAATTTTGATCCTTTCTCTTTTCAATCGTCTGAATTAGCTTAGCATAATCTTCAGTAGTAACCGTTTTGTTTTTTTTCCCTAATTTAATCCCTAATTTACCCAAGAAAGTTTGTAATTCTTCTAATTTATCTGGTTTAGGCGGAACATGAACTCGGTAAATTAAGGGGTAATTGCTTAGCCAACGAGCAGCACAAACGTTCGTTAATAACATACATTCTTCAATTATCTGGTAGACATAATGATTCACTACCGGATTAATCGCGATTAAGTGCCCTTGCTCAAAAGATAACTTGACCTCTGGGCGATCAAAATCTAAAGCAAAATGCTTCTTACGTTTTTCGCGTAAGATTACGTAAATATTTTTTAAGCAACGCAGACTATTGATTATCTGATCACTATAATTACCCCGTTGGTACTCTAAAAAATCGTATACTTGATCGTAGGTAAGCCGCGCTTGAGATTTAATAATTACTTCGGCAAAACGGAAATTGACGACGTTTCCTTGTCGATCAATTTGGATGGAACAACCAATCGCTAATCTAGGTAACATCGGCTTTAAAGAACAAAGGTCATTAGATAATCTTTCGGGTAACATCGGTAATACTTTTTCCGGGAAATAAACGGAATTACCTCGCTTTTGAGCTTCTTGATCGAGTAAATCATCCGGTAACACGTAATGAGCAACGTCAGCAATCGCAACGTATAATTGGTACACCCTGTCATTAAGTTTTTGACCGTAAACTGCATCATCAAAATCCCGAGCATCTTCGCCGTCAATCGTGACAAAAGGTAAATCTTGCCAATCTTCACGTTGTTGCTTTTCTATTAATGTTGTCCTTTGAGCAGCAGCATTCAATACTTCTAACGGGAAATCGCTAGCTAATTTAAAATAATCTAAAATTAGCTTTTCTACCACCGGTAAAGATAACCAATCAGGTAAAAATTCGACGATTTGAGCATACAATACTTGATTTCGCTCTACTGGTTCAGCAACGACAAAACTGGTTCCTTGATTTGGTGGATCGATTAAGGGTAAAGCTTTTAATTTATCATTTGCCGGTAATAACATTTTTTGGCCATCTACTTGATAGACTTTACCTAAAATTCGTCGATATAATCGTTCAATTACTTTGACGATGATCCCTTCTTTACGCCCTAATTTATCATAGACAATTCTAGCTTGTACTCGATCATGTTCCAAAACCTGTCGCATTTGTTGTGGATTTAAAAATAAATCTTTTTCTTGGTTTTCAACTACTAAAAAACCGTAATCATAACGACTAGTTACTACGTAACCTTCTACTAATGGTTGTTCATCTGCCACTACGTAACCTCTTTTTACTTTTAATAATTGCCCTTGACGAATCATCGCACGTAAACGATGTTTTAAAGCATTATTTAAATTTTTTAATCGGTTAGCTGCTAAAATTTCTTTAATCCTTAACGGTCGTCCTATTTGCTTTAAGTAACTTAATAAGTAATTTCTGCTGTAAACTGCTTCTTGATACTTTAGCTTTTCGTTTTCACGCTCTAAATCTTCCTCTAAATTTAAAAAAGGTATTTTATTCATTTCTTAACCACTTAATTTCCGCTTCCCAATTTTCTGGCACAGGAGTTTCCAAAATACAGGGAATTTGCATAAAATATTGTTCTCGCGTCATTTTACGAAAAACTAACGGATTGATCATTCCCGTTTTTAAAGGAGCGTGTCTATCTACTTTAGCACCGCATGGAACTTTGCTATTATTAAGATGCATGCCTTTTAACGTTTTCCAGCCTAATCTTGCTTGAAAGTTTTGCCAAATTTGTTCAAAATCACGATTTAAGTCGTAACCTGCAGCGAAAAGATGGCAAGTATCCAGACAAATACCTATTCGATTTTGCTGGCGAATTTTTTCACTAATCGATTGTAAATGTTCAAAACAATAGCCTAAACTTCCCCCTTGTCCTGCCGTATTTTCCAACAATATCTGTAAAAAATCAGTTTCAGCAAAAACGTCATTTAAACTTTCACTAATTAAACTTAAACCTTCTCGTTCACTAATCTGTTTTAAAGTACTTCCAGGATGTAAAACTAAGTACTTTAAACCTAAACTCTCACAACGTTTTATTTCGGCAATTAACGCTTTCATCGATAACTGACGTTTTTCAACAAAAGGATTAGCTAAATTAATTAAATAACTAGCATGCGGTAAAATTTTATCTGGGGAAATTTGGGAAAAAGTTTTCTGTTGAAAATTTTCAATTTCCGATATCGATAAATCCGTAGTAAACCACCGCTTTTGGTTTTTAACGAATAAAGCAAAAGCGTTCCCTCCTATTTCTTTCGTACGATTTATTGCCTGATCTAAACCACCAACGGTACTAACGTGAGCGCCTATAAATTGCATATATTTAAGTTTAATAAAAAAATACCGAAGGCCGGACTCGAACCGACAAGGCAATTAGCCACTACCACCTCAAGGTAGCGTGTCTACCAAATTCCACCACTTCGGCAACGTCAAACTACTTAGAGAAGCTACGGTCCAAACTTGCGTTTTGAGAAACCAGTTCTTTATGTCCCGAATATACTCCTAAAAATAAACTCGTCATAAAAAAAATCAATCCTAAAACGGCAGTTAATTTAGCTAAAAAAGAAACGTTTCCAGCACTACCAAACATCGTGTTAGAAGCTCCACTTCCTAAAGCGGCACTTGTTTCTGAACCCTTACCTTGTTGAATTAACACGAGCCCGATAATAGTAATAATCGTCAATACATGGATAATTAATATTAATTCTTTCATTAATGTTCTTCGTATAAAAAACTATCTTAGTGTAACATGATCTTTAAAAAGTGCAAGGTTTTGGTTTAGCGCTTTTTTAATTTTTGTCGCCGATCTTCAATCCCTAAAATACGATCGTAATTCGCCGTTAATTCATCGTAAACCTCTTGATTCTTAAATAACGTTAGCTCTTTATCAATTTTAGTTTGTACTCGCTCTAAAATCTCTTCTCTATATTCAGAATCTAACACGCTCTCTAAAAAAGGATTTTCTGATTGATTCGCTAACAGTTTAGCAAAAACAAGGTTAGCCGCATCGTAAATTAAATTTTTCCTAACTTTAGGATCGTCACTGTCTTTAAAGTTTAACAACGAATCACAAATCGTTCGACAAAATTTATCCGAACTAAATTCCGTTTTTCTTCCTTTAGCCACCATCGCACTCATTTCTTGAAAATAAGATAAATCTTCAGCAGAAAGCAGTTGATGCTGTTCTAAAGCATGTTTAATTTTACGTAAACGTGCTTTAGTATCAGGATGATTCCCGTATTTCAAACCGTGTTTAAAACTAAAAGGATTAATCGTTTCATTCTCAAAAGCATACGTAATCGCCTGCTGTGCTTCTTGTCGAACGTTTCTATTATTAAGTTCCCAATAACGGTCCATATAAGTCACCATTAATGCTCCCCCTAATTGCTCACTAAAATTAATACCGTGCTGTACTTCGTTTGCATATCGATTCAATAATTTTTTTACCTGAGTACCTGCCGACAATTCAAACGAAGAATCATTCCCCTCGTTATCCAATACTTTAACCTTAAAATCTAATTGATTCGTCATCGCAACGTAATTGATCGCATTTCTAATTTCGCGATCTTCTTTATTATAGACGAAATTCAATTCTTGACCACCAGTACGTTCCGTTAGCTCCTTCATTTGATAAATACTATCGGGTAACGTTCTAACGTCTAAATTTTCAACCGTACAATCTAATTCGATTAAATCATTATTGATAATATTTACTTTTACCCCGTTAGAAAGTAAATAAACTACTTTAAATTTATTGGGTTGCTTCATTTTAATTTGCTGCCGATCGTTATGTAACAACATCCGCTGCCTAGCTTTATCTTGATTTAATTGTTTTAATTCTACAATACTGTTCAACAGTTTAAAATAATGTAAATCATCCCTTTCCCTTCTTTCTTCGTAAGCTTCCCAATCTCTTATCCCGGTAATCATTTTAAATTCTAAGAACTTCAATAATTCTGCTTCTAACTGTGCATCTAAATTTACTAATCCTAAACGTTCTTTAATTTGATTGATCAATTTTTTGATTTGGTGATTAGCTTTTCCCCAGTCTCCAGCGATATCGCTAAAATCTATATTTAGAACCGCACTATTTGCTAAAGCCTTTAATTCTTGATTATCATCTAGTTGATTGGTAAACCAAAAAGCTAAATTATTTTCCAATTGTTGGTATTTTTGACGATTAACTTTCCCTTCGGTTTCCAATAAATCGTTCTTTTTTAAATATTGAATCGTTAAATCCGTTACTTTTTCGTTAAACTTATAACTCATATTTTCTTTTCCTCGCTATATAGTTGTTTTAAGGTCTAACACAAGATATTTGTTCATCGTCTTGAGGGTCTTCCTTTTCAATTGACATATTATATTCATTTTCTTGACGTTTATCTGCGAAAACTTCTAATAATGCACTTCTCTGATGCTCATTAAATTCTGTTAAATTGATCGTTTCTTTAAGATCGTTAATCATTAACTTCGAATTAGCAGTTTTCAAAATCGTCTTTACCACTAATTGCATCAGATTTCGTTGAAATTGCTCATTCTTTATATTTTCTACTTCCTGGATGTCTGCCGGTAAAATCTCGTTATTTACGTACAGTTGAAGCAGTTCTTTCAACGCTTTTATTTTTTTACCGTCATTATCAAGAATTTTACCGAATAGAGTTTTAATATTTTCGTTAATAAATTTGATCTTACCTTTATTTTTACCTGATTGACTTAAATTATCTATGATCAAATGTTTTACCCAAAGACCGTTATTAACTACATAAAGTTTATTATTTTTATTTGCTTCAGCTATTTTTTTAGCGTCAATCATAGCTTGACGCATTGCTTCAGACAACGCCGTTGTTTTACGATTCCCATTTTTATCTGAAAATTTACAGATCACCCCTTTCTTTAAAGCTTCAACTTCAGCATAAGCCCGTTCACTCGCTTCAAAATTGTTATAAACGATCGTTTCACCGTATTTATATTCTTTTAAAGCAAACGGGATTAAACTCTTCATATGCGACTTACGAGTAGCGCAAAAAACTAGTTGTTTCGTTTTTGAATCGGTAAAAACACGATGATATTGATCATCCCCCCATTGCACGGTATGTTTTTGAATAAAGTTTTTATATTCTGAAGGTCCTTTAGAATAAGCGTCATCAAAAGCCTCAATACTACTTTGACTGGCTTGACTAACTTCGTATTTTTGATATGAAGCTACCAGTTCTTTAAAAGCACCTAGATCTTTAACCCCACTATCTTGTTGACAAAGAATTCGAGCTTTAACGATGTTCAAAATGTCTTTTTTATTTTCTGGTGCTGCTATACCGTAATTAGCCAAATACTGTGAAAGTACTTCTTCTAATTTTGCTTCTGAAAGCTCACCTTCAAATTTAACTTGAGAAAAAGGAAAATTATGTTGTAAAAAAGCCATCAGTGAAGCATCTTCTTTGATCGTTTGAATTGATTTTAGTTCCTGAGTATGGTCTATCGCCTCTTTAAAAAAAGTTGAACGGAACGTTTTCAAACGTTCCGTAAATTTTACTTGGTCGATTTTATCGTAATTTTGCTTAGGATCGTCGAGACGTTTTTGTAAATGATCAAAAAATTTCTTTTGTTTTGCTAAGGATAATTGCTTTAACAACGATTTACCCGATTCCGTCTCAAGATAAGTAAAAATTTCGGCTACGGGAATTTTGCTTAATTTTTTATGGTCTTTTAAAAGCGCTAAAAGTCGTTCGTTAATTTCTTTACCAAAATCAAATGACTTCCCCGTTAAATCAAAATATTGAGATGGCTTACCGAGCCTATCGTACAGCGTGACTAAATGCATCAACCTCACTGAATTATATTTGAAAAATTCCGTATCATACCTTTTTTCTCCGTCTATCGTTTTTACGATATTACTAGCTTCCAATATTGAATCCAAAACGTTTTTCTGGTCATTATTACTTAACGTTTCTAACTGGCTTAATATTTGAGGAAAGTCATATAAATTACCGTTTGCTAAATTATTATCTCCTTCGTAAAAACCGTGATAGGTAGGCGCTTCCATCAAAAAACGGCAA
Source organism: uncultured Gammaproteobacteria bacterium (assembly GCA_963543695.1). GTDB lineage: Bacteria > Pseudomonadota > Gammaproteobacteria > UBA9339 > UBA9339 > CAUUCF01. The sequence goes on from CAUUCF010000010.1 coordinate 29,973, forward strand.
GCTTTTAATTTACGGATTCTCGCGTCATCGTTTGTTTGATAATTAGCTAAATCGTTTAACGCTGATATTCCAATTAAATATCCCTGAGAATAACCCATTTTTTCTAACGGTTTAGTATTAGGTCTACGCAAATGCACAAATTCACCGACATCTTCCACCGAAGGATGGTTCTTTAAATTTTCAAATAAACGATCAACTTGCGTGATAGCTTGTGCGGTAATTTCATTTTCGCTTAAACGCTGTTTGTCTTTTTTCGCTTGTTTTTTTAATAAAGTGGTAGCATTTTCTAAACAATTCTCGTACACCTCATCTGATATTGCTTGGTCTGCTAGCCAATCAAATAACTTTTCATGGTTTTGGTGTAAGTATAAAACCGTCGTAAAATATGACCTACTTTTACCCGCCATACAATGAATATAAATGTCCCTTTCATGCTCCGTTTTTGCGTTAATCTCTTCAAAATTTTGATGCAATTGCTTTAAACTAATTAATTTCCCGTTATTAGTCTTCGTATTGTCGGCACTAAAGTTACCATGATCAAACATTTTAATGCGTTGTACGTCCGCTCCAGTTTCAGTTTTATCGTATGATTCAAAATCAGCTAATAAACTTATTCTAAAAGCACTACCAAATTTTTCTTTATACGTAGAAACTGGTAATTGATTACCTAAAGTTAAAGCACCGTGCTTACTAGTTTTCGGGATAATTTCGTTATATAAACTCTCTTTATCTTTAAGGTTAAATTTAATGTCTCTAAAGAGTTTAACGTTACTAATATAATCTGCCGTTCGAGCATAATAATTCTTGCTCATTTCTGCCTGACTAGTTGCAAATTCTTCAGTAAAATTTTTAGCTGCATCAATCGAAGCTTTAATTGATTCGCTAAACGAACGACGTTTCTTATTAGTCCTCTCGTGATTTAATGTTGAAGTACCGGCCGTTTGGGCATAATCCCCGTTGTTCATTTCTACCTGCTGAGTCGACAATTCCTCGGTAGAATTTTCAATTTTGTCAATAGATATTTGAAGTTCTTTTTCTAAATCTTCAAGCAAGCTTTTCATTTTTCCGTATAATTCTTCGTCATCAGCAAAAGTTCCTAATGCTTCGTTACACATACTTAAATTCTGCAGGTTATTAATAATTTGTTCTTCCTGTTGTGCGTCAACATTAATCTCTGCCATTCTTTTTAACGTCGCTAAAGCATTTCCGTATTCCCCATCTTTCTTAAGATGAAGTGCAAACAAACGATAACATTCCTCCACCTTTTCGCTATATTTACCCTCTTTAGGGAAATTAGGTTGCATCGTTTCCTGCTCAGCAACCAATTGAAGTAAATTCCAATAACGTCCTGGTTCCATTTTAGCGGTTTTTTGATGACGACTTTGAATCAATACGTTTAAATAATAATTAATCTCCAAGTTTTGGGTTAATGGTTTATTCTTTTCTTTAACGTCGATTTGCTTGATAATCTCCCAATCGCTTTTTGAAGCTAATTTAACGATCTTGGCCATTGCCTCCGCTTTATCCGCTTTAGTAATTTCCCGTTCTAAACCTTTCAATACCGTAAAATCTTCCGTTAATTTCTTAAATTTTTCAGCATTTTTTAGCACTTCTGCGTTATTATTAAGTTTATATCCAGTAAATTGAGTTTTTTCTCGATCTAAAATCAAAAATTTGCCTAATTCTTCACGTTCTCCAAGTAATTTGTTCGTAATGCTATCGGCCAATTCTATGGCCGATTCTTTAGTAAACTCTAGGTTATTCGATAATATTTTCGAAGTAATGTCTGATAATTTTTCATTTAATATTCCGTGTAATTTTAATTCGGGAGGAAATTTAGTAGGTAAACTCGAAAAAATACCCATTACGATGATTGATTCGCCCTTTGATTTCACTTGTTCTTTATTTTCAATGAACTTTTCTTCAAGTACTTGTTTTAATTTTGCTTTAAACTCTTTTTCGAAATTACTAATTAATTCATCAGCTAAATTTTCGTTATGTTTTAAAAAAAAATTAGTATATTGTTCGTAATCTAGCTCCTTATGTTGAGCTACAAGCTTCGTTAATTTACCTGCATTTTGATATAAACCACTAAAAAATTGACGGTGTTTTTGCGATAAAACTTCTAAATCTAAATTATTAACGTAACTTTCATAATTATCTATCTCTTTAATTTCTTTTATGCGGTTAAAACACTTTTTTATTACTTTTTCTTTTTCTTCTTGTTTAGCAAGATCAGGTATTACATTAGCTAAATGCGCAATTATTTGTTCGTCGTTTAATTTTAAATAGGTTTCTAACTGATTAACCGCTGCTTCTACACTTTTTAACCCTAAATGGTCACAAAGCAAATAGATACTTTCTATTACTTTTTTAGCGTGTTTTTTAGATTCACTATCTTCATATGGCTCCACTAAGCATTCATTTTCGTTAATTACTAATTTATTTACCTGAAAGATAGTAACGTCTTTCGATAAAAGGTTAAAAGGTAAAAAACATTCCTCATGCTCATTCACTAATGTACGAAGCTTTTTATAATCAGTACCATTAAAAAGCTCGCAAACATCTTTTTCCATTTGGTTAATGCAATCACCTATTGGTTCAGCAAAAACATTCAGTTTATTCTCTCTTTTATCGGCATATAAAATCTTACTTGCCGATAAATTCATTATCATATTTTGATATAAAAAACCAAAAAACAGTTGTTGTTGAGTATTTTCATGCCGTTGATAATAATTCTGCATCGCAATCATTAACCATCTAGCACTATCTATTTCATTAAACTTAACGTTATCCGTTTCACTGCTAAATAGTAATTGTCGCATATATATTGCGCAATTATCAATAAAGTCAGACTCTTGCCTAATTTTTTTTGATTTATTACCCGTACGGATAAAAAGGTTTAAGTCTTGTTCTGGAATATCCGCTAAAATAGCACAGTAATTATTAAAAAATTCCTCTATCAAATTATCAAAATTTTTTTGTAACTTTGAATATTGCGCTTCCACTAATAATCCGTCTTTGGCATCTTTGGCAAGTACATTTTTTAAATCAGACAGCGTTTTTTCGAAATTTTGCATTGCTTGAGGTTTTTGAATTCCAATTTCTAACGATGAATTTTTCGGCATTGTCATATCTTACACTCCTTATAATCTTATTAAATATATTAAATAATAATTAT
>CAUUCF010000011.1:0-32856 GCA_963543695.1 uncultured Gammaproteobacteria bacterium
AATTAAGGACTTATGATTGTTTTTATGATGGTACTGGGATGTTTATGCATCGAGGATTTTTCATCCATGATTGGTTACTAGAATGTTGGTCCGATTTAATAGATAAAGATATTAAAATCATTCCTGCTACTTGTAGTACTTTAAACGGAGTAGTCAAGGAATTTCACTTAATATACATAATCAATAAAGTCGATGGTCTTGATGAAATTTTATCAATAAAGTTAAAAAACGAATATGGTATTTGTTATAAATTAATACCTAAAGATAATAATGATTTTATGGAAAATCATCAAATAGCTATAGAGCAAAACTTTAAAAGTCATATATACGTAACACCAGATTTATTATCCAAAATTTTGTTGAAGAAAAAGAAACTAAAAGACGTATGGATCATGACTTTCAAAGAAAGGTGGGATATTTTATACAGTAAAATGTATGGACCATATTAAAACAAAATATCGGTTTTAAAAGAGATCGCTAACGAATCCGGAGCGTAAATGCATCATACGTTGTTTCAGAGTATGGCAGAAGATACGATTGTTAAAATAGATAGTACATTTAATATCAACGACCCGTTAAACTTTGTTTTTTTTACCGGCGAATGAAGAATTAGCGGAAGCTACGGGTGCGGCGATTCATTTAGGTAACCATATTGAAGAAGCGGAAAGATTAGTGAAAGAAGGTTTAAAAAATAAACTAGAAGTTAATCCAGAACAACCAAGGAATGCGATTGTAGAGAATAATTTAGAAATATTTAAAAAATTGCAAAAGAACGAAATACAATTAAATAAGCGGAAGAAAAAATGACGATAGATCGAAGAAATATTTTTTTATGGGATACATTAAATGCTGGAAAATATAGTCCGTTGTTTCACTCGGAAGATTATACGGAAGACGATAAAGATTATTTAGCGAAAAATTATAATCAACCGGATTTTGACTGGAGTAAATACCCTTTAAGGTTTTCGTGGAAATTAAAAAGTGAAATGGAAGAAAAGAAACTAAGAACCTATGATTGTTTTTGCGAAGCTCGTGGCTTTCTTAGATGGGGAGGCAATGGTTTTTTTATTCACGATTGGTTATTAGATTGTTGGTCCGATTTAATAGATAAAGATATCAAAGTAATTTCATCTACTTGTAGTACTTTAAACGGAGTAGTCAAGGAGTTTCACTTGATTTATATAATGAATAAGGTAGAAGGATTAGACATGAATTTGTCAAAAATGGATTCAAATGAAAATTTTAAATTGTTTCCTAAAGCGGAAAATTCGTTTATGAAAGATCATCATTTAGCAATAGAAAAAGATTTTGGCGTATATATATATCACTCCCGAACTAAAAGAAAAAACTTTGAAAGCAAAAGGAAAAAAAGAACTAAAAAAAGTATGCATTGAAACTTTTAAAGAAAGATGGGATACAACATTGGGTATGATTTATGGTCCATATTGAAAATAAAAAACTTGGTATTCGGGTTATTGCTTAAATAAATTAACTATAGTATAGATTGGTCTAATAAAAAATAATATTAAAAAGATGATGAAAAGATAACATTAATATTAATAATTCAAAAAATCGATTTAAAATAAGTATTTGGCAGTTTAACCAGCAGTTAGAAAAAATTTAGCGTATCCGGTAATGTCGTAACCAGGAGGGAGTCTTACATCCGACGATTACCGGGTTAAGTGAAGAAGATGCAAAACAAATTCAAGCAACGGCCGAAAACGGTCATTCACTGAATCAAGACGAGACGAAGTTAGTTGAAGTAGGAGATTTAGCAGAGAAGAAATATTTGGTACCGTTAATTAATCGTAAAAAATTAAAGCATAGCCAAAATCGCTATTTGTACAAATTTAAAAAAACCTTGCTCTTTAAAAATTACAAATAAACCTACAGAAATAAACATATAGAATAATAAAAAAGAGGAGTAAAACAAAATTAATAGTAAACTTCGTTGCTGTTTTTTTTTTTGCTTAAACAAGCTATGTGAGTAATAGCATTTTGTGTACCTAAGAATGTCCCTAACTTTTATCAGAAAATTTTGTCGCTTTTAAGAAAAAAAGGGAATAAAATTATGCTAATGTGCCTTTAGTAATGTTACTTTAATGGTAGACGTTTTCATTTGTGTAAAGAGGATTTATGGTAATTTTAACTAGCTTGATTAATTCGGGTGGTATATTGATTATCTGAAAAAAAGAGGCTATACTTAAATAATTTTGAAATGAGGTATTTATGGCAGATAAGCAAGCAAAAATGACAAAAAACGTTAGCGGTAAGTTTTATGTAGATTCTACTTGTATTGGATGTTGTCAATGTGTCGATTTAGCGGGTGATTGTTTTGCCGAAGACGGGGAAAGCGGAACGGCTTACGTTTTTAAGCAACCTAATAACCAGGAAACGGAAAAGGCTTGTAACGAAGCAATGAGTAATTGTCCGGTAGAAGCTATTGGTAATGATGGAGAATAGAAGGAATAATTAAGGTGGTTACTGCAAATGACGGTGGTAACTAATTTTTGATCAAAGAAGAGGTTTGATATGTCATTAACGTTAGAACAAAAACAAAAAATTATTAAAAAGTTTGGTGCCAATGAAAAAGACACCGGTTCAATGGAAGTTCAGATCGCGTTGTTGAGTGCGGACATTGCTCAATTAACGGAGCATTTTAAAATTCATCGTAAAGATCATCATTCTCGTCAAGGATTAATTCGTAAAGTTAATTTAAGACGTAGCTTATTAAGCTATTTAAAAGAACGAGCGTTTGATCGATATAGCCGTATTATTGCCGAGTTAAAATTAAGAGGATAGAAATTATTTATGAAATTGAGTAGAAGTTTTAAGTACGGTAATCATACAGTTACGTTAGAAACAGGTCATTTAGCTAAGCAAGCAAATGGAGCCGTTTTAGTAACAATTGGTAAAACAGTGGTATTAGTAACGGTAGTTGAAAAAGAAGCGCAAGAAGAGCGAGATTTTTTTCCTCTGACTGTTAATTACCAAGAAAGGTATTATGCAAATGGACGTTTTCCCGGCGGCTTTATAAAAAGAGAAGGACGACCATCAGTACAAGAAACTTTAATTGCTCGATTAATTGATCGACCGTTGCGCCCGTTGTTTCCTAAAGGGTTTACGAATGAAGTCCAGATTATCACTACAGTTTTATCTTTAGATCCGGACGTTTTGCCTGATATTCCTGCGATGTTAGGTGCTTCTGCCGCTTTAGAACTTTCGGGTATTCCGTTTAATGGGCCGGTTGCTGCAGCTCGAGTTGGCTTTTGTCATGGTCAATTGGTTTTAAATCCTTCGACTCGTGAGTTAACGGATTCTAAATTAGATTTAGTGGTAGCGGGTACTCAGTCTGCCGTTTTAATGGTAGAATCAGTTGCAGAAGAATTAGTAGAAGAAGATATGTTGGCGGCCGTGATGTTTGGTTATCAACAAATGCAAACGGCCATTGTAGCGATTAAAGAATTAGCGGCTGAATGCGGAACTATTAAAAGAAGTTTTGAATTACCAAAAGAACCTGTATGGGTTAATACCGTAGAAGCAAAAGTGGTGAGTAGTTTACGACCTATTTTTAAAATATCGAATAAAGCGGTACGTAATGAACAGTTAAGCGGTTTGCAGCGGCAGATTACGGCAGAAATATTACAAAATCATCCAGAAGTAACTGAAGAGCAAGTAAATAACTATTTCTTCCAAAAAGAGCGTCAAGTCGTTAGGGGGCAAATTTTAAACGGAGAAAAACGAATCGACGGGAGAGATAATTTTACCGTACGACCAATTACGATTGATTTAGGTATTTTACCGAGGGCGCACGGTTCTGCGGTGTTTACACGTGGCGAAACGCAAGCACTAGTGGTTACTACGTTAGGAGTAGATAGTGATGCACAGGTGGTCGATACTCCAACCGGAGAAAGTACGGAACGTTTTATGCTGCATTATAATTTTTTACCGTTTTGTACGGGGGAAATTGGTTTATTAGGTAGTCCAAAACGTAGAGAATTAGGACATGGTAATTTGGCTAAACGAGCTTTACAAGCGGTATTGCCAAGTAATAAGGAATTCCCTTACGTGATTAGGTTGGTTTCTGAAATTACCGAATCTAATGGTTCGAGTTCGATGGCAACGGTATGTGGTGGTTGTTTGGCGTTAATGGATGCAGGAGTACCAATCAAAGCTCCAGTAGCCGGAGTAGCAATGGGATTAATTAAAGAAAATGATCAGTTTGTAGTTTTAACTGATATTTTAGGGGATGAAGATCATTTAGGAGATATGGATTTTAAAGTTGCTGGAACGCTAGATGGAGTCACTGCTTTGCAAATGGATATCAAAATTGACGGAATTACCGAAGAAATTATGCGGATTGCTTTAAAGCAAGCGAAAGATGCTAGAATGCATATTTTCGACAAAATGAAAGATTATCTGCCTGCTCCGCGAGCAGAGATTTCTGATTATGCACCGAGAATTACTACTTTTTTTGTTGCTCCAGATAAAATTAAAGACGTTATCGGAAAAGGTGGAAGTGTTATCCGAGGATTAATTGAAGCTAGTGGAGCCGATATTAATATCGGAGACGATGGTAAAGTAACGATTGCAACGGCAGATAAACAAATAGCTTTAGATTTACAAGCAAAAATTAAAGCAATTGCGGCAGAAGTGGAATTAGGGAAAATTTATGAGGGGGTTGTTACTAAAATTTTAGATTTTGGGGCAGTAGTAAATATTCTCCCAAATAAAGATGGTTTAGTACATGTTTCCCAAATCGCAGATGAGCATGTGAAGGTAGTTAGTGATTATTTACACGAAGGAGATAAACTTAGAGTAAAAGTCATTGAAATTGATGAACGTACGGGCAAAATACGTTTAAGTGCTAAACAGGCAGCTAACGAAAAAGTAGAACCATTAATTGCTAGCGTAACAGTGGAGGATTAATGGAGTCGTTTCGAGGTACAACCATTTTATTAGTGCGAAAAGGTGAACGAGTAGTTATTGGTGGCGATGGGCAAGTTACGTTAGGAGATACTGTGATTAAGAGTAACGCACGTAAAATCCGTCGGTTGTTTAACGATCAAATTATTGCGGGATTTGCCGGAGCAACAGCAGACGCTTTTACTTTGTTTGAGCTTTTTGATCTGAAATTAAAGAAATATCGGGGACATTTAGTTAAATCAGCGGTTGATTTAGCTAAAGATTGGCGTACTGATAAAGTTTTAAGACGTCTGGAAGCAATGTTAATCGTGGCAGACCGTCAGTCTTCTTTGTTGTTAACGGGAAACGGTGACGTTTTAGAACCAGCAGGTAACGTTTTAGCTATCGGTTTGGGAGGCAATTATGCTTTAGCTGCTGCTCGGGGGTTATTGGAACATTCGGAATTAGACGCGAAAAAGGTTGTTCAAAAAGCGTTAGCAATAGCAGCTGATATTTGTATTTATACTAATCATAATGTTATTATCGAAGAATTGTAGTGTTAATATGGTTAAACGGAAAGAAAGATCTTTAACACCACAGAAAATGGTGGAATTTTTAGACCAGCATATTGTAGGACAGACTGATGCTAAGCGGGCCGTAGCAGTCGCTCTACGTAATAGGTGGCGTAGAAGTTTAGTAAAGGAACCTTTACGTAGTGAAATTCAGCCCAAAAATTTATTGTTGATTGGTCCAACGGGAGTGGGTAAAACAGAAATTGCCAAAAGAGTAGCTCAATTACTAGATGCTCCTTTTATTAAAGTAGAAGCGACTAAATTTACTGAAGTAGGGTATATTGGGAAAGACGTTGAATCGATCGTAAGGGATTTGTTAGAAACTTCCATTAAACGAGAAAGAGAAAAAGCCGTTAATGAAGTAAAGGGAAAAGCTTATCAGATGGCAATAAACCGAATCTTAGATTATTTAGTACCCCTACCAACTAACAAAGAAAGTGACGAGCAATATCCTGAAAAATTAAAAAAACGTCGACGAGTAGAAGAACAATTAAAAGCTGGTCAGTTAGATGACGAGATGATTTATTTAGATTTACCGGTTAATTTTGGAATAGAAGTTTTATCTTCTCCGGGTATGGAGGAGTTTACAAATCAATTGCAGCGTATTTTTTCTACGATGAAACAAAGTAAAACTAAACGAAAAAGCGTTAAAATTAGTGCTGCTTTACAATTGTTTCTTGACGAAGAATCTGCGGATCTCATTAATGAAGAAGTTATTCATAGTCGTGCTAAAGAACAAGTAGAACAAAACGGAATTATTTTTTTAGATGAAATTGATAAAATTATTACTAACGGACGTATGCATGAAGGTGGGGAAGTTTCCCGCGAAGGAGTACAGCGAGATTTATTGCCTTTAGTAGAAGGAACAACGGTTAGTACGAAATATGGTTTTATTAAAACAGACCATATTTTATTTATTGCGGCCGGGGCTTTCCATTTAACTAAACCGTCAGATTTAATTCCTGAGTTACAAGGGAGATTTCCTGTTAGGGTTGAATTAGTTCCTTTAACGGTACAAGATTTGGTTAAAATTTTGACGGAACCTAAAGCTTCTCTAATTACTCAATATCGATCTTTATTAGCGGTAGAACATTTAGAATTAAAATTTGAAAAAAGTGGTATTTTAAAAATCGCGGAAGTTGCTTTCGAAGCGAACGAAAAGTTAGAAAATATTGGTGCACGACGACTGTATACGGTCATGGAACAATTGTTGGAAGAAGTTTCTTTCCAGGTTGGAGAAGAACCAACGATAATAAAAATAGACGCTAAATACGTCGAAAAAAGATTAGATTTATTAGTAAGAAATGAAGATTTAAGTCGTTATATTTTGTAATATGTTATAAATTTAGCTAAGAACGAGAGGAATTAATGAAAAAGATCGTACAAAGTTTAATAGTAGGTTTAGGATGCTGGTGGGGTTTAAATATAGAAGCAGCTAATTTAATGGATGTATATAAAGACGCTTTAATTTACGATCCTACTTTTAAAGCCGCTAGAGCAGAGTGGTTAGCTAATCAAGAAAATTTATCGATTGTCAGAGCTGATTTATTACCAACGATTACGGCAGGTACTTCGTTAAGTCGTAGCATAGATACTCAAATCCCTCGTGACCGCTTTGGTTATAATAGTGATAATAAAAAAGAAGATGCCGTAAATGGCTGGAGTTGGAGTATTCAATTACAACAATCGTTATTTGATTTTGGTAAAATTAGTAAACAGATTGCGAATAAAGCGAGCGTTAAAGCAGCTTACATGAGATATTTAGCGGCTGAAACAGACTTATTGTATAGAGTATCAGAAGCATATTTGACGGTTTTATCTAACGAAGACGTTTTAGCCTATAATATTGCAAATCGTATGGCAACCAAAAAATTGTTAGACCAGGCTAAACGTAAGTACGAAGTTGGTTTAGTAGCTATTACCGATTATGAAGAAGCGCAAGCCCATTATGATGCTGCTCTAGCGGGAGAAATTGAAGCTCAAAATAACGTTTATATTGCTAAAGAAAAATTATGGGCTTTAACTGGACAACAATACCAAAATTTAAGTGGGTTAACAGAAAAATTTACGTTGGTTGATCCGAACCCTAAAGATATTGAACAATGGGTAAAACATGCGATAGGGCAAAATTTTGAATTTAAAGCTTCTCTTTTCAACGCAGAAGCTGCCCGTGATACTATTAGGGTTGCACAAGCTAATCATTTACCGGTGATTAATGGACAAATTTCGTACGGAAACGCTTTTAAGAGGGATCATTCTTCTTCTCCTAGTAACCAATATCTCTACGGCAGCAGAGATCTCATTCTAAAAGAAAAAGATGAAACAATATCGGGAATAATTTCAGCTCAAATGAATTTGTTTGCTGGTGGTAAAGTAGTAGCTTCGGTTAAACAAGCCGAATACCTTTATCAACAAGCCGTTTCGATAAAAGATAAAACTTATCGTCAAGTAGTAAGTGAAACTCGTTCTACCTATTTAATGATACAGTCTTATATTGATAAAGTAAAAGCGGACAGGCAAGCGTTACGCTCCGTAACTAGTTCTTTAAAAGCAACGGAAGCTAGTTATTCGGTGGGAAGACGTACGATGGCCGACGTTTTAGATCAACAAGCTAATTTATATAATCGACAATCTACTTTAGCGAGAGATCAATATACTTATATTATTGTTTCTTTAAAATTAAAACAGTTAGTTAGTAGTTTGAACGTACAAGATTTGGAAGAAATTAATAAATGGCTCTCTGACGACGTAACGAAAGAGATTAAATACATTAACTTGCATAAAGTTCCGAAAAATTTGACAGTTAAAACGATTAAGAAAAATTAATGCCAGCAGAACGTTTAACCGGATTCGTTTTAAAACGCCGTTGGTATTTAGAAAAAAAATTATTAGTTGATTGGTTTACTAAAGAACGAGGGAGAGTTACTTCCTCGATTAGAATGCCAGAACGGATTAAAATGCAAGATTTAGCGTTAATAACGGGAATAATTCACGGGAATAATTCTTTTGTAAAAATAGATGGTTTAGAAATATTAAAAATTTATCCGGCGACAAGGAAAAATTTATGGTTGGTTTTTTATCTAAACGAATTACTGTTGAAGTTTCTACCAGTTAATGAAGTAGAAACAGCGATTTTTGAGGCGTACCAAAACGTATTATCGCAATTGTCGGTGGATTCGTTAGCTACTAACATCGCGGTGCGTTTATTTGAAAAAAAAATATTAACGAATTTAGGGTACGGTTTTAATTTTTGTGACGTTAACGGTCAAGCGCTAGTTAATCATAAAAAATATCGGTTTATTTATAAACAAGGCTTTGTTGAAACGCAAGCTACTTCTAGTTTAGTTTTTTCGGGAGGGAGTTTATTAGCTTTAGCTAACGAACAAATTACCGACGATACGTTATCGGAAGTTACGCGGTTGTTAAAGTATGTCCTACATTGGGTTTTAGAAGGTCGTTCTTTGCGTACTCGTCAAGTTTATCGGGAAATGTACTATGTTTGAACGGTTTAGCAGTTTAAATTTCATTATTCATTTTGTGCAGCACTACCATTATGCAACTTACGGTTTGATTTTCCTTACGTCTTTTTTAGAATCGTTAGCGATTGTGGGTGCGTTTACTCCTGGTGCAGTTTTAATGTCGGTGATCGGTTTTTTAATTGGAACTGGAATTTTACCGGCTAAAATGGTCTATTTAATTTTGATTTTCGGGGTATTAGCGGGAGATTTATTGAGTTTTGGTTTTGGATATTTATTAAAAGGCAAAGTTTATACCCTTTGGCCCTTTAATCGTTATCCTCGTTTTTTAAGTAACGGTACTAATTTTTTCAATCGGCACGGCGGTAAGAGTATTTGCATTGGACGTTTTATTGGACCAATGAGGGCGGTTATTCCGATGATTGCAGGAATGTTGCAAATGTCTTTTTTCCGCTTTTGCTTTTTTACGGTACCGTCGGCGATAATTTGGTCCTTTGTATATACTATTCCAGGGTTGGTTTTAGGCGCTTTAGCTTTAGAGATACCGAATAAAGTGGTAGTTCAATTTATTGGTTACGGTTTACTAAGTTTATTAGTTTTATCGGGTTTAATCTGGTTAATGCAATTTAGTATTACCTGGCTGATTAAGCAAATCAAAAAAGGGTTAGTGGTTTTAGTCCGAAAGCTAGATCGTTATCGTTTTTTTAAACGATGGTTAAGCAACTACGGTAATCCGTTAAGGGTAGTTACTTTATTATGTGTGCTAGTTTTTTTAGGTGTAATTTTTTTCTTATTGGTACATTGTGTTTTTCATTTAAACGAGCGGTTATTACCGTTTAATCGGAGTATCGCTACTTTATTAGTTAACGTTCGGTTCACGCTATTGGATCAGTTAATGTTGGCGATCACAATTTTAGGCAATCCGGTTTTTTTACTGGTGTTAGTTACGTTGTTTGGTGGAGGGTTAGTTTATATTGGTTTTTGGCGTGAAGCGGTTTTTTTATTTAGTGCTTTTAGTTTGGGGGTTTTAAGTGTCCTCTTTTTTAAATTTGTCTATTTTTTTCCGCGACCTTTAATGGTTGGTTATGGGGCTCTATCTTCTTCTTTTCCTAGTGCTCACGTTCTTTTAACAACGATGGTTTACGGTGGTTTAGCGATAATTAATTACCATCTTAGTGAGCGTAAAAAAGGGGGCTTTTTTTGCGGCTTGATTATTTTTGCTGTTGCTATTTCTAGATTATATTTGGGAGTCCATTGGTTTACGGATGTTTTAGCGGGTTGGATCTTGGCCAGTTTGATTTTACTAGTACTTGATCTGGGATATGAATTTCGTTTTAATCGTTCGCGAAAAGTGTTAATGGATGCGCCATTAAAGAAAATGAGCAAATTTTGTGGGTTAGTGGGGATCATTTGGTGGTTATTAAATTTAACGTTGAATTATCCCCATTTGTCGAAGCAATATGCAGTAATATGGCCGAAACAAATACTTTCTTTTGCGCAGTTAATTAACGCTCAAAATCCTTTTTGGACTTCACAGTTACAGATTCATTGGCCTTTATATCGTCAAAATCGTTTAGGGATGGAAGTAGAGGCTTTTAATTTACTTTATATCGGTAAAATTAAACTGTTACAAAACTTATTAACGAATAAAGGTTGGGTAGTACATGATTATCATTCGGTTTTATATAGGGTGATTCGGGTTTGTGTTGATAAAAATTTTAGTCAACATTTTTCTCCGTTACTTCCTCTGTACAATGGTCAACGACCGGCACTAATTTTAACTAAAAAAGATGAAAATAATGTTGACGGAAGTTTATTTATTTTAAAATTATGGCCATCTAATATCGATTTCATTGATTTAGATAATGCTGTTTGGATCGGAAACGTAGAATATCATCGCGCTTTACCTCGATTTTTTTCTTGGTCGCGTTTTCAAAATTTCCGCCAACCGGTGATTAATTTACAAGGGAGTAAAGATTTTGTAGAAGATTTAATGGGTATTTTTCAGGTGGTGAATTTACCTTATATCAACGATAATAACGGACAAACTTTGGATTATTTCTGGATAGTGAAAGAGCAGTAGATTTTATGGTTAAAGCGTTAGCATTAATTTCTGGAGGGTTAGATTCGTTAATCGCAACGAAATTAATTTTAGATCAAGGGGTAGAGGTACACGGTTTACATTGTGTGAATCCTTTTGTAGGAGATCACGATATTCCTTATAAAAAAGGGGTAGAGAAAGTAGATGCTGCGCGGGTAACCGCTCGGCAATTAGGGATCCCTTTAGAAATTGTAGACGTAACGAACGAAACGTTACCGTTATTGACGAAGCCGCGCTATGGTTTTGGTAAACATTTAAATCCTTGTTTAGATTGTAAATTAATGATGATGAAAACGGCTTTATCTTATTTACCTAAATTGGGAGCTGCTTTTTTAATTTCTGGGGAAGTAGTTGGACAAAGAGCAATGTCGCAGCGAGCAGATACGATGGGGTTAGGAACAGAATTAACGAGTGATTTAATTTTACGTCCGTTATCTGCTAAATTGTTACCTCTTTCGTATCCAGAAAAACAAGGATGGGTTAATCGAGAAGCATTACTAGATTGGCATGGCCGTAATCGTAAACCGCAATTATCGCTCGTTAATCAATGGCAATTAAAGTACAGTACTCCAGCGGGAGGATGTTTGTTAACCGATGCGAATTTTTGTCACCGGTTAAAAGATCTACTTACTTATCAAAAAAATTATACGGCGCAGGATTTGTGGCTATTAAGGGTAGGGCGACATTATCGTTTGCCGTATGGTAAAATTATTGTAGGGCGTGATGAAGTAGAAAATAATTATTTAGCTTTAAATAGTGCTTCAAAAAAAAGGGCACAAACGCTTGTGCCAGGAGCTTTAGTTTTAGGAGATTTATCTGTACCTGATCAGCTTTTAGCCCAAGTAGCGGCTTATTTTAGTAAAGCGCGTGGTCAATTAGTGAAAGTTGAAGTTAGTTTTTCGGCACAGAAGCAAATTTTTACCGTTTGTGGAAACGAAGCAGTTGGTGAGCGGTTATGAATGGACCGAATTGGCATTTCCAAATTAAGGAAGAAGAAGTAGAACGGAGAATCGATAATTTTTTGCGTTTTAAGCTGGATGCTTCGCGTAGTCAACTTTATCGCTTATTACGAATCGGTAAAATTAGAGTCAATCAACGTAAAGTTAAGATAGATTATCGTTTGCAATTAGGAGATTTAATAGAAGGGAGCAACGTTTTATTAAAAAATCATAAAGATGAAGAGCGTTTAGCCGAACCTTTGAAAAAGAATTTATTATCATCTCTGATTTATGAAGATAAAAATTTTTTAGTGTTGAATAAACCTACCGGAATAGCCGTGCATGGGGGTAGCGGTATCTCTTTGGGAGTGATTGAGTTACTGAGAAAATTTTACCCGCAGAACCATTTATCTTTAGTGCATCGCTTAGACCGTTCTACTTCAGGAGGACTAATTATCGCTAAAAAAAATAGTGCCTTAAGAAGGTTAAACGAATTATTACGAGCCCATCAGATCAAAAAATATTATCGAGTATTAATCAAAGGCAAATTACCACAATCCGAAATGAAAATAGAATTACCTTTATTAAAAAAAACGACGACTTTTAAGGAACGATTCGTAGAAGTAAATGAGCAAGGAAAAAATTCTACGACGATTTTTAGGGTTTTAAACGAAGGTAAGCATTGTTCTTTAGTAGAAGCGGAATTAAAAACGGGTCGCACGCATCAAATTAGAGTACATGCAGCTTATAGTGGTTTCCCAGTGGTAGGTGATCGTAAATATGGCGACAAAACTTTTAATCAATTAGCCGATCAATTAGGTTATCATCGCCTTTATTTACATGCTTATCGTTTAATTTGGCAAATGTCAGAAGAGCAAAAATTTGATTTGGTAATTCCTATGCCTAAAGATTTTCGGGTATTTTAAAGTAATTAAAGAGGAAAGAAGATGAAATTGATTTTGTTAGGTTGTCCAGGATCAGGTAAAGGAACTCAAGCTCAGTTTTTATTGAACCATTATCAAATACCGTTAATTTCTACTGGAGATATGTTACGGGCGGTAATGGATAGTGATCATCCTTTGGCAGGTAAAATTAAAGCGATCATGAAAACGGGCGCGTTAGTAAATGATGACGTTATTATCGAATTGATTAAAGAACGTTTACAAAAGGCAGATTGTCAAAAAGGGTATATTTTAGATGGTTTTCCCCGCACTTTGATCCAAGCTCAAGCTTTACAACAAGCGAAAGTCGCGATTGATACGGTCGTTGAAATTCGGGTTGCTGATCATTTAATTTTGGAACGGTTGACCGGACGAATGATTCATCCAGCTTCCGGACGAAGTTATCATGTCCTTTATTGCCCACCTAAAGTAGCTGGACGAGATGATCTTACGGGTGAAATTTTAATACAACGTGAAGATGATCGTGCGGAAACGGTTACCCATCGTTTAAAAGTATACCATGAAAAAACGGAACCTTTAGTAGCATATTACCAACATTTAGCTACGGTCCATTATTTATCGATCGATGGAGATGGAGGCATTGAACAGGTTAGCAAGAGAATATTGGATGCTTTAAAAAGTGTTTTTGGCTAATTTAAAGTTATTTGGTTAAAGACAAATTATGTTAAATCGATCTGGTCAGTCTAAAAGTTTTTGGGATATTATACTCTTGTTAATGGCAATTGGGTATTACTTTTACGTATTTATTTTACAAGTTTTACCGGGAGCAATGTCTGATGATTTAATTAGAAATTTTAAATTGAACGCAGTACAGATGGGTTATATATCGGCAGCTTTTTACTTATCGTATGCTCCTTTACAACTAGTTTTGGGCTTCTTCTTAGATCGTTATGAAGCCGTTGATTTACTAGTTTTGATGTGGATAGGAGCGGCCTTAGGAATCGGGATGTTTGCCGTGAGTAAAAGTTTCATTTTTATAATTATTGCTCGGATTATCATCGGGACTGCGGCAGCAGGGGCTTTTATTACGGCGCTATATTTAGGGCGTCGTTATCTTCGTTTGCAGCATTTAGCGTTGTATACTGGCGGATTAGAATTAATTGGTGCTTTAGGGGGGCTCTTTACGGCTTCTGGTTTAGCTGCTTGGACAAAATCTTTTTCCTGGTCAAAAATTTTATTGATTTTAAGTTTGATTGGGATCTTCGGAGGAGGATTAACGGCACTTTGTGCCTATTTTACGAGAAAAGAAGAGCATCGTAATCGATGGAACGAATCTACCAGAGCTTCTTATTTACTGATCTTTAAAGAATATCAGTTTTGGGTATTAGGTTTTTATTCTTTATTAGTTTGGGGACCATTTTTAGTGTTAGTTGGTTTGTGGGGGAAACATTTCTTACAAATTAAGTTTCATTTGGCTCCTGCTCAAGCGCTAAAATTACTAAGTTGGTTATGGTGGGGACTAGCAATAGTTAGTTTGGGGTTAGGCTCGTTAGCGAAAAAAACCAAAATTAAAACGACCGTGCTCATGGTAATAATTAGTTTAATAGGGGCTTTATCGATTTTGGCGTTATTATTAAATCATTTGACGGTTAACCAACTTAAAATGGTGCTATTTGGAATTGGAAGTGGGGCTGCTGGACAAACTTTAAGTTTTATTTGGTTAGCAGAACGGGTACCATCTAAAAACCAAGGAATAGCAAACGGGTTTAATAACATGTGGGTGGTATTAGGGGGGATAGGCTTACCGGTTCTAGTCAGTTATAGTTTAGATTTTTTTTGGTCCGGATTGTTAAAAAACGGAATAAGGGTTTATCAAAAGGTGGATTTTGTGTATAGTTTAAGTTGGTTATTATTTTGTTATTTAGGAGCATTAGTGATCAGTAGTTATTTGGTTTATACTGAAAAAATGAAAGAGGATTAAGTATGATTAAGATGCCAATTACCGTAAAAGGAATGGAAAAACTGAGAAAAGAATTAGAAAGATTAAAAAACGAAGAACGTCCGCAAATTGCTAAAGCGATAGGAGAAGCTAGAGCTTTGGGGGATTTAAAAGAAAACGCCGAGTATCATGCTGCTAGAGATAGGCAAGGGTTTATCGAAGCAAAAATTCGTGATTTAGAAAGTAAAATTGCTAACGCAAGCGTCATTGATATCGATAGAATTCCCCATAATGATATCGTCGTTTTTGGGACAACCGTGCATGTTTTGGAACTCAAGAGCGAAAAGGAGATGGTTTATCAATTAGTGGGGGATGCCGAAGCAGATTTAGCAAACGGAAAAATTTCGATTAATACTCCTATTGCGAGAGCTTTAGTTGGTAAAAAAAGAGGAGACGTTGCTGTAGCAACGGTACCAACGGGGGTCATTGAACTAGAAATTTTAAAAATTGAATATTTAAATCAATGATTTGAAGATTGCAATCAATAATTAAAATCGTTACATTATTGAAAACAGAGAGGAGGTATTATAAAAATGTTAATTATCACAGAAGCTTTTGCAGAAGGGGGAAATAACGTTGTTAACGGTGGAATGTCAATGAATTTAGTAATAATGGCTGCTTTTGTTGGCCTCATGTACTTTATCATCATTCGTCCGCAATCTAAAAAAGCAAAGGAGCATCAGCGAGTATTAAACTCTTTACAGGTTAAAGACGAAATAGTGACTATTGGGGGTATTTACGGGGTAATTACTAAAATAGAAGGCAATACTTTAACTTTAAAAGTTAGTCAAGAAGGACAATTAGTTTTGCAAAAATCAGCGGTAGCGCAATTATTACCTAAAGGGACATTAAAATTATAGGCAAAGACTGTGAAGCATCATTTATCTTGGAAAGGTGGGGTATTAATCAGCATATTACTGTTAATGATCGTATATGCTTTACCCAATTTATTTGGAGAAGATCCAGCGGTACAAATTTACTCTAACGAAGCTAATTTAGCAAAAGTACTAGAGCAAGTAAACGAAAGTTTAAATAAAGCGCAAATTGCTTTTCATTCGGCTAAATTAGAAAAAAACGAACGGATTTTAATCCGTTTTACTAATACTGAAGCACAATTAAAAGCTAAAGAAATTTTAAGCAAACAATTACCTGAGAATTGTACGGTAGCTTTAAATTTAGCTACACGTAATCCTCGTTGGTTAAGAGTGATTGGGGCTCATCCAATGAAATTAGGTTTGGATTTAAGAGGGGGAGTTCATTTTTTACTTTCGTTAGATACGTCTGAAATGATGAATAAACGAGAAATAGGGATAGTAAGGGCCATAGCTTCAAAATTAAGGGCCGCTATGGTTCGTTATCAATCGGTTGTTCGTCAGGAACCACACGGAGTGTCTATTTATTTCCGAGAAAGTAGCGAGTTAAAAAAAGGGTTGGAAGTTTTGGCTAAAAATTTCCCCGACTATGTGATAGAACAAATTAATGAACAGGGACAATATCGATTATCTGCTCGTATTTCGGAAGCAGCAGTTGCTAAATTAAACGATTATACGGTTGAACAGACGATGGCGATTTTAAGAAATCGGGTGAACGAATTAGGGATTAGCGAAGCGGTCGTGCAACGTCAAGGGGAAAACGGAATTAGTGTTGATTTACCCGGTATTCAAGATACCGCTCGGGCAAAAGAATTATTAGGGAAAACCGCTACGTTGGAATTTCATTTGCTAGACGAAGAACATAACGTTGAAGAGGCTTTAAGTGGGAACTTACCTTTAGGTTCACGTTTATATTACTATAATGGTCAGCCGTTATTGCTAAAAGATCAAGTGGTGTTGCAAGGAAATGCGATCAATTATGCGATGGCTAATTATTCTCAATTTGGTCAACCGGTAGTACAGGTGCGTTTAAGTGCGGGTGAGGAAGGAAATTTTGCACGAATGACGAGTGAAAATATCGGTTGTTATTTAGCGGTAGTTTATACCGAACATAAAAACGAATTCAAAAAGGTCAACGGTACCGAACAAAAGGTTAAGCGTGTAGTTGAAAAAGTAATTAGCGTTGCACGTATTCAATCTGCTTTAGGGGGGCAATTTGAGATTACCGGTTTATCTGAAGCGTACGCGCGTAATTTAGCTTTATTGTTACGTGCCGGATCGTTGATTGTGCCGGTGACGGTAGAGCAAGAAATCACGGTAGGCCCTAATATTGGTCAAAATAATATTTATAAAGGGATGTTATCTATTGTCATCGGGTACGCGTGTATTATGGTTTTTATGGGATTATATTATCGGACCTTTGGTTGGATTGCGAATTTAGCTTTAATAATGAATTTAATTTTTGTCAGTGCGATAATGTCGTTATTAGGAGCTACTTTAACGATGCCGGGGATTGCTGGGATGGTTTTAACGGCAGGATTAGCGGTCGATGCTTGCGTTTTAATTTTTGAACGTATCCGTGAAGAGTTAAGGTTAGGTGCCAATATTCGCAACAGTATTAATGCTGGATATCAACGAGCATTAACGACGATCATTGACGCTAATATGGCTACTTTAATTGTCGCTTTAGTGTTATTTGCGTTTGGGGATGGAGCGGTTAAAGGTTTTGCGGTAACTTTGGTAATTGGGTTATTAGGTTCGATGTTAACAACGATCGTTTATTCTAGAGCTATAGTGAACGGATTATTTTTAAATCGATCCCAAGTTAATAAATTACCGATTGGAAATTGAGGTGAAAAGTGGAATTTTTTTCGCATGGTACTAAGATTGATTTTATGGCGCAGCGCAGATTAGCTTTTGCTTTTTCTGCATTGATCGTGTTATTTTCGCTTTTTTCTTTGTTTCGTAATGGTTTAAATTTAGGTTTAGATTTTACGGGAGGAATACAATTAGAGTATCAATTCGATACGATTCCTTTTTATGACCAATTGAGGGAAAAATTAGCTCAAAATGGTCTAGCTGAAGCATCGGTACAAGCTTACGGTAGTGCTAGTAACGTTATCGTTAAATTAAAATTACAGAAAAAGGTTAACCAACAATTTTTAATCGATAAAGTATCCCATGCGTTGGGTAAAAAGCCTGAACGAGTGGATATTATCGGCGCTCAAGTAGGTAAAACTTTAATGATGAACGGTATTTTAGCTGTTTTAGTCGCTTTATTAGGGACAATGTTATACATTACTTATCGCTTCGAATTTCGTTTTGCAATTAGTGCAGTAATTTCTTTAATTCACGATCCTTTATTAATTTTAGGGGTTTTTTCTTATTTTCAAATCGAATTCGATTTAATTGCGTTAGCGGCAGTTTTAACGGTTTTAGGATATTCGCTTAACGATACGATTGTGGTGTATGATCGAGTACGGGAGAACTTTCGTAAATTTAAAGATTTAACGGTCTACGAAGTTTTGAATTTATCGATCAATCAAACTTTATCTAGAACGATCATCATTTCCAGTTTAACTTTTACGGTTGTAACTTGCTTATTTATTTTTGGGGGAAAAGTTTTACATGGTTTTTCTTTAGCGATGATGATTGGAATTGGAATTGGTACTTATTCTTCTATTTATATTGCGGGGGCGATATCGTTATTACTGGGGTTAAAACGTCAACATCTGTTGAAAAAGGAACTGCGACGATGATCAAAAGAACGATTCGCAGTTTTGTTTGCCGTAATCGTAAAATGACTTCAGAACAAGCTAAAGCTTGGGAGTTAGGTTATCAACAGTACGGATTAACGGTTGAACAAATCGTTGACCGTGCGGCTGTATTAGAGATCGGTTTTGGGGATGGAGCAAATTTATTGAATATAGCGCAAAATTATCCGAAGCAATTTTTCGTTGGAATAGAGGTTTATTTAGCTGGATTTCGTAAATTATTTAAACGACTAATTGATTGTCCCTTAAATAATTTAGGAGTCGTAAAAGCGGATGCTTGCGACGTTTTAGTTCAATTACCAGCAAATAGTTTAGCAGGGTGTTTAATTTTGTTTCCTGATCCTTGGCCGAAGAAACGTAATCACAAACGTAGGTTGATTAATGAGGCTTTTGTTAATTTATTGGTAAACAAAATGAAGGTTGGTGGACAGCTTTTAATAAAAACGGATGATCTGAATTATGGAGAGCAGATTCAAGCAATTTTGGCAAAGGTCGACGATTTGCAAGCTGGAGAAATATTGTGGCAAACGGTTCAAACTAATTTTGAACGGAAAGGGTTAGCAAAGCAACACCCTATTTTAAGTTTTTCGCGAATTAAAAAATAATTATTTTAGAGTAAGTTGAGATTAGATGGAAAAAGTTGCAAAAAAATTTGTATTTGAAAATATTAGGCAAATTCTTCCGTATGCAAAACCCTACAGGTTAAAAATTCTTTTGTTTCTTAGTTTAGTTTTTCCTTTAGGAGCTTCAGATGCCTTAATTACTTTGGGTTTAAAATGGCTAGTGGATAATTTACAACATATTAATACGGTAGGCATTAAAAGTATTTCTTTAAACGTATGGTTCATGCCTTTATATGTGATTGGTTTTGCGGTAACGCAAGGATTATTGCAATATTTTACCGCTTATCTAAATGCTTGGATCGGGAATAGAATTGCTACCGACGTTAAAATTAAAATGTTTGATAAATTAATCAGTTTAGATTTAAGTTATTTTGACCAGAATAATTCGGGTAATATTTTAATGCGTTATTATAATGATCCGGAAACAGCTTGTCGAGATTTATTAAATCAATTTA
Organism: uncultured Gammaproteobacteria bacterium; assembly: GCA_963543695.1. GTDB lineage: Bacteria > Pseudomonadota > Gammaproteobacteria > UBA9339 > UBA9339 > CAUUCF01. Next base: position 19,618 of record CAUUCF010000011.1, read on the forward strand.
AAGATTTAATTAGCCGAGCGGTGACGGTTTTATCTTTGGCGTTACTTTTAGTGAGTTTATCTTGGAAATTAGCGATTGTTTCGTTAATCATGTTGTCCTTAACGATAGTACCAGTACAGCGATTAAGACAAAAAATTAAACAGTTAATTAGCGGGGTAGTGAATATTTCTGCCCAGATTATTACGAACTATAATGAAACGTTTAACGGGATTAAAACGATAGTGGTTTATAATTTACAAAAATTTCAAACTGCTAAGTTACGATTAATGTTGAGGGATTTTTTTGCGTTACAAATGAAGATGACCCAAAGGACTGCTTGGTTGCCACCGTCGATGCATATTATCGCTTCAGTAGGGATTGGTATTACGATTGGTTATGGTACTTTTTTGGTATTAACGAATAACATTACTTTAGGATCTCTAATTAGTTTTGCTACTTCATTATTTTTAATTTATAATCCGATTAAAGCGTTAGGATCGAGTTTAACTAATTTACAGCAGGCGATGTTCGCTTTAGACCGTATTTTTAAGATTTTAAAGATGTCTCCTACGATTACCGATCCTCAACTCGCAAAAGCATCACCGAATATTAATTTTCAATCGTTAGCGTTTAACGACGTTAGCTTCGCTTACGTTAAAGGGCGTAAGGTATTAGACCAAATATCTTTTACGTTATCGGCGGGAGAAAGTTTAGCGTTGGTAGGTAATTCAGGGGGAGGTAAAACGACGATTACTAGTTTGTTAATGCGTTTTTACGATGTTCATTCGGGCGCTATTAAAATAAACGGAATAGATATACGTGATTGGAAACTTCACGACTTACATCAACAAATGGCGGTTGTTTTTCAAGATAATTTTTTATTTAATGGAACGGTAGCGGATAATTTATTAGTGGGAAAAACCGATGCTAGTGAAGCTGAAATGTGGGATGCTTTACGTAAAGCTTGTTTGGATACTTTTGTTGATAGTTTACCTAAAAAGCTCCATACACTCATTGGTGAGCATGGACTTTTATTATCGGGCGGGCAGAAACAACGTTTAGCGATTGCAAGGGCTTTTTTAAAAAAGGCGCCGATGATTATTTTAGATGAAGCAACTAGTGCTTTAGATAACCATTCAGAAGCGATGATTCAGAAGGCGATTTACAACTTAACGAAGCAAAAAACGGTCATTGTAATAGCTCATCGTTTATCAACGATTCAACACGTAGATAAAATTATCGTAGTTCAAAACGGTAAAATTGTTGAACAGGGCAAGCACGAGGAATTATTAGCTAATGCTCAGGGGGTATACCGTAGTTTGTACGATATTCAATTTCGTAAGTAGGTGATATAGCTATGAAAAAAATATTATATTTGGGGTTATTAGGACTTTTAATTAGTTGTAGTATTTATAAAGTACCGATTGTCCAAGGGAATTATTTACGGAAAGATTTAATTGAGCAAATTAAAGTAGGACAGACGAAAGCAGCGGTGCGGGAGATTTTAGGAGATTCCGTTTTACCAGCGATCATGAAAACGGACGAGTGGGTCTATTTATATACGGAACAATTTGGTTCGAATTTGAACCAAGTAAGAAATTATCGCATGGTGATTCAATTTAAACAGGGTAAAGTAAGTAATATTTATGTCAAAAGTTGAGCCTCATTTTATTACCATTAATAGAAAAGCTAAACACGATTACCATCTTGAACAAACCTTCGAAGCGGGGATTTGTTTGCAGGGGTGGGAAGTTAAAAGTTTAAGGGACGGTCGAGCACAACTTTCAGAGAGTTACGTCGTGTTACAAAAGGGGGAAGCCTTTTTATTAAACGCGAACATTTCCCCTTTAAAAACGGTTTCTACCCATATTAAACCAGTGGCTGACCGAACGAGAAAATTATTATTAAAACGAAAAGAATTAGACAAATTAATCGGTTTAAGTGAAAAAAAAGGAATGGCCATAATTCCTTTAGATCTCCACTGGAGCCATAATTGTGCAAAATTAAATTTTGCTTTAGCTAGAGGGAAAAAAGATTACGATAAGAGGGCTGCTGAAAAAGAAAAACAATGGCAAAAAGACAAATTATTATTGCACAGTATTAAATATAAACGCGTTTAATTTGGTTATTCGTTAATTTACTAAATTAATCTTTTTTAACGGGCTAAAAAAGCCTATCATTAAGTTTTTATCGAGGTTAAGTTTCATTTAAAATACTAGTAATTTTTTACGGGTATTTTTTGAAATTTTATCGTTTATAATTGATAGGATTTAATTGATTTTTTATGAGACAGGGGTACGGAGGTTTCATTTTATTGTTAGTCGTTAGTTTACTTAGTATTTTAAGTTTAATTGCATTACGCTTAGAAAAAAAATTATTGACAAATAGCCAAAAATTACACGCTTTTAAGCGAAACTGGCAGCAATATTATCAACAACGGCAATGGTTAGTTTTAGGGGAACAACATTTGTTAGAGGGTAAGGGAATTCCGGCTTCAGGATTAAAAATAACTTATCGTGAATTACCGATAGTTTTATGTAACGGGAAATATTATCAAATTAAAGTACCGATTAGGAAAAATTTGTGTTTTATTGAACATTTTGCTGTTTATGTACCGCAGCACGAAACGAAAGAAGGTTGTTTGTTGGTAGAGGATAATTTTTGGGGGAGAAAAAGTTTAACTGTTGGAGGATGTTTATGAAAAAAATAAATAAAGGGTGGACGTTTTTATTGTTTTATATGTTGTTAGTACCATGTTACAGCGATTTTTTAAAAGAGTATTTTGGCCCTAATTTAGGGATAGGAGTTAATATTGGTACTGGAGCAGGGTTTGAAGTTTACGATAAAGGCTTTGATAAAGCACGTCCTTATTTTAAAAAATCATCAGGTTTGGTCGGACAAATGTCGGGAATTCTGAGTTATAATCGTTATTTTGGGGCAGAATTTAATATAGCTAAATTAGGCAATGACGGTTACTATAGAATGGCCGTTTTAGGGCAATTAGGGGTACCTTTATACCGGAAATTTTCGTTACGAGGGAGATTAGGTTACGGAGTTTCTTTTATAGAGTATGAAGGGCACGATTATGATGCCCGGGGGTTAGTTTACGGAGCGTCGTTAGAGTACAAAATCAATGCTTATTTTTCTTTAACTTGTGATTGGTTAAGAAACACGGGTGGAAATTATAAAGGCGTGGTTCACGTTCCTGGTGCCCATTACGTTGGGATTGGGGTTACGATCAACCGTTTTTGGCAAGATAAATAGCATTAATGGATAATTTAGCGGTCGTTTTGACGCGTTCTCGTTACGGATTAGAAACTCCATTAGTGAGGGTAGAAGTACATTTATCGCGCGGTCTACCTCGTTTAAGTATCGTGGGTTTACCGGAAACGGCCGTTAAAGAAAGTAAAGAACGGGTACGAAGTGCCATTATTAATTCTGGTTTTGTATTTCCGCTCAAGAGGATTACGATTAATTTAGCTCCGGCTAGTTTGCCGAAACGAGAAGGAGGAAGATTTGATTTAGCTATTGCAATTGGTATTTTAGTCGCTTCTGAACAGTTAGCGGTTAAAGATTTAGACCAATATGAATTTAGTGGGGAATTAGCTTTAGACGGTTCTTTGCACGAGAAACAAGGTTTATTATCGGTAGCGATTGCGGTACAAAAAGCCGGTAGAACTTTAATTCTACCGGTGGATAGCGGGGAAGAAGTAGGCATTGTTCAAGGTTTAAAAGCATTAGCGAGTCCAAACCTAGCGGCCGTTTGTCATTATTTGAAAACGAAATCGCCGGAGGTTTTAAAAGCAGTACCGTCGGTTAATTTGGAGATTCACGACGAAACAAACGATTTGGCGGCAGTGTATGGTCAACCTTTAGCTAAAAGAGCGTTAGAAATAGCGGCGGCTGGAGGACATAATTTACTATTTTGGGGACCGCCAGGGGTAGGGAAAAGTATGCTGGCGCGTTGTCTGCCTTCTTTACTACCACGATTAAATTTAGCTGCGGTTTTAGAAAGTGCGCAGTTATATTCTTTAGCGGGAGCTAACTATTTCAACGTGGGGGCTCCTCCTTTTCGAACACCACATCATAGTGCTTCAATTAACGCGTTAGTTGGAGGGGGCAATCCTCCTAAACCGGGGGAAATTTCTTTAGCACACCATGGGGTTTTATTTTTAGATGAATTATTGGAATTTCCGAGGGCCGTTTTGGATGCTTTACGGGAACCTTTAGAAACGCAACAAATATCCATTGCTCGGGTAGAAAATTACGTTATTTATCCGGCGGATTTTCAGTTGATCGTTGCGATGAATCCTTGTTTATGTGGATATTGAGGAAGTGACGGAGGACGTTGTACTTGCAGTGAAGAGCAAGTAAAGCGTTATCAACGTAAATTATCGGGACCTTTATTAGATAGAATTGATTTATGGGTGCAGTTGCAGCGTGCTTTTGTCCCAGGTTTGCAATTATTAAATGTGCATAATCAAACAGAAAGTAGTGCTACGGTGAGAGCGAAAGTATTGAAAGTTAGGCAGTTAGCTCAAGAACGTTTCGGTAAAATGAATGCTCGTTTAAGTAAAGAAGAATTATCCCAAATCAGTCAATTAACGAAACCGGTGATTAATGAATTTGAAAAATTAGTGAAACCGCTCAATTTATCGATGCGTAGTTATTTACGTTTACTACGGGTAGCAAGGACGATCGCAGATTTAGCAGATGAAGCGCAAGTTCGGTTAGAGCATTTAAGTGAAGCTTTGAGTTATCGACAAATTTTTTTAAACCTGCGATAAGGGGTTTAAATTTCAAATGGCTGCCGGTAAAGGGATATTGAATCGATAAATTAATTTTAAACTTTAAAGGGTATTGAGCAATAAAGGAGGTTTTACTGAAAGAATTGATTTTTGAAATTTCCTTTTTCGCTAAACGAGTAAAAAGTGTTAACGGATTTTTTAGCATAAAATTTAATATAAAAAAGGAATTAGCCCTTGAATTTTAAAAAAAGTGACACATATCAATAACATTAACAGTAAAAAAGGATGCAATATGGCGAAGATTATAGGTATTGATTTAGGTACTACTAATTCTTGTGTAGCAGTACTAGAGGGGACGAATGTTAAAGTGATTGAGAATTCGGAAGGTCGTCGTACGACCCCGTCCATTGTAGCATTTACGAAAGATAATGAAACGATCGTAGGAGAACCAGCTAAACGTCAGGCCGTGACCAATGCGAAAAATACTTTTTACGCGGTTAAACGTTTAATCGGGCGTAAATTTAACGACGAAGTAGTACAAAAAGATTTAAAAAGTGCTCCTTATGAAATTTTGAAAGCGGATAACGGTGATGCATGGTTAGGAAGTAACGGTAAAAAATTAGCTCCTCAACAAATTTCGGCCGAAGTCTTGATGAAAATGAAAAAGACGGCCGAAGATTATTTAGGTGAACCGGTAACCGAAGCGGTAATTACGGTCCCGGCTTATTTTAACGATTCTCAACGTCAAGCAACCAAAGATGCCGGAAGAATTGCTGGTTTGGAAGTAAAAAGAATTATTAACGAACCAACGGCAGCCGCTTTAGCGTACGGAATGGATAAGAAAAAAGGAGACGCTAAAATTGCGGTATACGATTTAGGAGGAGGTACTTTTGATATTTCGATTATTGAAATTGCGGAAGTAGATGGAGATCGACAGTTTGAGGTTTTAGCAACGAATGGGGATACTTTTTTAGGTGGTGAAGATATCGATTTAAAAATCATCGACTATTTAGTAGCAGAATTTAAAAAAGAGAGCGGAATTGATTTGCATAACGATTCTTTAGCTTTACAACGTCTAAAAGAAGCGGCGGAAAAAGCAAAAATAGAATTGTCTTCTACGCAACAAACGGACATTAATTTGCCTTATATTACGGCGGATGCGAGTGGTCCTAAACATTTAAATCTAAATATTACGCGAGCTAAATTAGAAGCTTTAGTAGAGGATTTATTAGAAAGGACGGTTCAACCTTGTATGACGGCTTTAAAAGACGCAAAATTACGTCCTGAAGACATTGACGAAGTAATTTTAGTGGGTGGCCAGACTAGAATGCCGAAAGTACAAAGTTTAGTGAAGAATATTTTTGGTAAAGAACCGAAGAAAGACGTTAACCCAGATGAAGCAGTAGCAGCCGGAGCAGCTATCCAAGGAGGAGTTTTGGGTGGATCAGTAAAAGACGTGTTATTACTAGACGTAACGCCTTTATCTTTAGGGATAGAGACTTTAGGGGGAGTAATGACGAAATTAATTGAAAAAAATACTTCTATTCCAACGAAAGCTACGCAAGTTTTTTCAACTGCGGCCGATGGACAAACCGCCGTTACGGTCCATATTTTACAAGGGGAACGAGAAATGGCGGCTCATAATAAATCTTTAGGGCGTTTTGATTTAACCGATATTGCTCCTGCTCCTCGTGGAGTACCTCAGATTGAAGTAGCTTTTGATATTGATGCTAACGGTATTTTAAATGTTTCGGCGAAAGATAAAGCAACTGGTAAGCAACAATCTATCGTCATTAAAGCTTCTAGTGGATTATCTGAAGAAGAGATTCAGAAGATGATTAAAGATGCTGAAGAGAATCGTGAAGCGGACAAACGTTTCCAAGAATTAGTAACGGCGCGTAACACTGCGGATAACGTAATTCACGGTACAGAAAAAACCATGCGGGATTTAGGAGATAAATTACCGGCAGAACAGAAACAAAAAATTAACGAAAAGATTGAACAATTGAAGCAAGTGCTTTTAGGGGAAGATAAAAACGCTATCGAGGAAAAATCGAAAGCTTTAATTGACGAAACGGCGAAGTTGTCTGAATTACTACAGCAACAGAATAACGTTAATAATAATGGTACGACCGAACAGGCAACGCAGCACGAGTCTAACGCTAATGATAGACAAGAGCAAAAAGTAGAAGATGCGGAGTTTTCGGACGTGAAGGAGGATAAATAAGCAGTATAAAAGAATTAAAGGGACAAAGTTTCGTCCCTTTAACGTATTTGGTAAAAAAGTATGAAGCGTGATTATTACGAAATTTTAGGAGTGAATAAGTCGGCTACGGCGGAAGAAATTAAAAAGGCTTATCGTCATTTAGCGATGAAGTTACATCCGGATCGTAATCCAGGGGATAAAAAAGCCGAGCAACAATTTAAAGAAGTACAAGAAGCTTACGCTATCTTATCAGACGAAAAAAAACGTAAAGTGTACGATCAATTAGGACCTGAAGGTTTTGAGCAAGCTGCTCAAGGTGGAGGTCAAGGGTTTAATGGATTTGCGGGTTTCGATGTAGGGGATATTTTTGGCGATCTTTTCGGCGATCTATTTGGGCAACGGCGTCGTGGTAGTAACGGTAAAAGTAATGTGCAAAATCGAGGGAACGATTTAGTTGCCGAAATTAAACTAACTTTAGAAGAAGCCGCGTTTGGCACTACTAAAAAATTAGTATATTCGCAAATGGGGGTTTGCTCTACTTGTAAAGGAGCAGGGAGTAAGAACGGAAGTAAACCATCAGCTTGTAAACATTGTCGCGGTATGGGGCAGATTTATATTCAGCAAGGTTTTTTTTCGGTACAGCAAACTTGTCCTGTTTGTCACGGTACAGGTGAAATTATTGAAGATCCATGTCCTACCTGTAAAGGAAACGGTTTAGTGAAGTTAAAACGAACGATCGAAGTGAAAATTCCGGAAGGAGTCGATAACGGTGATCGCATTCGTTTAGCAAATGAAGGAAATGCAGGGCTTCGCGGGGGGGATTTTGGTGATTTATACGTTGAAATTGTTTTATTGCCGCATAAATTATTCAAACGGGAGAATTTAAATTTAATCTGTGATGTTCCTATCGGGTTTACGATGGCTGCTTTAGGAGGAGAATGTGAAATTCCTACTTTAGACGGAAAAGTGAATTTAAAAATACCGGCGGGGACACAATCGGGAAAAATTTTGCGTTTGAACGGGAAAGGGATTCATTTTCGCCAACGTACGGGAGATTTGTATTGCCAAATTATAGTGGAAACCCCGGTTAATTTGAGTGAAAAGCAAAAACAATTATTGAGGGATTTAGATTTATCTTTAGTGGAGGACAAGAAAAAACATGTGCCAAATATTAAAAATTGGTTAGATGGAGTTAAGGATTTTTTTAGTCATTTTAAGAAATAAGGATTATTAAAGATAAACTTAATTTTAATTTAATAAAAATACATTATTAATATTTAATGTAATAGAACGACAATTTTTTATTGAATTATATTTGAGGGAAATATGAGAATTTTATTAGTTGAAGATGATGAATTGTTAGGTAACGGTATTCGTTCTGGGTTAGCTCAGTATCAATACGTGGTAGATTGGGCAAAAAACGGTTTATCGGCTTGGTCTGCTATTCAGACGGAACATTTTGATATTATTATTTTAGATTTAAATTTACCTAGAATGTCCGGTGAAGAAGTGTTGAAGAACATGAGGAGTAAAAACATTAAAATTCCGGTCATTGTTTTAACCAGTCGTGATGAAATTAGTACACGTATTCGTAATTTAGATGAAGGAGCGGACGATTATATCGTTAAACCGTTTGACTTAGGAGAATTATGCGCGCGGATTAGGGCAGTTCACCGTCGATTAACCATTGCACAGGCCACGACGGAAATCAACGTAGGTGGAATTAGTTTAGATCCTAAAACTCGCATTGTGAAAAATGGAGAAGAAATCATAGAATTATCGAGACGTGAATTTGTTTTATTACAATTATTGTTGGAAAATGCCGGTAAGGTCATTACGCGTCAACAAGCCACTCAAAGTTTATACGGATGGGGCTATGATATCGATAGTAATGCTTTAGAAGTACACGTCCATAATTTACGTAAAAAATTTGGAAAAGATAAAATCCGTACGATTCGTGGCGTAGGTTATTGTTTCCAAAATTAATTGAGTTTTTTAATAATTTCGTTAATAATAGTAACCACTATTGTTAACGGAGTTATTTATGTTGCTAAAGGGTTCTAAAACAGAGAAAAACCTGCGGGAAGCTTTTGCCGGTGAATCTATGGCACGTAATAAGTATACTTATTACGCTTCTCAAGCGAATAAAGAAGGTTATACCAGGATTAGTCAAATTTTCACTGAAACGGCTGATAACGAAAAAGAACATGCTAAACTTTGGTTTAAATATTTAGAAGGAATTGGAAGTACGGCAGAAAATTTAGCGGCCGCAGAAAGTGGAGAAAACGCTGAATGGATGGAGATGTATCAGAAATTTGCTCAAGATGCCGAAGAGGAAGGTTTTACCGAGATTGCAAGGCTTTTTAGGGAAGTAGCCAAAATCGAAAAAGAACATGCTTTACGTTATGCGCAATTGAAACAACAGGTAGTAGATGAAGCAGTTTTTGCGCGTCAAGAGGTCGTATATTGGATTTGTATGAATTGTGGTTATGTAGTGCAAGCACAAGCAGCTCCGGCTAAATGTCCCGTATGTGAACATCCTCGTAGCTATTTTAAGATTAAAGATTAGAAATTTTAGCTAAGTGAAATTTAAATCATTTTTTTTATCGATCGTTAAAATATTTAATCGGTTTATCGTTTCTTTATTAGTTTTAACCTTTATTTTGGTAGTTGGGTTATTAATCAAACCGTTACCTTTACCAATTTTGGAAAAGTATTTTAGAGAAACGATAATTAATTTACCAGGGGATTTTGATTATCGTTCCAAAGGGATTTATTTAGGGGTACATCGTTTTCAATTAGTATTGAAATTTCCTCAATTAGAAGTTACTCGCAAAAGCAAAGTGATTTTTAAGGCGCAGGAGATGAAATTAGGGATCGATTTTTTTGAAAGTTTAATTTTAAAAAGGATCGTGCCTAATTGTTTAATCGTGCAAGGAAGTGATTTTGATTATCAGTTGGAGGATCAATTAGAAAAACAATTTTGGGCTCAAAAAGAGTCAAAAGAACATCCTTTGTTAAATACTTTATTAACAAAAGGGGAATTAGAAGTTAAAAAAGTCAACATTATTATTCGGCAACCGGACGGTACTAATTTAGCTTTTAAAAATTTAAGCGGTAGGTTAAAAAACGATCTTTGGGATCATGAATTAAGTTTGGAAGGGGAAGGAACATTCCAAAACAATAAAGTGTTTGTGGAAGTAGGGTTAATTTTGATCGGGGATTTAATTCACCTTAAGTTAGAACGGTGTTTTGGCAACGTTCATCTTAAAAACGGTACGTTAGATTTCACGGGAAAAGGATTTAATCCGAAGAAAAGCAACGCGTTTTCGTTGTTTTCTATTGCTCAAGGAACGGTTAAATTAAGTAGCAATCGCGTTCAAATTAATAACTCCTTTTTTAAAACACCGTTAACGGTGAATCATTTTAAAACGATTGTGACTTGGTCATTGCCTAAACGCACTTTTAATTTCGATAAATTAGAGTTTAAAGATCATTTTCTCACTTTGTTAGGAGGAGGAAAAATAGTTTTTGACGAACTTCAACAACCGATCGTTGATTGGAACGTGAATTTTAATTTAAAGCGATTAGAACAAGCTTATCGTTATTATCCTCGAGCAATAATGGGACCTATGCTTTTAAGTTGGCTAGATGCTGCTTTTAAAAAGGGGGAAATTTTAGAAGGGAACATGATTTTAAAAGGGAATTTAAACGATTTTCCTTTTGACCATAAAGAGGGGCTTTTTAAAATTAAAACGGTCGTGAATAAGGTCGATTTGTTGTATCAGGATGGCTGGCCGATGTTGACCAATTTAAAAGCACGTTTAACGTTCAATAAGCGTGCGTTAGAAATCGTTGCTTTAGAGGGGAAAATTTTTGGTGAAACGATTAAAGAAAAAGAATTAACGGCGACGATTAGTGATTTACAAGCGGCGTTATTAAAGATTCAAGGTCGCTTGGAAACTGATTCAAAATTAGGGGTTAATTTTATACGGCGGAGCCCGTTGAAAACTACGTTAGGGGCGTATTTTAAAAATCTTTCTTTGAAAGGTCCCGTGCATTTAAAGATCGGGTTACAGATTCCTTTAGCGGAACAATTGGTTGATCAAGTAACACATGTGCAGGGTAATTTAATTTTTAAAGAAAATGAAATAGTTCTCCGTAATACCCCGTTGAAAATGAATAACTTTAGCGGAGAATTGGATTTTTCTGAAGAAGCGTTATCTTCTGAAACTTTAAACGGTACAATTACCGATTTTCCGGCTAATTTGCTTATTTCTACTTTAAGTGACGGAAAAATGAAGATTGACCTTCGTAGTTTAGGAAACGTGGCGCTTTTAGAAAAATACTTTAAATTGAAACTCCCTTTTTTAGCGGGTAATTTTGATTACAATTTAAGCGTTTTGGTACCTAAAGTAGGTCTTCCTACTTTACGCTTAGAAAGTAATTTACGAGGATTAGGGTGTAATTTACCGGTTCCGTTACGTAAGGCAAACGATGAAATTACTCCTTTGCAGGTTAGTTTAATTGCTCAGGAACAGGAAGACCGTTACCGGTTAGCCTTAACTTGGAACGATTTGGTAGAAGCTCGTTTTGATTTAATAAATACGGCAAATGGAGTGCAAATCCAGGAAGGAAAACTTTGTTACGGTAAGAGTACAGATTTAAAATTAGACGGTAAGTTGATTTTTAAAGGGGTGGTTGACCAGGTTGATTTAGAGCTTTGGGATCGATATTTTGAAACTAACGTTAACCAACCGAAATCGAGTAAAAATTTTGATCTTCATTTATTTTTCGATAATTGCTTACTAAAAGTAGGGCAAATTCGTTTTAAACAACTCACGTTAACGGATGTTTTGGTGGGGATTGAAACACGTAGAAACGGTTATCAGTTTACGGTTACTAGTCAAGAATTAAAGGGAAGTGTTTTTTTCCCGAAAGATTATACGGGTACGATTAAGGGGGATTTATTTTATTGGCGAGATTTACTGAATATTAATCAACGAAGGCAAACTAGTGTTTCGAACGCGGTGTCCTTTTCCGGATCAATGTTTCGTTGGGATAAATTTGATTTATCGTTAGAAGAGTTTGTACAAGGGGCATATCGAATGAATAACCTCTTTTTAAAAGGGGAGAAAGAAAAGGAAGATTTAGTTTTACAACGTTTTGCTTTGCAATACGAAGGGATCCAAATTGAAGGAAAAGGTAAATGGCGAGATAGTAATACTTGGTCGTTTAATGGACAGGCGCACATTGATGATTTAGGAAAGACTTTAAATAAATTTACTGCTCACTGTTACGGTGGTAAAGGGCAAATAGGGTTTAACGTCGCCAAATTAAAAAAAGACAAAAACGGGGACAATAAGTTAACGGGAGACATTAGCATTAGGTTGAGAAAAGGTGGAATTATCAATTTAAGTAAGCAATTGGAAGAAAAATTAAATTTAGGAAAAATTATTAATGCTTTAGACGTAGGGGCATTAACTAAGAACGTGGGGTTAGATTTTCAACATTATCATAATGGCTATTGGTACGATAGTTTAGAAGGGGAAATTTTGTTAGACGATCAAAATTTGTATTTGAATACTTTCAAAAGTACGAGTAATCCGGCGGATATAACGATCAAAGGGGTTTTTAATTGGCGATCGCTTCAGTTAGATTTATTTTTATCCATTTTTCCGAAATTAACGGGTAGTGTACCGGTCGTGGCCGGAGTAGCCGGAGGACCAGTGGTAGGGGCCATCGCTTTAGTGGCAAATCAAGTAGTCAACAAGATGGTTGGAGCTGTTTTAGAATACCGTTACCGAATTTCAGGAGATTTGAAACATTTCAACGTTAATAAGTTATAGAGATAAGAAAAATATTTGATGAACTAAGTGAAATTAGGAAATTAATAAATCGGTAGGGAAATTATTTTTGTAAAAAAGGATTGACAAAGAGTGCAGTTTTGCGGAGAATACTGTAATTAAAGAGGAGGGGTTCTCGAGCGGCCAAAGGGAGCAGACTGTAAATCTGTCGGCGTTGCCTTCGTAGGTTCGAATCCTACCCCCTCCATTAAATGATTTGCGGGCGTAGTTCAATGGTAGAACTTCAGCCTTCCAAGCTGATAGCGTGGGTTCGATTCCCATCGCCCGCTCTTTTATTTTTGTTGGCCCACATGGCTCAGTTGGTAGAGCACTTCCTTGGTAAGGAAGAGGTCACCGGTTCAATCCCGGTTGTGGGCTCCATTAGTAATGTAAAGAGGGTATAAAAATGGCAGAAAAATTTGAGAGAACCAAACCGCATATCAACATAGGGACGATTGGT
>CAUUCF010000012.1:0-26149 GCA_963543695.1 uncultured Gammaproteobacteria bacterium
TCTTGCTCTCAGTATACCTACTTTTTCCCTTTTGAAAAGCTTTTTTTTACAATTTTGATTTATGAATCAAGTTTTTTTACTATTGAGGTTCGTTTAAACCCATTCAACATTACCATTTTACGTTTAAAGGCTTTAATTGTTCTTCCTGAATACAACCAAAAATTTCTACGTCGGATAATTCATTACTCACTATATCCCGTGTTGCGTGCATCAAACACCCTTCGTATTGAAAACCTACTCGCTTAGCAACAGCAGCAGAACGCGCATTAGCTTTATCAGTGCGAATCTCTACCCTCGCAGCGTGCATATGTCTAATTAAATACCTAGTTGTAGCATTAACCGCTTCACTAATATAACCGTAACCGCCATATAATTGGTTACCCCAATAACCCAATTCAAATTTAGAAATTTTCCAATCGATATTCCAAATAATAATATTTCCTACGAAATGACTATCGTTCGTTTCTAACCATAAGACTAAACCGATATCGTTACTAGTTTGATACAACCAATTACGTTGACAAGCTCGTAAATAACTTTCCGCAGTTGCGTTATTAAATAACCCATGCGCCCATAATACCCAAGGCTTTAAAGTATCTAACGACGCTCTCACTGCTCCTAAATATTTACGTACCTTATCAAAATCCGATTCTGCTCTAGAAATGACTAAACGTTCAGTTACAATAGGGGAAATCAAAAAGGTGTTCATAATAAAATTCCCGCTTCTTTAGCAGTAATCACTTTTAAATTAATTAAATTTCTCAAACTATCTTCCATAGTTTGCATGCCTATTACTTTCCCCATCTGCATAGCCGAGTATATTTGGAACACTTTATTATCCCTAATTAAATTTTTAATCGCCGTATTACAAATCATAACTTCCATTGCCGCTACTCTCCCTCCGCCAATTTTCTTAACCAAGCGTTGCGAAACCACTAAACGCAAAGTATTAGCTAACATAGAACGAATTAACTCTTTTTCCGCAGCCGGAAAAACACTAATCATCCTATCGATACTATCCGCCGCTGAATTAGTATGTAAAGTAGCAAACACCAAATGTCCTGTTTCTGCCGCAGTTAAAGCTAAACGAATAGTTTCTAAATCTCTCAATTCCCCTATCAAAATATAATCTGGATCCTCTCTTAAAACCACCCGTATAGCATCATTAAAGCTATTAGAATGTTCATAAACTTGTCGTTGATGGACCAAACACTTTTTAGTTGAGTGCACATATTCAATAGGATCTTCAATGGTAACAATATGCTTATTAAAATTAGTATTAATATAATCTATCATTGCTGCTAAAGTCGTACTTTTACCACTACCTGTCGGTCCAGTCACTAATACTAAACCATTTTGTAATAAACAAGCTTCTTTTAAAGCAGTTGGAGCGTGGATTGCTTCTAAGGTAAGAGGAGCTAGACTAATAGTCCTTAAAGCAACTCCAATACCATCGTTAAAGTGAAAAACATTTCCTCGAAAAAAAGCATCAACCGCCTCACATTTAAACCTAAAATCATATTCAAAAATTTTATTTTGTTGAAAAGCTAAAAACCGCTCTGCTGGTATCATCGTTGCTACAAAAGCCAAAAGTTCTTCCGTTGTAAAAATTTTATCGTCAAATAACGGTAATAAATCGTTATCTACACGAATAAATACCGCAGAATTACTAGTAAAATGAATATCTGATGCCCCTTTTTTTAAAGCTGTATTTAAAATTTCATTTAATAACATATCAATATCTTTAGAAAAATTTATCCTCTTTAATTTAATTTTTGCACAACTGATGACTTACGAAAAACCGTAAAAAACTACCAATTAAATTTTCATTTAATACTTGTACCGTATCCGGAACTTTTAAAATTACAGGTGTAAAATTCCAAAGATATTGAATACCTGACGCAATTAAAAAATCCGCACAACGTTGTGCTTGTGGTTGTGGAACCGTTAAAATCGCTATATTTACCCTTTGCTCCTTAATTAAGTTCGGTAATTCGGCTAAAGCAAAAACGGTTTTACCGTTAATTACAATTCCTATTTTAATCGGATCATTATCAAACAGCGCCACTACCTGAAACCCATATTGTTCAAAATTGTTGTATTTAGCAAAAGCCGTACCTAAATTACCTGCCCCAACAATAAAGATTTTTTTTATTTCGCTTAATCCTAATATCGCTTCAATCGCTATTCTTAAATCTTTAACGTGATAACCAACTTTCCGTTTACCCGCGTGATAGATTTTTTGAATATCTTTTCTCACCTGTGAATGATCAATTTTCATTAACGCCGCAATTTGAGGACTAGAGATAAATACAACGCCTTTTTCTTCGTATTCTAGCAAAATAGAGCGATAAATCGTCAACCGATTTATCACTTTATCACTCCAAAAATTAGCTAATTTATTACGAGTTAACTCCATAAAAGGCATCAGTATATATTTGCTTAATTTCACTCATTAACGGATAGGCCGGGTTACTACCTGTACATTGATCATCAAAAGCCAACTCCACCAAATGATCTAAATTCGCAAAAAATTCCTTTTCATCGACACCAAAATCTTGAATCGATCGCGGAAGCTCAAGTACTTCCTTTAATTCAGTAATTGCCTTCAATAAAGCTGTTATTTTTTGATCCTGATCTTTACCAACTAGCCCTAAATGATCCGCAACTTGGCTATAACGTTCCTTAATATTAGGATATTTATATTGAGGGAAAATAGCTTGTTTACGCGGTCGCTCAGAAGCATTAAAACGAATAACCTGATTAATTAGTAAAGCATTAGCAACACCGTGCGGAATATTGTACATTGCCCCTAATTTATGCGCCATAGAATGACATAAACCTAAAAAAGCATTCGCAAACGAAATACCCGCAATCGTTGCAGCATAATGAACTTCTTCTCGTGCTTCTAAATCTTCAGCCCCGTAACGGTAAGCCCGCGGTAAATACTTAAAGATTAATTGCATTGCTTCTAAAGCTCCAGCATTCGTAAAATCAGTAGCTAGTACCGACACATAGGCTTCTAAAGCATGTACTAAAGCATCAATACCAGAAGCAGCCGTTAAAGCTTTAGGTAAATGGTCCACAAAATTAGGATCAATAATCGCCATGTTCGGTGTCAAAGCATAATCCGCAATCGCATATTTAACATGGGTTTGATCATCGGTAATAATTGAAAACGGCGTCACCTCGCTACCGGTACCTGACGTAGTAGGAATAGCGACCATATAAGCCTTTTTACCTAACTCAGGAATACTGCAAATACGTTTACGAATATCCATAAACCGCATAGAAAGATCTTCAAATTTAGTATGCGGTTGTTCATACATTAACCAAATAATTTTAGCAGCATCCATTGGAGAACCACCCCCCACCGCAATGATTACGTCGGGTTGATAAGCATTAATTACTTTTAAAGCTTGATAAATCGTCGATAACGTTGGATCTGGTTTAACGTCGAAAAAGACCTGGTAATCAACGTTAATTTCCCTTAATACGTTCGTAACGTTATTAAGTACTCCTGAACTAAACAAATAATTATCCGTTACGATAAAAGCTCGTTTTTTACCGGCTAATTCACGAAGCGCAAATTCGGTAGCGCCCCTTTTAAAATAAATCTTAGATGGCACCCTAAACCACAACATATTTTCTCTCCTTTCTGCAACCGTTTTATAATTTAAAAGGTGTTTAACACCTACGTTTTCACTAATCGAATTTCCTCCCCAAGAACCACAACCTAAAGTTAAAGAAGGAGCTAATTTAAAATTATATAAATCCCCAATACCCCCTTGAGAAGAAGGAGAATTCACTAATAAACGACAAGCTGGAATTTTATTCGCAAAATAATTAATCCTTTGTTCGTTATGGGCATTCGTATATAAAACCGCTGAATGTCCAGCACCACCGATTAAAATCAGTTGGTGCGCTATTTCAACAGCAGCTTCGTAATTTTGGGCTCGATAAAAAGCTAAAACCGGCGATAATTTCTCGTGCGCCAAAGGATTGTCTGACGTAACCGCCTCCGTTTCTCCTACCAAAATTTTTGTATCTTTCGGTACATTTAGATTTGCTAATTGCGCAATCACTTCAGCGGATTGACCAACAATCATTGGATTTAACGTACCTTCCTTCGTAAAGAGGACTTGATTTAATTGCGTTTTTTCTTGATCGTTTAAAAAATAAGCTCCACGATATTTAAGCTCCGCTTTTAGCTCCTCATAAACTTCTTGAACTACCACTACCGCTTGCTCAGAAGCACAAATCATTCCGTGATCAAAAGTTTTTGACAATAAAATAGAAGAAGCAACCATCTTAATCTCTGCCGTTTCATCAACGATTGCTGGCACATTACCTGGCCCTACTCCTAACGCCGGTTTACCAGAAGAATAAGCCGCTTTCACCATCCCAGGCCCCCCCGTTGCCAAAATACAAGCAATATCTCCATGTTGCAAT
Source organism: uncultured Gammaproteobacteria bacterium (assembly GCA_963543695.1). Classification (GTDB taxonomy): domain Bacteria; phylum Pseudomonadota; class Gammaproteobacteria; order UBA9339; family UBA9339; genus CAUUCF01. The sequence continues at coordinate 4,453 of CAUUCF010000012.1, forward strand.
AGCGCGTTCGATAACTCCAAAGAAGGAGTATCAATCCAACCAATAATATCTTTTGGAGCGCCAGCAGCAATAGCTGCTTCTAAAACTATTTTAGCCGCTGCGATCGTTGACTTTTTCGCTCTAGGATGAGGCGAAAAAATAATGGCATTCCTAGTTTTTAACGCGATTAACGCTTTAAAAATAATCGTAGAGGTAGGATTAGTCGTAGGAATAATTCCAGCAATAATGCCTAATGGTTTAGCAATAACTTTAACGCCGTTATTTTTATCGGTTCGTATTAAATCACAAGTTTTAGTATCTTTATATTTATTATAAATATATTCTGACGCAAAATGGTTTTTAATCACTTTATCTTCTACGATTCCCATCTTCGTTTCCTCAACCGCCATTTGCGCTAAAGCAATACGAGCCTTATTAACAGCAGTAGCTACCGCTTTGAAGATCACGTCTACTTGTTCTTGCGTATATTCAGCAAATTGTTGTTGAGCAATTTTAACTCGTTGAATTAATGCTTCTAAATTTGCAAGATTATCTACGGTTTGTTCTTTTTTTGAATCAATTAAAGGTACGTTCTTTTTCATATTTTTACAAAATAATGATTTATTTCCTTATATTTATGCTAAAATTTAACCGCTGTCAACCGTTATTTCAAATTTACCAGCTCCTTTACGCCGCTTTATTCACCTATAAAACATTAAAAAACAACTGAATTAACCATCTAATAATTTATTTAATACTTTATGACTTACTCTTAAATAAGGAAATTAATCACTATATTTCCGCCGTTCTTTATAAAAAAGACCGCTTTTTCATTATCTAGCTATCTTAATGAGCGATTTTTTCATTACCTTATTCACTTAAAAATTTCATAAACTATTTATTTTATCTAACAATTTCAATAAGTCATCGTAAGCTACCCGTTTTTCTCGAGGAGAACGCAACAAATAAGCAGGGTGATAAATTACCAATAAAGGTATCTTCTGTTGCGCTAAAGGATAATCAAACCAATTTCCTCTTAACTCTCCCATCGTCGCATCCGTTTGTAGTAAATAATTCGCCGCCACTTTACCCAAAGCCACTAAACATTTAGGTTGCAATAATAACAATTGCTGTTGCAAATAACCCGTACAATTTTTAATCTCGGCCTGAAACGGATTTCGATTATGCGGGGGACGACATTTTAAAATATTCGTGATGTAAATTTTTTCTCTCGATAATCGAATCGCCTTTAACATTTGATCTAATAATTGACCTGCTTTACCAACAAAAGGCCGACCTTGTAAATCTTCTTGCTCACCAGGAGCTTCCCCGATCAAAACGATATCCGTTTTTAAATTACCTTCCCCTAAAACCAAATGATGTCTAATTTTAGCTAAAGAACAAAGCTGACAACCATCTAATTGCTCCTTTAAATGTGCCCAACTATTTTGAGCTTTTAATTGCCAACGTTCAATTCCCATCAGCGCTAACGTCTCGTTCATAAAAATTTATACAAAAATTAATAACAAATCATCTAAATAATTTCGTCCTAATTTAGTTAAAACCATCGTTTCTTTTAGTACCTGAAGCAACCCAGCTTTTTGGGCTTGCATTAACGGACTACGAATATCGTCAATAGACAAACCCGTACGCTCAACAAATTCTTGTATCGTGATCGGCGTCATCAGCCTAAAGCGATTCATAAAAAATTCTAATATAATTTCGTTTTTTTTCAATTTTTTTAAACGATATCCCTCTTTTTGAGGATCTTTAAAATAAGCATAACGCCAAATTCCGTCTGGTCTAGTTAATTTCCCGTGACTACCTGCACCTAAAGCTAAATAATCACCATAAGACCAATAATTTAAATTATGCCGGCATTCTTCTCCTTTTTGCGCGTAAGCAGAAATTTCATAACGCTGCATCCCGTGAGCCGATAAAAAATCTCGCCCTAACTGCTCTAATTGTGTAACCGTTTCTTCATTCGGTAATTGTCCACCTAATTTTTTACCTTTTACTAAAGTTAATTGATACCAAGATAAATGAGTAGGTTCAAAAAAAAGAGCCTGTTTTAAATCCCTTAACCCCTCAGTAACGTTTTGATTAGGTAAGCCGTACATTAAATCAATATTAAAACGATCGAAAACCGATCGAATCATTTCTAAAGCAGTTTTAGCTTCTGCAACCGAATTCAAGCGTTTTAGAAGCTTTAATTGCTCTGTGTGAAAAGTCTGTATCCCTACCGAAAAACGATTAATCCCGCTACGACGGTAACTTTTTAATTCTGCTTTAGTAAAAGTTACCGGGTTACCTTCTATACTAATTTCTACTTCCGGTGTAAACTTGAAATGTTGCTGTAGCTTTTCTAACAATTGATCTACCAAACGAGGTTTTAAAAGGGTAGGGGTACCTCCCCCCAAATAGATACTTTTAAAACTACAAGACCTAACTTCTGGTGCCCAAAAAGTAATTTCTCGAACGATCCTTTCTAAAAATTGGTCTAATGCCTCAGGCTTAATACGATAAGAATTAAAATCGCAATAAGGACACTTACGTAAACACCAAGGGAAATGAAGATATAAACCTAACGTATTATTCAATCCGCAAGATCCACCATGTCGTTATTAATCGCCAATTTACGCAAAGCTATTAACCCAGTTTGCTGTATTTTTCGAATCTTTACTAATGGTAAATGCATCGATTTGCTAATCTCTAATAAACTACTTTTTTGAAAATTTTTTAACCCAAAATGTCTTGCAATTACTTCACTTTGTTCAGCACTTAAAGTACTTAACCATTGATCCACTACCCCCATTAAATAATCTAAATGAATATTTTGGACTGGATCTTGTATGTTATCGTCAACTAAAGTGTCTAAAAAACTGTCTTTACTATCTTCTTGTAAAGTAACGTCTAAAGAGAGGGTCTCTACGTTTAAATAACGATTTAATTTTTCGATTTCTTCTCGGGTTTTACCGGTAATTTTTACCATTTCTGACACTAACGGTAAACGCCCTTTTTCCGTTTTAAATTGCTCTACCTGCTTACTATATTTACGTAGTACCAAACTCAATCGTTCCGGTATTTTAACGATGTTACGGTTATGTATCACGTTGTCAATTGCTTGTTTAATCCACCAAACCGCATAAGTAGAAAAACGAAACCCTAACGTAGGATCAAATTTTTCCGCAGCTTTAATTAACCCGACGTTCCCTTCTTCAATTAAATCTAAAAAATCCTCTCCCAAATGATGACGATACTTTCTGACGATATTAACGACTAAACGTAAATTTTTTTCTACCAATTCTTTTTTAGCTTCCACATCCCCTTTTTGCACACGAATCGCTAACTCCTTTTCCTGTTCAAAATTAAGAGCGGGACGTAAACCAATCTGATTTAAATAATGCTGTAAAGTACTGATACCATTGTCTTTTAAATCTTTCTCCATAAATTCATTAGTTTGGTAATTGTCTATGGCTATTATCAATTTCCTGTTCTTGTGTTTGCTGCTCCTTTAGATCGTTTGCACATTGGTCGCTAATTAAATATTTAAGAAATTCACGATAATTTTTTGAATTCCCCATCTTTATTCCTCATCAATATAATCTTAAGTTAACAAATATTTTTTATTTGAGCAATTAATATTTTGCTTATAAAAGGCTACTTGTTCTATTATATTACGTAACTTTTTTTACCAACAACTTAAAATTACCGGTAAATAATTTAAGGCAACATTATTCTTTCGCTAAAATCGATGCTGCTTTTTCGGCTCCATCTAAACCCAACATCTGATGATCAACCAAATTAATAGGGAAACGTGCTAATAAATAAGCAACTTTATCTTTCTTAAATAAATATTCCTTCTTCCGGGAAGTAAGAAAAAATGAGATCTGCCGTTTTAGCAGCTAAAATTTGAATAAAACACCTTAACACTTCACGAGATAATAAATCGCTACGATTTTCTAAAGCCGACTGCACAATTAACCGCGCTTTTTGTTCAACGGAAGCTAATGATAATTGTTTTTTTAAAAAGGCATTTTCCGACCATTGCTCGGTATTAACTAAATATTCATAAATATCTCGAATGCCTTGCCCGCTCAGTAGATATTCTACCGAAATATCTGCCGTTGTTGGATATTTTTTCACCAAATAACGACGTAAATTCAATTGCAATTCCGTATTAGGAGCAAAACTCGTATGTCCTCCTTCGCAAGGATGCACCATATAGGTTTTCCCATTAAAAAACGCATAACCTACTCCTAAACCTGTACCCGCGCCGATAAAAGCTCTGACCCCTTGTTTTACTTTATTCCCTTCTTGTAAAACTAAAAGTTTTGCGTCCGGAAAACGATCCAGCCCATGTCCCACCCCCACGAAATCATTAATTAACTGCACTTTTACCGAAGCTAGTTGAAAAAAGATCCGCTAACGTTTGGGCCGCTATTTGCCATGAAGAATTAGTAAACTGCACTTTTTGGTTAACAATAGGGCCTGCTACTGCTAAACAAATCGCGGATAAACCTTGATCACCAATTTGTTCCCGAACAAATTGCGTGATTAATTGATTAAAATCGGGATAATCCTTTACTAAATAGACGTGCTCTTTTAAAACGATCCGCTGTTTGGACGTCACTTTAGTAATCCTTAAACGAGCGTTAGTTCCCCCGATATCTCCTGCTAAAATAAATTGAGTTTTTGACGCTAAAACCAAATCACTGGTCAAAAAAAGGACTAACAATAAAAAAGACCATTTATGTGCCATCTGTACCTCTGTTTTATTTAAAAATGACGAAGAAAACACTTACAAGATACCTAATTAGTTTTTATTTATTTTTAAATTTCCAAATACCATCCCATTCTTCTCGATTAATTAATAATAATTTTTTACAACGACTAATATATAAATCGCAGCAACTCACGGCTGAAGGGAATTCTAACTTAATTTTCTTAAAAGCTACAATCGCCTGTTCAAATTCCCCTTGTTTATATAAAAGTACGGCGTGATCTATCCGTACAAATTCTTTTTGCCGCTTTTCCCATTCTTGATTCGTTAATACGGCTTGTATCACCGTAGGTTTATTTTTACCTTTCACTTGAATTTCATCTAAGGTTCTAAAAACAAAATGTTTTAATTGGCATCTTCTCGCGGTATCTAACGTGATTAGAATCGGAAAATCGTAGTATTTACATAAATTTTCGACTCTAGAAGTCAAATTAACGTTATCCCCGATACAAGTATAATCTAAAAAATCACCTGATCCCATGTTCCCAACGTAAACCTCTCCCGTATGGATACCGATACCGACTCTTAGTTTAATCTTAAATTCTGTCATTAATTGTTGATTTACTTGGTTTAACTTTTTTTGCATGTCTAAAGCAGTTTCTACCGCTTTTTGGGCGTGATCAACAATTTCCAATGGTGCATTCCAAAAAGCCATTAAAGCGTCCCCTATTAATTTATCTACTGTTCCCGCGTGTTGTTTAACGCACGCGGTCATAGGGGTAAAATAACGATTCAATAAATTCACAATTTGCTCCGGATATAAATTTTCCGATAAAGTAGTAAAATCCCGAATATCCGCAAACATTAAAGTCACTTCTTTCCTTTGACCAGCAAAAACATTAAAGCCACTTTCCTCAATTTGTGCTACCATACTAGGAGATAAATAACGACTGAAAGCGTCTCTCAAAATTTTTCGCTTTTCCGATTCTAATAACGAATGAACGACAAACAAACAAATGATGACTGAGATCATCGCACCAATAATAAAAACCGGATTAAAAAATAAACCAATACTAAATAAATAACTAGAAAGAATTAAAACGGCAATCGATAAAAAAATTACCAAAAAAACCGTCATTAAGGGGAAAAAACTTCCCGCCAGCGTAATTAAAATCCCTAAACCAAGAATCATATACAATTGCCTCTGGTATAGAACCGCTGGAGTAGTAATATAACTATGATTAAATAAATTATCGATGATTGTTGCATTAATTTCCAGTAAAGATACGTCACGTTCTATCGGTGTATTTGCAAAATCTTGTAATTGCGAACTAGAAGTACCGATGACAACAATTTTATTTTCAATTAACTTTGGATCAAAATTACCTTTTAATAAATCAACGGCCGAAATCTCTGGATAACAATAATGCCGATGATGAAAATGGATAAAAATCGTACCGTCTTTCGAAACGGGAAAATCAATACCGTGATCTAAATTATTTATCGATATAAAATTCTCTTTTAAATCTTTAAATAAAATAACTTCTTCTACTTGTTGATCAACCAGCACTCCCCTTAAAGTAAGGTGGGTAATTAAATGTTCGCCTTGACAATGGATTAAACATACTCTTCTAATTTTACCGTCACTATCTCGTAATAAATTAGAGAAACCGATCGTAGCTTGTTGAGAAAATAAATCCAACGGGGGCAAAATCGCCGCAAAATGGTGACGTAATTTTAAATTTTTCGTTGGTTCTTTTGACTCCATCGGAGTTAAATGATTTTTACCTTTTAAATCAACCATTTTAAAAACACGATCTTTAGCATAATATGCTTCACTAATCGATAAAGGGTGCGCTTCTGGAATCAAAGCTAAATCTTTCCCTCTTTCGTTTTCTTTGGTGAGCAACAAACACCCTAAAACCGTTTGCGAACCTTCAATTGCTTTAGCAAATAATTGATCGTAGTCAGTTAAAACATCTGGAATTTTACTCTCCAATTGTAACGTTTTCATTAATAACGCTGGGGAACTACGATCTGGATCCGACATCACCCAAGGATAAATCACTACTTTAGGATTACAAGCTAATAATTTACGGTGCATTTCGGCAAAATAAAGACGCGGCCAAGGCCATTGTCCAAACGCTTTTAAACTAGCTTCATCAATATTAACGATCAATACTTTCTCAAAATGTGGATCAATCGGATAATTACGTAACTGACTGTCGTAAAACTGATAAGTAAAAAACTCTAATAAATAGTTAGGATTAATGGCTAACAATACCCAAAAAAGAGTAGTTAATAAGCCAGTAACTAAACAAATAAAGAAAAATTTATTTTTTCTATATAACATATAAAAAATAACTAATATTATATAATAATTAACATAATCTTGGGCCACGAACAAGTCGAATCTTAAGCAATTAGGGTAAATCATTGCAGAAAAATTATTTTAATATTAACAATCGAAATAAAATCCCTAATGATTATTGTTGCTCAAGGTTCCTCTTGGTAACTTAGGTATAAAATGAATCAAACAATTTAAACGTGAAACAATTGAAAAAAAATATTAAATGGAAAACGGGATATTGGGTTATCAAAGACGAAAATCGATACCATATTAGTAACCGAGAAAAACAATGTGTCGATTTATTGCTAGCAGGATACAGTATGAAAGTAATTGCTAATATTCTAGGTATTTCGTACCGAACAACAGAATATTACGTCAGCAATACCAGAGATAAATTAAATTGTCCGAATAAAGCTTCCCTCGTAAAATTTTTTTACAACGGAGCAATTTGTCGAAAAATTAGTAGTAGAAAAACGACCCGCACGAAGAAAAAACCAAAAGTTTAATCATAGAAAAGCAATAAAAGTTAATGGCCATGAATTTAAATTCTTTAATCATAGACGATTAACTTTAACTGCTTCTTTCCCCTACGAACTTACCACACGTAAACCAATCTTTTACCCCTCAAACGTTAGGTTATTAATCAGTTTTTTGTAAAAGTAATTTTTTAAACCCTTTTGTAATACGGTTAATATTTTCCTCATGAGCTAATCGTTCTTCTCGTATAATTACCATTTATTTTTGCAGTAATTTTAACAGGGTATTTCTTTCTGCTTTAGACATGGGATTTTTAACGAATAAATCCGGACGATTTTGCCAAGTTTTTTTTAAACTTTGTTCGGCTCGCCACCGTTCGATTTTAGCTTGATGACCAGAATATAATACTTCTGGCACTGCTAAATTCCTCCAATTTTGTGGTTTAGTATAATGAGGATAATCTAAATATTTCAATTGGAAAGATTCTTGAAGTCGTGAATTTTCATTTCCTAAAACTCCCGGAATTTGACGCACTAAAGCATCAATTAAAACCATTACGGCTAATTCTCCACCGCTTAATACGTAATCTCCAATCGAAAGTTCTTCCCCTGGATGTTTTGCAAAAATTCTTTCGTCAAAACCTTCATAACGGCCAGAAACCAAAATTAAACTTTGTTCTTTTAACTGATTTTGCTGTACCATTAACGTCGTTATAACGCGCTGAGACAGTAATTTCCCTTGTGGAGTCAGATAGATTAACTTAGCTTCAGGATTACATAGCTTAGCTTGGCTAATAGCTTGATGTAACGGTTCTAATAACATTACTAATCCACCGCCGCCTCCATACACACTATCGTCTACTTTTCGATAACGATCCGTAGTATAATCCCGAGGATTAAAAAAGCGTAATTGGAAAAAACCCGCTTTCTGAGCTCTTCCAATTACCCCGTAATTTAAATAATTAAATCCTTCTGGAAATAAAGTAACGATATTAAAGGTCCACATTAGCTGTTCGGAACGTAAAATTTAAATGTTCTCCCTGCAGATTAACGTTTACAACCATTTCGGGCTTAATTTTTTCCGCTAGTAAAGCTTGAGATAAAGGATTTTCTAATAAATTTTGAATAACCCTCCTTAACGGACGAGCGCCATAAGTATTATCGTAACCTTGATTCGCTAAAAAATGTATTACTTGCTCGTCGATCGTTAATCCAATTTGCTTTTCGTTCAATCTAGCAATTAATGCTTTTAATTGAATTTTAGTTACCACCTCAATCTCGGCTTTAGTCAAACTATGAAAAACAATTAAATCGTCTACTCGATTTAAAAATTCCGGACGGAAATGATTTTTCACTTCTTTAAGCACTTCCGCTTTTACCATTGCTTCATTATTTTCTAAACGCTGAATCGTTTGCGAACCTAAATTAGAAGTCATTACGACAATACTGTTAAGAAAATCAACCGTACGACCTTGCCCATCCGTCAAACGACCTTCATCTAAAACTTGTAATAAAACGTTAAAAATATCCGGATGCGCTTTTTCAATTTCATCTAACAAAATAACTGAATAAGGTCTGCGTCGTACTAATTCCGTTAGATATCCTCCTTCCTCGTAACCGACATACCCAGGAGGAGCGCCAATCAACCTAGCAACAGAATGCTTTTCCATATATTCAGACATATCAATTCGCACTAAAGCCGTTTCCGTATCAAACAAAAACTCCGCTAAAGCTTTACATAATTCCGTCTTACCGACACCCGTAGGACCTAAAAACATAAAAGAACCTACTGGACGATTAGGGTCAGCTAACCCAGCTCTAGATCGACGAATAGCTGATGCTACCGAACTAATGGCGTCTGCTTGCCCAACAACCCTTTGTTGTAAAATATTTTCTAAATTTACTAATTTTACTCGTTCATTTTCCAACATTTTACTCACTGGAATATGAGTCCACCGTGATACTACCTCGGCTACCTCTTCTTCCGTTACTTTGTTTTTCACGAAAGTAGTTGTTTGTTGCGCATTTAAAGCGTTGGATAATTGTTTCTCTAAATTAGGAATAATACCGTATTGTAATTCAGACATTTTCGACAGATCAGAACGCCTAACCGCATCTTCCATTTGGATCTTCGCTTTATCTAAATCTTCTTTAATTTTTTGACCACTATTTAAAACTGCTTTTTCTTTTTTCCACAAACTTTCTAAATTAGCGTTTTCTTTTTCTAATTGTTCTAATTGGCTTTCTAAATGTTCTAAGCGCTGTTTAGCTGCTTTATCCGTTTCCTTGACTAAAGCTTCTTTCTCTATTTTTAATTGGATAATTTTACGTTGTAATCGATCCAATTCTTCGGGTTTAGAATCTAAATTCATTCTAATGCGGCTAGCAGCTTCATCAATTAAGTCAATGGCTTTATCTGGCAACCGACGATCTGTAATGTAACGATTGGACATCGTAGCAGCCGTTACCAAAGCAGAGTCGGTAATATCTACTCCATGGTGTAACTCGTACTTACCTTTAATCCCTCTTAAAATAGCAATCGTATCTTCAATCGTAGGTTCATGGACTAAAACTTTCTGAAAACGACGTTCCAATGCCGCGTCTTTTTCGATATACAAACGATACTCGTTTAACGTAGTTGCCCCGATACATCTGAGTTCTCCTCTAGCCAAAGCCGGTTTTAACATGTTGCCAGCATCCATAGAACCTTCAGCTTTACCAGCTCCTACCACTAAATGTAATTCGTCAATAAATAAAATAATTTCCCCTTCTGATTTAGCAACTTCACTAATTACCCCTTTTAAACGTTCTTCAAATTCCCCTCTAAATTTAGTGCCTGCTACTAAAGCCCCCATATCTAAAACCAATAAACGCTTACGTTTTAAAGTTTCGGGCACTTCACCGTTTACAATACGTTGAGCTAATCCTTCAACAATAGCCGTTTTTCCTACTCCTGGTTCTCCAATTAAGACGGGATTATTTTTCGTACGACGTTGTAAAACTTGAATCGTATGTCGAATCTCGTCATCTCTTCCGATGACCGGATCTAACTTACCAGCTAAAGCTTTATCGGTTAAATCAATCGTATATTTTTCAAGGGCCTGTCTTTTCCCTTCATCATTCGCATTTTGTACCCTTTCGCCGTTTCTTAATTGCTGAACTTTTTTCTGCACAATATTCGCCATTGAAATACGGTTTAGTAAAGTTCCAACTTTATCGTTACTTTGGAAAAGTGCTAATAAAAAGCATTCTGTCGCGATATAACGATCATGAAACTGATTCGCTATTTTTTCTGAAAGGTTTAGAACGTTAATTAATTCTTTCGATAAATGGATCTCACCTGTACCTTGCACTTCCGGTAATTGTGCTAAAATAGCTTTTAATTCTTTTTCTAATTGTTCAATATTAGCTCCGCTCTGCACTAATAATTGAAATACCGTTTCTTTTTTATTTAATAATGCTAATAATACGTGTCCAGGTTCAATAAATTGGTGGTCTTTACTTAAAGCCAAAGATTCTGCCTCAGCTAACGCTTCTTTCAAATCATCAGTTAATTTTTCAATACGCATTGCTCCCTCCCTCGTCCGTTCTTTTCATCATATTAAATATGATGCGGATCAAATAGCAGATTTCAAGACTCCTCATAAACGAAAAAAGGCCATTTGAAATGGCCTTTTTTCAAATACGCAATGCTTGCGTTTAATTTTCTCGTTTTTTAGCTCCTAAAGTTAAAGCAAAAAATACGATGGCTAAAGTACAAGTTACCAACATGATTTTGAAACTAGTATCCCAACCAAAATGGTGAGTAATCCAGCCAAAACCTTTACTTGCACTCACGTTACCTCCCCAATACCCGAATAAACCCAGTAAACCTATCGCGGTACCTGTAGCTTTCTTAGGCATTAAGTCTAAGGTCTGCACCCCTACTAACATCACTGGACCGTAAATAAAAGTCCCGATCAAAAATAAAGCCAAATAAGCGACTTTCAAACTTTCGCTATGACAATAAGTAAAGACCCCAAAGCCGACGATCACCATACATAAAATACTAACGATCGCCCGATTTCCTTTAAACAAGGTATCACTTAAATAGCCACATAACAACATACCGAAAATACCTGCTAATTCGTAAATAATTACAGAATTACCTCCCTGATTGAGTGGTACATGCTTGACTTCGGTAAAATAAGAAGGAGCCCAATCTAATATTCCGTATCGCACGAAATATACAAAAACGTTTGCAAAAGCTAAAAACCAAATATATTTATTTACTAATACGTATTTAAATAAAATTTCTTTCGCCGATAATTCACGTTCTTGATCGTCCTTTTTTTCTTTAGTTTGATTCGTATACTCTTTTTCAAATTCCTCTACTGGAGGTAAACCTACAGATTGAGGAGTATCTCTCATAAAAATTAAAATAAATACGGTAATTACCGATACGATAATTGCTGGCAGAAAAAAGATACTTCTCCAAGATAAAGCTGGGAAAGCAGGAATGACTTGAGCCGCTAAAAAACCTAAAAGAGCCGTACCAACGTTATGCGAAATATTCCAGATCGACATTACCCGTCCTTTTCTAGAAGCCGGAAACCAATGCGCTACCGTACGATAACAAGGTGGGGCTCCCATACCCTGGGCCCATCCGTTTAAAAATAACATTGCAAACATCATACTGATGCTCATAGCTACTCCAGGTACATATCCGATAATTAAATTAATAATCACCGAAAAAATTAACCCGGTAGCAATAAAATAACGGGCATTACTACGGTCAGAAAGATTACCCATAATAAACTTACTAATTCCGTAAGCGGCAGGAATAGCAAATAATACACTACCCATACTATCTTTATCTACACCCATCGAGGCTAAATAAGGCATCGCTAACGTATAGTTCTTACGCAAAAGATAAAAAGAAGCATAACCCAAGAAAATACAAATAAAATTTAGGATCCGGTGCCTTTTATAATACTTTGCATGTTCACTTTCTGGTAATCTAGCTATGTGTGGAGCTGGTTTTAAATAACCAAATAAATTAAACACATTTTCCTCTTCTAATAAGTTTAAAATAACCCCAGTCTATTGTTTTTCGTTATAAAACGCAATCCTTATTTAACCTTATTAAGTTCTTATAATATAATATTAATAAATTATCTAATTTTCAAACTACCTTTTCTAGTTTTAACCCAGATAAAGAGCGTAGCTAAACTACTTAAAGTGATCAAACTAATCAGTAACCATTTGTCAGCACTAATTAAAATGTAACCAGAATATAAAAACGCCACTAAATTAATCAACATCCAACCCCAATGTTGTCGAAAAAACCGGTAACCAGATAATTTGAAATGAGCGATACAAGTATAGAAATAAGCTAAAATCGAAATCGCTGTGGCTAATAAAATTAAAAAATCAAACTGATTAATTAAATTTAGACAACTACTCCCCAATAACAATACCGAAACGCATACTGAATTCGTAATGATAGCATTAACCGGCGTACCTTCAGCGTTTGTTTTGCCAAAAAAAGCAGGAAAAATCTTCTGTTTAGCCGCTGTAACCGGAATTTGTACCGAAATTAAAATCCAACCGTTCAAAGAACCTATACAAGCTATTAATGCCCCCATCGCCACTAAATATTTACCCCAATCTCCTAAAATTAATTGACTAGCTAACGCAAAAGGAGCACTACTCCTTACTAGTTCCCTATTAGGAATCATCCCGAAAACCACTAACGTTCCTATCAAATAAACCGCCATCGCTAATAAAGTACCTAAAATCGTCGCTAAAGGAATATTTCTTTCAGGATTTTCAACGTTATCCGCTGGGATAGTAGCTGATTCTATTCCCAGAAATAACCACATCGTAAAAATTAAACCCTCAGAAAAAGCCCGGTAATTACCATGCCCAGAAACGTTAAAATTAATTGCTAACCATTCCGGATGGAAATAATACCATCCACCAATCATCACTACTAATAACGGAACAAATTTTAAAACCGTCATAATAATTTGGCACCAACCTATTGCTTTTAAATTCAAACAGTTAATCCACGTTAAAGACCAAAGAATACCTAAAGCTACTAAATTACGTGCCCATATATTATGCATCACCGGGATAAATAAATCTAAATAACCCAAAGCCGCCACGATCACGGCGGCATTACCTACCCAAATGGCTAACCAATACGCATAGGCCATTTGAATACCCAAATTATCCCCGAAAGCTACTTTAATAAAAGTATACGGCCCACCTTCTTCTTTTACTAATTTACTCATCCTAGCGAAAATTAAAGCTAAAGCAATTGCCCCTAAAGAAGTAGCTACTAAAGATAAAATCCCAATGCTCCCAAATTTTGCTAAGTCTGACGGTAATAAAAAAGCACCCGAACCAATAATATTACCCGTCACTAAGGCAATTAACATGCCTAATGTTAATTTATTTTGTTTCATAGTAATAAAAGAAAAGACCTACAGCTTACCGCAACAATGTTTATATTTTTTGTTTGAACCACATGGACATAAAGCGTTTCGCCCTACTTTTAACGTTAATTGCGTCCTATTTTCAGAATTTTCAATTGGCAGATGATTATGGTTATAATCTAAACGCTCTCGTTGTTCCTTTGCTAACCGTGGTTGTTCTGCTTTGAACAAATCTTCCTCTGTTTCGTTTTTTAATTTAACTATATATAAAATTCTTACGATTTCACGCTTCATTTGTTCTAACATTTGCGCGAATAAATTAAAGGCTTCTTTTTTATATTCACGTTTTGGATCCTGCTGAGCGTATCCACGTAAATGAATTCCATCCCTTAAAGCATCAATTCTGACTAAATGTTCTTTCCAAAAATCGTCTAAAGTTTGTAACGTAATGTCTCTTTCTAAATTAACTAAAATTTCTGGACTAACCCTTTCTGATACCCATTTATCCCGGTAAACACGTTGCAAATCAGTTTTAATTTCCTCTTTCAATGCTGTTTCGGTAGGATATTGCTTTTGCCATTCTCGCACCGGCAATTCAACGCCAAATTGATATTGAATTTCTTGTTCTAAACCCGATAAGTTCCAATTTTCTTCGATACTGTTATCCGGAATAAATTTAGCTAGCGTTTCCTCAATTACGTCTGCTCTCATTTCATCTACCATTTCGGTAATGCCTTTACTCTGCATTAAGTTATCGCGTTGACTATAAATAATTTTACGCTGTTCGTTTGCTACGTCATCAAATTCTAAAAGGTGTTTACGAATATCAAAATTAAACCCTTCTACTTTACGTTGCGCGTTTTCAATCGCTTTCGTTACAAAACGATGTTCTACTACTTCGTCTTCCTTCATCCCTAATTTTTTCATCAGTCCAGCCAATTTACCCGAAGCAAAAATTCTTAATAAATTATCCTCTAAAGAAAGGTAAAATCGCGAAGAGCCAGGATCACCTTGTCGACCAGAACGCCCCCTTAACTGATTATCAATGCGACGTGACTCATGTCTTTCAGACCCAATAACGTGCAATCCTCCTGCGGCTACTACCTGATCATGCATTTTTTGCCATTCTTGCTCTAACTGCTTTTTTAATTGTGGATAATCAGCAGCTTCTTGATCTAGATTACTAATAGCCGTATTTAAATTACCTCCTAAAAGAATATCCGTGCCTCGACCAGCCATATTAGTAGCAATAGTTACTACTCCAGGACGACCCGCCTGAGCGATAATATTCGCTTCTTTTTCATGTTGTTTAGCGTTTAATACTTGGTGTTTAATCCCATTTTTATTCAATAAACCCGACAAATATTCGGAAGTTTCAATAGAAGCCGTACCGACCAATACCGGTTGTCCTCGAGTACTACGTTCTTTAATATCGTTTAAAATCGCTTTAAATTTCCCGGCTTTTGTTAAAAAGACCTGGTCTGCAAAATCTTGTCGAATTACTAAACGGTTAGTAGGAATCACCGTTACTTCTAACCCGTAAATTTGCTGAAATTCGTACGCTTCCGTGTCTGCCGTACCGGTCATACCGGCTAATTTATCATACAAACGGAAAAAATTTTGAAAAGTAATCGAAGCTAACGTCTGATTTTCTTGTTTAATTTCTACTCGTTCTTTAGCTTCTACGGCTTGATGCAAACCATCTGACCAGCGTCTCCCTTCCATCGTACGTCCCGTATGTTCGTCTACGATAATAATTTCACCGTTCTTAACAATATAATCAATATCCCGATGGAACAAAGTATGTGCTCTCAACGCCGCATTTAAGTAATGCATTAATTTAATGTTTTTAGTATCGTACAAACTTTCTTGTGCTTGTAATAAACCCATTTGCACACAATATTTTTCAATCATCCTATGCCCACGCTCGGTAAAGTAAGCTTGTTTTTCCTTCTCATCAACCGTATAATCACCCACTTCTTCAGGCAAAAGAGGATGTTCCAACGTTTCCACCCGAGCTTGCTTTTGTAATTTAGGAATAATCTGATCTACTTTCACGTATAAATCTGAACTATTATCCCCTGAACCCGAAATAATTAAAGGAGTTCTTGCCTCATCAATTAAAATAGAATCTACTTCATCGACAATAGCAAAGCACAACCCATTTTGTACTTTACTATCGAAATTAAAAACCATGTTATCTCTAAGGTAATCAAACCCAAATTCATTATTCGTTCCGTATACTACGTCACAACGATAAGCTTTCTTTTTTTCATGATTAGGTTGAGAAGAGTAAATTACCCCCACCGACAAACCTAAGAAATTATAAATAGGGCGCATCCATTCGGCATCTCGTTTATCTAAATAATCGTTAACCGTAACTAAATGCACCGATTTTCCCGAAAGAGCGTTTAAATAGATCGCTAAAGTAGCAACTAAAGTTTTTCCTTCTCCCGTACGCATTTCAGCAATTTTACCTTGATGTAAAACGATACCTCCAATCAGCTGAACATCAAAATGGCGTAGGCCTAAAGTTCTAACGCTAGCTTCTCTGACGACCGCAAAAGCTTCTGGCAATAAATCATCTAAAGTAGCCCCTTGTTTAAAACGTTCTTTTAGTTCTTTCGTTTTATCACGCAGAGCTGAATCCGACAACTGCTGCATGGTCGGTTCTAAACCATTAATAATCGCTACTTGTTTACGTAAACTTTTAATTACTCTATCGTTACGTGTACCAAAAACTTTTCTAAATAATCTGATCATAAAACTGTTAAATTTGAGATTGTTGCAAAATTAATTGAGGGAATAAAGAAGGTTCTTCTACAAGAGTCATTTCTTCATAATTACTTGGGTCAGCTAATACTTCCCTGACTAATAAATTATTTAAAGCATGTCCTGATTTATAACCTGAAAAACTACCAATCAAATTACCTCCGATCATATATAAATCTCCTAACGCATCCAAAAGTTTATGTTTAGCACATTCATTCGCATAACGTAATCCTTCTGGATTAACGATTTTATGATCGTTAATTACAACGGTATTATCTAAACTACCCCCTAAAGCTAAATTAGCCGCCCTTAATTTATCATAATCTGATAATAAACCAAAAGTGCGAGCACGGCTTAATTCTTGACCAAAATCTTCTCTTCCAAAATCGAAAGTTGCCTTCTGTGGCAAACGACGAAACACTGGGTGGTCATATTTTAACGTAAAATCCATGCAAAAACCTTCGTAAGGCATTAACTTCGCCCATTTATCCCCTTGTTCAATTAAGACCGTTTTTTTAATCTTAAAAAAGCGTTTAGAACTATACTGTTCAAATAAACCCGCTGCTTTCAATAATAAAACGAAAGGAGCCGCACTACCGTCCATGATCGGAATTTCTGGAGCATCCACATCGACACAAAGGTTATCTACTCCTAATCCAGCTAAAGCCGCCATTAAATGTTCTACCGTTGAAATTTTAACATCACGTTCAGTCAAACAAGAAGATAAAGTAGTTCCACCTACTCGAAAAGCATTAGCCCGAATCGAAACATTTGGTGATAAATCCACACGGGTAAAAATAATCCCCGCGTTTACCGGAGCCGGTCTTAAAGTTAAATTTACTTTTTTTCCCGAATGAATACCAATTCCAGAAATTTTAACTGCTTGTTTAATAGTTCTCTGTTTAAACATTTACTCATCATCTCCATCTACATCACGACGTAAAAAAGCAGGAATATCTAAAACTTCCTCTCCGTTTTCTTTATTCACTCCTATTTCTTCGTTTAAATTGGGTTTATTTTCGCGAAAAACGGAAGGTTTTTCTAACTTACGATAATCTAAACTCCCTTCCGGGACCTTAATTCTTTCACTTAGATGATTCACTTTTTTCATATTAGCCGCAGGAACATGGGCTTCAAAAGGATGTTTAGGCATCTCTCTTACTTCACGTTTCCCGTTTTCTTGACGATTTAAACCGGTTACTACTACCGTTACCCTTAAATCATCCGACATACTAGGATCAATGACCGTTCCTACTACTACGGTAGCTTCATCTGAAGCAAAACTCTTTACGACTTCTCCGACATCTTCAAATTCACCTATCGAAACGTTAGGCCCTGCAGTAATATTAACCAATACTCCTCCGGCTCCACTTAAATCGATATCTTCCAATAAAGGACTCGCGATTGCAGCTTCCGCCGCTGATCGAGCTCGGTCATCTCCCCTGGCCGAAGCAGTACCCATCATTGCCATTCCCATTTCGGACATAACGGTACAAACATCAGCAAAATCTACGTTAATTAACCCGGGGCGCGTAATTAATTCTGCAATTCCTTGCACTGCCCCCATCAAAACGTCATTAGCCGCTCTAAAAGCATCTAATAAACTAACGTTTTTTCCTAAAACCGGCAGCAGTTTCATATTAGGAATCGTAATTAACGAATCTACGCTAGAAGCTAAACGCCTAATCCCTTCTTCGGCAATCATCATCCTTTTTTTCCCTTCAAATACGAAAGGTTTAGTAACTACAGCCACCGTTAATATTCCTAACTCTTTAGCGACATCTGCAAAAATAGGAGCAGCACCTGTACCCGTACCACCACCCATACCGGCCGTAATAAAGACCATATCGGTACCTACTAAAATATCTCGAATGACGTCACGACTTTCTTCAGCCGCTTTACGACCAATATCAGGATTAGCACCGGCCCCTAATCCTCTCGTTAACTCTTCTCCTAATTGTACTAAAGTTTTGGCTCGAGATTTCCTTAAAGCTTGTAAGTCAGTATTAGCACAAACAAATTCTACGCCGGTAACACCGTTATCAATCATATATTCAATCGTATTACCGCCACCACCTCCTACACCAACTACTTTAATTGACGCATTAATGTTTTGATTTTCCGGCAACTCAAACATTGTTCACCTCTATAAAACTTTTTCTGTATTACTGTATTAAAAATTAGCCTTAAACCAAGCTTTCATTTTTTCCCACAAACTCTTCGGCCGATCCAACAAAGAATAATCCTCACTATCTTCGATACCATCGCGACTACATTGCATCGCCGTTAATAATAAACCTACTCCTGTTGAATAAATTGGATTATTCATGACGTCTACCATCCCACCAATTTTTTCGGGCACTCCAATTTTAACGGGTAATTCAAAAATTTGTTCAGCTAAATCTACGATGCCTTCAATTTTTGAACCTCCTCCGGTTAATACAATATTCGTACTAATCAAATCAAAAACTCGGTTACTTTTTAATTCCGATAAAACTAACGAAAATAATTCTAAATAACGAGCTTTTACTACTTCCCTCAAAGCCCCTTCGGTAATTTCTTGAGCCCGCCTACCGCCTTGATCATCAATAACAATTTTATGACTAGCAGAATCTACTTTTTCTACCAAAGTAGCATGTTGTAACTTTAATTCTTCTGCCATTTTAGAAGAGATTCTAAACGCTACGGAAATATCGTTCGTCACTTGATCCCCTGCTAAAGGAATAATCGTAGAAAAATACATGGAACCGTTAATAAAAACCGCTACGTCCGTCGTTCCACCCCCGATATCAATAAGACAAACCCCTAAATCTTTATCGTCTTCACTTAAAACTGCTTGACTAGAAGCCAAAGGTTGTAAAATTACGTCGCTCGTTTTTAAATTACAACGCTCTACACACTTAATAATGTTTTGTACGGCACTAATACTCCCCGTCACAATATGTACCATCGCTTCTAAGCGAATTCCAAACATGCCAATTGGTTCTTTTACTCCCTCTTGCCCATCCACGATAAATTCTTGAGGTAAAACGTGTAAAATCTTATGCCCTGCCGGAATAATAACTGCTTTTGCCGCATCTACCACTCGTTCAACGTCTAACTTACTAACTTCGTGATCTCGAATTGCAACAATACCATGTGAATTAACGCTTTTAATATGGCTTCCCGCGATACCGGTATATACCGAATGAATTTCACATCCAGCCATTAATTCTGCGTCTCGAATAGCGTTCTTAATTGATTGCACCGTTGATTCAATATTAATTACTATCCCTTTCCTTAATCCTCGAGAAGGGCAACTCCCTACCCCGATCACATCAACGCTACCTGAAGCATTTACTAACCCTACTAAAGCCACTACTTTAGTAGTTCCTATATCTAAACCTACATACAATTCTCCTTCTTTAGGCATATTCTTCATTTTTTTACCATACAAACAAAAACCCTAATTTACCTGCAACTGTATCACAACCTGAATAAATATCAAGCATTAAAAAACTAAAACGGCTTGATAAATATTACGATCTCAGGCATTATTTCCCTAAGATTAAAATTGAGAAAAAGCATGGCTAAAGAAGAATGTATTGAAATGCAAGGGACGATCGTCGAAACCCTACCGAACACTATTTTTCGAGTTCAATTACAAAATGGTCCCATTATTACTGCCCACATTTGCGGCAAAATGCGTAAAAATTACATTAGATTATTAACGGGAGACGAAGTAACCGTCGAAATGACTCCTTACGATCTTACGAAAGGCAGGATTATTTACCGCAGTTTAGATAAAAAAAAGAGTAAATAATGAATCAACCGTATGCTCGAGTTATTTTGATGCTTCGCAAAATAACTAAAGAAATCACCCAAACCTTTAATCAAGCGACCGAGTTACTAAAACAAACGAACGTTTCGATGTTTTTAGAAGAGAAAAGTGCTCAACTATTAAATAACGCTTTACCGCCTATCCCCGTTTTACCTTGGCCTCAAATTCGAGTACCAGATCTGGTAGTTACTTTTGGAGGAGACGGATGTTTCCTCAGTGGTGCCCGTGCCGTGTTACCAACAAAAGCTAGCATCATCGGTGTAAATTGCGGTACAAGTTTTGGTTTTTTAACCGATTTAAATACTAAAACCATTAACCAATTACTCAATATTGTAAAAGGAGAATACGTTGAAGAACCACGTTCCGTATTGTTAATTAAAAACCTCAACCAATTTTTTTTTGCAATTAACGAAATAGCTATTTACCCTGGTAAAAAAAGCCTTTTTAATTGCTACCTTAAAATTAACTATCAACAATCTATTAATTACCGAGCCGACGGATTAATCATTGCAACTCCTACCGGCACTACTGGACAAGCATTATCAGCCGGAGGTGCAGTATTAGACCCTCAAATTTCAGCCATCGAGATAGTGCCCATTTTGTCTCAACATTTAGGCATACGCCCTTTAATTTTACCTGAATACTCTTGTTTAACTTTTTCTTTAAACGCTTTAGAAAATAATTCCCCTTACGATATCATTATCGATGGATATGAACAACAACCCATCAACGGAGAACTTTTGGTTACGAATGCTTCTTTAAAATTACGTTGCATACACCCTCAAAATTACGATTTTTATCGTAAACTAACCGATAAATTAAGATGGCAATGGAATTTTAAATAAACCTATTTCGTAATTATCTAACTCAATCTTTTCAGCCTTTTAACTCTAAGATCTATTTTTGATACAAACGTAATCACTTATCGTCTACTAACGCATTAATTGCTATATTTATCGTTAGCGTAAATACCCAATTAAAGTCACAAACGGTGTTCTACTACAAATATTATAAACGCATCTTTTGTATAATTTATCGATATAAAAATGCCATAATTCATTCCTAAATTATGGCAGATTTATTTTTCCAGTTAAATTAATTTTTTAACAGTCAGTCAATTTTATTTAAATAAATAACTAACTCCTAATTGACCGT
>CAUUCF010000013.1:0-25151 GCA_963543695.1 uncultured Gammaproteobacteria bacterium
CTCGCGACCCCAACCTTGGCAAGGTTGTGCTCTACCAACTGAGCTATTCCCGCAATTTAACCTAATAACGTTTGTTATTATTAACAAGGAACGCAGATTAGTCAAGTATTTTTATCAAATAATTGTTAATTAGAGGTAAACTGCGCTCTTTTTTGATTAATTCGTAAGCGATTAACGGTGATCGCTTTTTGATGAGCTAAGTTTCTTAACTTAATTAATAATATCATCGCTTCTGGTGGAGGATTAGACCAACGTTGATTGCGGTACCAAATGGTTTCTAAACCTTCTTTGCGGTTTTCTCCTTTAGAAATTCCTAAAATGGGAATATCGAGATGATGAGCGGTTAAAACGGTTTGGCAGGCTTTAACTTGGTTAAGACCACCATCGATTAAAAATAATTGTGGTAAAGGTGTTCGGTGTTTAATTCTAAGTAGAAGACTTTCTTGTAAGTTAGCAAGGTCGTTTGCTTTTGCATGTACTGGTAAACTGCGTTGATAAACTTGATCTAAAGTCCATATAATCCAAGCTGCGCTTGCTGCTTCTCCAGCAAAGTGGCTGATATCAAAGCTTTCTAGGCGTTCTAAATGAGGTAAATTTAAATATTGAGCTATCTGGGTTAAACCCTGTTGAAATTTTTGTCGCCAATCGTCGTTTTGTTGTTCTAAATTTAAAAAAGCTAATTCTAAGAGAGCTTTAGTATCAGCGTTAATCGGCTTAATTTTTACTTTTTTTTCGTTTTTTAACCAGGTTGCAATTGAAGTTGATAACGGAAAATGAATTACTAATTTAGGAGGTGTTTCGTTATTACCGTAGTAATTCACGATAAATTGTTCTAAGGCCGTCTGGTAATCTTCTAATTTAATTTGGGCGGTTAAAATTTGATTGCCCACGACTAAACCGTTTCTCACTTTTAATAAGTTAATTTTCATCGATTCTCCTTTTAGGGAATAAGCGATTAAATCTAAATGTTCTTTAATCGATTTAACAACGGTTTGCTTAGCATAAATATTTTGGTAATGCTGAATTTGGTCACGATAAAAAGCCGCTTTTTCGTACTTTTGTTGCTTGGATGCAGTTAACATCATTTTCTTCCATTCTTTAATTAATCCCGTTTCTTTGGTGAGGGTATTTTGAGCAAAGGTAACGTTTTGTTGGTAATCATCGAACGAAATTTGTTGAACACAAGGAGCGCTACAGCGTTCTATTTGATAAAGCAAGCATGGCTTAGAACGGTATTTAAAATTAGTGTCGTTACAGGTACGTAATTGAAAGAGTTTTTGTAGCCATTCATAAGTTGTTTTAAGCATGCGATTCTCTGTAAAAGGACCAAATTTGATTCCTTGAATCGATGGTGTACGAGTAATTTTTAATTGGGGATAACGATGTTCAGTGAAAATAAGATAAGGATAAATGCGGTCATCTTTGAAAACGACGTTATAGGGAGGTAAGTATTTTTTGATTAAATTATTTTCTAACAGTAAAGCTTCTTTTTCGTTACGAGTAATAATCGTTTGAATATTAGCTATTTTTTCGACTAAACGTTGCGTTTTAAGCGGGAGCTGTTTCCTAAAATAAAAACTTAATCGTCGTTTTAAATTTTTCGCTTTTCCAACGTATAAAACGTCATTACCAGCATTCTGCATCAGATAAACGCCCGGTAATGAAACCACTGTTTTTAAAAAACTACGATCGATCATTATTAAAGTGGTGGGCCGTCCGCGACTCGAACGCGGGACCAACGGATTAAAAGTCCGCTGCTCTACCAACTGAGCTAACGGCCCATCTAGATCTAAGAATAACTTTTCTTTTTATACACTTTGTTCTTTCTTTTGTCAATGAAAAGTACTTATATCTTTACGATGTTCAATTTCTGGATTTTTAATAAGAAACGAGATGGACGTTAATTCGAGCCGGTTGATCCATTTGAAATTTGGTTGATTAGTCAGCAGATGGGATTTAAGTTTGTACAAAAAATCGATAAAGATAATTCAGTTTTTAAAATTACTGATAAAAACGGTTGCGCTTTCGTTAGCAGGGGGTGGATACGTTGATCTTTAAAAAAATTAAACGTTCTTAAAAAGGATCGGCTTAGATTTGCTTTTCTTTGTTAATTCATGTAACAATAATTATTATTTTATTAAATTAAAAAGAAGAGAATGAAAAATATCATCAAAATAAATTTTTTACAAAAAGATTTTGTTGCAGAGACGTTGCAGTTGGGTTTAGCTAGGAACGTAGAATCAAAAGAACCAACAGGGAATTTGGTTGCTTGTAGTAAAGCCATTATTAACCGGAAAGTAGACGAATGTTCTAAAGATTTACTTGCTCAACTTTGGCGTAATCAAACAGAAGACATGATCATAGATACGTTTATATACGATGAAAATGCCGTAGAAGAAAATCTAAAAATAAGACAATGGTGTAGAGTTGTATTACAACAGGCGTTAATAGAAGATTATAATTTATTATCGAATAACGAAGGGACTTTTGAAACGATTACCGTTAGTTACCAAGGGATTTTATTTGGGATGGATAAGCAAAACAGTAATTAACAGATAGGAGATAACGATGTTTGATTTTTTAAACGCTTATGTAGGTCCAACCTTATATACCGGTAACAAATTATTTTTTGTTAAATAGTGCTTTTCGTTTTTTCTTCCCTTTTCTTGCCGGGAACGTAGTTTCCTTTATTAACCAGAAAGCGATTGCCTGGATTAAACATATACCGAATACTGATAACAGTAGTTTAAGGGAAAAAACGTATAATTTTTTACGTAATTTCCCCTATAATTCTGCAGTTGCTTTATTAGACCAGGTTTTTAATCTGTCCATGCCGTTAGAAAAAACGAATGTGGTTAATAGTATAGACCTATTATTGATCACGATGAAAGATTTAGAAATTCATGGATGGAGTGAATATGTATTAAAAAAATAGAAGAACAAATACCGACGAATAAATTGCAGCAAGGTCAACAAATAACGGAAAACTTCGCCGAAAAAGTATCGAAAAACGTGGAGGATGGTCAACAAAAAGCAAAGGAAATAGCGGATAAATTATTAGTCGAAAAAATCATTCCCTATCCTTTTATGGAATAAAATTAACGTATAAATAATTGATACCAAGTTGACCATCGAGGTTTTAACCATGCTAATATTTGAATAAACCACGGGGTGAACGCCGAGGGGTCTTTTTGAACTTTTTGGGTTAAAAGATCAACGTCTATCCATTGCCAGTTTTGTACTTCGTCAGGATTAACGTTAAAAGCAGTTAAATCTTGGCCGTTGCCCCAACAAAAATAATCTAGTTCATGCTCGATAAAATTACCTAATTTAACTTGGTAACGCATTTCTCCCCATTGTTTTAACGGTAAATTAATTCCCATTTCTTCTTTTAAACGGTTTTGGGCATCTAATAATATTTCTTTAGTGGGATGGCCACAACAAGTATTACTCCATAAATTTGCTGCGTGATATTTACTATTACTGCGTTGTTGAATTAAAAATTCGATTTTGGAATGACGATAACGATAAAGGATTATGGAAAAAGCTAAGTGCGGTTCACCTAAAATATGAGTACGAATTTTAGGAACTTTTTGTCCTTGTAAATTTAAAACTGCTACGTTAGCGTCAGATACTTTAGGGTTAATTTCTATTAGAGGGAAATATTTTTTTAGTTGAGGTAGCGTTTCTTTTAATGTAAGTACGAATAAATTAGCTCCTGCGTCTTGGGTATAAAAAACAGGTAATCCTTTTTTGCTTAGGTTTTTAATGCGTTGAATTTGTCTAAAAGTTTCAAAGCAGCTATATTCAATATGAGCATCGCTAATTAACGCATGCATTGCTTCAGTATGTTTTTCGGATAAAACCGCTAGCCTTTCAAAATCGTTTTGTAAAATAGCTTGTTTGGCTTCTAGGTAGATGGTTTCTGACCAAGTAGTCCAGGCAGGGAAATGTAACGAATGGGTTGTATCGTACATTGCTTGGGTAGAAGAGTATTTTTTAGGTTGCTTGGTGATGGGCAAAATCCCAATGCATAAATCTGGCCAAACGTCAGTAATTTTGGTCCCGTAACTATCTAAGCCATCTGCTCGTTCTCCTTTTGCCCAACTGATAAAACCGTGTTGTAGAGAACGGCACGCACTACCGCTTCCTAAACGAGCGAGGATCGAAAGTTTGTTTAAAGGTAATTGCCAATGATATAGTTCGTTTAGCGCTAGAACTAAGGCTGCAAATCCTGAAGCAGAAGAAGCAAAACCACTCGCAATCGGTAAATTACTACGGGTTTCTATTTGAAAATATTCTTGTGGTCGACGAAATAAGTCTAAAAAAGCTTTTAACCTAATGGCGAAAGGAGTTTGTAACGAAACGGCTTGATCGTTTAAAAAATATTGTTCGTGATCGCTGAAACGGATGATGGTAACGGTACCGTAATAACCTAAAGTAACTGCTAAACTAGAATGAGTTGGTAGTTTCAGTTCTTCGTCGCGTTTCCCCCAATATTTAATTAAAGCTAAGTTGCTCGGGGCAAATCCTACTCCGAGGTTATTAGGAGGGGATGACGATCGGATAATTTGACGAACTAGGTTTGCTTTAAACATAGCTTAAACCTCGATCTATTTGTAAAGAAAACGTTTTGAACTTTGGAAGCGCACGGTGATCGAATTGACCGATTGCTAGTACGCAGTCACCTAACCCCGAACCAGAAATTTTAGCGCCTAGGATGTTAGGTTGTTGTTGTAAAAAATTTAAAATGTCGGCTAGAGTTTGATCTTCGACTCCTAATTGTTGTTGTAATAAACGATTTTGGTTCATTAGCTGGCCTGCGGTTTTTAAATCCATTCGCTTTAAAGCTCGCCATCCGTGCCGACTAATTTTATCGATAGCTCGATAAAGCGGATAACGGGCAGTTAAACTAGTTCGTTGTTCTATTAAATGCACTACTTCCTGGGTTGTTTTTTTATATCCGCAATAGATGGCTAATAGCGGAAGGTTTGTTTCAATGCGTTTAAGACATTTACGGTGGTATTTAATAATACCACCGTAAATACTAGCAGCTAAATCTCCACCAGAACCAAAACCTTGTACTGCTCGAATTACCGTAAGACTTTTTTGCCATAGCCGGTATTTAGCGATCGGATGGTGATGAAGCGATCGATATAAAAGCGCAATAGTTCCCGCTACGATTGCCGCTGAAGATCCAAAACCGACTTGACTGTCGATGGCGCTATTAATTTTTAAAATAAAGCCGTATTTTAATTGGGGCAAAAAAAGCTCAATACTTTTTAATATAAAGCGAAATCGATCGTCCTTTTGAAAATCGTCTAAAGTAGCTTGATAGGTTCCATACTGATCCGTTTGAATGAAGATTAACCGATCTAGACGAGGGATCAGTTGTAAAAACATGCGGCGGTTAATCGCCGTTGCAATGCCAGTAGCTCCGTGTAAAACGGCATGTTCACCAAACCACATTAAGCTGCCTGGAACACTTACTTGCATAAAATAGTATATCCAAAGTTTTGAACTAACGGGATAAGTAACTTTTGGGGAACGTTCCAAACAATTACTATTCCTCCTGCTTCTCCTTTTAAACTACCGGCTCCAGTAATTTTACCGTATCCACCAAGTGTTTCAACGGTACTGATAAATTGTTGTATTTTCTCTGGAACTACGCCTAACGCGACTAAAAGTTGGTGATTTTGTGAAATAAGTTGGTTGAAAACGGTATGTTTTAATAGGGCGTTATAGAGGGCTGTTGTCGTACGGGTGAATTGAGGAAGGTAACGTTTAAGCGTTTGTGCAACAGCGGTTACACATTCTCCGGTAGAAGATTGTGGTTTCCCGGTATTAATCATGGTAAAATCTGGTTGATAGGTAAAAGATTTGAATTGGTGATTTTGAAACCAACAAGCTTTTTCGTGAAAACTAACCCATAAATCTAAACCGCTACTTTTTCCGTGTTGTAAATTTTCCGCTTGTTGCGCAAATTTAAACCAAAAAGCGGTATCGAATTTTTGTAGAAAAAAAGAGCTTAAACTTTTTAAAACGAGGGTAATTATAGCCGCCGATCCTCCTAAACCGCATCCTAAAGGAAACTGTTCAAGCGCAATGGTTAAATGAAAATGGTTTTTTTCAGGATACAGCGTTAGCC
Source organism: uncultured Gammaproteobacteria bacterium (assembly GCA_963543695.1). Lineage (GTDB taxonomy): Bacteria > Pseudomonadota > Gammaproteobacteria > UBA9339 > UBA9339 > CAUUCF01. Next base: position 6,149 of record CAUUCF010000013.1, read on the forward strand.
ATAGACCTAAAAGATATACGATTAAGTCCCATTCGGAAGTTAAAACGGCGGTAATTTTGAAGTGGCCGTTTAGAAAAGCTTCGTATTTTTGGTTTAAAGAACGGTATTGTTCTAACAGTTCGTGTTGTAGAAAAATTTTAGTTTGTTTTTGAAAAGTAACGGCTATTTGGTCGCTAGATTGGATTTTGCCAGTAATGAAGAGCGGAATGTTAACCGCAATGGCAGGAGCACCATATACTACCGAATGTTCTCCTGATAGAATTACTTTCCCAAAGGTTTTGATATTAGTTAGCCAGTTCTTTATGGGCATAAAAACGTTCGTTGTTAATGATAGCTTTTAAATAATAATTTCCCGTAGTCCAAGCATTTTGGAATTCAAAATTTTGACCGTTAAAGAGGTTATTTTGTATTTGTTCAAATTCGCAATAAGTATCGTAACTGATCATTTGACGGTGTGTTAGCCAATCCGTTAAAGTATTTATTTGTTGTTCATAACCAGGTACTAATTGCACGTTAAAAAATTCACCAGTGCTTCCTGACCCGTAACTATAACAGCCAATTTTATCTCCTGCTTTTAAAGTAGGAGTATTCGATAAACAAGAAATTAAACTTAAGTATAAGGAAGCCGTATAACAATTACCAATTTGCTGATTATAGATTAAACTCGGTAATACCTCAGTGGTAAAGCGATTTTCATTAACTCGATTGATTCGTAATAAATGTTGATAACCCGTTTTAACTAATTTATAAACAGGAGTATGGAAACAAAAAGCCTGATGAGCCGATAATTCGATCGCGTTTTTTTGGCAATAATCTTGCCATGCTCCTTCTAATAAACGTAAATAAGTGGTACAGGACAATCGTCCGTTAACTAACGCGTAAGGTAAAAATTGTGGATGCCAAAAATCTAAAACTTCTTTAGTACATACTCCAGAGTTTAAATTAACGGCGCATAGAGCAGGTTGATGAGCTAAAATCATGGCTATCCCACCTCCTCCACTGGTTAATTCTGCTTTAGAATTTACCGGGTATTTAGCAACGTCAGCGGCTACTAATAGTACTTTTTGTTTAGGATGGGTAAGGAGCCATTGTAAGCCGGTAAATAACCCAAAAGTAGCTGCATAACAAGCTTGTTTCATTTCGATAATCCGACAATCGCTCGGTAAATCAAAAAAAGCATGTAAATAACTAGCGGCAGATTTAGCGGTATCGAAAGCCGTTTCAGTCGCAAAGATGACTAATCCAATGGTCGTTTTTAAAGAGGGATCTTTCTTAAAAAAAGGAGCAGCTGCGTTTGCTGCTAGGGTGACAATATCTTCGGAAGGGGGAATTACCGTAATCGTTTTTTGACCTAATTCATTTAAATAATTAGGGGTTGCTAAAGGGTTGGTTCTAGCGAATTGTTGAACTTCTAAAAAATAATTACTGGTATAAAAATTAAGTTGGTCTATTCCTAACATAGTTAATTACTTAATCCTGACTACTAAATTAATTAATACTTGCCAGTATAAATGACCTCACGATAAAAGCAACTTTTATCGTGGCGTCAAAGGTAAATCGTAAGGAATAAAAACGGGATTTAGTTTTTAGGTAATTGATAATAATAGTCTAAAGGATCGTTACATGGCGATAAACGGCGGTTTTTTATTTGGTAAAATTGATCAATCGTTGCTTTTAATAAGTATTGGTCGTGAGCAATCAAAATTAAAGCTCCTTCGTACGATTGTAACGCATAGGCTAAACTTTCTCGCATTTCTAAATCCAAATGGTTCGTCGGTTCATCTAAAATTAATAAATTAGGGCGTTCCGATATTAAGCGAGCTAAAACTAAACGTGTTTTTTCTCCTCCTGAAAAAGGTTGAATAGGTTCAAAAATTTGATTACCAGTGAAACCAAAATGTCCTAGGAAAGTACGTACTTGGAGTTCAGTCATGGTTTCGCTATTGTTTTGTGTTAAGTAGGCGAACGGAGACAACATGGAATCGAGATAATCAATTGCTTGCTGATCAAAATAACCTACCCGTAAACGAGGATGTTTAGTAATGGTTCCGTTGAGCGCGGGAATGATACACATTAAAGTTTTTATGAAAGTGGTTTTACCGATTCCGTTAATTCCTAGAATACCAATACGATCCCGTTCATTGATACTAAAATTAATTTGTTCAATTAACACGTGGTTTTTGTCGTAGCCTATTTTTAAATTACTAGTTCTTAATAGCGGATTACCGGCAGGTAAAGGACGAAGGAATTGAAATTGGAAAGGGGAATCTTGATGTACTAATTCTACTGATTGCATTTTTTCTAGGAATTTAATGCGACTTTGTACCTGCTTAGCTTTCGTCGCTTTAGAACGAAAACGATTAATCCAAAGGGATAGTTGAGAGATTCTTTTTTGTTGTTGGTGATGAATTTTTTGCATTTCTTGCAATTTTAAAGCTTTTAACCGTTCATAAGCAGAGTAATTGCCGTGATATAAGATTAATTTTTGATTTTGGAACGCTACGATCTTATTGACGGTTTGATCTAAAAAATCTCGATCGTGCGAAATGATTAATAAAGTACCTAAATATCGTTGAAGCCATTTAATTAACCAATGAATAGTATCTAAGTCTAAATGGTTCGTTGGTTCGTCTAATAAAAGCATTTCAGCATTACTAGTTAATACTCTAGCCAGGTTTAATTTACGTTGCCAACCACCAGAAAAATGACGAACTTCCTCTAACATTTGGTCATTACTAAAACCAAGGCCTTCCATAATTTTGGCAGCCCTAGCTTCTAAGTCGTAACCGTTAAGCTGATAAATTTGGTGATGAATGGCTGCTATTTGTAGACCATCTTGTTGTTGAGTTACTTTAGCTAATTTTTGGTAATATGGGTATACTATTTCGTCTCCGCTTTGGACGTATTCTAGAGCTAACTGTTCTTTTTGAGGAAACGTTTGTTCTAAATAGGCAATTCGTTGCTTTTTAAGCTGTAGTTCACCGTAGCTTTCGTGTAATTGTCCTAATAAAAGTTTAAAAAAACTAGTTTTCCCCGCGCCATTTTTCCCGATAATACCTACTTTATCCCCTGCAAAAAGCATTAGGTTAGCTTTTTCTAATAAGGTCTTGGTTCCTAAGTTTAAACTTAATTGTTTTAGCTGAATCATCTTTGCTCGAATTGTTTGATTTTAGCGATGAGTAGTGTGATGAACGGTAATAACGTCATTTGGACTAAAATTTTAATGCAACAAGCAGAAAACATTAAACGTAAAACGTTAAAGACAGAGACAGTACCTAAAAAAGCAACGAAAGAAAAAATCAAACTGTCCGATAAATGCCCCATAGTGGTAGCAAATATGCTTCTTAATTGAACCGGGTATTTTTTGTTTAAAATCGTCACCGTTTTAGCGCAGACTAGTTCTCCCGTTAAAAAAGCAATAAAAGAAGCCCAAAGTAAACGAGGTGCTTTACCTAAGATTAAGCTGAAAGCGGTTTGTTGATTCCAAACGTTAGGGTTAATAGGTAACAGGATGGCTAATTTAATAACGCATGCAATGAGAAAATTACAACCAAAAGCACTCCAAATGACAAGGCGCGATTGTCGGTAATGGTAAACTTCAGTTAAAAGGACACTGATCAAATACATGAACGGGAAAATTAAATCTCCTGCCGTAAAATAAATACCATAGCAAGTAATGATTTTTTGTGAAATCAAGTTAATCGTTAAAAATAACGAAATAAACAACATTGATAGCGGAATAAGTAAGCTCATATTTGGCGAAAAAGGTCTTTTAACGCTTGAGTACGGTGACTGAGTTGTTGTTTAGTTTCGAGCGGTAGTTGGGCCAAAGTTTTTTGGTAAGTAGGGAGGTAAAAAATAGGATCATAGCCAAAACCGTTATGACCGGATGGTTGTTCGGCAATTAATCCTTTAAAAAAACCTTCACCAAATTTAGGAGCAGGATCATCTACCGATTGTAAAAAAACTAAAACGGTACGAAAGCGAGCGGTTCTCGCGGACAAAGGAACTCCTTTTAATAAGGTTAAAATTTTAGTAATTTTATCTGCTCCGTTGAAGAAACGGGCAGAAAATATTCCAGGAGCCCCGTTTAAGTAGTCAATTTCTAAACCAGAGTCATCCGCAAGGGCGGGTAGTTTCGTTTGAAGGGTGGCAAAACGAGCTTTAATTAAAGCGTTTTCGAGGTAAGTTTTACCTTTTTCTAACGGTGAAGGTAAGTTAAAATCTTGTAAAGTGTAAAGCGTATCGTTAGGGAAAAAAGGTTGGATTTCTTTTAATTTACCTAAGTTATGAGTGGCTAAAATAATTTCCATGTCATTTATTATTTAATAGTTAAATTTATTTTTTAAGGCTACGGCGACGGCTTGAGGAACAAATAGATCGATTTCTCCGTGTAAAGCAGCGATTTCTTTGATAAAAGAAGAAGAAATAAAAGTATTATTTTCATTTGCCATTAGAAAAATAGTTTCTATTTCTGGTGCTAAACGTTTATTAACATGAGCTAATTGAAATTCGTATTCGAAATCGGCGATACTTCTGATTCCGCGTAAAATCGTTTTAATTTTTTGTTGACGAGCAAAATCTATCAAAAAACCGCTAAAAGGTAAAATCGTTACCGGATATTCGGTCGTACTCGCGTGAATCATTTGTAAACGTTCTTCTATAGTGAAAAGTACGTTTTTACGAGAAGTCGCATTGACCGCAATGACGATATGAAAACGAGACATTACCCTTTGAATGAGTGCTAAGTGGCCGTTTGTAATTGGGTCAAAAGTGCCGGGGTAAATGATGGACTTCATAATTTACATAACGCTAAATCAAAGTTTAAGTCGTAATCGATGATCGGAACGGCCGAGTTGATTTCTAAATGATAAAAATTAATGTTCGATGAATGTTGATAAATTTCAAAACGAGGATAAACGCTTTTTAGTTCGTTAACGTTAATACGAATTAATTGTGCCGGTTGATTAACCGAGTAACTACCTTTGACGGCTTTAGCTTTTACCCAATTAACGCTCGATCTTAGTAATTTTAACGACAAATTAACCATTTCTCTTAACTGATTAAAGGTACCAAACCAATGTAACAGTTGAGGTGAACGAAGCACTTCATTTTGTTGTAACCAAGCTTGGAAAAAAGCGTCGTTCGTATTAAATTGACCTTGTAGATAATTGCTTTTCATCATCGTTAAAAAGTAGTTTTGGCGTAATTCGGTCAAACTATTTTCTTCGTGAGTCGTAGATTCGACGTAATAATTAATTTGTTTTAAAACATTATGCAATTTCCTTTTGTCTATTTGCTTCGTTAAAGTAATGGCTTTAATTTTCTGGGCGTAATTTTGTAGAGTTTGAATTAATTTGATCTTAACTTCGCGATGTTCAATAATTTTCATTATTTTTAAAATAATTTTTAAACTTTGGAAGTTGTTATAAGGAGTTTTTAGTTTAAGATGAAAATCCCCTTCTTGAAAGAGTTTTTCTAAAATTAAGCAAGTTTGTATTTGAATATTTAGGGGATATTCGTATATCACTATTTTCTCATGATGCTGATTTATAGTTGCCAGACTAGTCTAATTCTAATTAAAAATCAATTTATATCTAATCGTTTGCAAAATATTTAATAATAATTTAATATATAAAAATATTAATGAATTCGTAAAATAACGGAAGCGGAATGGAAGAAAATGTTTTCAGTAAACCAAAGTTAGTTCATTATATGTTAAGTCATATTTCTAATGACGACCTAGCCAGTAAATTAACGATATTATCTATTTTCCAACGTTATTTTTTGCTTCAAGGCGAGCATTTTGAGCAAATATTAGATCAATTTTTAACGCATAATTGTGTAGAAATGCAATTTAATGATTACGCACAATCGGTGTATTTGCAGAGTGAGAGACAAAAAATTTTAACGGGTTACTTAACCAGTAACAAAATGGCTAAATTGATGTCGGCTTTATTTGAAAAAATAACAGATTGGCAGTGTTTTGCTCAAATTTTTGTACAAATTCTCGGTCATCACCAAATGGACTTGTTGTTCTTTTTAGCGGAAGGTTTATCGGAGCAACAGTACGATCAGTTACTTAGCCAATTTGCTAATCACGAATTAAAAAACGAAGTTAATTCGCTCAAGGTACAATTATTATTAGGTCAACATTTAGCGATTACAGCAGCAGATCGTTTTATTGAGTTTGTGACCGAAAAATGTATATTAAATTCTGCGTTGAGCCGTTTGGATACTTTAGTCCAAACAGTTAAACGAAAATTGAACGGATTAGATGCAGAACAGCTGTTACAGCTTGGGCGGCAAATGGTTACGGTTTGGGGGGGAATTTAGTAAAAGAATATGGCGAACGTCTAGGGATGCCATTAGACTTCATGGACTTACGGCACCAACCTACTGATTTGTTAAAAAATTTTATCTGTAAAGTAGTTGATGATTTAGCGGAACAAAAAAGAGATGATCATCGTGACGAAGTAATGCATCAAATTTTATTGCGTCGGTTGATGCTTGAAATGAACAAACTAGAGGTTCATCAAGAAAATAATGCTCCTAAAAAAGATTCAGCACGAAACAAAATTTCCTTGATTTAATGTGACGTAAAATACAGTTGAATTAATATATAATTATATTATAATATTTAACATAATTATATATTAATAAGAGTAGGGAGTGAACAAACAAGATTATTCTGCAGAATGGTTAGAGACTAATCAATTAGGCAGTTATGCTTCTAGTAGTGTAGCTTTAATACATACGCGGAAATACCACGGTTGGTTAGTTGGTCGCTGGAAGCAAGAATATTATGTATGGCTTAATAAGATTGAAGAAATAATTCAAGACGGAGGTCATCTTCACGTATTAACTGGGGCTCATTATCGTAATGCTATATTTCCTGTTTTAACTTTAGAGCGGTTTACTTATGATCCTTATCCACATTGGGAATATCAGTTCGGGGATTTTAAAATTATCAAAGAACTAATCTTAGTGCATAACGCAAATACGTTACTGTTAAGCTATCGTTTAGTCAGTAAAACGTTCAAACAAGTTAAATTAACATTAAGGCCGATGTTTAGTTGCCGTAATCGTCATGCTTTACAATTACCTAATTCAATGGTGGGCCATTATTTTACCGAGAGCGATTTAGGTTTTAAATACGAAGCTTACCCTAATTTTCCGGCGTTTTGGTTTCAAAGTGAACAGCCGATGCATTTACAGAATAAAGCGATTTGGTATTACGACATTAAATATCAAGAGGAATTAAACCGAGGATATGACGGCTACGAAGCGTTATATTTACCTGCTGAATTAGAATTAGAATTAAAGGATGGACAAGAAATTATTCTTAGTGCTGGTTTAGAACCGCAAAAAAAGATTAGGGAATTATGGCGTGAGGAGCAAACTGGGCGTCGAAAAAATCAGTTAGGGAAAGCTAATTGGTTGACAAAATTACAAAGAGCCGCGAAAGCTTTTGTAACGGTGGATAACGAAATTATCGCTGGTTATCCTTGGTTTGGAGTTTGGAGCCGAGATACGATGATTGCTTTGCCGGGATTAACGTTATTTAACGGTCAAGAAAAGCAAGCTTTAGCTATTTTACAAAAATTTGCTAATTTTGAAAACCAAGGGGCGTTACCTAATTATTTAGACGAGCAACCTAGTTATAATTCGGTTGATGCTGCGTTATGGTACATTTGGGCTTGTAGTTGGTATTATAAGGTTACTTCGGACCATAAAGGGATTGCAAGTTTATTACCGACTATAGTAAAGATTGTGGAAGCTCATTTGAACGGGACAAAATTAGGGGTACAGCTTCGAGATTCAGGGTTAATTTATTCTCGTTCTTTAGACAACGTTACTTGGATGGATGCTAAGGTTGATGGTCAGGTGATTACTCCGCGTTCGGGATATATCGTAGAGCTGAATGCATTATGGTATTATGCTTTAGTCTTTTTATTAAAACAAACGACGTTAAAAGCTAGTTTACGGGATAAATTGTGCACGATTTTAGCGCTTTTTGAAAAAAATTTTAGTCTAATTTTTTGGAATTCTCAAACGGCGTATTTAAACGATTACGTTACTGATCAAAAGATCGATAACGCGTTACGTCCTAACCAATTATGGGCAGTAGCTTTAGATTTACCGTTATCAAATTTACAAAAAAAGAAAATCGTTAACCAAGTTAAAAAGAAACTATTTACTCCTTACGGGTTGCGTACTTTATCTCCTGATCACCTAAATTATTGTGGGCGTTATTTAGGGAATCAAACTCAACGGGATTTAGCTTATCATAACGGTACGGTTTGGCCTTGGTTATTAGGAGTGTTTACTGAGGCAGTGTTGAAAATTCAAGGCAGTTTAGGTTTCTTAAAAGAGGTAAAAAAAGCTTTAGGTCAACATATAGAGCAGTATGGTTTAGGAGGAATTGCGGAGGTTTTTGATGGGGATGAGCCTCATTTACCGAACGGATCGATCAGTCAAGCATGGAGTGTAGCAGAAGTTTTGCGGAGTTTTAAATTAGTAGATTATGACAAAAAATAAATTACGCGTTTTGATGTACGGTTGGGAATTTCCACCTTTTATTAGCGGTGGTTTAGGAGTAGCTTGTTATGCTATCGTGCAAGAACTAATCAAACAAGGGATTGACGTTAACTTAGTGTTGCCTTATTCCTTGTCTATTAAGCAAAAAAAGAGTAATTTAACCGTTCATCCTCTTAATACGAATGATTTCCCTTTACCTAACGCAGTACAAATTTTTAGGGTTGAGGCGGGTGAGCATTTAAATCCGTACGTTAATCAGCAAAATTATCAAGCCGATCAGGTTATAGATATACAAAAAATTCGTCATTTGATCACTAATTTACATTTACCCGCGTTTATTAAACAGTTAGTGGGGGAAATTTATTTAGATCAGCAATTGTCTGGAAATCGAGGTCAATATTTAGGTAATTTAATGGTCGAAGTGTTTCGTTATGCCGCATTAGCTGGTAAATTAGCAACGCAAATTACCCATGATTTAATTTATGCTCATGATTGGTTAACGGTTTTAGCGGGATTAGAAGCAAAGTTTTATAGTCGAGCACCGTTAGTTTTACATATCCATGCTTTAGAAATAGATCGTAGCGAAGGGATAGGAAACAGCAAAGTATATGCGATTGAAAAATATGGGATGGAACAAGCAGATCAAGTGATTGCCGTTAGTCAATATACGAAAGATCGCATTATCCAATATTATGGGATTAATTCCGATAAAATTAAAGTAGTGCATAACGGGGTGCATCGTCAAATATCTAATCAACCGGTGCAGCGTCCACAACCTACGGTTTTATTTGTAGGAAGATTGACGTATCAAAAAGGTCCTTACTTTTTTATTGAGGTAGCTAAGCGAATTTTAGCGCAATTACCTAATACGCAATTTGTTTTAGCGGGAACTGGGGATTTATACCGTAGTATGGTCGATAGAACGGCTGCGTTAAAAATAGGGACTAACGTACATTTTACTGGTTTTTTGAATACGAAGGAAGTGCAACAATTGTATAATTTAGCTTCAGTATACGTGATGCCTAGTATTTCTGAACCGTTTGGGTTGACGGCTTTAGAAGCAGCAGCGCAAGGGATTCCGGTAGTAGTAAGTAAACAATCGGGAGTCAAAGAAGTTTTAAAAGGAGCTTTAGTCGCGGATTTTTGGGACGTCAACGATTTGTCCAATAAAATTATTTCGTTATTGTCTTACCCTTCTTTAGCGGACGATGCCGTAAAAAGTGGTTTTATCGATTTACAAACGGCAACTTGGGAGAAAAGTGTGCAAAAAATTATCGAAGTATATAGAGAGGTTATCAAATGACAGCCATTTGTTTTTATTTTCAAGTACATCAACCTAAACGTTTAAGAAAATATACTTTTTTTGAGATTGGTAAAAATCATTTTTACGAAGATGAAGAACAAAACCGGTCGATTTTTCAAAAAGTAGCTCATAAATGTTATTTACCGATGACTAAGTTGTTGTTACGGTTAATTGAACGTTATCCTCAAACGTTCAAATTCACTTTTTCTTTTTCAGGTCTTTTTTTAGAACAATGTCACCGTTATAGCCCAGCAACGTTGGATCATTTTGTACGTTTGGTAGAAACGGGGCAAGTGGAAGTTCTTGCCGAAACTTACTATCATAGCTTAAGTAGTTTATTTGCTGAAGAGGAATTTAAAAAACAGGTGCAAGAGCATCAAGCGCTGGTTTATCAAGAGTTTGGGATAAAATCTACTGCTTTTCGTAATACAGAATTGATTTATAATAACCGTATTGCGCAATTAGTAGAACAAATGGGTTATCGAGCTATTTTGGCTGAAGGAGCTGAAAAAATTTTAGGATGGCGCAGTCCTAATTATTTATATCAACCACAACATTGTACCCAATTAAAATTATTATTACGTAACTATCCCTTAACGGATGATATTGCTTTTAGATTTTCGGACCGTGCTTGGGTAGAATATCCCGTAACGGCAGAAAAATATGCTTATTGGTTGCACGCTTTAAGTCGCGATGCGGATATTGTTAATTTATTTATGGATTTTGAAACTTTTGGTGAACATCAGTGGGCAGATAGTGGAATTTTTGAATTTATGGCGAAATTACCAGAATTTATTTTGTTACATCCGGATTATTATTTTACTACTCCTTCTGAGGCGATTACTCATTTAGAAACCCGAGGCATGTTAGATGTACCTAATCCTTTATCTTGGGCAGATGAGGAACGAGATTTAACGGCATGGCGAGGTAATAATTTACAAGAAGACGCATTAAAAGCGGTTTATGATTTACAATTAGCGGTCTACCAAACTAAAGATGACCACTTACTAAATACTTGGCGTAGTTTACTGACTTCGGATCATTTTTATTATTTATGTACTAAGTATGCGGCAGATGGAGATGTGCACAAATATTTTAGTCCTTATAGTAATCCTTACGAAGCATACATCAATTATATGAACGTTCTGGCCGATTTTCGTGGAGTTGTGGAACAAAAACTAGCTACGTTAAGGAATAGACGTAAAGTTAAACCTAGTGGATGGAGAAAATTGTTCGCTTTTTTAAAACATTTAGAACGTAATTTTAAGTTATCGCAAGTGAGTTAAATGTCTAAACGAATTCATAGCTCCTTGAAAACTAAATTAGGAGATTTATTGGGAGAGGTTTACCGACAGTTTGGAGTAGTGTTACCCCGTAAACCTTATCATGAAGATGATGAAGCTACCGGTGAGGGGGAAGCTAAACCCGTCTTTATCGAACATCCTTTTTTACAAGAATTACCTATCGGTGCTTCTTCTGATTTGTCGTCGGTAGTTAGTAATAAGCAAGCGATTTTAGACGAAGCGGAAAAACGGGAAGCTGAATTAACAAATGAACCTAAAAATCGTTTACAGATGCGTTTGGGATTAACTTATCGTAAAAAATATATTTACGAAAATTACACTAAACCGATATGAGTCTCGCCAAAACGATTATCTACGGTACTTTGGCCGATATAGAGAACGCTTTAAAAACAGTAACTGATTTAGACGTCATTGATGAGTACGGCTATACTCCTTTAATTCAAACAGCTATTATTAACGACGCAGCGAAAGGACTATTGGTATTGCGTGCAGGCGCTAAAGTAGATTTTCCCGATATTACGGGGCGTACGGCTTTATTTTGGGCTGCTGATAACGGAAATGAAACTTTTTGCCGGTATTGTTTACAATATCATGCTGACCCTAATCAGCATAATAACGGTGGCCAATCGGTTTTAGTGATGCCTTTAATTAAACGGCATCAAAACGTTAAACAGTTATTGATTAAACATGGGGCTAAATTAAGTTTAGCGCAAGATTTTTTAAATGCTAAAATTCTAGGACATTCTTTTGAATTAGAAGGCAGGGTTGATATCGTAAATACTCATAATCAATTTATCGAGGTAGAATTAGAAGGTTTTTATTTAGATTTTACCGTTAGTTACATCGCTTCGTTGTTAAACGATTTTCGAAACAGTTTTGCTGCGCGCACGTTAAGGGGAGAGTTTAAATATATTGATCAGATTTTAAATGGCTTATTTAACGGTGCGCGTTTATTAACGAAACAAAATTACCTGTTAGATTTACAACGACACTTACGAGAGATCGATGATTTATTAGCTCAAGAATTTTTAGTATTACCTGTTGCTTTTGATGGGCATGCGATTAGTTTTATTAAGTATCACCATTTTTGGGTAAGAATTGATCGTGGAGCCTTTGGACGAATCAACGGGAGTGCTATTATCTATCAAATGACTTTGCCAGGGGATAAAACGTTTTTTAGAAATTTATTGTATAAACGACAAAATAGTCAAAAAATTAATAACGAGCTAGTAAAAGTTTTAGGGCTGAAAGAAATACAAGTAATTAATTTACCGTTACAGCGTACCGGCAATTGTACTTGGGCCAATATAGAAGGATTGATTCCTTTAGGGATTATTTTATTAAAATTAGAAGAACAAGGAATAGAGCATTTAACGGAGATTACAGAAGGAGTACTAGCGTTATATGAGCAATGGCAAAATTGGAATCAAGAAAGAGCACTTGATTTTTGTTTGCAACATTTACCTCAGCTTGAAATAGGTCGACAAATGACTAAAATAGCATTATTAATAGCAATTGTATTTCAAAGCTTAACGGTGGAAAAAGATAAAAAAATGATCGATAAAATTATAAAACAAATAAATCGAAACCTTTATTGGCCCATTTTAGGTTGTTATGTAAAAACTTTTGCTCGGAGTTATGATCATCCTTTATGGCAAAATTTTCAAAAATTTTTAGAACGTGCGGGTTTAGACGAAAATGAGTTGTTACGAATGTAAAGACGAACGTCTTTATCTCAAAATACGAGTGGTTACTAAAGCAACTAAAAATGCTTTTTTAGGTGTTGTTGAAGACCGTTTAAAAATTAGTATTAAATCTTTACCAGAAAAGGGAAAGGCTAATCAACTGTTGATTAAATGGTTAAGTAAAGAGCTGCACGTTTGCCAAAACGAAATCACGCTGCACTTAGGGTTAAAAAATCATGACAAAGAGTTAATTTTACCGTTGAAATGTTTAGCCCGAATAGAAACATTCCTGTTAAGCAAAGAATAAGCAAAATTTAGATTAACGTTTTTTATTTAAATGAGTTTTTTATGTTAACACAATTAGAATTAAATAATTATCGATATATTAACGGAGGATCTTTTTTATTAACCGTGGTAGGAGTAGAAATCGGTCTATTAGCTTATGCTGATTATAGAGGGATTTTGTTGGATTCTGTAGCTGTGGGTATTGGATGGGGTATTACTCCTTATGTAATTGGCCAAGGATTTCTTTATGGGCAACGTTATTATCCAGATAACCAATTAATTCGAGAGATGGTTAATGATAATAATTTGTCTAATGCAATCTTATTTACCGTGTCGTTATTTGCTGGAATTACTGCTTATCATGCAAATATTGTAACGGATATCGTGCGATTGAATTTAGGCTATTTTTTTAGTTGACGTCGATTTGACTACGTTAATGATTTATGGACTTTAAAAAAAAATCGTTGTACGTTTTGTTAAGCGCGGTTTGTTATCCGTTTGCTATTCCGCCTTTCCGCTATTTTGGGTTGATCAACGTATCTTTAGCTTTATTTTTATTGACGTTAGAAACGGCAAAGGGGCCTGAAGAAGCTTTTTTGATCGGTTGGAGTTATGGAACTATTGCTTTTAGTATCGGATTACATTGGTTGTTTTATAGTATTCATGATTATGGAGCAATTAATAGTTTACTGTCCGGTTTTTTAGTGATCTTAATTGCGAGTATTTTTGGTTTTTTACATGCGTTACAAGGGTTGATTTTTAAACGATTTTTTAGCCGATTTTCGTTATTAGTAAGGTCTTTGTTCGGTTTTCCTTTGATTTTAACGGTTTTAAGTTTGGTTCCTTATTTACCGTTTACTTTTGTTAGTTTATCGCACGTTAACACCGTTTTAGTTAATTTTATTCCTTTTTTAGGAACGACGTTTTTCCTTTTTATCGTTGCTCAACAGGGGAGCATTTTATTTTTGTGTTTTTGTCGGCAATTGCCAATTAGGAAAAAATTATTTTTATTCTTTTATTTAGTTGGCATTTGGTTAGGAAGTTTCTTTTTAGGCTCTTTTTTAACGGATTGCGAGGGGGAGAAATTAAACGTTACGGCGTTACAAATTAATTTAACTCCGGTACAAAAATGGAATCCAGTGTTAATGCAACAACAATTTAACCAGTATGTGCAATATTCATTATTAGATACGGAAAAAACGGAATTAGTGATTTGGCCAGAAGTAGCTTTACCGTACCTTTCTACGGAACTTTTAACGTTTCTACAAGCGCAAGTGCAGCAAATTAAAACTCCTCTTTTACTCGGTAGATTAAGGGAAGAACAAGGAAAGTTATTTAATAGTGCTTCTTTAATCGGTCATAACATTACGAATTACGATAAACGTAAATTAATGCCTTTTGGGGAATATTTACCCCGTTTTTTAACTAAATTACGTCGTTATTTCACTTTTTTAGGGGAAGATTTGTCGGTTGGTCAAACAAAACCATTATTACGCTTGTACGATACTTCGCCTTTTGCCGTTAATATTTGTTATGAAACGCTTTTCCCTGCATTGACGGTTGATAGTTTACCGACCGCGGAGTTTATCGTGACGATTAGTGATGATAGTTGGTTTAAAAACTCTTGGGTAGTAACGCAACATTTAGCAACAGCGCAAATGTTATCGTTAATCACGGGGCGTTATCAAGTTTTAGTTAGTAACGGGGGAATTAATGCTTTTATAGATAATCGAGGAAGAGTGCTTCAACAAACTAAAGCTACTCAGGCTTTATCTGGTCAAATCAAAAGGAGTAATCAAATACCTATTAACGTCCGCTTTCAACGACATTATCGGTTAGTCTTTATAGCGTTTTTTTTGTTCATGTTGTTTAAGGCGCAGCAGAAAAATAAAAAATAAGAAAATGGTAAGCTTATTTTTTGACTTTTACGGATTATTTATTGTATAAGAAGTTATCTTAAACTTTCCGGAGAAAAAGGCATGAAAAAATATTTATTATTATGTCTGGTGGGTACTTGTGCTTCTTATGGTTTAGTTCAAGCAGATGAAGCGGCTAACAAGCAGATTGCAAATTTGGAAAAGCAAATTCAGATTTTAAAAAAGGATGTTCAAAAATTAAATAGTCAAAATAACCAAGTTAATCAAGTTCATGAATCTTTTACTAAAGATGTTTATTTAAATGATGCTGTAGAATTGTATGCTCATGGTCCTGCAGTAGTAACTTCTCCTGCTTTAGGAGTACGTCGTTCTGCGGAAAATGCTTCTGATTTGATGATTAATTTATCGTCAATTAACGAAGATTTAAAATTATTACAGTTACGTAAAAAAATGGATGATTACGCGCAACAGATTAATTTACCGATTCCTAAGCGTCCGATTATTGCTTTAAGTGGTAGTGCTGTGGGTAAATTTACGGCTGGTCAGCGATTTAAAGATAAAAATACGTTGACTCAATTTGATATGGATTCTGCAGAATTTAGCATCGTGGGTGAAGCGAGTCCGTGGGCTACAGGGGTATTAGTGGTTTCTTACGACGGAAAAAAGAATTCTAAATTTTCGGATAATTATGAAGGGGAATTTAGTTTGGATCGTGGTTTTGTAACTTTAGGACAGCTAGCAAAATGTCCGGTTTATTTTTCCGTCGGTAAAATGTATGCGCCGTTTGGTTCTTATAGTTCTCATATGTTAACCGATACTTCTGCAAAGATTTTAGGAAAAGTACATGATAACATGGCCATTTTAGGGTTTACGTATCAAGGGTTAGAAATGCAGAGCTTTTTCTTGAGTGGCGGAGCTAAATCTGAAGGGGGAAATATCTTATGGAAACATTTTGGAGCTAATTTAGCTTATAATTTTGTATCTAACCAACTAAAAGTTACGTTGGCTTCTAGCGTACTAGGTAATTTTGCTGAAACGAAAAAATCTCCTATTTCGTTGTATGGAATTAATAACGATAAAACTCATAAATCGGTTACGGGGTTAAATGCGAGGGTTAAAATTAATTACAAACAATTTAGTCTGGCTAGTGAATACGTAACTGCGTTAGGATATTTAGATCCGCGGGATATTACTATTAATGATAAAGCTTGTAAACCGAGAGCTTTAAATTTAGAGGCAGCGGTAGATTTCCGGTTGTTTAATAGTCCAAATACTTTTGCTGTAGGTTATGGTCGTTCCTGGGACGCGTTGTTTTACGGTAATGTCCCGACTTATTTTAATAATGAACAGCATGGACAAGTAGTTAATTTCCCTAAACATACGGTATTTGTAGAATATGAAGTTTCTGTCATTAAAAACACTATTTTAGCTTTTGAATATCGACACGATTTTAATTATCGTAAAGGTAGTGTAGTAACGCGTGGGGATAATCAATTAACGGTTGAAGATGGAGGACAAAATATTTTTACCGTAAAATTAGGCGTGTTTTTCTAAACTAGGGTTTTAACTTTTTAATTTAAATGAAAAAGGCATTCATTAAACGAATGCCTTTTTGGTTTGTAGATTATTTGTTACAAATAGTTTTCAATAAATGCCTCTGCAGCTAATGCGTAAGCTGTTCCAATTGTAAAAGCTATGGTACCAATGGTTAAAAAAGAAGGTTTGCTAACTACTTTTTTTACTACCGGTACAACAGCGTATATAAATACTGCTTGATCACCATCTTCAGAGGTAATTAATTCCTGGAATAAACCAGGTTTTTCCAAATCAGTATTTACTAGGTTAAGATTAGCGTCAGTTCGCATAAGGACGGTTTCTGTGTTTTCAGTGTATGCAAATAAATAAGTAAAAGTAGTAGCTGCAGCTATCCCTGCGCCAAAGGCTACTAAACCAAATCCTCCATTTACAGAATTTAATTCTTGTTGATTTAAAACCTTCATTGTTACTTCTAATGGGTATAAAAACATATATTATGGTACATATGTAACATTAAAATAATATTATATAAAATATTTTCCAACCATTTTAATTAAAGGTGCGTAGTAACACGTGAGGATAATCAATAACAGTTAAAGATGAAGCGTAAAATATTTTACCGTTAAATTTATGAACATTTCCTTTTAGTTTAAACTTAAAAAGGCATTTTTAATTTAAATGTTTTTTAAATAACATGTAAACTGCTGTTTAAATTTACTTTATTTATTCTAACGTGGTTACTGATCCATAAGTTTGTAGTACGTCTAATGCTTCTCTATTACGAGTTATTCAGTTAAAAATTAAATGTTGTATTTTAAATTAAACTTGAATTTTTATGAGGCCTTTAGTAGTTTTAAAAACTAATGTTGGTTAACTAAGAAATAAATGCTTAAATTCGAATTGATGAAGCAAACCGGTTTAGCACGGCGTGGAAGGTTGTTTCTGAATCATGGCATAGTGGAAACTCCTACTTTTATGCCAGTAGGAACTAAAGCTACGGTTAAGTCGCTTACTCCTGAAGATTTGGATGCTTTAGGTGCTGAAATTATTTTAGGAAATACTTTCCATTTAATGCTGCAACCCGGAGTAGATCTCATTAAATCGTTTAATGGGTTACATGATTTTATGCATTGGCAACGGCCTATTTTAACGGATTCTGGTGGTTTTCAAGTCTTTAGTTTAAAAGCTTTACGTAAAATTGATCAAAACGGAGTTTTGTTTCGTTCTCCGATTTCTGGAGCCAAAATATATTTAACTCCAGAAATTTCTACGCAGATCCAAACTGGGTTGAATTCGGATATCGTAATGGCTTTTGATGAGTGTACTCCTTTCCCGGCTGATTATAATATGGCTCGCCAATCGATGGAATTATCTTTAAATTGGGCCCAGCGTAGTCGGCAGGAGTTTTTACGTTTAGAAAATCAAAACGC
The DNA here is from genome assembly GCA_963543695.1 of uncultured Gammaproteobacteria bacterium. GTDB lineage: Bacteria > Pseudomonadota > Gammaproteobacteria > UBA9339 > UBA9339 > CAUUCF01. The sequence goes on from CAUUCF010000013.1 coordinate 24,110, forward strand.
TCAATTTGGTATTATTCAAGGGGGAATCTTTAATGATTTACGACAACGTTGTTGTGAAAGTTTAACGCGTTATCATTTTGATGGATATGCAATCGGTGGATTGGCTGTCGGTGAACCGAAAGAAGAAATGTACCGCATTTTAAATTTTCTTAACGCTTTAATGCCTTTGAATAAACCGCGTTATTTAATGGGAGTTGGTACTCCTGAAGATTTAATTAACGGGGTTTTAAACGGAGTAGATATGTTTGATTGTGTAATGCCGACCCGTAATGCTAGGAATGGATATTTATTTAGTTGGCACGGAATAATTCGTTTACGTAATAGTTGTTTTAAAAATGATTCAAGACCTATCGATGAGACTTGTCCGTGTTATGCTTGTCGTTATTATTCGCGAGCTTATTTGCATCATTTGGATCGTGCTCATGAATTGTTAGGGTTGCGGTTAAATACGATCCATAATCTTACTTTCTATCAACAGTTGATGTTGAAAATTAGGCAAGCCATAGAAGAGGACAATTTGAATGGTTGGGTAAAAAATTTTTACGAACATTATTGTAATTCATAAATATCTACTTATTAAGTAATATTTAATGTTATTTTGTTATAATACATTATTATTACCGGTAGGCATAATTAGAGGAAATTAAAATGTTAAGTAAACGTAATTTTTATAAAACAGTCATTTCGTTGGGAATAGTATGTGGCGTAAATCAAGCGTATGCATTTGATTTAGGGGGGACGAAGCCAAAGGCATTTTAACTAGGGCACAAGAAAGACAAGAAATAAAATTATCGAATAATACGAATAGTACGAACGTTAACTCTACAAAATTAAATGAGACGCGTGCTACGCTTGTTAATAACGGCAGCAGTATATCAAGTAACGCGAACGAAACGCATGCGACGTTAGGATCAAACGAGACCCGTAATAACGTAAGTGGTGGTATAGCGTTAAACGAAACACAGAATAACGTTACTTCTGCATATGATTACGTTGCTGAAAGCGTTGCTCCTGCATATAATTATGTTATGGTAAGTAGTTC
>CAUUCF010000014.1:0-10952 GCA_963543695.1 uncultured Gammaproteobacteria bacterium
TACTATTAAATTCAAATATACATTAATTCAAAAATAAAGACATAAAATCATAATTATATAAATGCAAGAGGCTTTACTTAAAAAACTCACTAAAGAGTATCTTCAGCAAAAATGAAACAAACAAAAAAATAGAATGCTACTTACGGCCTACCGTTTAAAATGTCAAAATTATTTGAAGCTAACCATTACTTATTAAACCAAAATCCCAAACTACGCCACTAAAGGGGATCGATTAATTTTTTAAATTCCTCAATGATCCGCTTAATAAAGCCAAATAGGATCTTTTACAACGTTCAGTTTACGAAAAAACATGTTCCTTACTAACCCGTTTTAAAACGCTCTGGAGAGGATTCGAACCTCCGACCTGCCCCTTAGGAGGGGGCTGCGCTATCCACTGTGCCACCAGAGCTTAATCTATTCTTTACAACAATTTAACTTCTCTTTTACCCATACGGTTATTTTACTGAACCAAGATTTATTTGTAAATTCTTTATTATTCATCGTTTGATCTTTTTTCGGTAAATTTAAAAATAAATTCGCTTCGTGTTTTTGAGTTAAATCATCCGTTTCTTGATTCGCTTCATTCGGAGCAATCAATTTTAAATTAATTCCCCAAAATAAAGTATATAATTTAAACGCTTGTTCAAAATGTTGATACGCTTCTTCCTGATTTTGCTGATGCAATAATTTAGTACCTACTTCCATCAAGCGATAACTAGCCGCTAAGAGATGTTTAGAAATGCACCAAACTTCTCCTTCGTATTCGGGAATTAATCGTTTTAGCAAATGCTTTCTCAATTCTCTTACTTCTTCAATTAAATCGTAATAATTATGTTTTCCAGTTTTAGCTCCGCTAAAAAACAAATGTTCCTCTATCCCTATCAAGTTCATAATAGCAATGGCTAAATCTTGATCCTTCGATAAATCAATTAAATCAGTTCTTTTTAAACGATCATATTGTTCTACTAAATCTGTTAAATTCATAAAAAATATCCGATAACACTTAAAATTAATAGGCCACTGACCGGCATAATTACCTTTTGATAAGCAAAATAAGGACGTCCGTTATTTCGTTTTTTTAAGTATAAATACAACACATGAAACCCATAAAAAGATAAACTTCCAACGATGATTCCCAAAATCAATCGGTCTATTCCGTACAAACGATTTAATTCGTGACCGATTAACCGTTGCCGCTTTAAGACGTACCACAAACTTCCGTAATAAATTACGACCGTCCCTAACAAACGACCTTTAATTTGGTTAATGATCGGCAATTTAATACTCCATGCCACCAAGCTTACCAAACTAGCCCCTAACCATAAACCGGTAATTAAATCGTTAATGCCCAAATATTCAGATAAACCTACCCCGGTACCAGCCGCTACTAAACAAAGGGGGCAAAAAGCTTCACAAAAAGTAACTAAAAATAAATTAAACCCAATGATCATCCATTTTCTGGTCATCGATAACCTCCCTTGTTTGTTGCATTAATTCTTCTAATAAATAATCCTGACTATCGATAACCGGATGTACTATTACTTTAATCGTTTTATTAAGCCCAAAATTAATTCCTCCTACAGGCCAAACAGCCGCTGCTCCTTGAATCGTTACCGGAATAATCATCGCGTCTAATTCTTTTGCCAGTTTAAACCCACCACGTTTAAAAGGACCTAATTGTCCCGTTTTAGATCGAGTTCCTTCTGGAGCAATCCAAACTCTAATTCCGCCTAACATTTGTTGTTTGGCTTGTTCTAAATCTTTTAAAGCTTGCCTATGATTACTACGATCGATTTTGATAGAACCGGCTAATTTCATGCCTAATCCGAAAATCGGAATTCGAAATAATTCTTTTTTAGCGACCATCGTTATTTTTTCTTGTTCAAAAAGGGCATACATTAAAGGAATGTCTAAAAAACTAACGTGATTACTCATAATTAAAAAAAGCCGATCGTTTAAAAAACGAATATGTTGTTTACCAATAATCTCAACTTTAACTTTTAAAATTTCTAGTATCTGTTTGCCCCAATTAGCAATTCTTACGTACACGTAATCATTCGTTCGTTTTTTAAAAAAAAACCGCGCAAATAACAAATAAAATACGCAGCTCATCGTTGCCCATCCGATTCGTATTGCTAACCAAACGTTAAATAATTTAATTTGCATCATTTTATAATTTCTTCACCCGTTAAATCAAAATCCTTTGCAACGGTAAACCAATTTCCTAAAGATGTTCAGGTTTAATTGAATAAATTCCCGGTAAATTACGTAAATAGTTAGAATAATCTAGCCCGTACCCAAAAACAAATTGATCCTCTATAGTTAACGCTGTAAAATCAGCCGTTTCTAAACCTCCCGGTTTTCTAACCACTTGCTTATCTAACATCGCTGCCGTATAAACCTTTTTCGCTTGACAATTTTCACAATATTGCTTTATTACCTGAAAAGTAATTCCCGAATCTAAAATATCGTCTACTATTACGACCGTTCTTCCCGCTATTTGAACCTTTGGTTTCACTTTCCAATGTAATTCGCTACTTTGATTCGTTGTAATATCAAACGAAGAAACATGAACGTAATCCATTTCTAACGGAAAATCTAAGTTTAAAACTAAATTAGTACAAGGCATCATTCCACCCATTAAAACTACTAAAAATAGGGGATTTTCGCTTTTTAAAACTTTAGTCATTTGGGCCGCCATTTTTTCTAAAGCTTGTTCTACTTGTGCCTTTGTGTAAATACAGTAAGCTTTTTTGCTGATTTTCGTTATTTCTTCTAATGTCACCATAAAAACGCCTTAAAATTCTGTTAATGAAATAATGTCTTCTCTGTCTGCTCCGGTAGCAACGATCGCAATTTTTACTTCTAATTCTTGCTCGATAAAATTCAAGTACTCTACTGCTTTTGCGGGTAACGCAGAATATTTTTTAATCCCCGCCGTCGTAGTCTGCCAACCCGTAAAAGTTTGATAAAGAGGAATACATCGTTTAAAATCCTCTAAACTATTAGGAGCGACCTTAATAATTTGACCGTCTAATTGGTAAGCGACGCATACTTTAATTTCAGGTAATTGATCCAAAACGTCTAATTTCGTAATGGCGATTTTACTGAAGCTGTTTAATAAATTAGAACGTCTTAATAAAGGTAAATCTAACCACCCACATCGTCGTTTTCTTTTCGTAGTTGCTCCGTATTCATGCCCTACAGTGGATAAATATTCACCGTTTTGATCAAATAATTCCGTTGGGAAAGGGCCTTCACCAACCCGCGTAGTATAAGCTTTAACGATCCCTAAAATTTCATCAAAATACCGTATTCCTACTCCTGAGCCAATCGAAGCAGAAGCAGCGACCGTATTCGAAGAAGTAACGTAAGGATAAGTACCATGATCTACATCTAAAAAAGTACCTTGCGCTCCTTCAAAAACAACCTTTTCGTTACGTGCGTAATGTTCGGCTAACCTAACTGGAACATCGGTAATTAAAGGAGTAATTAACTCCTTATTCTCCAAAATTTCTTCCCAAACTTGATTAAATGGTAAAGACTCGTGTTGATAGTAATGTTTTAAAATAAATTGATGATAATCAAAAACAGCTCGACAACGTTCTTCAAAATCGGCTCGCAATAAATCCTGTACTTTAAAACCCATTCTAGCTACTTTATCCGTATAAGCAGGACCAATTCCTTTCTTCGTGGTCCCTATTTTCTGGCCATTTTTTAAAAAATGCTCTCGTACTTCATCTAAAAGCTGATGATAAGGTAATAACAAATTACAAGCATCACTAATGTATAATCTTCCTTTCGGTTCAATTCCAAATTTAGTTTTTAACGTATTTAACTCTTCTTTTAATGCTTTCGGCGATAGTACTACTCCATTACCAATATAATTTTTTACCTGTTCATGTAAAATCCCCGACGGTAATAAATGTAAAATAACAGTATCTCCGTTCACTACTATCGTATGACCAGCATTATGTCCCCCTTGGAACCTAACAACTGCATGTGCACGTTCGGTTAATAAATCGACAATTTTACCTTTACCTTCGTCCCCCCATTGAGAACCTAAAATAACGATATTACGTACCATTTATAATTACCATCAAATAAAGCTTTATTATACGATTTACTTTTAAAAATACAAGCTGATTTATCGATTATTCTGTCTCCCAAAATTGGTTCTTTTAATTACCAAAACTTGCTATCTTTTTTTAAGTTTATTATAAATAATCATTATGTTTACTAACAAAGAAACTGCTTATTACGCCGACACAGATGCTTATGGAGTAGTCTGGCACGGCACTTATCTAAGATGGTTAGAAAAAGCACGTAGTTTATATTGTGAAAATCGAGGCATTTCGCTCCTACAATTAGAACAGCAAAACCTCGTTTTTCCCGTTATAGAATTAAAGATCAAATATCAAAAGGCGGTGAAATTACACGACCAAGTAACGATTAACACCAGTTTTAAGCGTTTGTCACGCTTAAAATTAGCGTTTACTCAAAAAATTATCTTATCAAATCAAATTTGCACTGAAGCTTTAGTGATAGTCACCGTTACTCACCGTAATGGCCAGCTTTGCCGTCCCATGCCAGATATTATCGAAACGCTATTTGATTAATATTTAATTATTGAAATATTATTAAAGTTTTGTTATATATTAAATAGATTTGTTTAAACTTTGGATAATGCATGAAAAAATGGTTACTGGGTTTTAGTTTATCTTTACTTGCAGTAGGTAGTTTTAGCGACAATAATTTATCAACGTTTAAAAGCGTTAATTTAGATCGAACCCCTTTTCATACCGTTTGGATCGATCAAAATGCCCAAATCGATTTGATTGACGGTCAAAATCATTTTGAACTTAAAATTCCAACGTCTATTTTAAAACATAATTTTAAAGTGCAAGACGGTATTCTATACTTTTCATCACCATACCACGAAAAAGTGAAGTTACATGTCCCTTCTTTAAAACGTATTCGGGTCACTGGCAATGCCACCGTTACCAGTCAATTTTTACATTCTAGTCAATTAACTTTAGAAGCTAAAGAAGACGGCAAAATCCTTTTAGATGGAACCATCGTCAATCTCAATAAAATTATTAATCAAGGAAAAGGAAGCATACAAGTGTTATGGGTAGATAATTTTAATCAACCGCTAGAAATTTATAATCTATGCCAAGGAACCGTTAAATTATCTGGTAATGCCGTTAAAATTTATACTAAATTAAGTGGTAACAGCAAAACTTCGTTAAAGCAATTAAAAGTAGATTACGCTGCAGTTAAAATCAATCAACAAGCTACTCTCGATTTAATCGTTCGTAAACATTTATTCGTTACGGCCAGTGGTAACAGCGTCGTACGTTACTACGATCCTCAACCTCTTACTTTCTCTTTGCAACTTAACGACAATGCTAACTTGTTACATTTAAGAGAACATGATATAAAAAATCATCTTTGTTCAAAAAGGTGAAAATGACAAAAGTTTGGTACAATCAATACGAAATTAAATCTCAACCGTTAATTACCGGCAATTTTTGTCCGTTATTTGCCCATCAAATACGTTATATGTTGCCTGACTATTCGTGGAGTGATTGGCATTTACGCGAATGTGTAGACCGTCCTGATGCAGTAGTAGTGGTCCCTTTTGATCCACTTACGAAAAGAATCGTATTTATTGAACAATTTCGTATTGGCGCCGTTCAAAAAAGTAATAACCCGTGGCTTTGGGAGATAGTTGCAGGTTTAATTGAAAAGGGAGAAACCCCTGAAACAACTGCCCGAAGAGAAATTAAAGAAGAAATTGGTTTAGATTTAAAACAACTTTTTCTCCTCCAAAAAGCTTTCGTTTCTCCAGGTTATAGCAATGAACAAACTTACTTTTATTTAGGGATCGTCGATACCCAACGTTTAACAACTACGGGTGGCAAAAAAGAAGAAAACGAATACCTTTATTTACATTCTCTTTCGCTAGAAGAAACGTGTGAGCGTTTAAAAAACCAGTTTTTCAACAATAGTGCGACGATTTTAGCTTTACAAGCATTACTAACCAGTGAAATTTTAACCACGTTAAACTCGTAAAATTAGCCTCTCTAAAAAAATACGTACGCTACCAATATTAATCGTTCGCTTAAATATGTAGAGATAAAACACCCTAAATGCCATCAATTTAATTCATATTGGTATTAGCCAAAAAGATTAACGTTAATAAAAATAATGGTCCATCTTTCCAAAAATCTACTATAGCTGCTTTATAAGCATTAGCGTAAGCAATAGCCGTATTTTAAAATAATTTTAATTTGGAGTTATTACGTATCTTTTATTTAAAAACGATTTTTCTCAGTTTATGATCAAAAAAATAGTTACAGATGTAACGTAACCACGGAATCGTTTTAAGCCTTAAAAAAACACTAGCCATTCATTTTGCGCTTTCGTAACCATAAGAACAAATCCCTTAGCTGGGCAGTACGTGAATGAAACACCCCGGTGATGTGACCATGTTTCATCACGTATTATTGATTTCCTTGAAACTAACGTAGCAAAATATGCCCACTAAACTTTTCTTTAAATTACACCTTCACAAATTAATTTTTTGGTTTATTCTTTACAATTTAATAAAGTAATTTCGAAAAAATCAGGTAACGTTGACGCTGTAAACAGATCAACTTCGAATACGAACAAATTTTTCGCTAATTCTATTTGGTTACGAGCAAATTATTACCAGCTCGGTTTTGTCTCACATAATCAACTACAGAGGCTTTAACACCGATAGCACCACAACCTATTTTATCAGTTTCTAACCACATCAAAATTTTTTTTACTACGTAATTACATTGATAATCGAATCCTTGACCACCAATCAATCATGTTTCATTTTTAGACCATATCTTCATGAATTAAATGTCCTTTAAACATTACTAATAACGCCATCATAACCAACCAGTATGGCACTAACACCTAATACAAAACCAATAACCGCTACGCTATATTAAAAAACCCGGGGCCTTCTTCTCGTCGTTATTATATCCATTCTGATGAATACCACCGTTAATTAAACTCAGTTCGTTAAAACTTACCGGTTTCATAATGTACTTTTCTAAAAATATCGTCTGTAATATCATTTTTTAAATATCAATCAATTCCTAATTGAGCACTATTAAAATTTCGCACATTAATAACGCTTATATCATTAAAATAGTTACTACATCCTTATTAGTAAATTTCCCTATCCTTTAAGCTAAGTTTATTTTATTCCAATAAACCTTTAAAGCTTCAGCTAATTGTCCAGGACAACTGCTTTTTCTTGTTCCACAACGAATACCATCTAATTGATCGATAATTTCTTTAACCGGTTTACCGCGCACTAAATTACTGATGCCAATACGATTACCTGGACACCCAGGACCTATAAATTTAGCTTCTTTAATAGTATTGTTATTTTCATCGATCTCTATTTCAATCTCTGGAGTACAAATCCCTTCGGTACGATATCGGTATTTCATATTAGTAACCTCTTTTTTTACCAGAGTGCATTATACAGCATTTCCGGCAGCGCGTAAAATAGTTTGATATTCTTTTTCAGGTAAAATACCTGCTTTAAATTTATCGGTTGCGTCTTCTAAAAAAGTAGTACCGTAATCTTTCATCATTTTACGTACTACGGAAACAATACGGTTTAAATCTTCATTTAATAACGTTTCACGTATTTTTTCGTCAAAATACATGTACTCCCTAATTGCTACTTGTTTACCGTCTACGGTCGGTAATAAACGTTGACAAACAATTAAACGCAAAGTTTCAATGATATCTAATACTTTTCCTTCTCTTTCTTCTTTAGAAAAACTACCTACTAATCGACGTACGGTTTCTGGTACGCCCACCGTATGTAAAGTAGTATACACGGGGTGACCCGTTAAAGCGGCATCAATCACGGCCGTAATGGTTTCGCTATCTCTCGCCTCCCCTACTAAAATCAACCTTGGTTTTCTACGCAAAGCGTTCCGTACACCCGCAGCAAACGAAGGTAAATGTCTAGGAATTTCAGATTGACTAATCACTGCCGAAGGAGTATTCAACATATCGTAAACAAATTCAATTGGAGCTTCGTAAGTTAAAATTTTACGATGACAATTTTCGTTTTCTGCAATGTACCTAATCACTGAAGCTAATAAAGTAGTTTTTCCAGAACCGGTAGGTCCAGTTACATAAACTACCCCATTTTGTGGAGTAATCACGTCAATTATTTTTGGAGGTAAATCTAAAGTTTCCAGTTTTGGCGGTTCTATCGGAATCGTTCGTAAAGTAATTTGAATTCCATTATGGCCTTCGACTTGGCACGCCGTACCGTTTACCCGATATCGAAATCGTTCGTAACGTGATGGCCGAAATTCGTAATAAGTATCTACGTCTGTACCAGACAACAATTGCGTAGTACCGTTAGGACCATATAAATAGTTAATGATATCCCCTACTTCCTGAGCTGATAATTTACGCTTCGTAATCGAATACAAAAAACCCGTTATTTCCGCAAAAACCTTTTCGTTCGTTTGAAAAGTAATATCCGACGCCTTTAAATCACTACAATATTTTAATAATGCGTCTAAATTATCTGCCCCAAAACGTAATGGTTCGTTAGGATATAAAAAATCATTTGCCATAATTATTAATCTGTTTAATTCCCTTTTTACTTTCGAATTTCTCTCTTAAATAAACGTCGTTTATCTTACGTGCACCTACTGGTTTCCAAGATTTACCTTCTAAATTAAATTTAGTAGTTGCTGAAATTTTTAATAAACGTTCATTAATTCTCAATTCCTTGTCGTTTCCTACAATACCGTGTTCTGATTCTGACAAATAAGGAGGAGTAACTACGTTTTGCACTAACAATTTATGGTATAAAACCATTCCGTTAAAATCTCTCAACAATCGATTTAAACCTATTTCAAAAATTTGGTTAGCTTGTTCGATTCCGTTAAACCATCCCTTACGTACTGCTTCGTTCCAAATTTGTTTTTCTTCAGGACTTTTAGGTAATAACGATTGATTAGGAGTTTCCGGTTTTTCAATATTAATAATCAAATATTGACGCCACGTCGGTGCAACGGTAATTAATTTAGGCATTTGAACAATTTGGTAAACACAATCTGAAGTTACAATCGCATCATCATTTAACTGTTCTAGACGACGATTACCAACTATTAAAACGGGCGGCAAAATATCACTCCCCATAATTAAAAAATTAAAATTAAAAATAGTGTTCAATTTAAACTCGTAACGTTTTAACATTTTATTTAATTCGTTAGCTTGCCAAACTAAACCAGACTGAGTCCCATATTCGCGAGCAACTTGTTTAATCGTATTCTTTCTCAAGTTTTCCTTTTTAATATTATCTGCTACCGCGTTAATATTAGGTTTTTCTGTAACAGCTTTACCGCTACAACCTACGGTTAAAACCGCCAAAAAACAAAGGCAACTAAACCATTTATTCATGTTACCTCCTATTATTTAACATAACGTAATTCCAACGTTTTCTTGTTCGCATTAATTACCACGTTTGCCTTATGCCCACATTGTAAATTAATATTTTTTAATACTTCGTTAATAGTAGTATTCTTTACCGATAAGGTAATTAAGATTGGTGCACCAGATAATTTACCTAAGGTACGGTAATGATAACCCGTCGACTTAGCTAAGTATTGCATTAAATTTTCTACTGGTCCATTCCAATCTAAAGTGATTAATTGTTCTAATTCAAAAGTTTTAGGTAAATGATCGTTTAAAACTTTATAATCGCGCGCATGAAGATTTTTTTCTATTTCCGCTAATTCCGCTAAAGATTGGCTGACTGATTCTGCAGCTGCAGCAAGTCTATTTTCAGCGATTACTACGTCTTTAGCTCCGTAGACTAAATGGCTAGTAGGTGTTTTATAACTACTAGAACAACCGATTAAAATTAAAAAAGTTAAACTACTGCAAAGAAATTTTTTGCGCATAAATCACCGTACTTAATATTTCTATAAGATGCTATACCTAATTTTATTTGTCAAGGCATATTCATTAATTTTATTAAATTAATTATTAATCAAAAAAAGATTATAGTAATTAAATTTTGTATTTTTTATCTTAATTTAAATCCCTAAAAAAGGATTTAAATAAATTAATCGGTACAAAGAAAAAGTAGCTTTTCAATTTTTTTAAAGTTAAAATAAATGGGCAATTAAAAAAAATAACGATATTATTTATGCCAAAACAACCGTTACCGATCGGAGTAGATGATTTTAAAGAAGTAATCGAACAAAACTATTATTTTGTCGATAAAAGTCTGTTCATCAAAGATTTATTAGATAAACAAGGGAAAGTTAACCTATTTACCCGTCCTCGTCGGTTTGGAAAAAGTTTAAATTTAAGTATGCTTCGTGCTTTTTTCGAAGACGTAAGGGTTTTTCAAAAAGATAATACCGCTTTGTTTCAAGGTTTAAAAATCCTGGAAGCAGGAGAAAAATATACGCACGAATTAGGACGTTATCCGGTGATTAGTTTATCGTTAAAATCGGCGAAACAACCGACGTTTGAGATTGCTTATTACGTATTAACGAATCGCATACGGGAAGAATATCGATATCATGATTACTTGTTAAAAGGTAATTTTTTAACGACCGTGGAGAGAGACATTTATAGCCGCATTGCCGAACAAGATTTGGATTATAAATTAATATGCGAAAGTCTCCAATTTTTATCGCAATGTTTATATAAATATCACGGTCAAAAAGTGATTATTTTAATAGACGAATACGATGTTCCGTTAGAAAATGCTTATTTTGAAGAGCAACATGGAGAGCGGGAATTTTACCGTCAGATGACTAATTTTATTCGTTCACTATTTGAATCGGCATTAAAAACAAACGAAGCGCTACACTTTGCGGTGATCACGGGATGTTTGCGGATCACGAAAGAAT
>CAUUCF010000015.1:0-9166 GCA_963543695.1 uncultured Gammaproteobacteria bacterium
AAATTCCGAGCGTAAACACGTACGATCAAGCGATCGTTTTAGAATTAAAAGTAGCAAAAAGTTTAGCGCAATTAGAAATAATGAGTCAAAAAGCGTTAGAACAGATCCAAATGAGGGCATACGCGCAAAATTTATACGCTGAAGGTTACGAAGTGATCGCGAGTTACGGCATCGCTTTTTTTAGAAAAAAATGCTTTGTAATTAAAGGGTAAAATCATTATCAAAAACGCGCTTAAAACATCACTTTAACGTGATTTAATTTGTCGATCACCACTAAATTTATACCGAGAGTCGGAATCGAACCGACACGGTGTTACCACCACCAGATTTTGAGTCTGGCGCGTCTACCAGTTCCGCCATCCCGGCAATTTTATAATTATCTTACTTATTTTTTATAAAATAGCAATCCTTATTTAGCTATCCGTACAATCTTACCTTGTTCCAAAATTAAATAACGTTGATTTTTAGATCCTCGGTAAGGTAATTCTGCACGCTCAGTTAAAATAAATTTACCGTCTATTAGAAAATTAAGCTTAGACAAAATTTCGTTAACTAATTTCTGATCTTCAAACGCTAACAATTCTTCGTAAGTATAACCAGTATATGCTCCTAAATTTAATTTTGGAAATTCAACTTTGAATTTCTTAATAAATTCTAAAACTATCTCCATATGCACAAACGGTTCCCCTCCAGATAAAGTTACTCCTGCCAATAAAGGGTTTTTACGAATTAATGCCAATACAGCTTCAATTGAAGTCAGTGTTCCTTCTTTAAAAGGATGCGTTTCCGGGTTATGACAACCCGGACAACGATGAGGACAACCTTGAAAGAATATTACCAACCTAATCCCTGGTCCATCAACAATACTTTCTTTTGTTATTCCTGCTAACGGCAACATGAATCATTTCCTCGATTACGGTTATGAGCTACCCGATTATCTAATTCGGATTTTTTAGCATCGTTAAATCGATCTACCGTACTTAAATAACCAGTAATACGTCTAACTCTCCTGATATTATCAGAATTACACTCTATACAGTTATCTTTGATTAACCCTTCATGTCCACAATCTTCACAAAAATCTACTGGAAAATTAATTCCTGCATAACCAATGTCTGAATCATGCATGCAACGTATAATCTGCTCTAAAGCTTCTAAGTTATTAGATGGAGCAGATTCCAATTCTACATAACTAATATGACCAGCATTCGCATATTTATGATAAGCTCCTTCTATCTTTATTTTATCAAAAAGATTAATAGGATAATTAACCGGAACATGGAAAGAATTAGTATAAAACAGTTTGTCCGTTACACCAGGAATAACACCATATTCTTTACAATCCATTTTTACAAAACGACCCGATAATCCTTCAGCCGGAGTAGCTAATAAAGTATAATTTAAATCGTATTGATCCGCGAATTCATCTACTCTTTTACGTAAATAACCAACGATTTCTAAGCCTAATTTTTGAATTTCCGGATCTTCTCCATGGTGCTTACCGGTCATTGCCGTTAAAGTTTCTGCTAAACCAATAAACCCGATAGACAAACTACCATGTTCAATAGCTGGTTTAATATAATCATTTTCTTTTAATTGATCTGAACCGATATATAAACCTTGCCCCATTAAAAATGGCATATCTTTAACCTTCAAATTAGCTTGCACTAAATAACGATGGTATAACTGCGCAGCTATTTTTTCCAACATTTCATCTAGTAATCGATAAAATTTATCCCAATTCTTTTCAGCTTTGATTGCAATTCGAGGTAAATTTAACGTAGAAAAACTTAAATTACCGCGACCTTCGCTTACCGCTGGACCTTTACGGTTACCCATTACTCTTGTACGACACCCCATATAAGCAGCTTGATCACCATACTCTCGATTAAAAGAAGAATCCATAAAACTAAAAGTTGGATTTAAACGATGTGCCGCTACTTCTAAAGCTAATTTAAATAAATCGTAATTAGGGTCCCCTGGATTATAATTGATTCCCTCCTTTATTCTAAAAATAATATTAGGGAAAATCGGCGTTTCACCTCTACCCAAACCTTCATTATACGCTAATAAAAGATTACGAATTACTTTTCGACCTGCTTCACTAGTATCCGTACCTAAATTTAAACTAGAAAAAGGTACTTGAGCCCCTGCCCTACTGTGCATGCTATTTAAATTATAAACTAAAGCTTCCATCGCTTGATAAATTTCATCATCCGAAGCATCTCCTACGAATGGCGCTAAATCTCGATCAAAATTAGCAAAACTTTGCCCGCCATGCATATCGTTTTGAGAACTTTGTAAAATAATTGCTGCTAAAGCCGTCGCTGAACCAATTCTTTTCGGCGGACGAATGTATCCATGCCCCGTATTAAAACCATTACTCAGTAATTTATACAACGGAATTTGTACACAAGTTAAAGTTTTACCGTAAAAATCCAAATCATGAATATGATAATCGCCACGTTGATGCCCTAAAGACAAATCTTCCGGTATCACGCGATTTAAATAATAGGCTTTAGAAGCAGCACTAGCAATCTGCAACATTTTTGCCGAAGGAGAATTAGAAATATTAGCGTTTTCCCTACTAGTTTCTACTAAAATCTCTGAAACAATATCCATTAATTTAGTTTTCCCTTCTCTAACTCTACTACGCTCTGCACGATATAAAATGTAAGCTTTAGCGGTCTTAGCATGCCCTCTTTCGATCAAAATTTTCTCTACCGCATCTTGAACCTCTTCTACACTGACAGTATTTACGTTCGGATATTTATTTTCTAAATAAGTGACTACTTCCAAAGCTAGCTGATCAGCTAAAACAGTATCTTGACCTTTTACCTCTTGAGCTGCTTTTAAAATTGCTTCTGCGATTTTAACGCGATTAAAAGCAATTACTCGCCCATCTCTTTTGCGAATATTTGTTAACATTATCAGTCTCCAACTAAATCAAAAAATTACTATATTTAGTATTTTTCAATACTAACAAATACTATATAAACCATTTTTTATAAAAAAGCAACCTCCTTTACTCATTATTCTAAAAACGAAACAAAAGCTAGAAATTACAATTCAAGGTAATTTAGAAAGTAAAAGGAAAAACACTACTACGTTATAATGGCTCCCCAGGACGGGATTGAACCGCCGACCGAGTGATTAACAGTCACCTGCTCTACCGCTGAGCTACTGAGGATCCTTAATTGTGATATCAGATATATTATCGACAAAAAAATAATAGTCAAGATTTTTTCAAAAATTATTATTTTTTAAGTGGTTAGCTAACCGATAAACCAAATTACGTTCTGCCTTCGTGATTTTTAACACGATTTCTACCGCAGTTTTTAAAGACACTTCTTTTAATAAAAGAGCTAATAGTGAATTTATTTGATCGTTTATTTGTAAATTAATTTTTGGTTGGCCAGCTATTATAATCACAAATTCTCCCAAAATTTTTTGCTGTTTATTAACCCAATTTAATAATTCTCCTAAAGTATTCCCCATTACTTTTTCATAAATTTTAGTAATTTCTTTTACTAGGACTGCTTCACGAACAGCAGAAAAAGTTTCTTGCAAAATAATTAACGTATCTTTTAAACGATGAGGAGCTTCAAAAAAGACCATCGTTCGTTCTTCCTCTTTTAAAGATTGTAAATAACGCCGTTTCTCCCCTTGTTTTACTGGTAAAAAACCTTCAAAAGTAAAACGATCCGTTGGCAACCCACTAATTGATAAAGCACTAATCACCGAAGAAGCTCCAGGGACTGCTACTACTTCAATACCTAATTTACGTAACTCAGCTACTAACCTATAACCTGGTTCACTAATCAAAGGAGTACCCGCATCACTTATTAAAGCAAGAGTATTTCCTTGCTGTAATAAACGAATTAAATGTTCTAAACGTTGTCTTTCATTATATTGATGATATGGAATCAAAGGTTTCTTAATCTGATAATAATTCAATAATTTACTACTCACTCTTGTATCTTCTACCGCAATCCAATCTACCTGCTGCAACACTTCTAATGCCCGAAAAGAGATATCTTTTAAATTACCAATGGGAGTAGCAACAACGTACAGTTTACTCATAAAATTCCTAATAATAATTGCTCTAAAGTAACTACTTTATATCCATTTTTTAACAATTCTTCTAAAATAATTTCTAAGGCTTGCACGCTTTTTTGTCGGTTCCCTCCTCCGTCGTGCAAACAAATAATTCCCCCGGGAGTAACTAATTTTAAAATTTTACTGGCTATTAATGCCGCACTCTGCTGGGTATTAAAATCATCAGTAGCAGCACTCCATAAAATGGCTTTTAACCCTAACTCACTTGCTATTTGATAAGAAAGGTCGGAACAACTTCCGTAAGGAGGTCTAAAATATTTTTTCGGTACAACGTATTGCCCAATAATTTTCTGGTTTTCCTCTAATTCTTCTCTAATTTTTTGTTCTGAACTGTTAAACAAATTAGCATGGTGTACCGTATGACTAGCGATTTGATGCCCTTGTTGTACGATATGTTGCATCACTACCGGATGTTTAAGAACTTCTTGACCTATAACGAAGAAAGTAGCTTTTACTTGATATTTATCTAATATTTTTAAAATTTTTTCGCTGTAAATACTTGGACCGTCATCGAAAGTTAAAGCGACCATTTTCTCTTGAGTTTTTCGTTTTCGAATTCCTCTACAAGTTAAAAATTTATCCCGAAATTGATATTGTTTTACCAAATTAACCCAATACGGTTTATAATTAAATTGTTGATCAAAAACACAACGAGTTGCTAGCCAATTAGTTGCATTTTGCCACGTTTCAAGATCTGCATTTACCAACGCATTAGTCAAAAAAAATAACCATATCGCCGCAAAAACTATTTTTGACATATCAACTTCGCTATTTTAAAAAGTGCCCATTGCGTCGCCTGCTGTTGAATAGTTTGGCGATTTCCTTTAAACAATTCTTTACTAGTTGCGAATTGCCCTAATATTCCCCAACCAAAATAGACTAAACCAATCGGTTTTTGACTACCATCTCCATTTGGGCCAGCTAAACCAGTAGTACTGAAAACCACTTCGCTTTTTGTTTTTAAAAATAATCCTTTAACCATCTCTAAAGCTACTTCATCACTTACCGCACCATACCTCTGCAAAATTTCTTCTAAAACGCCTAATTCTTGTTTTTTAGCTAAATTAGAATATACGATTAAGCCACGATCGAAATAAGCCGAACTACCGGGATATTCAATAATGGAAGCGGCTAATTTTCCACCAGTACATGATTCAGCCGTAGATAAATACCAGCCTTTACTAATTAAACGTTCTGCAATTTTAGCGATCATGACTCTTTACTATCTTTGATAAAATGATTATAATTTTCTACGTAAACATTAATAACTGTTTTTTATGTTAAACACAAGTTTTTGGGAAAGTTTAGAAGGCTCAAAACTTTTTTTTTCAAATGGCCAATTAGACTCTCAACGGTCTGATCAAACTGAAAAAATTAATTGTAGTGAAAACCGATTAAATTTTTACGATAACGGCGTTTGGTCTCTTTTCTACTTCTTTGACCAAAAGAATGACTATCAATTCTCGATTAACATAAATACTAACCTTTTGATTAAACTGAGAATCTATTTTTTAAATCTAACGGAACCTTTAAACGTCCGTTTCAATTATTCTTTAGCGCCAAACGCAAAATTAGAGCAGTTAACTTCTAACGAAAATTCTAAGCACTTGCAATTAACGAACCAAATTAATCTAGCTAAAAGTTCCAATTTTAACCAATATTTCCAATATACTGCCCCTATGACTGAAAATAACGACGTTTTTTTAGCAGATCAAAGCGTTCTAAAAACCATTGGTGGTAATTATTTATTAAATAATACTAAAATACAACAAAGTTGGCATATTAACCATCTTCAAAGCAATAGTGAAAGTCATTTACTCGTTAAAAACGTTTTAGATGATCAAGCTTTAGCGACGTTTTACGGTCTAGTAAAAATTCCAAATTCCATTGAACACGTCATTACCAACGTACAAAATAAAAATTTACTGTTATCTTCTGAAGCTAAAATGATCACAAAACCACAACTAGAAATTAACGCAGAAGAAGTAATTGCTACTCATGGAGCTAGTATCGGCAACGTATCCCCAGAAGCAATTTTTTACTTACAAAGTCGCGGGTTTTCTACTCCAGAGGCAATTGCACTATTAACTAAAGCTTTTTTAGAGGAAATTTATGAGTTATTCCCTATCTTTGCGTAAAGAATTTCCGTTATTAACTAATAATCCGTCACTAGTTTATTTAGACAACGCAGCAACGACCCATAAACCACGAGAAGTACTAGCAACCGTTCAAAAATTTTATACTCAATATAATGCTAACGTTAACCGAGGAGTTTATCAACTAGCAGAACAAGCTACTTTAGCCTTAGAAACCGCAAGAGAAAAAGTAAAAGAATTTATCTCAGCTACCCACAACGAAGAAATTATTTTTACGAAAGGTGCCACTGAAGCACTTAACTTAATAGCTAATACTTTAACTAATCTTACCATCGGAGACAAAATTTTAGTTACCCAAATGGAGCACCATTCTAACCTTTTACCATGGCAAAAATTAGCAAAACGTATTCAAGGACAGTTAATCATGTTACCGATTAATCAAACTGGAGAAATTGATCGTTCAACTTGGATTAATTATTTATCTCCAGATTTAAAAGTGATTACTCTTACACACGTTTCTAACGTTTTAGGCACGATTAACCCCATTAAAGAATTAATTCAAATAGCTAGGAAACGAGCTCCTCAAGCTACGATTATCATTGATGGAGTGCAAGCCGTTGCTCATATGCCGGTTAACGTAGTAGATTTAGATTGTGATTTTTATACTTTCTCCGGCCATAAAATGTACGCTCCTATGGGAATTGGAATATTGTACGGCAAAAAAGCACAATTAGAACGTTTAGATACTTATCAAGTCGGCGGAGGAACTTTAAATACTTTTAATTTAAACGATACCGAATACAGTGATTTACCGTACCGTTTTGAAGCGGGCACCCTTAATGTCGAAGGAGCAATAGGTTTAGCTAGTGCGATCGATTTTATTAACGCATTAGGTTGGGAAACTATTCAAAAACAAGAAGCGACTCTTTACCACTACGGCAACGAAATACTTGCCCATTTTCCAGAATTAACCGTGCAAGGAAATAATTTAAATAAAATTGCTATTTTTTCGTTTTCTTCCCCAAAAGTTCACTCGCATGATTTAGCTAGTTTTTTAGCAGCCATGAACGTTGCCGTCCGAGCCGGACACCATTGTTCATTACCGCTAATGGATTTTTACCAAGTATCCAGCACTATCAGAGTTTCCACGGCTATTTATAATACGCTTGAAGATTTCGATAACCTAGCTCAAGCTCTCCAAAAAGCTAAACAATTTTTTAAAAAATTATGAACAACGAAATAGAAAATCTTTATCAACAAATAATTTTAGACCATAGCCAAACTCCGCATCATTTTAAAAAACTCGAAGATGCTCATTATCAAAAAAAAGGTTTTAACCCTTTATGTGGTGACCAATTAACCCTGTATATAAAAGTTGAAAAGGATTTTATTCAAGATATTAGCTTCTTAGGATCAGGTTGCGCAATTTCTATCGCTTCAGCTTCATTAATGACCGATTTAGTCATAAACCAATCTTTACAAAATGCTTTAATTTTATTTGCACAATTTCAAGAATTAACAACCACTGGTTTATGTAAAAACGCAGACAATTTAGGAAAATTAGCCGTTTTAGCTAGCGTTTCAAAATTTCCAATGCGAGTAAAATGTGCTACATTAGCTTGGCATACGTTAAAACAATTAATTGAAGATGGAAAAAATTAAAACTTTAAAGGAACAAATCTTAGAAGTTCTACGTACTTGTTACGATCCGGAAATTCCAGTCAATATCGTAGAATTAGGGTTAATTTACGAAATCAAAATCGATCCATTAAAAACTAATACTTATAAAGCGACGATCAAAATGACTTTAACTTCCCCAACTTGTCCAATGGCAGATTGGATTTTGGAAGATATTAGAACTAAAACTTTAGCAATTAACGGAATCGACAGCGTAGAAATCGCATTAGTTTTTGATCCACCATGGAGTTTAGATAAACTATCTGAAAAAGCTAAATTAGATTTAAATATAGCCTAATACGCATATACCATCATTAACTTCATATGGTAAGTTTATAATTATTTCTTATAACTAATTTAAAAAAGTTCAATTTCTTTATTCATGCTCAAGCATCATTGATTAGTTTCATGATTTTACCTACCGATTTTGTAACCGATTTTTAGTCTACAAGATAAAATCTTAGAATTTATTAAAAATTCTACGGCATTACATGTTCATTTCTCTTTTAACTAACTATAAAAATTACCAAACCCACACCGTTAGTAGAACTTATCTCAACTAAGTAACAAACCATTTTTATGATATTATTCTTATTTTTAATCGCGTTAAGGATTGATTTACCTAAATAATAATTGTGAAAATTACGAAAAAAATGCTTTGTAACTAGCAAACGCATCGTTACTATAGATTTAGATTTTAGGAAAATCAAAGAGTAATTTACTTCGATTTAAAGTTCTTAACGCTTGTTAAATACCCTAATCCCTTAAATTAAGACTTGCAATTGTTTAATGTTTTTAATCAGCTAAAAAGCTAGATGGTAATTATAAAAGATTGCGTACATTCTAACCAGCAAGCGTTTATGAAAAAAATAGTCTGAACTTAATCGTAGCTAAAAATTTACCAATCTATTCCATTAATTGCTAGCAACAATTTACAAATGGTCAATTACGGTAACAACATTTTAGGTTATGTCTTGCTTACTCAAAATAACGTTTTAGCGGTTTCTTTAGCGTTAATGAATTTATATGAAAATCGTTATAATTTACCTATTCAACGTTTAATATCCATTTAAAAATTTTCTATCAACTTTTCTTTAACTCTAAAGTATTTTTTAAATTTTAACGTTTTTTCAAAAAAGCATCAAAAAAAACTCTGTTTTGTAACAACGACGGCCGAGAAGAAAAAATTAACGTTTAGCCCTTCAGCAATTATTTAGTTACCCAACACTTTTTTCTAAAAAAAGCAATGCCGTAACTCGCGATCACTTCGTACC
>CAUUCF010000016.1:0-9151 GCA_963543695.1 uncultured Gammaproteobacteria bacterium
TTTTAGATTAGTCCCCAAAGCAGAAAATTCGTTTATGAAAGATCACCATTTAGCCCTTGAAAGTGAAATGACTTCATATCACTCCGGAACTAAGGGAAAAAACTTTAAAAGCAAAAGGGAAAAACCAATTAAAAAAAGCTTGGATCAAAACTTTTAAAGAAGATTGGGACGCAACATTGGGTATGATGTATGGACCATATTGAAAATAAAAAACTTGGTATTCGGGTTATTGCTTAAATAAATTTAACTTTAGTATAGATTGGTCTAATAAAAAATAATCATAAAACGATAAACGATTATGAAAAGATAACGTCTGCAAATAACAAGATCTCAGGTTATTTTGAAATATATGATCATTTACAAAAGACGTATGGATACACAGAAGGGATAAGACGTTGGGATCTTTTAACAAAAAGTAAGGTTATGCGAGCAGAAGTATCGGTTTTGAAAGAAATTGCTAACGAATCTGGTGCCCAAATGCATCATACGTTGTTTCAGAGTATGGCAGAAGATACGATTGTTAAAATAGATAGTACATTTAATATGACCCGTTAAACTTTGTTTTTTTACCGGCAAATGAAGAATTAGCAAATAAAATAGGATCTAGTATCCATTCAGGAAAACACACGAACGTTGCTAAACAACAGATAACTAAATCTTTGAATAAAATGTCATAACGTTATACCGAGAGTAGAACAGCGATAGTAGAAACGATACGCCAGGAACGAAGTAAATTATTAAAAGGAAAAATTAACTTAAGGGAAAAATAAATGTGACGGTAGATAAAAAATATTTTATTGTAGGCTCCAAACCAAGTAGGGAAATATAGTCCATTATTTAATCCTAAATACTGTGATTATAGTAAAATTATGATAAGAATGATTTTATGCAGTAAATAATGCGTTGTTACGTTATAACCATGATCCATGGTGAAGTGATTTTGACAAAACGGTGTAAAATAGCTTAAACCTAAAAATTAATGTTTAAAAGACAACATGTATAGGAATTACTAACTTTACAGAAATTATTTGAAAAATAATATCATTTTTAGAAATCTTAATGGTCACTTTTTACGAGAGCTAACGCTATCACGTTTGAAAAAGCTTCAATTAAACGCTTACGTTCGTAATTTAGTGTAGGTACCAAAATACCTAACACCCCTATGGTTTGACGGCTAGTTTTTAAAGGAGTAAAAAACCAATTAGTAGAAGAAAGAGTATTCGTGCTGAAACCAGCATTTTTACCGTGTAAATATACCCATGCTGCCACAGCATTTTCTTTTTCGCCTAAATTTAATTCTGTTTGATTGCGGGCTACGATAGTAAGATTATTATTGGTGTCTGGTAGACCTAAAACAACTTGACCGTTAAAAGCATCCCCCGTAATTTTAACGGCACTTTCAATAATTTTATCAGGGTCATTAATTCCCATAATTTCTCGACTGAAATTATGTAAAGCATACATAAATTTTTCTCTTAATCTAGCGTTGTCAGCCCTAATTCTAATTAATTTACCTAACCAACTATTCGTGAAGATCGTGATGACAAAAATTAATAAACTAACCCAAGAATGGTGATTCAATAAGTTAAACGCGTGTAATGGAGGAAGAAAAAAGAAATCGTAAATTAATAAAGAGATTAAAGTAAAAAGCGTACCAATTAAAATGTCAGATAAAATACTTACCATTAATAGCGGAAAAATTAGCGATAATAAAAGGTGGTGGATCGTAAAATATTCTGGAAACTTAGTCGCTAAATAAAATAGTAAAGTAATGATTACGCTGCTACTTAAACAAATTTTCCAATTTAAATGGTGAGGATAAATAATACTGTTGCTAATAGGTTGTTTAGGGGTCGTTTTGTTTGAAGTGGCAACGACTACTACGTTAAATAACGTATTGTGCTTCGTTAACGTTTTTAAGGTAACCTGGTGAAATAAATTATACCAAACAGAGCGAGAAGAATTACCTATCAAAACGAAATTGATATTTTGTGCAATAGCCGTTTTAATAATACCTGTGCTTACGTTTTGTTCTTCACATAAAATTACTTTGGCTCCTAAATCTTCAGCTAGATTAATACTACGGTATAAGTGAGTACGATAATTTTCGCTAGCCGAATAATTTTGTAAAGTTTCTACGTGAATGACGTACCATTCTGCATCTAATTCTTCAGCCATACGATGAGCCGCTAGTAATAGTTGTTCATCATGCTCGTTACCACTAATTCCTAAAAGTAATTTAGAATTAACAGGCCAAATTTCACCTACTGCTTCTTGAGAACGATAATTTAATAAATCATCGTCAACTAGCTTGGCGGTATATTTTAAAGATAATTCCCTTAACGCAATTAAATTACCGGTTTTAAAAAAACGTTTTGCGGCAATTTTGGCTAATTTCGGTAGGTAAATTTTACCTTCTGCTAAACGTTCTTGTAATTTTTCTGGAGATAAATCTACTAGTTCAATTTCAGGATTAATTTCAAAAAAAGTGTTTGGAATAATTTCGTGAATTTGAACGTGTGTAACGTGAGATATAATATCAACTAAACTTTGGATATGTTGAATATTTAAAGTCGTGTAAACGTCAATTCCTAAATTGAGCAATTCTTCAATGTCTTGGTAGCGCTTTGCGTGGCGGGAACCAGGCATGTTGGAGTGAGCCAGTTCATCAATTAAAACTAACGTCGGTTTTAATTCAATAATTTTATCTAGGTCCATCTCTTCTAAAACGAGTTTGCCGTATTTGCTTTTTTTTCTAGGAATATTAGGTAATTGCGTACTTAATAATTCAGTTTCAGAACGTTTGTGAGTTTCTACAAAACCGATAATTACGTTAATTCCCGTATTTTTAGCCGCAATTCCTTGTTGTAACATACGGTAGGTTTTACCGACACCAGCACAGTAACCTAAGAAAATTTTTAATTTTCCTAAAGGCTTGATGTTTTTTTCGTTATTCATATTAATTCTTTACCAACGGCAGTTTCTACTACAAATTTCGGCAGTAAATAACCTGGTATTTGATTACGTAAAACACGATATAATTGTTTAGCTTTTGTTTTACTTACGGCAAAATGTTGAGCGCCAGCTACTTTGTCTAATAGATGAAAATAGTAGGGTAGAATTCCAAAATCAAATAATTTTTGAAATAACGTCGATAGAATGGTTACTTGATCGTTAATTCCTTTTAATAACACCCCTTGGTTTAAAAGGAAATAACCGTTTTTTTTCAAAGTTTGAATAATCGGTTCGTTTTCTTTAGATAATTCTTGCGGATGATTGCAGTGAGTAACTAAAATCAATTGTTTCTGTTGAGGATGGTACCAATTAACTTCAAAAGTGGGATCAACAATTACTTTACGACTGTGGATTCGAATTCTTTTTAAAGAAGGAAGTTCATTTAAAGACGTTAACCAACGGTTTAAATCTGCTACGGGTAAACTTAACGGGTCACCTCCACTTAAAATTACTTCCGTAATCTCGGGATGATTGGTTAAGTAACTTAAAACTTTCGTTAAATGCGGTAAAGGGTAGTCTAAATTACGTCGAAAGCAAAAGCGACAATGAATACTACAACAATTACTAACTAAGATTAAAGCCCGATCTTGATATTTATGTAATAATCCAGGAACGGGTTCGTAGTGATATTCTCCTAAAGGGTCATTAACGTAATTTTTCTGTTTTTGATTTTCTTGACGATCAATTTTAATTTGCTTAAGTAAAGGATCATCGACGTTAGCATGGTTAATTTTTTTTAAATATGCTTCAGGAGCTAAAAACGGAAAATTAGTCATGAAAAACACACCAGAGATTGATCGCAAAAATTAAACAGTTAATAATTAATAATAAGTTAATTTTGGATAACGAAAAAAAAGTTTCTGGTTTTTCAGCAGATTTTAATAATTTTTTCATCATTAATAACGGCAAAATAATGCAAAGTACTAATACGAAAAGTGCAGCATAGTTAACCGCCGTAATAAAACTCGTAGGAAAGAAAAGGGCTATTACTAAAGCAGGTAAAAAAACTAACAATGAAGTTTTAAATCGTGCCCGATGATCATTGGATTTAATTTTTTCCGCGATAAAATCAAAAAGACTTAAAGAAGCACCTAAAAACGCAGTTGTAAGAGTAATATTTGCAAAACAATTGAAAACGAAAGCAAAAATTGGTTGATTAACCGTTTTAATCATTAATTGGTTTAATTCACCTACGTTTAATTCACTAATCGATTGAGTGGTATGATGACTAAAATCAATTCCTAAAGCAGCAGCTAACCACCATAAATAAATAAATAAAGCGATCGTAGTGCTCAAAAGGATAATTTTTTTTAATAATTTTTTATTATCGCCTAGGTATAATCTTAAACTGGGAATAATAAATTGAAAACAAAAAGCACTCATAAAAGAGGGAATAGCTAAATAAGAATATTTTAATGAACCAACATAATTAGCTGTAGGTAAAGTAAACAGATGCTTCGCAGAAATAGCCGGGAGAACTAAAATTAAAGACCCTAGGAGTGCTAATCCCTTAACGACGAAAAAAATGCGGTTTAAATAATCTACCATACTAGTACTCCAAAAAACAGCGCTACCTAACGCAAGCGTAAATAAGATAGCAACCGTCTGGTAGGAAAGAACATGAACGTTATTTTGATGTAAAAATTTTAATAAAATGTTGCTTTCTCCGATGATGGCAACAACGATTAAGGTATAAAGAAGCATGAGATAACCGAGCCACGCGATATAATTGCCTCCTTTGCCTAAAAATTTTTGATACATACTGTTAAAACCAGAAGCATGTGCTGGTAAAGCAAAATTTAGGTCAATTAACAAATATCCGCTAATCGTATTCAAAAACCACGTGATTAATAAAATTATTACTCCGTTGCTAAAGCCTGTCTTAGCAGAAGCTAAAGGTAAAGCTAGCATTCCGCTACCTATGACGGTTCCTAAAATCATCATAATACTTCCTATGGTTTTACTGTTCTCTTTCATGAAATTACCTTTAATTTAAAGGTTAAAATTTTTCTTCTATTGATTTTTGGAACAATCGTTTAAACAAGGATTGTTTTTTTCATGATGATGAGTTTTACAAGGGGCAAGTAAAAATTTAATTAAAGCCGCAGCAGCTAAAATAGTTACCATCGCGTCAAAAAATAAAACGACAGAAGAAACTATTTTTTGAATGATCCCTTGATGATCGTCGATGTTAGCTAAAATGCCAACTAAAACGGCAAAAACGATAAATAGAGTGACAATCACTTTACAACCACATTTTTTTTGATTACATTTACACATGTTTCCTCTTCAATTTTAATTTAAGATTTTACAATAATATAAGATTAATTTTCTATTATACATAATTTTATCGAATGTGCTAGAGAAAATTTTTCGTATAAAATATATAAAGCAAGGTCTGTTTAAAGAATGGAAGAACAATGTATTTATTCAAATGACGAACTTCAGTTGATAGCAAAACAAGCTTTGAATGCGGGTGTTACTGAGCAAGAATTAACTTTACGAGCGGCTAAAGCCGTAGTTAAAACATTGGAGCAGGAATATATAAGCCTCAAGCGAGTTTTAGTTGTTGTTGGGAAAGGGAAAAACGGTCAAGCTGGTTGTGCTGTAGCTCAACTTTTACTGGCAAAAGGAATTCAAGTTTTGATTTGGGTCCTTATTTCAACTCCTTCAATAGAACAACAAACGCAATTACTTGTTAGTAAAGGAGCAACTTTAGTACAAAATTTAACGAACTGTGATTTAATTATAGATGCTATTTTTGGACTTGGTTTTAAAGGTACATTGTCTCCGGTTTTGCAAGACGTTTTTATTAGGCTTAATCAAAGTAAAGTACCGATTTTAGCTCTTGATGTACCTTCGGGATTAGCGGAAGGGAAAAATGACCCTAGCCAAATTATTCATGCTACCCAAACGGTAACGTTCATTGCTCATAAAATCAGTTTAATCAATGCTCCTTTTTTGACTGGGAAAGTTCATATCGCTGCTTTAAACCTTAATTTAAACAAGGTAAACAGACAATTTTTAAATTATCGAAGGATTGATTGGCAACCGTTACAAAGGTTATCAACTTCCCATAAATACCATTTTGGTCCTTTAGCTATTTTTAGCGGAATGACTGGAGCGGCGATATTAACGACAGCGGGTGCTTTAAGAGTAGGTGCGGGTTTAGTAAAAGTATTCTTAAAAGAACCGGTAGCTTTAAACGTTCGCTTCCCAGAAGCAATTACTTTTGCTAAAAACGAAGAATTAGAAACTTTTTTTAAAAAGAATAAAGCCGCTGTCATTGGCCTAGGGATCGGTAGACGTAAAGATTGGCTGTCTCATTTAAATAGTGAAACGCCAACGGTCTTAGATGCCGATGCTTTAAAAATATTAGCTAAATTTCCCTGTAAATTAAAAAACGTTATTGCTACCCCGCACGAAGGAGAAGCAGCGGAAATATTAGGAATAAGCGCTGAATTAGTACGTTGTAATCGCTTTGAATGCGTGGTGGAATTACAACGTCGATACGGTGGGATTTGGGTTTTAAAAGGGAAGAACACTTTAATTTTTGACGGTCAAAATTGTTTTTGTTGTACATATGGTAATAGTGGTATGAGCAGTGCCGGTATGGGAGACTTATTAAGCGGTATTATGGGTGGATTATTAGTACAAAAAATGCCTTTATTAGAGGCGGCTAAAGCAGCGGTTTTATTACACAGCGTTGCGGCCCAAATCGAAACTAAAAAGTACGGTAAGTTAGGATTATTGCCTAGTGATTTATTTAGTAGAATTAGACAGTTATTAAATCTTTGGTCGAAAAATTAGGATTTAAAATACCTACGAAAGCTTGAAATTTTTATTTTCTTATCATCACTCAAAAATTAATAGTTTAATCTTTTTCCTCTATAAAGAATCTTTAGTTACGTACGTTATTATTGAAAAAAATAAATAAATAGTTATTATAATAAATAATTTATATATTGATTGGTGACCCGTGTTAGATAAGAACGGTTATCGTTTAAACGTCGGGATGGTGATATGTAATGGGGAAGGAAAGGTTTTTTGGGGGAAAAGGTACCGCGCTTCTGGTTGGCAATTTCCACAAGGTGGTTTACATGATTACGAAACTTTGCAAGAAGCGATGTTTCGTGAATTACGAGAAGAAGTCGGTTTAAAAAAATCGGATATAGAAATTTTAGGCAGAAGTAGACATTGGGTACGTTATCTTTTACCGAACCATTTGAGAAGAAAACATCAACATCCTTTTTGTATTGGGCAGAAACAACATTGGTTTTTATTACGCTTAAAAACTGATGATACGGCTTTTAATTTAAAAACTGAAGCGCATCAAGAATTTGAAAGTTGGAAATGGGTAGATTATTGGTATCCGTTAAAAGAGGTAGTTTATTTTAAAAAACGTGTTTATACGAAAGTATTAAAGGAATTAGAAAAACAGTTACATGCTAATATATCCAAATCTTAATCCGGTTTTTTTACAAATCGGTAATTTTAAAATTTATTGGTACGGTATGATGTACGTAATTAGTTTTTTACTCATTTCGTTTTTAGCTCAACGTCAATCTCTTCGTCAGACGAATTTAACGACTAAAACCATTGACCGTAGTTTAAATGGAGCTTTATTAGGGGTTTTGTTCGGGGGACGTTTAGGTTACGTCTTGTTTTACAGTTATGGTAAAGGAATTTCTCTCTTTAAACTTTGGGAAGGAGGGATGTCTTTTCATGGCGGTTTATTAGGAGTGATATTAGCTATGTTGATCGTAGCGTCTTTAGACAAATGTTCGTTATTAGATTTATTAGATTTTTGGGCACCTTTAGTGCCAATTGGGTTAGGCTTGGGACGTTTAGGCAATTTTATTAACGGAGAACTTTGGGGAAGAGTTACTAACGTTAAATGGGGAATGATTTATCCGCACGTAGATTATTTTGTACGTCATCCTTCCCAAATATATGAATTTTTAACTGAAGGAGTAATGTTATTTATTATTTTAAACGGCTTAAAACGTTTTTCTTGGGCTAAAAAACGAGGATTTTTAAGTGGGAGTTTTTTAATAGGTTATAGTATTAGTCGTTTGATTTGTGAATGTTTTCGTGAACCCGATCTTCAGATCGGTTATTTGTATAATTATTTTACGCTAGGGCAATTGCTCACTTTTCCGTTATTATTCGCCGGAATTTGGATTTTGCAAAAGGCCATTAGTCAACGTTCTAAATGTTGCTAGCGAATGAATAGGGGTTGAGGAATTAAAAAATGAATAATTGGTTATTACAGAAAATTATTTCTAGTAAAATTTATACGAAATTAACAGAACGTAAAGAAGTACCAGAAGGTATTTGGTTAAAATGTGAACATTGCCAAACTACTTTATACCGTCCTGAATTAGAAAATAATTATTATGTTTGTCCGAAATGTAATTATCATTTTCGTTTAACGGCTCGAGAGAGAATCAAAATGTTAATCGAAAAAGAGGGACAAGAAGAATTATTTACCGAATTAGTTGCTAAAGACCCGTTAAAATTTAAAGACAATAAAACTTATAAAGAGAGACTATTACAGGCTCAAAAGGCAACTGGAGAAAGAGATGCTTTAATTGCGATCAAAGGTTGGATTAGTAATTTACCGATAATCGGTACTTTTTTTGATTTTAATTTTATCGGCGGATCGATGGGGTCCGTGGTTGGAGAAAAATGTGTACGTGCGATTGAAACTTGTATCAAAGAACATTTACCGTTAATTAGCGTTAATGCTAGTGGTGGAGTAAGGATGCAAGAGGGGGTATTTGCTTTAATGCAAATGGCTAAAACCAGCTCTGCTTTAAGTAAATTAGCGCGAGCTAAATTACCTTATATTTCGATTTTAACCGATCCTACGACGGGGGGAGTATCTGCTAGTTTAGCAATGTTAGGTGACGTCATTATCGCTGAACCAGGAGCTTTAATTGGTTTTGCTGGTCCGAGAGTCATCGAACAAACGGTACAGCAGCGTTTACCGGAAGGTTTTCAAAAAACTCACTTTTTATTTGATCATGGTATGATTGATATGATCGTTAACCGAAATCAATTAAAAAAAGTGATTATTAATCTTTTAAGAAAGTTATTAAAATTACCAATTAACAAAAAAAATTAGATAAGA
>CAUUCF010000017.1:0-7795 GCA_963543695.1 uncultured Gammaproteobacteria bacterium
CTCCATGTTGCTCTTCAAAATAAGCGTTTTCTAACGGCACGTCGTATTCGTCCAGCAAAATAATTACTTTTTGACCGTGATGTTGATATAAACATTGCGATAAAAATTGGAGACTTTCGTAAGCCAACAAATCGTTCATTTGCCCAGTACAAACTAAACGATATTGTTCTTTCAAAGTTGAATTCAAAGCTTTACTTTGTAATAAATAGTCGTGATAACGGTATTCTTCTTGAATACGGGTCAATAAAAAATGGTAAGCCAAAGCAAAAGTAGGTTTCTTTGCCGATTTTAACGATAAACTAATCACCGGATAACGTCCTAATTCGTGCGTATATTTTTCTCCTGCTTCCAGGATTTTTAAACCTTGAAACAAAGCGGTATTATCTTTTTGAAAAACCTTTACGTCTTCGAAAAAAGCACGAAGCATACTTAAATTCAAACTCTTCCCAAACCGACGAGGACGGGTAAATAAATTAACTTCTCCTTCTTTATCTAACAAGTCTTTAATCAGTAAAGATTTATCGACAAAGTAATAATTTTTCGTTCTGATCTTTTCAAAATCATCTACCCCAATCGGTAACGGTTGTTTTAGCATCTTTCTTTTATCGTCTCTACCCTTATTGAAAATTATACTCACAAAAAATCTGGAATACTAGTCTCTTTTCTAAGAGAGTAATGCGCTTAAATTTATTTACTGAATCAAAAAATAAAGTTTTCGTTTGAATTTTTCAAACGTTTTGCTTTATTTTTTGCTTACATCATCACCTAAAATTTAAAATTCCTAATGATCCTTTTTTAAAAAAAGGCTTGATCAAATGTTTTCAATTTTAAAAACGGTCTAAGTCGTAAATTATTTTTAAAAAAGAAAGTTATTTAATTGATTTTATCAAATAAAAACTTTATTTTTATCATAAATACTAGTTTTTAGAATTCATTACCGTAAACAACTAACCTACCTACGTAGGTATAAATCCAATTACGGTAACAAAAAATAGAATTTTGCATTACGAACTTTTCCGCTTCTTTCGTTAAAAGCGGATTTTCTTGCGAATTCGCTCCCCACAACATTAAAAAACAAATGATCGGTGCCGTTAACACTAATTATTAATCACCTTAACTTAACTCCACATTTGAATAGCCATAAAATAAAACCCAGTAAAAAACCTCCCCCTAATATAGTAACAAGAGGAACTGGCAAGCAACAACCGAAATAACAAGGCATACCACCTAACATTATTCTAGCTATAAAAGGTGCTATAAAACATCCATCTGAACATGAACAATAAGTTCCTTGTAACGCACCCACCAATGAACCCATATCACCACCTAATGCTGGGCATCCTGATAAAAAATTTGAACCCTCCGCTGATTGTTCCGTTTTACCTTGGATTTGTTCGATTGCTTTTTGTTCACTACCAACGATCGGCGCATTAACGCCGATCACTTTCAATACTTCGTTGTATAATAAATAAATGCTTGAGAAAGATAAATTAACGAGAGTCACTAGTGTGAAAGCATATTAAGGCCACAATTCCATAGCCATAAAACCCAGTAAAAAACCTCCCCCTAATATAGTAACAAGAGGAACTGGCAAGCAACAACCGAAATAACAAGGCATACCACCTAACATTATTCTAGCTATAAAAGGTGCTATAAAACATCCATCTGAACATGAACAATAAGTTCCTTGTAACGCACCCACCAATGAACCCATATCACCACCTAATGCTGGACATCCTGATAAAAAAGTCGTAAAACCTATACCTATACCTCCAAGAGCTATACCTGCACCTAACGCAAATAACCCCGATGCCGCCCATAATGGTATATTTCGTTGAGGTTCATTTTGGGCATCAGCATTTACATCACTACCACCATACACATTATTCATCTGCTGTAATGTTAAACAGTACATACTACTCACCTTCTCCCTTTTTTTGATTTCTTTAGCTGGTTAAAAAAAGCAACGATTCTACTTTTAGATCTTATATTTCTCCTTTTAATCCTATCCGGATCTCTATTTCTTTTGTTCAGAGTTCCTTGCAGTGAATCAACCGACATGTTCAAACGCTGCGTATCAGCAGCAGCTTTTTCGAGACCTTGTTTTGAACCCTCCGCTGATTGTTCCGTTTTACCTTGGATCTGGTCGATTGCTTTTTGTTCACTACCAACGATCGGCGCATTAACGCCAATCACTTTCATAACTTCGTTATATAATAAATAGATACTCGAAAAAGATAAATTCACGAGTGATGATAACGTAAAAGTATAGATTGTTAAAATCCCGATGATTTTAAATAAAACCACCATCGAATCCCAACTAACACCTACTCCATCAACTTCAGTTACTCCTGTCCCTACAACAATATCTACCATCCGCGCAAAAACTTCGTTTAAAAGGTTACAGCCTACTTCCGCTAAAAGCATGCCTACGATTAATCCCGTTAACATTAAGATCGGTCTAAAAAATAAAGCCACCATTTGCATCACAAATTTCTCTGCTTCTTTCGTTAACAACGGATTATCTTGTGAGTTAGCTCCCCATAACATTAAAAAACAAATAATCGGAGCTGCTAACATTACGACGATAATACTGATTAACCAGTTAATCCCGCCAAATAAAAACAGTAATAACGGAATAAGCGGTACGTATACTACCAAAACTAAACCACAGACTAACAACGGACCAATAATCCCCAAAAGAACCGGCAACATCAAAAAAATCACCGTATTCGCTAATTTTGCCACTTCAACGTTTAGATCCGCTAACGCTACCGCTACGTCGACCGCTCCAGATAAAGCACCCCAAAATGTACCTGGTGCTGAAGCTGCTGCAACACCTAATGCAATAACCTTCGAACCAAAAGTACCGGCCGCTACCGAAATCGATAACTTCATTACATCTTGATAGACCTTCACCGCCGTATTGACCATCTCTTCACCGATGACTGCTAATTTTTCAATCGCTAAATATTGTGTCGATTGAATCGTTTGTTGCCATTTTTGATGAATTAAATTATAGGTTCGTTCGTGTAAAATCATTAACGGGATATCTCGAAAAAAACCAATTGCAAATGGTGGGCCTACTAACGGCACCGCCATCAGTACTCCGGCACCTACAATACGAGTTGTAACATTTTTATTATTTACAAACGCTCTTTTTAATTTTTCAAACGCCTTATCTAACGCTCCGGTATCGTTATTATAACTCACTAAATTTAAGTACGAATAAGCTACCCCGTATTGCGCCGCAGCATCGATTAAAGTCCGCAAGCTACTAAAGTTACTAACGTATTCGTTTTTACTATTCGACGCAATTTGATTAATGTCACTATCAGACAAAAAAGTATACGTATCTGAGATCCCTTCGGTATACATACTTTCCACGTTCTGTTGCTTAGCTTCGTTACTGGAATGCAGAACTTGGTAATAAGCTCCGGCGTATAACCAACCTAACGCTTTTAATTGATCCATTAATTCGGTATCTTCTTGGTCCGTTAACGCTTTTCGCCAGATCGTACTCGTATTTTCTTGATAATCTAACGCCGTCGAGACTAATTCCATCGTTCCTAACGGATAATTGTTAACTTGATTTAACGAAGTTAACGAACTAGGAGCATTTGTTACTTGCTGTTTCACGAAAGCAGCGTACTGATCTCCGTACTGAAGGGCTTGATCAACCATCGTTTCCGCGACCCGATCTAAAGCGTTAATCACCGCTAAAGCCGCATTCTCTCTTACCTGATCATAGTCATCACCCAAATGCGCACGATAACTACCACAGTTAATTTCACCAGGAACGTAACGCGCTAGCCTTTCCGGTAAATTAGTCACGTTAATCGCTGGAAATTTAAAAACACCGTCTTCGTTACTAAAAACTTTAAAACTATCCGAAGTTAACGACTTAGCATAATTAGCGATTTGTGTTTTTGCCTCTTTGATTTCCGAAGCCATAGCTTTAGGATCGTTAATGACGTCTAAATATTCGTTAAAAATAGCGGTCCGCCGATACTCTAAAGCACGTTGCACCGAATAAGCACACGTTAACGATTTTAAAATCGAAGCCGTATTTAATTTATCGTTCGGTTGCGACCATTGCGTATTACTTACTAAACTAGCTGCTCCATTACTCACTAAATAATAGTTCACGTTAGCTGAAGCATCATCTTGTTTTTGAAAATTAGCAATGACCGTCCCGTTACTCGTCACGTAATCTAACGTCCTATTCCATAATAAATCAGCCAAACCCACGCTTTGAACCACTAGCCATAAAATTAATACATTGATCGTCGAATAACCCGACGCCTGCGGCACTAACAACCCAGTACTCAAAGCACAACGTAAAGTAACCCATACCGTAGTCATCTTGCCTAGCGTTTCCCCGTTTGTCGACGTTTCGGCTAAAAGTTTGACCAAAGAATAAAAAATAAAAAGGCCAGATAAAGCTAATAACCCGCCGTTAAAAATCTCAAATACCACCCTTAAAAAAGAAGGAACCGCCGTCGATAATTCCTGAACACTGGTGACCGAACCAAATAACGACGCTAAATATTTAATCGATAAATCTTTACTCGCCGGCGTAAACGACATCGACTGCATCATCTCGTGTAGGTCAAAAGCAAACGATAACCGAGGCATCAGAAAAACGCCTAAAATCAAAAATGATAAAATTCCGTATTTTAGTTTACGCGCTCGAAGATTATTCTGTAAGTTCAAAGATAAAGGTTCCCTTTGTTGTTTCCGTTGTAAGAATCGTCTACTTAGAGCCCCGCTATCCACCATTATTCTGAAAATAATAAAATATTAAAGTTACTTTAACAAAGTATTTTTGAAAAATCAACTTTATTCCGTTAAAATTCTCCTTTACTTTTTATCGCTACTTAGTTTTTTTCAACTCATCTCATAACATTTTAAATTACCCACGCTCCTTTCGGCATTATTCTTGATAATGATGACTTTTTCGAAAAAAGTTTTTTCTTCACTTAAAATATTATTTACAAAATCCTTGACTAATGAAAAATATCTATGATAAATTAATTTTTGGATAAGTTTTCTATAAATTATATCCAAGTTTCGTGTTATACGGTAATTAAATTTTATAAACAGACGCAGTATTCTAAGTGATTTTTAACATGAAGGATACTGCGTTTTTTATTATGACTTATTTCTTCAGTTTCTTTTTTACTCACTTCAACTGAAAAATCCTGCCATCTCGGTTGTTTAAGTAAAATTTTCCGTTTAATCGTTCAGCACCTTACCGTTTTAAAGTCGTTTATTCAGCTAAAATTCTTAGCTTATCTGCTATTTTAAGTTCATTTAGCCTTTCGTTTCTAAAAAAATCGTTTTCTTTGCTTATTCACGCTTTTTTATTCACCGTAAATGATGTTACTTGAGATATTGATGCAAAAAATCAACTATTTGTTCAAAAGGAATTATTTCCTTACGATCGTATAAATCAGTATGGGTAGCACCGGGGATACTCATAAATTTTTTATTTGTTCCCGTTAATTTTTCAAAAGCCTCTTTTCCCATATAATAACTATGCGCTTTCTCTCCGTGAATTACCATGACTGCGTTCCTAATTTCGTGAGCGTAAGCTAATAAAGGAGCATTCATGATTGGCAGGATTCCAACGACGTTCCAGCCTTCGTTAGAATTAAGCGATCTCTTATGATATCCCCGTTTTGTTTTATAATAATCATAATAATCTTTCACGAAAGCAGGAGCATCCACTGGTAACGGATCAACAACGCCTCCGGCTCTTACGTAACTACCGTTTCGATAATCGAGAGTACGCTGGCGATTAAAAGCCATTTTCTGACGATACCGCGCTGCTTCGTTATCTTCCGTATCAAAATAACCCTTCGCCACAATACGCGACATATCGTACATCGTCACCGCCACAGTAGCCTTGATTCGAGTATCTAAAGCCGCCGTATTCAACGCCATTCCTCCCCAACCACATATACCAATGATTCCAATTTTTTCTGGTTCCACGTCCTCTTGTACCGTTAAAAAATCTACCGCCGCTTGAAAATCCTCGGTAGAAAAATCACTAGAAGCCATGTATCTTCTATTACAAGGACCACTTTCTCCGGTAAAAGAAGGATCAAACGCAATAGTCAAAAATCCTTTTGACGCTATTTCTTGAGCATATAAACCCGATGCCTGCTCCTTTACCGCTCCAAAAGGTCCGCAAATCGCTATTGCCGGCAACTTTCCTTTTTTCTCTTTAGGAACATACAAATCCGCCGCTAACGTTATCCCAAAGCGATTTTCAAACGTTACCTTTCGATGCTTGACTTGATCGTTTTTTAAAAACGTTTTATCCCACTCTGTCCCCAAATTTAACGTATCCATTTTAGCTCCTATTAATTTTTCTACCAATTGTTCGACCATACCCAACACGCGTTTAAAACTGTGCAGCCCAATTTTTGAGTTCCGTAGCATTCACCTGGCTAGCAAACCTTTTCCCCTCTACTAACTTAGCGCCTTGACAGGAAGGTTTTAATTCAGCATTCGTATTACCCATCCCACTTCCTCCTGAAGTGGCAAAAGGAACGATCGTTTTTCCCGTCCAATCGTATTGTTCTAAAAAGGTATTAATGATCGTAGGAGCAACGTACCACCAAATCGGAAAACCGACGTAAATGGTTTCGTACTGCGCTATCTGCGCTACTTGATTAGCAATCGCCGGACGAAAACGTTTATCCCGCATTTCAACGCTACTCCTACTCTTCGTATCGTTCCAATCTAAATCGGCTTCTGTATATTTTGCTACCGGAATAATTTCGTGCAAATCTCCTTCGATCGCAGTTGCTAATTTCTTCGCAACGCCTGCAGTAACGCCACTCGCACTAAAATACGCTACTAATTTTTTACCCATCTACTTTTACCTCTCCTTTATTTTACTTATCTAATCCCTTATTTCATAAAGAATTATTTATATAGATCTACGCTCTTACAAAAAAATGCATTCCAATAAAACGTCTTCTTCTGCTTCATACTTAACCTGTTAGACCTTTCATGCCCCTGTTGATCGATTTTAAACGGTTTTTACTTAAAAAGGTAAAATCCTCTACTTTAAAAATCGCTGTTTCCAATTAAACTCTCGTCCTTCTACGATCCTGCTTTAAACCATTTCGTAATTTCCAACAAGCCTACTATTTTAACTACCGTTAGTCTTTCTTTGGTCTTTTATTTTGTCAGAATTATTTATGTTACCATCACGCATTAACTTTAATCAACGACCTACCGTCCGTCTTTGAAAGTTACGCGTTCATGGTTTAATTTGATACGTTTTTTACCAGTTCATATTTTAGGCCGGTATTTCTGCATCTTGTGCGGAAAACGCTTCCAACGAATTTGCTTTAACTTGGATACAAAGGTATTCAAAAGCCGAGTCAGCCGCTGCTCCAAATCTCCTTAAAGCCGCTGGTGCTACACGGAGGCAATCTCCTGCTACCAACTCAATCGTCTTTCCATCAATCACATTGATTTTAATAACGTCGCTCATTGTTCCAACCTCTTCTAAAATAAACTTCTTTAATAAACTTCTTTACTCCTAACCCTTAAATACAAAATTCACTATTTCAAACTACTTTTTTTAAAGTATCCCAAAATTTACTAGTTTTCCCGTAATTTTTGATCTGCCTTTTGGCAGGTCAGGAGGGAATCGAACCCCCAACCTACGGTTTTGGAGACCGTTGCTCTACCGATTGAGCTACTGACCTAACTCACAATTACCCTATTCGATAATTTTAGTAACGACCCCAGCACCTACCGTGTGACCTCC
>CAUUCF010000018.1:0-4633 GCA_963543695.1 uncultured Gammaproteobacteria bacterium
TTTTTCGTTCTGATCTTTTCAAAATCATCTACCCCAATCGGTAACGGTTGTTTTAACATCTTTCTTTTATCGTCTCTACCCTTATTGAAAATTATACTCACAAAAGATTTGGAATACTAGTCTCTTTTCTAAGAGAGAAATACGCTTAAACTTACTTGCCGAACAAAAAATAAAGTTTTTTGCGCGAATTATTCGTGTAAATACTTTATTTTTGTCTTTAATCTTAAAAATTTCCCGCTTCTCGTTGATCCTCTTCTTCAAGAAAAACTCTTCCCAAACGAATTAAAAAGATAAATTACCTTCATTTAAAAATAACGATTAATATTGAAACAAACCATTGATGATAATTAAAATGTAATACTTTTATTGCTATTCATTTAATGATATCGTAAGATAATTGAAGATTAAATAGAGCAAATAATAAATAAAACTTAGAAAATATATGAAAAAATTTAATAGAGTCTTTCCTGTTTTGTTGATTTTTCTAATTCCGAGCATTACCTTCGCTTTTGACATTAACGAATTATTTGACACCCTTTCTTTTAGTCCAGCTAGTTACGATTTATCGGTTAAATACTTAGTTGGTTTATTTGGTAATATTGCGGGTTTAAAAGAATTTACTGGTTCTGTTTCGAATATTACTGGTACTATTTTTGGTATTTTTAATTCTGGTTTATTAGCTTTAGCAGGTTTATTTCTTTCCTATACTTTCATCAAAATCCTTACCGAAACCGTTGCCGACGGTAGTGCAATGGGTAAAACAACTACGGTTTGGCTATCTATTCGTTGCGCTTTAAGTACTAGTTTACTAATTCCACAAAGTTCTGGTTATTCGATTATCAATACAGTTGTCATGTGGATCGTTATTCAAGGGGTAGGTTTAGCTGATTTATTATGGAACAAAACTTTAGATTACGTTACTCAGTACGGAAGCGTTTTATCTAACTTTACAACGAGTAATAACTCTACAAATAGTAACAGTCATATTAACTATTACCTCGTAAATAGTGACGTTGCTAATTTAGTAAGAAAAGCTGGATATACAACGGTATGGAGCGATCCAGGAAGTGATAAATTAAATAGTGTAGCGGCGTTAAAATCGTTAGTTTGTTCTTATGCTACTTATTATGCTTTAGAATACCGTAGACAAGAAATTTACGAAAAAAATTTAGCAATTTTAGAAACGAGCCAAGACTCTAAAGAATTAAGTCA
Organism: uncultured Gammaproteobacteria bacterium; assembly: GCA_963543695.1. GTDB lineage: Bacteria > Pseudomonadota > Gammaproteobacteria > UBA9339 > UBA9339 > CAUUCF01. The sequence continues at coordinate 1,213 of CAUUCF010000018.1, forward strand.
AGCTCAACAAATGGTCAGTGAATACTCCGTTCCTCTTTCTTATAATAATCCGGAACGTGGTTTCGCTATTTATAATTACAATGCTCAAAAAGGGAAAATTACTCTGCCATATATCAATAGTAGCACTTTACCTTCAGCATTACTAACGAACATACCAACTAACCATCAATGTGGTAGCTACACTTTTAAATTAGCAAACGACGCGGATAACGATAATATTCGAGATGCAGCCTCGTTATCGTTATTTAACTCTTTAGATTCGATAGCTCGCAAATACGTAGAAGATTCTCTGCAAAAAACAAACGCTGAATATAAAAAACAACTAAACGAAATTGCTCCCTCTAATTCCGAAGATTTATCATCCTATCAAGATTTAGCTAATTATCCAAACGGTTCTTTTCAGTTAATTAACGCCGCATTAGATTACCAAAGTCGTACTACTACGATTTGGCAACCTTTATCAAATAATAGTCAAACTAGCGATCTCTTTGATACGTTAAAAAACAAAGGTTGGTTATATGCTGGAGCTTATTATCGTCATTTACATACGCAAAATAATAGCCTAATTCAAAATCAAGATAAAATTTATACTACTAATAATAGTTCTTCATTTTCTAACAGCGATAGTATTAATAAAATTGCTGGTCAAGGTTATAGCAGTAATTTAAGCATGATTTACTCAATGGTTGAATATGCCGCTAAATATGGTGCTGCTTATTCGTTAATCAGCAGTAATAACGATTCTGATGCACTAACAGAAGCTTTTCAGAAATTACAAGCCGCTTTAAGTAGTAAAAATAATAATGTCACTGGGTTCATTGTTGGTGCTGGAGTGGTAATGGCTGTTCCTCTCGTAGGGCCACCAACGGTCGTCGCCGCTTTTAGAGATATTCCGTTAATGGTTTTACACGAACAAGTTACTAATTTAATCAATGATGATTGGAAATCAGCAGTAACCGCTAACGAAAATAACAGTAACCAAAGTTACGTTACCGCTATTGAAAAATTAGTCATGATCGGCGAAAGTATGGTTAAGGCCGGGGTAAACGTTTACGATAAGATTTTAAAATTATCCATTGCTATTGCGACGGGAGGTTTTACTTCCGAAACCATAACGGTAGCTGTTTCTGCGGCATTAGCTCCAGGTACGTTCTGGGGAACTTTAAGTGGGGCTGTTGACGCTGCGCGAGGGTTAGCTGGTTTAAACATCGAAGGAATTAGATTTGCTACCGTTGTGATCTTTTTGATGTTACCGGTGGTTTTTGGAATTATTGGCCCGCTCCTTGCTTGTGGTTTACTACTCATGGTTTACGTACCGATCATCCCTTTAATTTTATTTATCTTCGGTGGTTTAGGTTGGCTTATCGGAGTAATCGTTTTAATGTTCTCAGCTCCAATCATTTGTTTTCTAATGTTATGGGGAGGAGGCTCACAAGATAATCCTTTATTATCTAGAGAAGCTGAACAATTTATTATGCAATTATTAGGAGTCTTTTTCCGACCCGTATTAATGGTCATTGGCTTAATTATTGCAATGATTCTCGCCGAAATTGGCTGTAATATGTTAAACGAAGTCTTCGTACGAATGGTCGATATTGTCGTAGGTACTAGTACCGCTACGATTAATGGCGCTTCCGGATTAACTGGCGTTAGTTGGGATACGGTTATTACTTTATTTAAAATTGTCGGAATACTGACCGTATATACCTTAACACTAATGTCGGTAGTTAATATTGCTTTCTCGTGCATTCATTTATTATACAGTGAAACGATGCGTGTCATTGGTATTTCTGCTCCATCCATTGGAGGAGAACAAAAAGCGGTAGAAGGAATTCGTTCAGGAATTCAACATACCAGCGATACTACTCAACGGGGTCTCGAACAAACCGGTGGTGGTTTAAAAGAAACGAGAATTTCTGCTGAAAGCTTACAAGGGCTTGTTAACAAAGATATTGAAAAAAATCGAATAAAAAGATCAGAACAATATAAAAGTCGCATTCCATTTTTAAACAAATTAAACGAAGCTCAAAAAGCAAAAGATGCTACTACTGAACAACGTACGTTAAAACACCTATTAAGAAAATATCCACAAAATGCTCCTTCTGATCAAGCAAGTCAACAAACACCAGCGGCTCCTCATGAAACTAAAATTACATCACCTAACCATACACAGGAGAAAAATTCCATCGATAATAAGCAAACTACTGAACAACTCGCAAGCAATAAAGATTCTCCTTCTTTATCATACAAAGAGAAAAAAATAACTTAAAAGGACCAAACACCGTCCTTTTAAGGATAACTTGATTTGTTTATTACGATTGCCAATTTTAGTTTTTCATTTAAAAAAATAAAGTATTTCATTTGAAAATATCCTATAAAAACTTTATTTTTGATTATTTTTAAAAAATTTATTTACTCTATTATCTTGGCACTGTTCACTGAATAAATAATTAAGTAATTTGTAGTGTATTAAAAATTAATAACGCATTAAAATAACTAGCTAACCTAAACACCTAAATCGTTAAGGATAATTATCCGTTTCAGAAAAAAATCTTTTAAGATCAACTTGATTTTTAATAATTTTTACGTTCAAAATCGATATTTAATAATATGTGTCACGTTATCAAAGCTTTAATTTTTCGTTTAACTTCATCTAAATCACTATTTGTTAGTAAGGGTATTAATGCGTTGATTTCCTCAATTGATTTATCCCACCACTTAAACTTTAGCATTAACGTAATCAATTCATCGTCAAAACGCTTACGCACAAATCTTGCCGGATTTCCTACAACAATCGTATACGGCGCAACATCGCTACCCACAATAGCATTTGCTCCAATAATTGCCCCATCACCGATATTTACACCGGGCATAATTACTGCATTTTGACCAATCCAAACGTCGTTTCCAATTATCGTATCACCTTTCAACGGAAGATCTTTCGCTAATGGAGCTTCCATTTCCCATCCTTCAAGGGTATAAAACGGAAAAGTTGAAACCGCATTCATCTGGTGATTTGCACCATTCATTATAAATTCCACCCCGGCTGCAATTTGACAAAATTTGCCAATAATTAATTTATCTGCATTAAAAGCATAATGATGAGTAACATGACTTTCAAATTCAGAATCTGCAATATACGTAAATTCTCCTACCATAATATTCGGATTATTAACCGTTGGTTTAACATAAATTTCATTTTTATATCTAGCAACTGGATATATACGGTTAGGATTTGGTACAATATTATTTTTCATTTACAATCATTTTTTAGTTTCAAAATAATTAAAAGTTTTCGTTTAAATTTTGCAAACGTTTTACTTTATTTTTTTATGTTACGTTGATAGTTTAGTTACCCAACATTTCTTTCTAAAAAAAGCGATTCCGTAACTTGCGATCACTTCGTAACCTTCAGTGTATA
>CAUUCF010000019.1:0-4282 GCA_963543695.1 uncultured Gammaproteobacteria bacterium
ACGGTCAATTAGGAGTTAGTTATTTATTTAAATAAAATTGACTGACTGTTAAAAATATTAACTGGGAAAAGAGAAAATGTTTGAAAAAGCGTTTTCTCTTTTTTTAAAGAGACGTTGAGAAATAATTATTTTGATTTGTAAGGTATCACGTTGAATTAAACTATAGAAGAAAAAAATAAGTGTTAGTGATAATTTATTTGGTAATTTAAATATTGGTTAAAATTATAAATTTATGAAAACTTTGAGTAATAATGAATTAAATTCTATCAACGGAGGGATTAGTCTGACATGCTTTTTTTAGCAGCAGGGATGATTATTGGTTCAGTTTCTTTTCTTGCAGGGCCAGCGGTAGAAGAAACGGAAGTATATTTGGAAAATGATAATAGTATTATTTCAAAGTTAACGTTAGTAAAGGAAGATGGTGTTAATATTGGTGAAAATGAAGCGTTTCAAGCAGGTACAGTACTTGTACAAGGTTTTGTACGAGGTTCGAATAAAAGAAAAATGGGGAATGTACTACTCTGACGTTGGCTTCATTAATTGCATTTGGAACAGCAAGTATAATTTTAATGTTCGAGCAAATTTTTGAATGAAATCATTAATGAAATAACTTTATTGAACATTCCGTTATCCCTTAATTTGTCGTTTAATAATCGGTAAAAATCGTAATTTTGGGTATGTATAACGGTTTTAAAACTAAATTTTATAATTTGCTAAGTATTCAGCAGTTTCTCCTGCATAATGGTTTATAAATAAACTTTTACCTAAATCTAAGGTTCTGATTTGTTCAATTTCGTCATTAGTTAATTCAAAATCAAAAATAGCAAAATTTTGCTCCATTCTTTCTTTTTTGATGGATTTAGGAATAACAATCACCCCTTCTTGAGTTAAAAATCTTAATGCTATTTGAGCGGAAGTTTTATTGTAATTTTTGCCAATTGAAACTAAAGTTTCGTTTTTAAAATAATTATTTTTCCCTTCTGCAAATGATCCCCAAGCCATAATTTGAGTATGGTATTTATCTAAAAATTTTCGAGCAATCTTTTGTTGTTGAAAAATATGGGTTTCAATTTGGTTTACAGTAGGTTGAATTTCACAATGTAAAGATAAATCAACAAATCTATCTGGGTAAAAATTACTTACTCCGATCGCACGCGTTTTTCCACTTTTATATGCTTCTTCCATCGCTCTGTAGGTTCCATAGTAATCACCAAACGGTTGGTGAATAAGTAATAAGTCGATGTAATCGGTTTGCAATTTACGTAAAGATTCGTCAATCGATTTTCTGGCTTTTGCATAACCTGCGTTAGAAATCCAAATTTTAGTGACGATAAAAAATGCTTTTCTAGCAATACTAGATTTATGGACGGCATTTCCTACTCCTTCTTCGTTCTCATAGGCTTGAGCCGTGTCGATTAATCTATAGCCAACAGAAATAGCATCAGATACACATTTTTCGCATTCATCAGGAGTAATTTGAAAAACTCCGTAGCCTAAAATTGGCATTTCAACGCCGTTATTTAATTTGATCATTTGCATATTACTGTCTCCTTATTTAATAAAATTACTGTTTTAGCCAAAGGGTTTCATTTTTTTAAGCAAATGGCTTTTTTCTAGAAAGCGGCCTATTTCCCTAATCATAGTTTTTAGAGTTGTTCTCTTTTTCCCCTTTTATATTGTAATTGACGAGCCGTATCCAGTATTTACCCGAAACTTAAGTGTTCGTTCGAGCAATGACGTCATACTTATCTAGCTTTAAACGAATGTAACACGTTCCTGCATGTCTTACAATAATAACAGTACTTTTTGTTGTGAGGAAACAACAGTAGCGTAATTTTTATTTCCTGTCGATTTTAATTTAATACAACGATAACTTTTGGGCTAATTAGTGAGTAATTACCGGTGTAATTTAAACCGTTATATTATTCGGTTTTCTCGTATTGTTTTATAATTTTCTGTTGTTTATAAAGGGTAGTTTTTAAATTTTCGAGGGTTGTAGCACGGAAAATTCGCCTAATATGAGACCAATCTTCATCGTTATTAGTGTTTGTTGACTGTTTTTCTAAAATCAGGAACCAAGGATCTTCAAAAAAAAGTCGGTTTTGGATTAGATGCATTTTTGTAAATACTATTTTACCTAACGGTTCATTACTGTTTTTTTGATTAAATATTTCGTTATCCAACGATATTTGGTATTGGTCCTTTAAAACCTTTGAAAGTTTTTGTTCTTGATGCATTAAATCTTGCGCGATTTGCTTACGTCTGGTTGCAGTTTGCTCAGCTTGCATAATCTTTAAAATTTGTGGCTGTACTACTTTAAAGGGTAAAGGTTGCGCTGGGATATGGTCATGAACTTTAAAAACGATTAGCTTACCAGGGCTTAATTCTATTAAATCACTATTAACGTGTTGTTGTAACATCATCGGTTCAAAAGCTTTTCGGGCAACTAGAACGTTAAATCTTTTAAGAAGCTCTGCATAGGTAGACCACGGATTTTGTTGTAGAGCTAAATGGAGTGTTTGGGCTGTAATGGTTAAATCTTCCGGGTTATTGTAAACTAATTCTGCTAATTGATCCGCTTTTTGATGAAAGATTTCATTTAACGTTTGTTGTTCTAGCGTCATCGCTATTTGCTGATGTACTTCGTCGAAAGAACGAATTTTTTGTGCTTCTATGGCTAGTACTTTTACTAAGACAATACTATTTTCGTCGTTAATCTCTGGCAATATTTCTCCTACTTTTGCAGTTTCTAAAACGTCCTTTAATTTACCCTCAAAACTACCGTCAGTTAACCATACGATTTCTGTTTTAGTATGAAAATCTTCTTGAATTTGATTCGTTTCAGAGAGTTCTAAACGTAATTTGGCTATCTTAACGGCGGTTTTTTCTTGTGATTCTACTGGAGTACGGTGTAATTGTACTAATAAAACTTGCCAACGTTTAGGGGAAGTGTAGTAGTTAATATGTTCTTCGTAGAAACGTTGTAATTCTTTTTCGTTAAATTTTTGACGTGGTAAATCGTGGATATCTAAAATTAAATATTCAAATTTAACTTGAGCTTGATCTAAAAAATCGTTTTGGTGAGTTTGATAATAACGTTTTTGATCTTGTTCAGGGATCTTTTGTTCTACTTCTTTAATTTTCGATAAATCAGCTATTTTAACTAGACGCTGTTGATTCCACGCTGTCTGTAAGCATTGTTCTTCATATGGTAATAAAAATTCGGTGTCTTCAATCCCCGCTTTCTGTTGTGTTAAGCCTAAATTAACCCAAAATAATTGTTTAAATTGTTCTTGAGACAAATGGTTCGCTGCTAAATATTGTTGAAATAAAGGTAAAGCAAATTTACCGTTTTGCTGAAAATCTGGAATTTTGGCTATTTCATTTAAAAATTGTTCGTCAGGAATTACTAAATGCATTTGTTCAATCGTATGAGCTAAACGAGCGTTTTCTACAATCTCGTTGAATAACGTTTGAGCGATTTGCTGTTCTGTTTCTGGGTTCCAAACTAAACCTTTATTTTGGTGCATTAAACTAGCTTTATATTGTTCTAATTTTTTTTGAAAAGTTTCGGCGGTCAATTGTTTTTTGCCGATTTGAAAAATTATTTTACTTTGGTTTTTAGCACGAAATTCTATGCCGCAAAAGATGAAAGTAACGGTAATTAAAGTAAAGATAATCCAGGCAAACCAACCTTTAGTTTTTTGATATATCTGTTGTAACATGCTTAAATTTCCATAAAAGATAGTTAAAATATAGCATTCTATTTTCCTAGAGTCTAGTTGCATCTGAAGAACGATAGAAACATTCTTTAATGTTAAACGAAGGAATAAGCGTAGATGAAGAGTTATTTACGTTAAAGTGGTGTTGCTTATTTTTGATTTTCTACAAGGGTTGTTTTGTAAACGATTTTAGCAAAAAAGCCACTAAAAATTATAACAAAATGGTCGGGGTAGAGGGATTTGAACCCCCGACAACCTGCTCCCAAAGCAGATGCGCTACCAGACTGCGCTATACCCCGTAAAAAAATGGTGCCCAGGGCCGGAATCGAACCGGCACGAGATTGAGTCCCGAGGGATTTTAAGTCCCTTGCGTCTACCTGTTCCGCCACCTGGGCAATTCTGTATGTTTAGTAAGGCTGAGGTCGGAATCGAACCGGCGTACACGGTTTTGCAGACCGCTGCATAACCACTCTGCCACCCAGCCAAAATGCCTTACCACTATCTAAGCGGGAAACGAGATTCGAACTCGCGACCCCAACCTTGGCAAGGTTGTGCTCTAC